>CAKQRW010000083.1 GCA_934271655.1 uncultured Bacteroidaceae bacterium | reverse complement strand
TTCGTAACCTCTTCTTTTTATGAGATAAAAACTTATCTCATTCTCAATCACTTATAAAAAATACGTACTTTCATATATAGAAAACATCCTATGTCTAACTTATAACATCTAAATCTTTTGTAAAATGAAGAAATTACTACTATCTAGCATGGCATTCTTATCCACGGTAAGTTTCTATGCACAAGCACCCGCTGAATGGCAAGTGGGACAGGACGTAGCTGCAGAGATAGGTCTCGGAGACTGCTCGGGAGCATTCAAGTTCTCTGGCACAGCCAAGCCAAACGATTATGGCGCAAACGATGTGGCAGACTTCGGCAACTACTGGAAAGGCGACCTGCATCCAAATGAGGGCGGCGGCACCGATGAGGTGCAGATTCTTGGCTACTACAACCAGCCGACCTTCAACATCTACCAGGTGGTGAAAGTTCCTGCAGGACAGTACACCATCAGGGTGCAGTCTCACTACCGCGAGGGAACACCCGCAAACAGCTTCCAGACTTATTTCGCAGGCACACCAAAGAAGTATGCCTTCGTCTATGCCAATGTGCTTCCAGACGACAATCCTGAGTCTACTCCTGTACGCGAGTTTGAAAAGAATGTGGTTTCCATCGCAGCATCAGGCATCACATCCATGCTGTATGAGAACCCTGACGTGACATGGCAAAACGACGCATCGGCCACAAAGACAGAGGCCGACGGCACAAAAGTCACCTATTATTGCCCCTCATGCGTGAAGGGCGTAGCCACCTACTTCGCCGCAGGCTGCTACTGGAACGAGTTCAACATCGTGGTCATGCAAGACTCATGGGTGCGCATCGGCTTCAAGAAAATCAAGGCGATGGACCAGGACTCCTTCCCATTTGGCAACCTGCAGGTAGTGTACCAGGGTCCTGTCAGCTCAGAAGCCGAACTGGAGAGCGCAAAGACAGACTGCAGAAACGCATTGGCTGACCTGGAGAAGTTCCAGAGCGATGTGGAAGATGCTGGCTTCAGCGGCTTCGCAGGAGCCATATCCGACATTCTCCTTGACTACAATGATGAAATAGACATGGCAAAAGACGCTGAGACAGCAGACAATATCCTGGCCAGCATCAAAGCCGACGTCGACAAGTACACCAAGAGCTACTCTATCGTCACCCAGCTGAGCGACCTCTTTGACGTGACAGAGTATATGACCAACTCTACAGACTACGCTGGCATAGGCGACTTCAAAGCCGCCTTTGAAGAGGCGCAGGCTGCGGCCAAGACAGACGATGTGATGACTATCGGCGATAACCCAACAGCCTATTTCACAGCCATATTCGAGAAATTGTCAGAGGCAAGAGCCACATATCTGAATACCCAGGTGCCAGATGACAAGGGAGCCATCGACTTCTCTTCTCTCATCAGCTACCCATGGTTTGTGAATCCGGCATACACGCCGACAAAGAATGACGACGGCACATGGACTCTGAAGGAAGAGACATGGCAATGGGGACAAGTGGGCAATCCTGGCACTTACTCTGAAAAGCTGAACGAGGCTGACAAGAACCGTGTGGACATTTCCTCTAAGGTCACACTGTATTCAGACAAGGACGTGACCAACCAGTGGTTCAAGAACAAGAACACGCAGTCGGGATGGTCAGCTGGCGTAGGCCTTTACTACCAGGGCGGACTCATCGGCGTGTCACAGGGATGGGCCGACGGCTTCGAAGGATATGAGGGCATAGCGCAGCAGCTCGTGGGACTTCCCAACGGATACTACAGCCTCAAGGGACTTGTACGTGGCAACGGCACAGACGCCCACATCACGTATAACGACAACAATCTGCCTAAATAGTGTTTGCTGAATAATATTCAACCAACTGATGATTAAGTTTTTATAATAGTATTTGCTTGCGTATTTAACAAAAA
>CAKQRW010000082.1 GCA_934271655.1 uncultured Bacteroidaceae bacterium | reverse complement strand
TATTACAAAAAAACTCGCAAGTGAACACTTGCGAGTTTTTTTGTAATATACAAGTCGGCTATTTTCGGATGCTTACCCAGTAAATTTTCCAACAATTATTTTCCTTTCCCTGCACATCATATCTCATGTTTTTTTCGTAACTTTGCACCATCACTGCGGCGCACACACAAGCTGCCATGACACGCAGCACCATCATGCGGCGTTTTTCAACTCACAACAGAAAAGCTGACGACGAAAAATACTGACGGCAACATGGACAACGAACCGATACTAAACGAACACAACAAGGCGGAACACAGGCCTTCGCACACAGCCGAGCACCTGCTCAACCAAACAATGGGACGCATGTTTGGATGCGAAAGATCCAAGAACGCCCATATAGAGAGGAAGAAAAGCAAGATAAACTTCGACCTCGACTCTTGCCCCACAACAGAGCAGATTGAAGACATAGAACGGAGAATGAACGAGCTTATAGCCGCCGACCTGCCAGTGACATATGAGTATGTCACCCGCGACAGCATACCCAGCGGAGTGAAACTTGACAAACTCCCGGAAGATGCAAGCGAGACATTGAGACTGGTGCGCATAGGAGACTATGATGTATGTCCGTGCATCGGACAGCATGTCTGTTCGACGAAGGAGATTGGAGGCTTCCACATCACAAGCACAAGCTACAGCGACGGCAACTTCAGGATCGTGTTCAAAGTGGACAACAAGTAGGCAGACATAGCAGACTCCTCCCTTTTCGATACTATACAACAGACTGGGGCACCTGCTTATGACGCCATGCAGCGCTGATACAATCATCCCTGCCAAGAGGCAAGCAAGACACGCCTACAGACAAGCTGCTGCCCACACGCCAGCATTCGCCTGGCAGCGTCATGCGCTACCGCTACCACACCGGACACACAGCATCTCGCACTCCACTCATCAACACAGCATTTCGCACTTTACTCATTATATTATATATGACACTTGCACGAATCGCCATCATTGCCTTGGCAACCCTGCCATGCACACTCCACATCCAAGCAAAGGGTTGCCGCACAAAGACAGACGACGCTATGAGAGCCGTATACGACAGCTACAAGGCAGAACTGAAGAAGAGCCACAACGGCGCATTCCAGGACTTCCTTGACGACACAGCCTCATTCCGCTCGTCAAAGCTATACGGCCTATGCCAGAAAATGCCCAAGGGCGCCGACCTGCATGTGCACGGCAGCGCCATGCTGCCTACCGACATGCTGATGGATTTCTTGGCAGACCATCCCGAAATGAAGATTCTCACAGCCAAGGGAAAAAACTTTGGCAAACTCAAATACTACCCTGACGGCCTAGTAGACATCCCTGCGGAATGGATGTCAATGCAAGACGCTCTCTCAGCCGGATTCACACAAGAAGACTTTGTCAAGGCTTGGACCCTGAAGGGAGCCGACGGACTACGGGCATGGGACTGGTTCAACGGCATCTTCCGCAAGATGTCAGAACTGACATCCACTCCAGAGCTAGAGGAGGACTATTACACCCGAGCCTTCAGATACTACATCAGCCAAGGCGTGTCGCACATAGAGCCTCGTCTGCTGTTCTTCGGCAGCCATGAGGAAGCCCTGGCCAAAGCGAGGGCTGTCTACAGGGCCGTAAACGCAGCGAGAGCCATAGACCCTGATTTTTCCGTGAGCATCGTGTTCTGCGGTCTGAAAGCCAAGACAGACTCCTACAACAAGAGCGAATTCAACGGCGAGCTCTTTGACAACGGACTGTTCATCAGCGAGAACATAAAAGACACTGTCGCAGGAGGAAATGACCTTGTGACAGGATTTGACCTGGTCAACGAGGAGGACCAAAGCATTCCGCTGGCACATTTCAAAGAGCTGATAGACCAGACCAAGGCGAAAAAGCCATCACTGCACATAACTCTCCACGCTGGAGAGACCGTAAGAACGGACAATAACGAGATAGCCTCAGCCATCATGCTGGGAGCAGAGCGCATCGGCCACGGGTTCAACCTCCACCAGCATCCCGCACTGAAAGGCATCATCGCAAGCAAAGGCATCACGCTGGAGTGCTGTCCCATCTCCAACAAGACACTCGGCTACTGCAGCGATCTGAGGCAGCATCCTGCCTCGGCATACATGCGCGAGAACATGGCTGTCTCCATCTGCGACGACGACCCAGCCTACCAGATGCGCAGCTCGCTTGTCGATGACCTATTCGCAGCAGCTTTTTTCTGGGACCTTTCCATCGACGACATCAAGCAACTGTGCAAGAATAGCATCAACGGGGCATTCTTGCCCAAAGCCAACAAGAGTCGGCTTCTCAAGGCATGGGAAAAGAAGTGGAACGCGTTTGAGAAAGAGGCCATACGCATATACGAACTGCAAAATTAGGAACGCCCCACACCCCACATCGCTGATGGATAGACATCCTCATCACATACAAACAGCAAGATCAGGAATACCCCACACCAGGCGCAGGGGCAAACTACGCGCCCAAATATAGATGATTCGCGCAAAACATTTCCTTCCGTATGGATATTTTAGAGAATAAGAGGCATTTTTCTCCGAAAATATTTGGCAAAAACAAAGGAAAGTCGTAACTTTGCGCTTGATTTATGTCGGATAGGCTTGAAAAAGTTGACACACAGGGTGTCACGCCTGCCGATTCAACCCTAAAAAACAAATAAAATTAAAATGTACGTAATTGCAGAAATTCAGGGTCAGCAGTTCAAAGTAGAAGAAGGAAAGAAGCTCTACATCCACCATCTTCAGGACGTGGAGACAAGCGCAACTGTTGAGATTGAGAAGGTTTTGTTGGTAGACAACAATGGTGAAATCAAGATTGGCACTCCAACAGTCGAAGGAGCTAAGGTAGTTCTCGAGGTGCTTGTTCCACTCGTAAAGGGAGACAAGGTACTTGTGTTCCACAAGCGTCGCCGCAAGGGATACCGCAAGATGAGAGGTCACCGTGAGCAGTTCACTCAGGTTCTCGTCAAGTCTATCGTTGCTTAATCATTAGACACAGCATCGACAGAACACAAAAAATTATTCTTTAACACAATCCAAAATTAGAATTTATTAGAAATGGCACATAAGAAAGGTGTAGGTAGTTCAAAGAACGGCCGTGAGTCACACTCAAAAAGACTCGGACTTAAGCATTTCGGTGGTGAGACAGTTAAGGCTGGCAACATTATCGTTCGTCAGCGCGGCACTAAGCACTATCCAGGCAAGAACGTGGGCATCGGTAAGGATGACACACTCTATGCTCTCGTAGACGGAGTCGTAGTGTTCAAGCGTGGACGCCTCAACCGCAGCACAGTCTCTGTAGAGGCTATAGTAGCAGAGGCTAACGCATAAGGCAACTCAAAATCACAGCCGCCCCACATTATATAATATAATAGCGTGAGGAGCAGTGAATGCCAATATGCGACAATGATAAACATACAAATATATTCAGAACATACAAAAGTTTTTACATACAGCTATCTTAGCAAAACTGCATTCACCGTGAGGCATAATACAGTTTATATCATCAAGATATTAGGATAGCTATATTTGATTCCTTTTACTTTTGCACGACATCAGTGTCAAGCGTGGCACAACCAATAAACATTAAGTAAAAGGAAACACATTACAATACATGGCGGCTGTCGAGAGATAGCCGCCATGTTATGTTTCAATCGTCTACATGCTAAATAACAAAGATACATCGCATAAGAATGCCTTACACATCGCATGAATATGACTGATACATCGTAAGCATCCGAAAATAGCCGACTTGTATATTACAAAAAAACTCGCAAGTGTTCACTTGCGAGTTTTTTTGTAA
>CAKQRW010000081.1 GCA_934271655.1 uncultured Bacteroidaceae bacterium | reverse complement strand
TACAAAAAAACTCGCAAGTGAACACTTGCGAGTTTTTTTGTAATATACAAGTCGGCTATTTTCGGATGCTTACATTTGGCGTGCTCTATCCCTGGGCGGATTTTTCTTCTGTTTGAAGTAACTATGCGGGCATAGCGACTGATAAGCAGAAGGAAAATATGACCGGGAGAGTGTGGCAAATATGGGGGCGGCTTCCCTTGGTACTATAAAATAATTTTGAACACCTACTTATTCATGCCTGTTGCATTTCTTGGTCCATACCTGTTGCATCTCTTTATTCATGCCAGTTTTTTTCATGCATGCATGTTCCTATTTTTTTTGATGTATGTTTGTTACTGTGCTTCTGTGACATGCTTGCCGCTGTGTCTTGATATATGCCTGCTGCTGTGTCTTGATATATGCCTGCTGCTTTGTCTTGGAGCGTTTTGGAACGGGCCTCGGTTCTGGGGGCTGGGAATGGCAAGCTGAAACGATGATGTTATTTTGTAGTATTGATGCGTCGTGTGTTCATTTATAGCTGTGTTTGATAAAAAAGTACATTTTTTTCTGTTGAAAGGTGGAAAAAAGTGAATTTGTGGTCGATGTGTGAGAAAAAAGATGTAACTTTGTGGCAAGATTATTTCTTTAGGGAGTTGTAAACAAAATGAGAAAGAATATGTATGAGGTGAAAAGGATTGTGATTGCTTTGTCTCTGACAGGAGTGTTCGTGGCTAAATCGCAGGCCCAGATGCTCATAGGCACGCAGGGCATGATGAACACGCCAACAGCTGACATGAAAGAGGCGGGCACATTTGTTGGCGGCGTAAGCTACGTCCCCCAAGAGATGGATATGGCTCCTGGCAACTATAACACTGGTATTTATTATATCAGTTTCACCCCATTCAAATGGATGGAATGCGCATTCAGAGAAACACTCCTTAAGACAACTAAAGTGAAAAACGGAGAGGTGAAGCGAGGGTACTATCAGCAAGATCGTTCCACAACGTTTCGCCTGCGCCCTTTTGCAGAGAAGGACAGTACACTGCTGCCAAGCGTGGTGGCAGGGGTCAATGACATATACTCAGACCATGGCTCCAGCCGATATACATCGGTGTATGGCGTGGTGACCAAGCATGTGCCCCTTTGGCGTGCCGGCAGGCTCGGCCTTAACGTGGGATATGCGCGCAAGTTCGACACAGGTGTAGTGTATGACGGCGTGTTCGGCGGCATTGAGTTCAGACCGTCATTTGCAGAAAACATGCGTGTGATGGCAGAGTGGGACACATCGGGCCTGAATGTAGGAGCGCATCTGCTGGCTTTTAGACATCTCAACCTGATGGTATACACGAGAGAGTTCAAGTGTTTGGGTGCTGGCATCAGTTATCAATACACAATCAGTTATTAGGGCTTATGAAAAAGAAATTTATCATAATAGCGTCAATCCTGGTGAGCGTGGCGGCTGGAGCTCAGAACGCTGCGGATGACTTGAGTGCCGAGGGCTTTGAGAATGTCAGGGTGAAGAAAGAGGGAAATTCTGTGGCCGTGGCCTTCAATGACCCGGCCTATCGCGGCACGTTCCGCGGGCCGGCAGAGGCCATCAAGCTTATTGAGTCCAGCTATCCCGAGTGTGAGAGGGTGGACATGCTCATCGAGGAGTATGGCACGCCCAGGGTGGCGGTGCGAGCTGTGAAGGTGGGAGAGCGATGGACTGTGGATGCTGACTATGAGACAAAGGCGTTGGCCGAAGCACTTATGGGGACAGATACGCAGAAGGCCAGCGGACGCGGTCACAGCACGTATGGCAAATTGGACATTACGTTCAATCCAATTGTGTCGCTCGACAACCATAGGTTTGACAAGCTCTTTGAGGCGGGATTTTACATAGCTCCTACCATAGAGACCTCTCTCTGGAAGGGCAACAGGATAAATGTAGAGCCGATCATACCGGTCTATACCAACCTGGATGCTGGCAACCGCAACAGGCGCTTTCAGCTTGGTTCTGCCAATGTCCAGCAAGACTTCATCTCTGGAGGACGCTGGTATGGCACAGCCACCGTCGGGGCCTTCCGCCCATGCAGAGCTGGCGCAAATGTCGACTTAGGCTATCGTGTCATGCCAGGGCTTGCGGTAGGCTTGCGCGCCAACTGGACTGTGGACAGCTATTTCGGCAAAGACAAGTGGTATGTCGGGTCGGTCGACCTGAAGGGTCGGAGGTCGGAAGTGAGCGCGCTGCTCAAGGTGGACTATTTCCATCTGCCTTCTGCCATACAGGCGCAACTCACGGCCGGGCGTTTCGTCTACGGCGATTGCGGAGCAAGGCTAGACCTCACCAGGCATCTCGGCGACTATGCCATCGGAATATATGGTGTGCTGACTGGCGGTGAGCACAATGCGGGATTCCACTTTGCAATACCGGTGCGCGGCAAGCGCAACAGACAGAGCGGCTCTGTGAGGATCAATCTGCCGGAATACTATGACTTGCAGTATGCCATGGTCAGTTATTTTGAGTATGCTGACCAGAAGATGGGCACAGAGCTTGAGGTGCGGCCGGTGGAGAACCGCTCGCTGCAGTATTGGAATGCTGACTACATCAGGCGTAATGTGCAGCGCATCCTTGACGGTGTCATGGAGTGAGCGGTTTGGCGCATGGGGAGGTGAACATACTGGAGCGGTGAGGTGAATGGCTTGACACGGTGAAAGGGATGACTGAATGCAGTGTGGTGCCGGGCTGGCGCGGTGAGTTGAAACGCCCGAGTGCAGTGCTTTGCCGGGCTGGCGCAGAGAATAGAATATGCCGGACATGATGCAAGTATCCGCTGTCTGGCTAATGTGTTCTTTGAAAAAATAGATTTTTATAATAACTTTAATTAACTCTTTAATCAATTAAACAAAAAGCATGAAAAAGATTAACTTTTATCTTGGAGCTTTAGCAGTAGCATCTACTGCACTCCTTTCATCATGTTTCAGCAGCGATGGTGACGACACTCCAGAAGTCCCAAGTGTGGACATCGTGGAGAATGTTGTACTTTGTGAGATCAACAAAACAGCAAATGTAGATGACGTGACTTATGAAGGTCCTTCATCTGCTACAAAAGGCCAGACTATCACAATCAAGGCAAAAGCCAACACTCCAGGCAAGTACACTACAGATGAGATCGAGAAGACTATCACTGTAGGTGACCAGGAAAGTATCGATGTCGACTTCGTCTTCACTGTTAAGCCTGCTGCTGTGGATGTCGCAGATGCAGTTGAGGGTCAGGAGTCAGTCACTGTGTTCCAGGGTGAGAATTCTACTACTACCACTGAGAGCGAGGCTGCTCAGGTTGAGATTGTAGAGGGCGCAACTGTGAATAAGGTGGCTATGGAGATTCCTGCATCATCAGTAGATGCAGCTCAGAGCCAGGTTCAGACAACAGCATTCTCTGTAGTTGTTGTTCCTGCAAACGATACAATCAAGCAGGTTCCTGTAACTGAAATCGAAAATGTAGAGGCAGAGACTAAGAAGGATTCGGCTGAGGTCGCAACTCTTCAGGCAATCTGCGAGCCTTCAGGCGTTACATTCTCTGAGCCTGTAACTATCACAATCAGCGCTCCTGAGTCGGCAGGTCTTGCCTTCTACGCTCAGAATGGTGAATCAACTGTGGAGGGTAATGCAACTGCAAATACTCTTTCTGTAGCAGTTCCTCACTTCTCTGCATGGGACTTCGTTCTTCGTGCAAAGGTTGAGAACGTTGCGGAGAAGCAGACTTATGAGACTAAGACTGCTATCGTGGCAGCTGGCGACAACAACATCAAGTACACTTCTAAGCTTGGCTGGAAGGTTGATAAGCAGAATGTCCTCGTTAAGGCGTATCTCGTAGGTAAGCTCGGTTCTTCAAAGGAGATCAATGTGAACAAGACTGCTAACTTCAAGTCTACAGGCGACGGCAAGGTGACTTACCGTGTAATCTCTAAGACTATTGAGTTTGACGTTGTTTCTGGTACTGCAAGATTCCACGTTACTGCAAACGCGGGCTCTTCACTTGAGATTGTCAACGTTGAGTACAATGGTCACTCAGGTGGTAGCGCAAACTAATCTTTGCTTTGCGTGAAAACACGTTAGTTTAAGTATATGGGAGCACCGTTCATTCGGCGCTCCTTTTTTTTTGTGTGCGTGCATGAAGTGTTTTCTTTGTGCATGAAGCGCTTTCTCTGCATGAATGGAGTTGCGGAATGCCTAGTGCTTCGTTAGTGAGCAGCACATCTGTATGAAAGCCTATTTTAGGCCATGGTTGCGCAACGCTTAATAAATGATGCTCTTTTTCTTAAAGAATCACATTAAAAGAGTCTTTTATTTACTTTTTATGTAAAACATTGAAAAAAAAACTTATATGGATGCTTGCGCATTCAAAAAAAAGTCGTACCTTTGCACCGCGTTTGAGAAACAAGGCTACTTGCTCAGTAAAAACGGGATGTAGTACAGTTGGTAGTATACTTGGTTTGGGACCAAGGGGTCGCACGTTCGAGTCGTGTCATCCCGACCAACATTGAGCATGAAAGACTTGGGGTCATAAGGCATCGGGATGTAGTACAGTTGGTAGTATACTTGGTTTGGGACCAAGGGGTCGCACGTTCGAGTCGTGTCATCCCGA
>CAKQRW010000080.1 GCA_934271655.1 uncultured Bacteroidaceae bacterium | reverse complement strand
AAGATACATGGGCAAGTATCCTAAGATACTTCGCCAAGTATCCTAAGATACTTTGGAAAGTATCCTAACCCTCTTTAAATTCATATTTATGTCAGACGAGCAAAATAAATTCGATATCCAGCAGAGTAACGTGCAGATATTGCCTAATGCCAAATATTCTGTGCAGAATTTCTATGGAGCAGAATATGCCAGGAAAGTGCTGAGCAACCGTCCTTGTAACAAGGAGGCCATTGCAGAAAGCTCTATACTCGACATGTTTTACTATAGTGATACCAAACCATGTCCAGTCTCCAACGAAATCATCCGCAAGGAGATACTTGCTTTGTGCGAAAAGCGTTTGGTAGAAGATAATGTTCTTTGCCTATATGGTGAAGAGGGTGTTGGTGTTTCCACAGTGCTGGCGCAGTTTGCCAGGGAGCATGGTCGTAACTGTATGAGCTATTTCAACGATGGCCTTGACATTATGTTGATGGATGCGGATGTGATGGAGCACAGCGTTGTGGAGCAACTGTACTGGTATGCCTATGGGGCAGATGAACTCTTCGACATTAGGGATGCAGAGAAAGCCAACATTACAGCATTATGGCCATCAGTTTATCGGAAAATCAAACGTTCAGATAAGCCATTATACTTCGTCTTTGATGGTTTTGATCATGTTCCGCCAGAAAAGGTTGAGAGTGTCAAACGGTTTTTGGAGAAGATGTTTTGGAACAATGGTCGCTTCATTTTTTCAGGCAAGAAAGAAGCTATCAAGAATATCATACCTTCCTGTTCAAAGTTGAGTATCAGTGAATACGAGATAATTCCGTTTGGTGATGCCGACGTAAAGGATTATTTCCGAAAATCAGTTTCAGACATTAATGAAGAAGAACTTCAAGCCCTATGCGACATCACAAGAGGATTGGGAAGCCGTATGGAAACAGTGCTCAACCGTTATATAAAGAAAGGTAAGCTGAAGGATTTGGTTGCATCAAATGCATCAGGCACTACCGACTTGTATGATGCTGATTTTCATCATATATTTGATACAAACGAAACTTTGACATATGATTTCTTCGCTTTATTGACCTATACGGAGTTTCCTCTTCAAGTGCCAGTGGCAGCAGCCATCTTGTCGCTGTCAGAAGATGAATTTCTTGGGGTGTCTGAGAAATATAAGGAGTTTGTACATATAGATTCGTCGGGCATCTGTACCCTCCTCAATGAGGGCTTTCATAAATACCTGAAGCGTCAGTTGACGAGTTTGAAGCAGAACATAGAGTTGAAGATACTCCATGTTTTGCAGATGCCACAATATATGATTTCCCATTGCAGCTTCATCCCACCCCTCATGAAGACTTTGCATAAGACAGACCAGCTGGTCAACTTTCTCAGCAGGGACAATATCCAGAAGATACTTGTCAACAAGCATTCTCAGGCAGCTCTCAACGAGCAGTGCGAGTTTGGCTATGAAGCCTGCAAGGATGAACCGGAGAAATATGCGGCAACCCTGTTCCGTTTTGCTCTCAATAAGTCCATGTCTCGTGAGATTGAGAAAAATGAGTTGTGGGACAACGAATTGGAAGCTCTTCTTGCCACTGGACATTCCGAGCAAGCATTGGCATTATCTCGTAATGTGTATCTTTCAGAGGAACGCCTGAAGTCATTTCTGCTTATAGCTAGAAAGAAGGATTTGTTGAACCCTTCCGACTATGAGGTACTGAAAGAGAACATTAACCAACTTGTATCTACCATACAGTTTGAGAAAATACCAAGCAAAGCCATTGAGTTGGCAAAACTCTTGATGCCAATAGATTATGAGTCAGCTATAGCCATTGTTGACAAAGTAGCTAAGGCAAACAAGGAGACAGTTAATGCCGATAGGGTTTACACGTTGATGTCGTTGATGTCAAACAAGACGGATGCAGAAACAGGCAACGTAACCAATATCGATATGGTCAGTGCCAAGATTGAGGACGATGAGTTGCGCACGTTCACTCATGCCGCCAAGAACTTGTTTGCAGATGTCTCGGTTGATTACTTCTTGGGTGAGTTGGCTAAACTGCCAAGCAATTCCCGTAAGCTGCATTTGTTGCAGATATGGTTGCCTGAGCATGAGAACAAGGAAAATATTGGCAAAGCTGTTTTGCAAGCTATTCAATTGATAGTGGCAGTTTCAGATACAGATATGCCGAAAGCCAAGATTCTCAACACCGTTTGTCATTCTATGTCAAAGATGACGCCCGAAGAGATGAAAAAGGCTATGGCTTATATAGAGTCTCTCACCGACACCATCAAATACCCGACGTTTGATTATGTGGATGCCGAACTGACTATCATTGAGGCAACAAAAGACATCCTTCCAGAGGAGAGCAAGTCCCGACTTGAACTTCTGTATCTCTACATCTGTGATTTGGAAGACGAATCGGTTCGTGTGTCATGTCTGTCAAAGCTGTTAGGTAGGTTTGACTATCTGGGCAAACGGTCAGAGACAGAGAATACTTTGGGCTGTTCCACTGGCGACATACGCCGTGACATCATATCGGGCATCCGACACCTTTTGGAAGAAACCGCCTATCATTTGAAAGTAGTTGAAGAACCTATTAAGGCATTGGTATGTGATTACCCAACGATGATAGATGAGTTGATAGACCAAATCAACACAACGGAACGCAAGAAACGAGCCTATTCCTTGGCTGCCAGTCAGTATCTGTTAAAACAGGAAGAGAAAAAGGTGAAGCTGGATAAGTTTTTCGATTTAATTGCCAAGACCGACAATACCTACGACAACCGTGAGAACCCTCTCGAATTACTGTCTCGCATGTTGTATTATGCCGAACAGATAAATCATGAGGCATTCCTTCCAGTGTTGAAAGCCAATTTTCATTATTTTGAGAAATTGGAACGTCCGTCACGCAAGGTTATCATCTTTATGCGTATATACTTGTGGATGACAAAACACTTTCCAGAGGATTCATTTGCCAACAGGATTAAAGGTTTAGTATTAGACAATTGGCAGTCTATAGAGATGTTGAAAGAAAGAATCGAATGTGGCTTTTTCCTGGCAAAGAACTTTGCCAAAGTCTCAAGTGGTGATGCCGAGGACATCCTGAAAAAATGTCGCAAGATGAAGACTGAGTGTTTCTTGGCATCATCATCTTGTATCACGGCATACGACATAGCCCTCGAACTTTATTCCCGTTCAATGGGACTTCTTGTACGATATGGCATGTGCGAAGACGAACAGCTCTTGACGCAGTTTGCTGATGATATAGATGCGCAGTTGTCAGATGGCGAGAAAGCTGTTATTTGGAGCAATATCGCTTTGGAGTACTATCTTGCCAACGATACCAAGCAATTCAACCAACTATGTGGAAAATATTTCCCTGCTCATTTTGACTCCTGTTCGGTGTTGGATCAGAAAATAGTCATTTATGGCATTGCGCCAGCCATGTTCTATTATAGCAGGGATACCCTTTATTCTCTCTTGACCCGCTACGATGAGCAGTTCATGAACGACTGTTTAAAGCATGTAACAGAATTCATCTTCTGCAAGGAAGCCTCTCTGTCTGGGGTATCTGCGGAATATCAGGCATACCCATTGGAATACAAGGACTATCAAGACCTTATAGCCATCCTGGAGCATTCTACCAACGATGAAATTTTCTATCAGGTGGTCAATATCATCGCCAAGAGTCTGAAAGAAGGAAAACCTAAGCAGACATTAAGTAGTAATCAGAAGAATGCAATAGTCAATGAGATAGAGCGAATAGTGAACGAGAAACTTCCTACTCGCTTTGGCATCCAGCATGATGGTTATAAGATAGCCTGTCTTGCAGCTTTGCGCCATTCTAAATCAGAGTTCTCCAATAAGGACAGCAAGACCTGGTTTGATGCCATTGATCGTATCGACAATAAAGCAGACAAGGCATTCCTGTTTCTTCAGATAGCCCCTTATTTTCAGAAGAAGGGAGATAAAGAAGTGTTCTTTGAAAAAGGCATAGAACTGGCAGAGTCAATATCTTCTACTTTCGATAAGGTGAACCGCCTCGATATGAGCATCAATGAGTGTGTGGAGAATAATCTTGGCAACCTGGTTAAGCCTGTTGCCGAAACCGCCATGCGAAGCCTTCGCCTGAATGGAACGCTCGATGATTATAAACGCTTGATAGATATGGTTTATCAGCACAAGCCAGAACTTGCGGAAGAGATGGTTAACAATCTCGACAAGGATCCAGCCCGTGTGCAATATAAGAACCGGTTGCTTAACCATATATCATCAGCCAAGAAGTTGAAACAGGCACACGACAAGTTGGATACGATAGATAACCTTAACCGTCGTGAGCAAGTGAAATTCTTTACCAAGCAACTTGACAACCTGCTTAACGGCAAAGGTCAAGTATTGGAATTGAATCGCATTCTCGACCTTTCCATCAAGCACATCTACGACCATAACATAGATGATGCCAAATATGCTATTTTGTATATTATGGAGGATGTGTACCGCAAGTACAAGCAGTCTAGGCAGAACAAGGACTTCTTGCTCAACATGCATCGTGCCTTCCGTTACAACTTGAAACTGGTCCTTTCGTTGGCTGCCGACACCAAAGAACGGATTGACCGTGTAGAGAGTTTGATCCGTACAAGCACTTTCAACGATGATGGCTATATCCAAGTAGGAGAAGAGGAGAAAGCCAAGGCTTACATTTTGAATTGGTATCAGTCATTCAATTACAACACACTGACCATTATCGACCCATATTTCAAGCCACAAGATCTCGCTATTATCAAGCAGCTCTGCGACATCAACAACGATTTGGAGATAAGGATACTTACCCATCGTCAGAAATATCAAAATGAGGATTACAACACATCATGGAGGTCTATTTCATCAGGAGTAACCAATACCATCAGTCTCAACTTTGTATGGTATGACGACAATTCAAAGGATGGTCCTCTTCATGACCGCTATTGGATATGTTCTGACGACGAGAACGACGAGCACCAAGGCATCACTCTCTGCTCCATCGACAGTCTCGGTAAAAAAGAAAGCTCTATCATCGAAGTAGATGGTGGCAAGATTCTGTCTGCCCTTCTTTCTTACTCAAAGTATGCATATACTCATGTCAGGAAAATGGGAGGAAGAGAGTTGAAATATGATGAGATGGAATTGGATTAGATTAATAGAAACAGTAAATCACCATTAGTCCGTATGGCGGTCCCATCCCGCAAAACATGGCGAGGGCTTTGATGCCCCGCCAACCTTAGAGCGTAGCGGTTCTGAGCACCGGAGGGCGGTTATGGTGGTGACATGCCCGAAGACCAGGCTTATGACCTCCTCGATGATATGGACTTCTATTATAATAAGGTGAAGTGTCGCAAGATAG
>CAKQRW010000079.1 GCA_934271655.1 uncultured Bacteroidaceae bacterium | reverse complement strand
CCGTTTGCGGCGCTTATAGAGGACATGTGGTCTCTGATATACAAATGGCTTATTGATAATTCAGCAAACACTAAATACAAGTCTTGAGCGTATAAATGAGGTGCACCAGATGGAGAATGAGGATGGGGCAGATGGCCATAGGACATCGGTGAAGGATGCCGACCTCGGCATAACTTTCAGGAATGTCACGTTTCGGTATGACAGCCATGCTTTACGGCCTACTCTTGACAATGTGTCTCTGTCAATACCTTACGGAAAGGTGACAGCCATAGTTGGCGCTTCAGGGTGTGGCAAGACAACACTTCTCCGTCTAATGCTAGGATATTACAAAGTGAAGGAAGGTGCTGTGGAAATAGGAAGTGTCGACATCAGCGAAATGAACAAGAGATGGTGGCGCAGTCAATGTGGCGTGGTGATGCAGGATGGAGCTGTATTTTCGGATAGCATCGAGCGGAACATCGCTGTGAATGACGAGTGCGTCAATCATGGGAAATTGATGGAAGCGACTGAGATAGCTTGCATCAGGAGTTTCGTGATGTCGCTCCCGTTGAGATTCAACACAAAGATAGGCCGTGATGGTCTTGGATTGAGCCAAGGACAAAAACAGCGCATGCTCATAGCCAGGGCAGTATATAAGAATCCTGATTATATATTTCTGGATGAGGCAACTAATTCCCTGGATGCCAATAACGAGCATGACATTGTAGACAATCTGAAGGATTTCTACAAAGGCAAGACTGTTGTCATCGTGGCTCATCGCCTCAGCACAGTGAAAGATGCAGACCAGATTGTGGTGATGGATGACGGAAGAATAGTGGAGACTGGCACGCATGAGTCACTGACAGCTACTCATGGCGTTTATTATAATCTGGTGAAGAACCAGCTGGAACTTGGCGTATGAGATTGTTAGTGTGGAAAGATGAGGGAGCAGCTTTAGGAGAACTTTCAGTCGTACAGGTAGATATAAATAACTAAAGTGCTGCAAGTGAACAATTACAAGTGTGATTTAACGTAATTTCGTTGATATATAGTGGCAGTATCGAAGAATAGTGTTACCTTTGCAAGCGTTCCGAAACGCTTCTTCCACGACTTGCGAAAAAGACAGCATATGGGATATGTGCTGATACAGACCATTGGCAACAGAGGAAGGTCTTCTGAACAGCTCAAAGAAAGTCAGGCAAATAAAAATGCCGCAACAATAATATCTAAAAAATATATCATAAGATGAGAAAATACTTTCTGTTCTTGCTGCTGCAGATGATGACTGCGGCCATATCCGTGCATGCCCAGCAGGGGAATGTGGATGATGTCATGAAATTCATACGCAATGCCATGAACTTCAACCGAGTCGTGCCGCAGGAAAAGGTATACCTGCATCTTGACAATACGGGCTATTTCGAAAACGAGACAGTATGGTTCAAGGCTTATGTGATTCGCACTGACACAGGCAAGCCAAGCGACCTGAGCAAAGTGCTCTACGTGGAGCTCCTCAACATGGGCGGTGATGTGATAAAGACAACCAAGTGGCCTATCGACTCATTGGGCCAGGCCAATGGAGACATGAAGCTTGACTCCTTGCTTGGCTCAGGCTTCTATGAGGTGAGGGCTTATACGAGATACATCACCAACTGGGGAGCTAACGCATGCTATTCCAGGGTGGTGCCTGTCTTTGACAAGCCACAGGCAGAAGGGGAATATAAAGACCTGACCCTAAAGACACGTCTGTACAAAAACCGTGACCCCAACAACCGCAAGGCGGAGGACTCGCTCTATTACAGGGCAGTGGCGGAGGGCGTGTATACTGATGGCGTGGCCAAGACCGTCAGTGTGCAGTTCTATCCGGAGGGCGGCAAGATGATCGTAGGCAAGAAGAGCCGCGTGGCTGTCATGGCTGTGGATGACAACGGCAGTCCTTACCAGTCGGATGGCCATGTGATGAATGGCGCAGGTGATGTGGTGGCCAGTTTCACGACTGACAGCTTGGGAAGAGGCCTCTTTGAGATAGTGCCCGATGGCAATGCGCTCACAATGCAGATGCATAACAAAAAAGCAGGGGAGGGCAGCGCGGTGCAGACTTTCGACTTGCCAAAGGCAGAGGCTGACGGCGTCGCCCTCTCGATGGATGTAGTGAGCGAAGACATGCAGGTGAGCCTGCAGTGCAGCGAGAGCCTGACCGGCCGCATGCTTGGCTGTGTGCTCATGAACAATGGCAACATAGTGTATTGCGACACCATGTCGGCTGAGCCGCTGATAGAGATAGAGCTGGACCGCTCGCGCCAGAAAGCTGGCGTGAACCAGTTTACGGTGTTTGACACCAGCGGCCGCATACTGGCAGAGCGCATGTATTTCATCTGTCCGCCAGCCGACCATACTGGCAGGATTGAGTTTGCCACTGCTGCCAGCGGTGTCAAGCCATGCGGAAAGGTCTCTCTTGACGTGACCAGCATGCCCAACTCAACGTTGTCGTTCTCAGCCATTGACGCGGAAAACATGACTAACGGAGCGCAGGGCGACATGCGTACATGGATGATGCTTTCCTCTGATGTGCGCGGCTACATAAGCAATGTGGACTATTATTTTGAGGCCGATGACAAAGAGCACCGTCAGGCAGCTGACCTCCTTATGCTCACCCAGGGATGGCGGCGCTATGACTGGGAACTGATGGATGGCGTGAGGACATTCGGAAAGATACAGCCTATAGAGGACAAGTTCTATGTGTATGGCCAGCTGAGGGAGTACCGCAAGAAAAACCCCGTGGCCAATGTGGCGATGGAGGCTTTCCTGTATAATGAATATGGCCAAAGTCTCAATGGCTCCACCGTGACCGACTCGCTCGGCAACTATGCCTTCGAGATGCCTTTCCTCGATGGAGAGTGGAAAATGCAGATTTACACCAGTCTCGGCGACAAGCGCAAGACATATTATGTGGGCATAGACCGGCAGTTTTCTCCCAAGCCGATGTATGTCAGCCCTGTGGCTTCACGGCTTTTGCCACCATTGCAGCCCAATCTCTTCAAGCAGAAGCCAGCAGCAAATGAGCAGAGCCAGGAGGAGGCGCATGTGTCCATCACAAAGCAGAACCACCTTCTCAACAACGTGACTGTCAAGGGCAAAAAAAAGTATTTCACCAACGACAACTGGAAATTCAAGAACGAGTCGTGGGGCAGAGACCACGCCAGCCTGTTCTACGACATAGACAAGGAGCGCGAGGACATACTCGACCGTGGCGAGAAGACTCCTTCCATCTTCACCTTCCTGTGCCGGAGAAATGTCATGTTTGAGAATCCGGATTGCAAGAATCTCCCTGATAAAATGGATTCCACCGAAGTAGACGCCACACGTGGCATGTCATATGGAGGCAGGGCTATAAAATGGATTGTTGACAATGGCGAGACACAGTGCGCCCTGTCCCCGACAGCGGCTATGCTCGCAAAGGCGAGGACTGTGATCAACTCTCCCATCGATGAGACAGCTCTGCAGTCTGACGAGCTTCCTGCTGGCTACACAAGCAAGAACGGAAGCCTCTTTGACGATTTCTTCCCTATATGGATGGATGAGATAAAAAGCCTGTATATAGTCCCAAACAGCCCGAAAGAACTGAATCAGGCTGTGAGGATATACATCTACACGCACAAGAAATTTCCCACAGCGAGCCAGAAAGGACTGCGGCGCACATACTTCCAGGGCTTCAACAAGCCATCTACGTTCCAGATGGAAGACTACAGCATCATTCCGCCGATGCCAGACTTCCGCCGCACTATATACTGGAATCCGAGTGTGCGCACCGATGACAAAGGCAGAGCCAAGATTGAATTTTATAATAACTCCACATGCAAAGAGATGTACATCAGCGCTGAGGGCATGAGCGATGACGGAACAATACTGGTGGGAGAATAGAAATGGCTGTAAGCAAGGCAGAGGAGGCGATGATGGAAGGCCTCGGATGACGATGTGCAATACAATACCTCTTATGTGCAGAACTGAAAGTTCAGTTGGTACGAGCACTTGAAATGGCGTTGCGAGACATGCACAGGTCTTGCACAAAGTGCCAAAAGTGCCAAAGTACCAAAGTGCCAAAACATAGTAAAAAGTAATAAAATAAGCATTTTAGACTGATTTGACAAGGATTTGGCACTTGGCACTTTGGCACTTTTGGCACTTTCACTTTTTTGGCCTTTTGTTGGCAAGACATATTTCAGATGCCGTGATGGCAATGATGACCCTGATTCATCAGACAGTCTGTTGTGTCTGTAAAGCCTAATGGTCGAGCTTTGCAACATTCGTCATATATTGACTATTGATGACTTGTCGCGCATAATGTCCCGCCCTACTTTTCTGGCCTTGCGATACACTAGGCCTTGCGCATCCGTCATCCTAAGGCTTGCATATCTTTATCCTAAGGTTAGTGTATCGTTATCCTGCACTTTATGCATCGTCATCCTAAGGCTTGTGTACCGTTATAATTACAACATGTTCATCAGTCGCCAGCCGTGAAAATCCGCAGACCCATTATAAATAAAAAGCGAGAGACCCATGATGACACAGGGTCCCTCGCTTTTACGCTGTTATAGCGGTCTTGTCATCCATGTTGGGACGAACCGCAGATGTATGAATCAATTATCTGATAATTTTCACACCGTTCTTGATGACGATGCCCTTGTATGAGTCACCTACCTTCTGGCCAGCCACATTGTATGCAGGAGCATTGTCGTTGACCTCGTTCTTGATGTCGCTCACACCAGTCTCAGTTTCCTTGAACTTGTCGCCAGAGAGGTAGAAGAGTTCGAAGTCATCAAAGATGAGCCAGTCTGCGCTGATGGCCGCAGTCTTGCGAAGTCCGATCTCCAGAGTCTCGCCGTTCTCAATGGTGATCTGTACCTTGTTGGTCACGGCCTCAGGATTCTTCTCGCACCACTGGTAGAAGCCTTGCATAGATGATGGGTAGTAATATTTGGTTCCGTCAATGTCGACTTGTGCGTCGAACGGATACTCCCCGTCAGCTTTCTCTGTGATGCCGCCTTCTGGCACGTACTGTGTCTCGTCTGCTGGGATGCTGGTTCCCGCTATCTTTTCGAACTTAGTGGCGAATGTGAGTTCTGTTTCATCGTCAATCTCCTCAGAGTCGAATGCTGTGGCAACATAGGTGAATGAGTTTTCAGTGCCCTTGAGCGATTCAATGGCTTTCACGTAAGAGAACTGGTCATTGCTGTCGGAAGTCTTTGCAAAGAGCTGTGCGTTGTGGTTGGCCCATGCCTCTTCGCTGCCAGCCTCGTTGTAAGCCTTGACAAGGTCTGCGTTTACTGAGCCACCGTCGCGGTATATGGCCTTAACTCGCAGTTCGTATGTGCCTGCTGGCAGGTAGGCGATCTTCTGAGAGAGTGTGAATGTGCTCTTGTTCCAGAGTTCGGCATTGCCGCGTCCATACTCATTGACAGAAGGTGTCTCGCCAGACCATCCGTCGGAAGGGCTGCTGCTGAATGAAGGGTTCACGATGAGCTCTGTCACGTTGGCCGGATTGGCCTCTGTAGCGTTCTCGGCTCCGAGATTCTTCATGAATGCGATGCTGTATACAGCGTTGAGCGCGCTGATATGCTTCTGCATGTCATCTGCATTGGTGTAGTCAGCCTTGAGTGCAGCCACCTGGTCGCTGATGACCTTATCCACGTTCTCGCTGCCGAGAGCCTTTGCCTTGGCATAAAGCTCAAAGTATTTCACATACTGTGCGGCGTCAGCGTTCAGTCCGTCGCAGATGGTGTATGTGGCATCCTCTGCGCTTGTAGCAGCGAGCACATGGGTCAGGGCTGTGTTGATGATGTCGTCGCCTGTGTCGCCATATTTGCCGAGAAGCTGCTCATTGTAGGTCTTTTCCGCATTGTACTTGTTCATGGCAGCTGTAGCCTTAGATACATAGTCCTTTGCCTCCGCAATGACAGCAAGGGCATTGTCGTAAGCGTCTGCGTCTGGAAGAGGCAGGGAGATTCCCGCCAGGATGTTGGCGATGGCTGTCTGGTCGCCAGCGAATGTGAGTGCTGCTGCCGATGTCTTCACAGCCTCTATCTGGTCGTTGATCATGTCGTTGAATGGAGGTGTCAGTCCGTAGTACATGAGTCGGAAGCCTGTGAAGTCTGATATCATGCTGCTCTGTCCGCCGATGAGGAGCTTGCCGTCGTTGATCATGATAGTGCCTGTCTGGTGCTCCTGCCATGTGTTGGGATTCCACTCGTACCATCCGTACTGTGAATAGTAGCTGTCGGTGTGTCCTACAGACGACCTCACGCAGTCGCCTTCAGAGTTCTCTGCGTAAATATTGTGATATTTAGTGTTTGCTGAATTATCAATAAGCCATTTGTATATCAGAGACCACGTGTCCTCTATAAGCGCCGCAAACGGCGA
>CAKQRW010000078.1 GCA_934271655.1 uncultured Bacteroidaceae bacterium | reverse complement strand
AAAGCAGTAACAGCTATCAAAGAAATGCTGTTACTGCTTTTTTTGATTATGCAAGGTATAAACGCGGAGCCGCTTACGCAGACGCTGGATATAAGGTGGTCATCAGTGAGGGAAAGCAGGATGGCTGCTATACCATCGGAGACTTCGTTGAGAGAAACAACAGCGGAGCTCTCAACAAGATGAGCTCTCTGGACTGTGGCGGCTTCGATAACATCTGGGTGGATGGCGGAGGTCGCGATGGCGACGGCATGTGGAAAATCGAGAAAGGCGCAGAAGGCTACTACACCATCACCAATGAGAACGTGCCAGACGGCAACTTCGGTGTCGCTGAGTATGTGCAGGGTGTGACAGGCAAGACCGAGTGCTGGATCCTCGACCTCGCAAAGACATACGACAGCGAGGATGAGAGTGGCGATGCACTCACAAAGCCATACTTCGAGGGCGCATGGGACAAGTGGACCTTTGTGTCTATGGATGAGTATAATAAGGTCATCGCTGGCCTCAAGGCTTACAGCGCCGCTGAGCAGCTGAAGAAGGCTCTCGATGAGGCAAAGGAGAAGTATCCTTCAGTGGATTTCTCTGCTGTGGAGGCTGTGTACAACAATACGGAGTCGACGGCTGAGCAGCTCAATGAGGCTCAGGAAAATATCCAGAAAATCGTTGTGGAATATCTTGGCGGACAGCTTACTTCTGCTACACTGTCAGACCCAAGGAACGCCACTGGCTACATCACCAACCCTTCTTTCGAGACTGGCGACCTGACAGGCTGGACAGTGGACAAGAAGAATGCTAACGGCAAGGGTGACTCGTCTGACGTGCGTGTGGCTGAGAACAGCAACAGCACATACCATTGCGACAACGCTGATGGCGACTACCTCTTTAATATCTGGTCATGGGGCAACCCAATCACGCAGACTGTCAAGGAGCTGCCAGAGGGCATCTACTCTCTTGAGGCCATGGTGGCATCGAGCGACGACTGCAATAATGTGTACATCACTGCAGACGGAGGCTTCGGCGAGGAGCACCACGCCATCGCGCTTGAGGAGCCTAAGCAGACAGGCGGCACACGCGGATCGTTCATGTTCCCAGCCAAGGGCGACATCACTATCGGTGCTGTGGGATGTGACGGAGATGGCACAAGCTATATCAAAGGCGGTGTGTGGTGGTACAAGGTCGATGACTTCAGGCTCACATACTATGGCCAGAGCGACGAGGCTTACAAGGAGTGGGCAAGCAAGTATGTTGAGGACATGACTGTGTATGACGAGGAGACTCCTGCCACAACAAGCTTGAAGAACGCCTACAACGAGGCGGCTGAGAATATCAAGAATGGAGAGACTAAGGCTGACATCGTGGCAGCTTATGAGACCATCTCTTCTCTTGGCGACAGCCTTGCTGCCAATGTGAAGGCTTATGACACTCTCTTGAAGAAGATTGGTGAGTGGACTGAGACTGCCGAGAATGGTGGCTATAATGGCGACAAGTTCTACTCGTTTGTCGATTTCGTTGATCCTAACTCAGAAGAGGATGTGGAGGGATGGCCTGTCCCAACAGCCGGCTCTATCATCAACGGCAACTACTCTCTGGAGACTAAGGACATCGATGCTTACATAGAGACAGTGGAGAAGCTTCTCAAGGAGGCTATCGCTGCATCGGTGAACGAAGGTGATGACTGCACAAGCATGCTTGTCAACCCTGCATGGACAGACGCTAACGGCAAGGGCTGGACAGAGGTGTCTGGCAAGTGCAATAACAAGACTTTCAGCGCAGGCCTCACAGCCTTCCCAGTGGCAGAGTCTTACCACTCTATATTTGACTTCCAGCAGGTGGTAGAAGGCGTGCAGGATGGCATCTATTCTATCAGCCTCAACGGCTTCTGCCGTCTGGACGGTTCTGAGACTGAGGTGCCAGCAGAGATTTACATGAACGAGTTTGCCACTCCGCTCATGAACCTCAATGACGGTGGCTTGACAGACACACCTGAGGACGGCGTGAACTGCTACATCACTGCTGACTCATGGAAGAATAACGAGACACTCGCAAGCAGCACTACTTCTGGTTCTGGAAATGTAGACAAGACTAATGCTGACGGCAACTACATCCCTGACGGCATGGTGGGTGCTTCTGTAGCTTTCTCTGCCGACCGCTATAAGGCTACAGCCTACGGACTCGTGCAGGGTGGCAAGATGACTATCGGCGTGCGCAACCTCAAGTCTACTAGTGTATGGGCTTTGTGGTCAAACTTCAAGCTCACTTATGAGGGCAAGAATGCTGAGGCTCTCCAGAATGTCATCTCATCAACAGTAAGCAATATTGAGGAATATAAGGAGGCCAACACCGACCTTCTCGACGGCAACAAGGCTGGAGAGGATATCACCGCTCTCTCAGAGAAACTCGTGAAGGCTTACCAGGGCGGCAATGTTGACGAGATGTGGAACGCTCTCATCGATGGCAACAGAGAATTGGCTTCTATCAAGGAGTATGTGGCTCTCTACGCTACTTATGTTGATGCTATCGACCGCCTCAGCAATGCTGCAAGCGAATATGGTGAGACAGCAAGCGTCGAGGCACTGGCTGACTATGAGAAGTACAGCAATGTTGACGCGTCTAACATCGACGCTGCAGAGCTTCAGGCTCTCGTTGACAACATTGAGCTGACTATCTGCAAGCTCCGTGTGCCTAAGACAGACGGTGCTTCTGACGAGAGTCCTGTTGAGATGACTTCTGTCATCAGCAACCCAAGCTTCGAGAAGGACGGCGCTGCCGCTTCTGACGGATGGACTTGGAACACTAAGGCTTCTGGCGACACAGGCGTGAAGGATAACTCAAACGATACTTACACTATCGACAGGGCTGACGGCAGCTATGTGTTCAACACATGGAACAAGGATGCTGTAGAGGGCGGCTACTGGTTGAAGCAGACTCTCAAGGCTCTCCCTGCTGGTACTTACAAGCTCACTGCTATTGTGGCTTCTGACGCGAACAACAAGATTGCTATCGGGGCTAACGAGAAGTATGGCAATGAGATCACTCTCAACACTCCTAAGGAAGAGGCTTCTGACATCGAGACAGTCTTCGTTGTTGAGGAAGGCCAGACTGAGGTGGAGATAAAGGTTGCGAGCGACACTTGGTTCAAGGCCGACAACTTCCAGCTCTGGTACTACGGCAAGAACAGCAGCAACCAGCCTACTGGCATTGAGGGCGCTGAGGCCGCTGACAGCGAGGCTGCAGCAGTGTCTATCACTACTCTCAATGGTGTTAAGGTTAACTCTCTCGTGAAGGGTATCAACATCATCACGAAGGCTAACGGTGAGAAGGTGAAGGTTTATGTGAAGTAAGCCGGCTACAGAATGACTATATGAAGATGGGCGTGTCTGGACGGACACGCCCATTTTTTGTGCTTTCTGTTCTGCATGTCATTTCTTTTGTGTATCTTTGTGCTCTCTTAGTGGTCTACGTGTCTCACACCGCAAAAGAGTGAGTCGCATGCCTTGGCGGTCTATGTGTCTCACGTCGCAAAGGATAATGCAGGTATGGTGAGGCGGACATTAAGTATGTCATGTGCGGTGGGACGCCGCACCCGCTATAGGCCAATCCGTCAACAAGAAACGACATATACATTATGTAATAATAGTAAATAGAATATATAATAACAGTAAATGAAATAAACAAGCCATGAACACAATCTGGATAGTATTGCCCATACTCACGCTGCTGATGTTTGAGTTGGGCCTGACACTCAACATCAGCGACTTCAAACTCTTCTTGCAGCGTCCGCGTCCTGTGCTGGCAGGACTTGTGGGGCAGATAGTGCTGCTGCCGTTGATAGCCTTTGCGTGCGCCTGTCTCTTCAGGCTCGACGCGCTCTTCTTTGTGGGCGTGATGCTCATAGCCTGTTCACCTGGCGGCAGTTCGTCGAATGTGTTCTCCATGCTGGCAAAGGGCGATGTGGCTCTGTCGGTGTCGCTTACGGCGCTGAGCAGCATCATCACCCTATTCACCATACCGCTCATCATGCAGGGCACGGCCATGTGGATGGGTGATGCCGGCACTCCTGTCCATCTGCCTGTGGGCAATCTGATAGGCCAGAATCTGGTGCTCATGCTGGTGCCTATAGCATTGGGAGTGGCTGTGAAGCGCATGTGCAGGAAAGCAGCGGTGAGGATAGAGAATGTGCTGGCAAAGGTAGCTTTCCCTGCCCTCGTCTTTCTTGCCACGGTCTTCTTCGTGCAGCACCATGAGACGATAGCCAGGGAATTCGGGCACTTAGGCGGCTGTGTGGCTTGTCTCATCCTGCTTGCCATGGGTGGAGGATGGGCTCTCTCGCGGCTGATGGGGCTGAACAGCAAGGAGAGGCGCACCATTGTCATAGAGGTGGGCATGCAGAATGCGGCGCAGAGCATAGCCGTGGCAAGCAGTCCTCTGGTGTTTGACAATGACGTGATTGCCATTCCTGCCATCATCTATGCTCTGCTGATGAATGTCATCCTGCTGGTGTATGTGGGTGTGATGAAGAGAAGGGCCTGAGGAGGCTCGGCTTGTCGGTCGCATAAATCAGCTGAGATGCCAGGCAAGGCATGTGGATATGCTTGGCCGAGGTGCATGATGATGCTTTTGCAGTGGAAAAATGAGGACCGGATTAAGCCGTGTCAAATATTTGTGTAACTTTGTACTTTGATTATTAACAAAACAATTTATTTCATAAAAAAAATGTCAGATTATATATTTGAGCATAAGGACAAGGTGCGTGACTATGAGTGCGACCTGCAGGGGATAGTGAACAATGCCAATTACCAGCATTATCTGGAACATTGCCGACATGAGTTTCTGTTGGCTAACAACATCAGCTTTGCCAAGCTGCATGACGAGGGCACGGACGCTGTGGTGGCGCGCCTGAACATGCAGTTCAAGACTCCGCTGAAGAGCGGTGACGAGTATGTGAGCAAGCTGAAGCTGAAGAAGGAGGGGCTGCGATACATATTCCTTCAGGACATATACCGTCTGCCAGACATGAAGCTGTCGGTACGCGCGCAGGTGGATTCGGTGTGTCTGGTGAATGGCAGGCTGTCTGAGAGCGAGGAGATGAATGAGCTGCTGAAGGATTTCATTCAGTAGGGTCGTGCTTGCACGGCGATGGATGGTGGTATGATATGGAAGGGTCGTATGATGTCATTCCCATGTCATAGGCAGCACGCCAAAGCAATTCTGCAGCCTGCTATCACGGTGTGTGCGTTACACTATGTGTGCCCGTCTCCACCTTAACTCCACAGTGCATGTGCCATGATGACACATGGCAACTCTTTTATCATAACAATATCCAACGACGCTTTTTGATGACACAAGAAACAATAAATATGATAGCCCTGACCAAGATGAAGGGACTGACGCTGCTCAACGCCAGGATGCTGCTGGACACTATAGGCTCGGCAACAGACATCATGGAGATGAGGGATGCCATCATTGAGCGTGTGCCTAACGCCAGCCAGAGGTTTATCGATGCGATGAAGAACACGTCGGTGTGCGTTGAGGCTGCGGAGCGGGAGGCTGAATTTATTGAGAACAACAACATACGTGTGCTCACCATCAATGACACTTGCTATCCGCAGCGTCTGAAGGAATGTGAGGACGCGCCCCTGGTGCTTTACTATTGCGGGACGGCCGACCTGAACATGAAGCATGTCGTCAGCATGGTGGGCACAAGGAAATGCACGGAGTATGGACGTGAGTTGTGCGGCAGTTTTGTGGCTGAGCTGAAGCAGCGCTGTCCTGATACGCTCATAGTGAGCGGCCTGGCTTACGGCATAGACATATGCTCGCACAAGGCCTCGCTTGAGGAGGAAGTGCCTACTGTGGGCGTGCTGGCGCATGGACTTGACCTGATATATCCTGCTGCCCACCGCAGTGTGGCGGCGCAGATGGCGCATGCTGGCGGAGGACTGCTGACAGAATACACCAGCAAGACCATACCAGAGAAAGGCAATTTCGTGCGGCGCAACCGCATTGTGGCGGGCATGTGTGACGCATGCGTGGTGGTGGAGAGCTCTGCTCGTGGAGGCTCACTCATCACGGCCGACCTGGCTCTCAACTACAACAGGGAGGTGTTCGCCTTTCCCGGACGCATATATGATGAGCGGAGCGCAGGCTGCAATAACCTCATCAAGAAGCACAGTGCCACACTCCTCACATCGGTGCAAGACTTCATCGAGACTATGGGATGGGAAGAAACGCCAGATGCTGCCGGCAAGAAGAAGGGACAGCGGGCTTACCAGCAGGAGCTCTTCCCTGACCTTACGGACGAGGAGCAGGCTCTTGTCGATGCGCTGAAGGATGTGGACGCCAAGCATATCAACCAGATAGTGGTGGAGACCAATATACCTTTTGCCCGCGCCAGCATGCTCTTTTTCGAACTGGAGATGAAGGGCATCGTCAAGGCTTTGGGCGGGGCGAGATACCATCTCGTGAGGAAGATGGGACTGTAGAATGGATGATGTGGAGGAATGGATAAGGAGTAACCATCCGAAAATAGCCGACTTTCCCACCACATTTGAATTGCATAACTTTGCAGCAAAAAAGTCATGTTCAAT
>CAKQRW010000077.1 GCA_934271655.1 uncultured Bacteroidaceae bacterium | reverse complement strand
GCCGTTTGCGGCGCTTATAGAGGACATGTGGTCTCTGATATACAAATGGCTTATTGATAATTCAGCAAACACTATTTGATATTATCTGATAATACCAAAAAGACAGATTACTGCTTAATATACATCCAATAGCATCAGCATACCTTTTATCAAAAGCGATACATGTCTCTTTTGTTGAATGCGTACTGTAATTTGTCACCACCTTAAAATAACGTCCACCCGTTGTTCTGTAATAAATAGACGAGCCTTCTTTACAGACCTTTTGCGACAGCGGTTCAAATCCCCATATCTTTTCCAGGACACGAGATTCTATTTCCAAACCTATCTTAGGTATTCGTCCTGTCAGTTTCAATTTATCCAGCACATCCACAAACTGGAGGTTATCAATAAGATACTGCAAATCGAAGTCACCGCCCCTTCTATTCATCTTAGTAGCCAGCAACTGCTTGCAAGGTGTGCCCGTCTTCTGAAACATCAGGATAGATGTATTCACCACAGCATTCTTGAACACAGGCTTAGGACGAACAGCGTAAGAGGAAATCTTTATGCCTCTGCAGTTATCCAGCAAAAGCTTGTGCACCCCTGAAAGCGAATCGCTTGACGTAAGAGATATAGGCACGATATAAGCCATGAACGCATCCTTGTGCAATAGCCAATAGGCCAGTTCGATGAACAGAGTATAAGAATCCATCGATCCCTTCTGAACATCCTTTATAGTCTTTGTTGTCTGATAAAACTGAGTCACCACCTTTTTATCATCACTATCCAGTTTAGCTCCATACGGAGGGTTACCTATCACAATGTCGAAACCAGGATTATCCTTGTCAAACACATCAGAAAACATCACCTTGTAGTCAAAGAAAGGCAAGCTCAACTTAGCACGCTCCTCCAGGGGCAACGTCTCGTCATGCAGTCTTTTGCGCATATCCTCGCCAGCCTCCAAGATGTCGCGCGACCTACCCTTCAACCTACGTTTCAGCTCTTCTCTTGAAAGAGGCGCATCCCCAAACAGTTCACCCTGCTCAAGGTCCACTCCGGCATCTATGCACGCCAGAAGCTGAAGAGCCACAATGTTCAGAATAGCATCTTTGATGTCTATTGAGCATCTGCACTTATCATCTCCCGACATGCTGAAATATTTCCTTTGCAAGGCATACAGCCTTTGTTTCTCCTCAACAATCTTTCCCATGCGCCCATGCACCTGCCTGTTACTGATATTCACATACTTCCCTCCAAAAGTGGTAAACAATGAATTGCCCTGCACTATCTTATAGTCAAGATTAGGCAGCAGTTCAGGAGAAGCCTCATCGACCACAAGCGTCAGCCAGAAACGAAGTCGGGCAATATCCACAGCACCCTTCTCCAAGTCCACTCCATATATGTTATTGCGTATGATGTGGCGCTTGATTTCCACTGGGTTTTCAAAGTTTTCTATTACTCCTCGGCAATAGAACAGTTCCTTAAGCAGTCCCATAGGAAATGCGCCCGAACCTATTGCAGGGTCACATATCTTTATGTCCCTAAGCCTGCCGTCCACCTCATTCACGATATCCGCTGGCAAGCAACTCACATCATACAGCGTCACGAAGTTTCGTATAGCCTCACGATGCTCACGACTGAAACCATTTTGCAGATAAGATATCAAAGACTCCTTGCACATGTAGCGCACAATCTCTTTCGGTGTGTAATATGTCCCCTTATCCTTGTTATCCTCCAACAGATTCTCAAAGATAAGTCCAAGCATCTCAGGGTCGATGCCCACCTCCGCATCAGTAGGGTCATTCTCGTCTATAGTGAAGTTGTACTGATGAAACATCGTGAGCAGTGAATGAAAATACTCTGGCGGAAAAGCTATTGCAATCTCGTCATCAGCATCTCTTCCGAACAGACCTCCATTGAGGTAAGGTATTCGCAGAACACCATTATTAGGAAGTGCAGCCACCTTTGTGTCAAACAAGTCGCCATCACCGCTTCTGTCCCTATCCAATGCCTCATTGAACAGGGGCTCGAGAACAGCGTCCAAGAAATCTGCCTGCTGTTCAGCAGTGGCATTGCTATACAGACTGAGCATGAAGTTCTTGTCGCCCGTATTCCAGTCATGTCCAGGCAGCACACCGAGCCAGCCTTTCTTTTGAAGGAAATGGAGAAAGACAATGCGTCCCAGCAACTTCTTCACATAGTCGCGCACTCTCCTATCGTCACGTCCAAAGTCAGCATACATCTGCTGATGAGGTTCGTGAAAGACCTGCTCTTTCCATTTGCCCCCCTTCTTTACATACCTCTTGCCAGTGATGTACATGACAAACTTATCATACTGATCCTTATATTTCTCAAAGAAATCGTCCGACAAGGCCTCCACATCAAAAGCCTCCACCACATCGTCCAGTTCTATCTCACCTCTCTTCTGCGCCAGCTTCTTAAAGTTGTCCGCCGCTGTACGGCACGACTGATTAGGTCCGAACAGAAAAGTGTAACGCTTGGAGTCAGTAGCATCCCTATTGTCACCCTGCTTGCTGCATAAGCTGAATCGCCAATCCCACTTGTCCTCGTTGTCATAATGGAATATCATGAAAGCACTGCTAAAGGTAGACATTATACGGCGTATAAGCTGCTGCGCCCCACACGGTTGCGCTTCATCTGCACATGGTCAGACACTGTGATGTCGAAGACATCCGTCGGATTCATAGGAATGTCTATTGTGCCAAGACGCAACACCTGCGCCACGCCTATGCTCTGAGCCATAGTGGCAAGCTCAGGGTTAGTCTCCAGCACATCTTCTTCATAGGCATCCTCATACTTGTCACCACCAAAGATTGGGATGATGACATTCTCCACAAAACTTTCACCTCCTTGGTATCTGTTGTGGAAATAAGATTTCAGGTCTATCATAATATCTCTACGTATTTATCTTAAGCAGGAAAGTAGATAAGTATTTTACAGTATCGAAGTAAGCCGCTCTCATAATCATATGAACGCCTATTTAAAAAGTCCGATATACACTTCAGCCTTTCCATATTTAGTCTGAACATTTCTTACTATAAGGCTCACTTCCCTCTCTATCATGTTGTCAAAATCTTGCTGAGTCATACCCCCAAACAGGTCTCCTTGCGATTGCCTGAGCGATACATCAAAGGCGAGCACCTTCCTTATAATGTCGGGATTGCCCTTGTTGACGAAAGTAAACGCATCAGCAAGAACAGACTTCGAGTGTTGCGACATCTTTATGTCACGCTGCATACGCCGCAGTATTTCCTTAGCCATCGTGGCCTTCTTTCCACTGCCAATGCGCACATTCATCCTGTGCAAGTGCTGATTGACTGCTTTCTCCGCTTTCTTCCTGTCTTCTTCCCAATGTTCCGGCAGAGGCAAAGATGTAGCATCCTCTGCCACCTGGCAATGCTCATACATCTCCAGCGCAGAGATCAGCTTCCCCTTGTTCTCCGTTGGGTTCACTTTCACAAAGAAACCAGACTGGCGAGGTGTACGCACAAGGAAATATCCATTACCATCCAATGTTGAGGTAGCAGCCTGAAGCTGCTCCTGGCAGTTGAGTATATAGTCATATCTTACCGGATGCTTCTCCTTATACTGCTTCAGCTCATAGATGTATTTCTCCAATGGCGACTCGTCTCCATTCACGATCGTGTTGAGGTCATAATGGCTCACCTCCTCTTCTGCCGTGTACACCTGATTGTCTTCACCAAACAGCGTGTGGAACGACTGCAACTTTGTATAAGCTTTCTGCACCAGCTGTATCTCAGCATCTCCCTCAGCACTTGGCTTGAAGTTGTACACATACACCTTGCCCTGCGTCGAGCCTATGCGGTTCACGCGGCCTATACGTTGCATGAGCCTTGTCGAGTTCCACGGCGTGTCGTAATTCAGAATGGTATTTGCCCTGTGCAGATTGATGCCCTCGGCAAGCACCTCTGTAGTGACAATGATGTCATAGTCGCTGCGCTGCACCTCTCCATCTTTCTTGCCGTAGTTGGCATCAAAGTTCTCACGTATCTCTTGCTCCATCTTGTCACGGTTCTCCGCCGTCACTTTCAATACACGATAGCCCTTTGCCTCGGCCACACGCTTTATGGTATCTACCGTGTCAACAGCCTCCGAGAAGACTACGAGCTTATGAGCCTTGTTCTTCTCCGGGTCAAATAACACATGAGCCAGATTGTCCTTGAACACATCCAGCTTAGGGTCTTCCGTATTCTTTGCCCATCTGTCACAAAGTTCCGAAATGAGCTCATAGTCAGCCAGAAGCAACTCCTTATATTCCTGTTTCATGTCACTGCGGCCATACTCCATATTGCGTGCATTATCATTCTTTCCCTCTTCGTCAAGTTTCTTTATTTTGTTGCGTATATCAGTCAGGCATTCTTCATAACCCACATGACGCTTGCGCTTGCGCTCCTTGCTCTTGCGGTCAAGCTCTGCATTGACATTGATGAGCGGACAGATAAAGATAGAGTCCGACTCCCACATGTCAATCATGTTGCGAGTGTACTGACGCAGGTTAAGCAGCGACTGGTAAAAGGCAGAGAAACTGCTTTCCAGACGCTTCACAAGATTTATCTGCATGATATTAGCCAGCTGTTCCGCCAGGGTGTCTGCATCTCTCGACCCCCTCGCGTCATACTTCCTCTTGTTGGCCTCGTCGCTCAGGTATTGTATGGCTCGGTAACGATAATAATTGAGATAGCGGTCGCTCTTCAGCTTATATTCGTCAGAAGGAGCTATGATGTCCATTGTCTCAGCAAAGAGATGCGACAGCTGAGAGTCCATCTGATATTTCAACTCATAAGGGCCTACTATATCTGGAAATTTGATGCCTTGACGCTCCAGGTCCTCAGAATAATACTTCTTGACATCGGTACGTGTGCGGCGCACCATGACATCGGCAAGGACACAATCACGCACACGATTAGACACCGACTTTAGCCTCTCACGGCGTTCCTCTGAGGTGGAGGTGTCATCTTCCTTGGGGTGTATGATGCTTTCATACTCAGCATTCACCTCCGAGAAGAATTTCTCCAGATTGCCTCCATTGGCCTTGGTGAGTGTCGAGTCGGCATGATTGCGCTCAAAGAGATACAGCTGGTTCTTCAGATCATCGGGGCGATTGTTCTGAGGTGTAGCGCTCAACAGGCCCACGTAAGGGTACACACCCGTGTTGGTGCCTATCTCACCAATAAGCTGGTCGAGAGCACCATACATATTTGTGCCGCTATTGCGAAACTTATGGCTTTCATCTATGATGATGAGACCATAGTTTTCATAGCACAGCTCATCATCGAAGTCTCCCGTGTCCTGTTCATCATCGCTGCCACCCGCATCTATGTGCGAATCAGCCATCAGCTTCTCCACACTGCCAGTAGTGACATAGTCGACGCAGTCCGCCATCTTTTCTATGGCGTCCTTGTCAAAGACAGATATGGTGTCCACCCACGTCGACTTGATGGCAGGAGGGGTGACAATGAGCACCTTGCGCTCTCTCCCATCGCCATCGGGAAACTGAAGAAAATGTTTTATGACAAGTGCGCCAACAATGGTTTTGCCCAGACCCACCACATCGGCAAGCAAGAATCCTCCATGTTCCTTCATGGTGGAGAAGCACTGCTTCACTGCATCTATCTGATAACTATATCTGTCGTACTGCTGAGGCAGATAACTCTCTATCACCTCATTGATGTCTTTGTCCACAATGTCTCCAAACTTTGTCTGCAACAGCTTGATGTAAAGTTCGTATGGTGTCAGCTCTCCCGATTCCATCTCAGCACAAGGCTTTGGTTGCCCCACTGGGGCATTGCCGAGTATCTGGAGAAACTCGCCGTTCCACACCACACTCTCTTGCCATTTCTCTTCAAACCACACCTGATGGCTCTTCGAGTTGCTATACTCCGTGAGCGGAGCCGCGACTATACTGTTCTGCGTCTCAAGGTAATTGAGTTCGGCATTGTCCTCAAGCCCCTTCTGCGTGAAGTTACTGCTTCCTATGATGCCATCGGCTTCCCCTGGTCCTAAAAAGATGTAGCACTTGGCATGAAGAAACTGTTTGTTCTCGGCATTCGCCTGACCATACACCCTTATCTGTATCTGTGCCTCCTCCTGTTCATTCTCCCACATATCTGCATCGGCACTCGCAGGGTCTGCCTTTGCCACAGAAGCATATTTCATGATAAGCTCAGCCACCGAACGATATTCATCAGACAACAGACCGATATCCCTTTGCAGATAGAAGCCAGGAAACTTATGTTCATCCCCTGCCGCCTCCCCTTTCAGCTGATACGAACGCAGTTGGGGCTCCTGACCTATCATTATGTCCAAGCGGCCTCCTTTTTCAAGGAAGTCCTTCAGTTCGTCATAGAGAAGCCTCATGCCGGGTAAATCCCAATAACCTGTGGCTATGCGGATATGATTGTACTTGCCGCTTCCGGCCAATTGCCTCAGCACATCTCTCATCAGAAACTTGCCATTATTGTCAAGGAGTGTATTATTCATTTTGTTTTCTGCTATTACGTGAACAATGTCGATGCCTACGACGGCAAGAGCATCAGAATCTCTCTCGCCTGTGCATGCTTTTCCGCCCGACTCCTTGATGCGGAAAAATAATATCAAGTTCTGACCACTGTAGTCTGCCTGCACAAGACTATCTTTGTCAGACCATTAAAAAAGAAAAAAAAATGGCGTAGGTGTCGTTACTTCTTATAGTGTCCTTACACATTGAGGTCTTAGGATACCTTTAGAATTAAGGACAGAAGCAACAGGACACGTCTACGCCACGACATATATATGTATGTAGCACAAGATACACCCCTTCTATACGAAAGGGTGCACCTGTGCCGTGCATAAATACACGTATAGTAGACGCTCACTGCCATCTCGCTCCGAATTCTAATTTTGAAAGTTCCTAAGTTTCAATGTGTCAGAAGCAAAACGTAGTAAACGTCTTTCTCTTAAAATAGGCCAATCCCCAGACTGCCGCCAGCATCGCCATGCCAGCCACCTGATGAATGACGTTACAAAATTAAGGAAAAGATTCATAACTGCCAAACGTCCCAATCACTTTCTTGGATTGCGAGCATAAAAAACCTTGATAAGACGTAAGCATCCGAAAATAGCCGACTTGTATATTACAAAAAAACTCGCAAGTGTTCACTTGCGAGTTTTTTTGTAAT
>CAKQRW010000076.1 GCA_934271655.1 uncultured Bacteroidaceae bacterium | reverse complement strand
CCACAGGACGATAAGTATCACCTATCTTCAGATAATTAGGCACAGTACCTGTCTCGAACGCATAGATATGAGGTTCAGTGCGTCCTACGACGAGTCTGTCTATAATAATAATATTATTATCAGTCATTTTTATTTTTTTCTTTACTCAAGGAATCGAACAGAATAGGTGTACCTTTCTTCCAGTCCATAATCTGCGCATAGATGCCATTGTGCTTATGGATAAGCTTCTTCTTGCACCCCTCACAAGGTGTCTCCTTGCGTTTGACATTGCCAAACAAGTCGGTAGTTTCCTCAACCATCGTCCTGCACGACCGTGGAATCACATTCTTGAGTCCATCCATCTGCCATAAGTTCCATGAGATAATATAAGCTATTTCTTCTACGAAATCCATGGGCGGCTCCTCTTTCCATACAGCCTCGAAATAATCAAAGAGAGTGAAAAGCAGGTTTTGGCGAGCCAAAAGCAAATTGTCTCCTTGCCACTCATAGCCGTAAGAACATTGATAGGCTATCTTAACCCACTCCATCCACTCTTCTTTTGTATGGGTGTTTTCGGTCACCAATCTCAGTTTCCGGTCAAGAAATCCCACACGCATATTGACATCATCAAACCTACGTCCTGAAACCGTGTCATATCGGCTAACGATAAAAGGGCCCTCACCGCAGGTTATCTCCATGACCGTCTTCTTGACATAATCGTCCCAAGTAATATCATCTTCCTCTCTGACAACGGGAGGATTCACCGGTTGCCACTCTTTGTCCATATTGCTTTTGGTATTGAAGACATCGTTACGACCGAAAAGGCGAGCATCCACATCATCCAGCATTCTATTGCATAACCAAGAAGGAGTAAACACCTCCGCCATCTTACGCCTGCGCTCTTTCTTTTTTTCTTTATCCTTGGCGATACGTGGCATGATAACATCATTATGCTCACCAGTTATCGCCTCTATGGTAATGCTGTCAAAGAAGGTATACCCTGCTCCCCGATCGGAATAGTCTTCAGTTGCCCAAAATATATTCTTTCCCGTAGTGCGGTCACACAGCAAAGTCTGGAGCAGATTATGCCCTAATGCCAAGATGTCATCTTCTGTTATGTCTATATCGTACTTCATTTATCTGATGTCCATTGTTTCTTTAGTTTACAAAAGTACGAAATCTTTTTGTCTTTTCGATGTTTTATTACATTTCTTAACTCCAAATGGCCCATAATGCCCTTTCACTTGGGAAAAAACCGACGAGACACTTGGACTGAGCAGCACCATACTGCGCAACAGCCTCTGGCTTGATACATACACTCTTTGCCACTTCCACATCCTCTCCACTGTAGTCCATGAGCATTTTGGAAGCCTCTACAGGAAAAAACGCCTGGACAGAATGACAACATATCAATATATTCACTAATTTTGCAAGCGGTAAAAAGATTAAAGCTACGACAAAGGCATTAAATTATGGAAACTTCACACAGCAACAAGGTTGAGCTGAGAAATCTGCAGATGTCAGACTATGACCAGCTCGCAGGCTCGTTCAGACGCATCTACGCAGACTCTGATGTGTTTTGGACTCATGCTCAAATAAAGAAACTCCTGACAATATTTCCTGAGGGACAGGTGGTCATCATTGTGGACGACAAGATTGTGGGATGCGCCCTGTCCATCATCGTTGACTACGACATGGTGAAGGGCGACCACACCTATGCCAAGGTGACAGGCAACGAGACATTCAACACACACAATCCCAATGGCAACATCCTCTATGGCATTGAGGTGTTCATACACCCTGACTACCGCGGCATGCGACTGGCCCGACGCATGTATGAATACCGCAAGGAACTCTGCGAGAAGCTCAACCTCAAGGCCATCATGTTTGGCGGACGCATACCAAACTACCATAAGTATGCAGACACCATGCGGCCAAAAGAATACATAGAGAAAGTACGCTCAAGAGAAATATATGACCCGGTGCTCACATTCCAGCTCTCGAATGATTTCCATGTGCGCCGTGTCATACGCAACTATCTCCCCAATGACGAGGAATCAAAGCATTGCGCCACATTGCTGCAATGGGACAACATCTATTATCAGCCACCAACACAGTCTCATGTGGAGAAAGGACCTAAGGTGCGCATTGGCATGGTGCAGTGGCAGATGCGTCCCTACCATTCGCTCGACGACCTTTTCGAGCAGGTGGAGTTTTTCGTTGACTCAGTGTCAGACTACAAGAGCGATTTCATACTGTTCCCGGAATATTTCAACGCACCACTGATGGCCAAGTTCAACGACATGGGCGAGGCGCAGTCTATCCGCGCCATGGCGCAGTACACGGAGAAGATACGCGACCGCTTTGTAGAGATGGCCATAAGCTACAACATCAATATCATCACAGGCAGCATGCCATACGTGAAAGAAGACGGAGCTCTCTACAATGTAGGCTTTCTCTGCCGCCGCGACGGTTCTTATGAAATGTTTGAAAAGATACACGTCACGCCTGACGAGCAGAAGTGCTGGGGACTGACAGGCGGCAATCATGTGCAGACATTTGACACCGACTGCGGCAGGATAGGCATCTTGATCTGCTACGATGTGGAGTTTCCTGAACTGTCCCGCATCATGGCTGCCGACGGCATGCAGATTCTCTTCGTGCCGTTCATGACAGACACACAAAACGCTTATTCGCGCGTTCGTGTGTGCGCACAGGCTCGTGCCATAGAGAATGAATGCTACGTGGCGATAGCCGGCAGCGTAGGCAACTTGCCACGCGTGCACAACATGGACATACAATATGCCCAGTCGGCGGTGTTCACTCCATGCGACTTTGCTTTCCCTACCGACGGCAAGCGCTCAGAGGCCACTCCAAACACAGAGATGATTCTTGTTTCGGATGTGGATCTCAACCTTCTCAACGAACTGCACACCTATGGCAGCGTGCGCAACCTGCGCGACAGGCGCAGCGACCTGTATGAGCTGCATCTGAAACCTGCTGCCAAACAGCAGTGAATATGTGAATAGCAAAGTGTCTGAGGATATTCTCGATTGGCAGCATTAGATATGTATAAGTCTTGGGGCTACCACGAGAACATATCCGCAGACCCATGATATACTACTCATAAAAGCGATGATAATATAAGGGGACAATCGTTAATGATTGCCCCCTTATTTTTACCATATATATTATGGGATTAGTTACCTATCATGGGATTCGATACCATTATATCATGGGATTCGATGCCAATATATTTATAGGTTTCCGTACAGATGGCCTGTTCTTAGTGCGCATATGCGTCAAAAGAGAATGTTGACATAAGCATTACGGCAGAACAATAGTCTATACGTCCCCCACGCTTACACTTAATATATTTCCTCCCTGAGAGCCTTGATATCGTCACTGTGTATGTATTCGTCATACTGCATGAGCTTGTCGATGTGTCCCTTAGGGCCAAGCTCAATGATGCGGTCAGCGATAGTCTGGATGAACTCATGGTCATGTGAGGCAAACAGCACATTGCCCTTAAAGAGCTTCAGATTGTTGTTGAATGCCTGAATAGACTCAAGGTCGAGGTGGTTGGTAGGAGTGTCAAGAATAAGGCAGTTGGCGTTCTTCAACTGCATGCGTGCAATCATACACCTCATCTTCTCTCCACCAGAGAGCACATTCACCTTCTTCAGTATCTCCTCGCCGCTGAAGAGCATGCGACCGAGATAGCCCTTGAAAAAGACATCGTTGCCCTCGCCATACTGGCTGAGCCACTCCAGAAGATTCTTGTCGCTCTGGAAGAAGGCTGTGTTGTCTACAGGCAAGTAGGCGGTGGTAATGGTCACGCCCCACTTGTATGTGCCGGCCTGGGCCTGGCGGTTGCCGTTGATTATCTCAAACAGGGCTGTCATGGCACGTGGATTGTGCGAGAGGAAAACTATCTTCTGTCCCTTCTCCACAGTGAATGTAAGGTCCTTGAACAATACTGTTCCGTCCTCCTCAATGGCTGTGAGTCCCTCCACTTCCAGGATCTGATTGCCTGCTTCGCGCTCCATCTGGAAGATGATGCCAGGATATTTGCGTGTAGATGGCTGGATCTCGTCCACATTAAGCTTTTCCAGCATTTTCTTACGCGAAGTGGTCTGCTTGCTCTTCGCAGCATTGGCTGAGAAACGGCGTATAAACTCCTCCAGCTCCTTGCGCTTCTCATCAGCCTTAGCCTTCTGGTTCTGCGCCTGGCGGAGAGCCAACTGTGACGACTCATACCAGAAAGAGTAGTTGCCGGCAAAGAGGTTCACCTTGTTGTAGTCGATATCCACTGTGTGTGTGCTCACGGCATCGAGGAAGTGACGGTCGTGGCTCACCACGAGCACAGTGTGCTCAAAATTGGAAAGGAAATCCTCAAGCCACTCCACTGTGTCGAGGTCAAGGTCGTTGGTAGGCTCGTCGAGCAGGAGGTTGTCAGGGTTGCCATATAGAGCCTGAGCCAGCATGACACGCACCTTCTCCTTACCCGTAAGCTCTGACATCATCTTGTAATGCAGGTCTTCCTTAATGCCAAGGCCCGACAGGAGCTGGGCCGCATCGCTCTCTGCGTTCCATCCGTCAAGCTCAGCAAATTTCTCTTCCAGTTCTGCTGCTCTGATGCCATCCTCGTCTGAGAAGTCAGCCTTGGCATAAAGAGCGTCTTTCTCCTGCATGATGTCCCAAAGCACGCTGTGACCCATGAGCACTGTGTTGAGCACTGTGCAGTGGTCAAACTTGTAGTGGTCCTGCGACAGGACAGAGAGTCTTTCGCCTGGACCGAGCGTGATAGTGCCCTTAGTAGGCTCCAGCTCACCGCTGATAGCCTTGAGCAGAGTGGACTTACCTGCTCCATTAGCACCAATGACACCGTATATGTTGCCATTGGTGAACTTCATGTTCACGTCTTTGTAGAGGACGCGCTTGCCAAACTGAATGGCCAAGTCAGAAACTGTAATCATCTTATTTTATAGTAATGTACTGTATTATCCAATGTTCATATCATTATGCCCGTCTACTTTTTTGACTGTCTGCATGCTTTTTCTCCCGACCATAATGACCAAGCAGATATTCCGCATCATTCCATGCTATCAAGGCATGATGCCTGTACACCCGCTTGCGCAAATCAGATGCAAAGGTACAAAAAAAAGGGCACTCTCGAAAGAGAATGCCCAGAAAGTTACTATATCTTGTGAAAGATTAGCCGTTAACCTTCTTCATGTGTGCGATAAGCTCGAGAACCTTGTTAGAGTAACCGATCTCGTTATCGTACCAAGAAACTACCTTGACGAACTTGTCAGTGAGGTAAACACCTGCGTTAGCGTCGAAGATAGAAGTGAGCTTGCAGCCGAGGAAGTCAGAAGAAACGACAGCGTCCTCAGTGTAGCCGAGTACTCCCTTGAGCTCGCCCTCAGAAGCCTCCTTCATAGCCTTGCAGATATCCTCCTTAGTAGCAGCGTTCTTGAGGTTAACTGTGAGGTCAACAACTGAAACGTCAAGAGTAGGAACGCGCATAGAGATACCTGTGAGCTTGCCGTTGAGCTCTGGGATAACCTTACCTACAGCCTTAGCAGCACCTGTTGAAGAAGGGATGATGTTGCCAGCAGCTGCACGGCCACCACGCCAGTCCTTCATAGATGGACCGTCAACAGTCTTCTGTGTAGCTGTTGTAGAGTGAACTGTTGTCATAAGACCGTTCTCGATGCCGAACTTGTCGTTGAGGACCTTAGCGATAGGAGCGAGACAGTTTGTTGTGCAAGATGCGTTAGAAACGAACTGAGTTCCCTTCTCGTACTTGTCGAAGTTAACACCGCATACGAACATTGGAGTAGCGTCCTTTGAAGGAGCTGACATAACAACATACTTAGCACCTGCCTGGATGTGAGCCTGAGCCTTCTCCTGAGTGAGGAAGAGACCTGTTGACTCTACAACATACTCAGCCTCTACCTCGTTCCACTTGAGGTCTGCTGGGTTGCGCTCTGCAGTCACACGGATCTTCTTGCCGTTAACGATGAGCTGTGAGTTCTCAACGTCTGCCTCGATAGTGCCGTCGAACTGACCGTGCATAGTGTCATACTTGAGCATGTATGCGAGGTAGTCTACTGGACAGAGGTCATTGATACCTACAATCTGGATGTCATCGCGAGTCTGAGCTGCGCGGAAAACGAAACGGCCGATACGACCGAAACCGTTAATACCAACTTTAGTTGCCATTTTTTTCTTTTTTAATTAAAAGGTTGAAAAATATGTTTGTATTAAACTCTGTTTCTCTTCTTGAGGCACTGTCTGATCCATGTCTCCACTGCCTCCTCAATCTTCATACACAACAATCAGACAAATCGGCATCACCATGCTGACCGTCTGACCGTCTGCGGTCTGGCACAGGGCATCATCCGCAGTTACAACGCTCGGCTGTAGAGCAGGCTGCTACAAGAAGCAGCGTTCCAAGCATTATTAAATATGTAATCCAACGTTTATTCATGTTTTTTCTGTTTTCAGCTACAAAGTTACGAATAATATTTATAACTTTGCAACGTTTTGACGAGATTTTTGAATCTGCAACAATTTTTTTACATCATACATATATATAATTATGGCAAAAATCATTGAAGAATTCAAAGCATTTGCCCTGAAGGGCAATGTGGTGGACATGGCTGTCGGTGTCATCATCGGCGGTGCCTTTGGCAAAATCGTATCATCAGTAGTGGGCGACCTCATCATGCCTCTCATCGCTGCTATAGGCGGTGTGAACACGAGCGACCTGAAGCTGGTGCTCAAGCCTGGCAAAGACGCTGTGCTCGATGCCAGCGGAAATGTTGTGGAAGAGGCAGTTGAGGCTGTCACATGGAACTATGGAGCCTTCATCCAGAACGTGACAGACTTCCTCATCATAGCCATCTGCCTTTTCTTCCTGGTCAAGTTCATCGCCAAGCTCACATCTCTGCGCAAGAAGAAGGAAGAGGAAGTGGCGGCTGCCGCCCCAGAGCCACAGCCTACCAAGGAGGAGATTCTCCTCACAGAGATACGCGACCTTCTCAAGGAGAAGAAATGACAGCCGCATACTATCTGCCATAAGGTCATGAAGCCGCATTGCCAGATAGCCGCACCCATAAAAATGCCAACTCGACTTTGCAGTCGCGCTGGCATTTTTGTGTATCACAGCGGCAGAAAAGTAAGCATCCGAAAATAGCCGACTTGTATATTACAAAAAAACTCGCAAGTGTTCACTTGCGAGTTTTTTTGTAAT
>CAKQRW010000075.1 GCA_934271655.1 uncultured Bacteroidaceae bacterium | reverse complement strand
TTAGCTCAGCTGGTTCAGAGCGTCTGCCTTACAAGCAGAGGGTCGGCGGTTCGAATCCGTCAACGCCCACAAAAAAGATGAAGTTGACGGTGAGCGGCAAAGCCCTCTGTCAACACTCACAGGCAACAAAGCTGATGGATGGCAGCTAAGCCCTCCGTCACAAAAGCATCGGGATGTAGTACAGTTGGTAGTATACTTGGTTTGGGACCAAGGGGTCGCACGTTCGAGTCGTGTCATCCCGACCAACAAAAAGAAGTGGGGCGTTTAGCTCAGCTGGTTCAGAGCGTCTGCCTTACAAGCAGAGGGTCGGCGGTTCGAATCCGTCAACGCCCACAAAAAAGTGAAGATGGCGGATAGCTGCAAAGCCCTCTGTCAATGTTCATAAAAAGCGAAGAGAGGAAAAAGTCTAAGAAGAGTTTTTCCTCTCTTCGCTTTTTTAGTTTCAGATGTCCTAAGTGACATCCTGTCTCCCCAAAAGAAATATCCTTTAGATTAAAAAAAGCAAAACATACAATGTTCCACACAAAACATAGCAGATGTTCCACATAAAATGCTTATCTTTGCAATGTTTTTTTCAGCGGCCCATACTATCATTCATCAGATGCGGCCTTAAAAAGTTAAAATAGGAAATGGGAAAGATTATAGCATTGGCAAATCAGAAAGGCGGGGTAGGCAAGACCACCACGGCAATCAACCTTGCCGCCAGTCTGGCGGCATTGGAAAAGAAAGTGCTTGTGGTTGACGCTGACCCCCAAGCAAACGCCTCCTCTGGTCTGGGTGTGGACATCCAGCAGGTTGACACGTCTATATACGACTGCATAGTGAATGCGATAGACCCGCATGAGGCTGTGTACACCACCGACATTGACGGACTCGACATCATACCGAGTCACATCGACCTTGTGGGAGCCGAGATAGAGATGCTCAACGTGGAGAAGCGCGAGACAGTGCTCAAGCGCATCCTCACCCCGCTGCGTGCGGAGTATGACTATATACTTATAGACTGCTCACCGTCGCTCGGCATCATCACAGTCAATTCGCTCACAGCAGCCGACTCTGTCATCATACCTGTGCAGTGCGAGTATTTCGCCCTTGAGGGCATCAGCAAACTGCTCAACACGATAAAGATAATAAAGAGCAAGCTCAACTCACACCTGGAGATAGAAGGTTTCCTGCTGACAATGTTCGACTCGCGCCTGCGTCTGGCCAACCAGATTTACGACGAGGTGAAACGCCACTTCCAGGAACTGGTCTTCAAGACTGTGGTGCAGCGCAATGTGAAGCTCTCCGAGGCACCAAGCCACGGCATCCCCTGCATCCTCTATGACGCTACGTCCAACGGGGCCAAAAACTACATATCGTTGGCAAAGGAGGTCATAGCGCACGATGAGAAGCCGCAGTGAAGCCGCATCACCGCATGCGGCCAGTGCAGCATAGGCGTGTATGCGCCATGCCACATCGTCGCATGCACCCCACGCCGTATAAGCGCTTGTGCGCTTTGACGTGTGCGTTCCAGGCAACATCTTTTTTTGAACATCCACTAAACTATGGCAGTAAGGAAAAAATTCGGTCCTGCGCTCGGACGCGGACTCGACGCACTCATATCCACCGAGGAGGTGCACACTGAAGGCTCCTCCACAATCAATGAGATTGACCTCGCGCTCATTGAGCGCAACCCCAACCAGCCCCGCCGCGAGTTTGACGAGGAATCGCTTCAGGAACTGGCCGACTCCATCTCAGAGATAGGCATCATTCAGCCAATCACCCTGCGCGAACTTGACAACGGACGCTACCAGATCATCGCAGGTGAACGCCGCTGGAGGGCCTCGCAACTGGCAGGACTTTCGTCCATACCTGCCTACATACGTACGGCAAGTGACGAGAACGTGATGGAGATGGCGCTGATAGAGAACATACAGCGACAGGACCTCAACTCGATAGAAATAGCCCTCGCCTACCAGCACCTGATAGACGAGTATGGGCTGACCCAGGAGAAACTGAGCGAGCGGGTGGGCAAGAAACGCGCTACCGTAGCCAACTATCTTCGTCTGCTCAAGCTGCCAGCCCCTGTGCAGGTGGCCATACAGAACCACACCATGGACACTGGCCATGCCAGGGCTCTCCTTGCTCTCGATGATCCCAAGACACAGCTCAAGGTATTCAAGGAAGTGCAGCAGAAGGGCTGTTCTGTGCGTCAAGTGGAGGAAATGATAAAAAACATCAATGAGGGCAGTTCTGCCAAAGCCAAGAAGGCACGTCCACAACTCTCGGACGAGATGGACGGCATGCGCCGTGCACTGTCTGCTGCCATCGGCAAGGAGGTGAGCATGACCTGCAGCTCCAACGGCAAAGGCAAGGTCTCCTTCACATTCGACAGTGTGGAGGAACTTCAGCGCATATTGAGTGTTCTGAATAGGTAGGCGATGCTCTGAGAAAGCATAAACAAGATGCGTCTCTGAGAAAAAGAACAGATGCGTCTCTGAGAAAAAGAACAGACACAGCTCTGAGAAAAGATAACAGACACAGCTCTGAGAAAAGATAACAGACACAGCTCTGAGAGAAATAAACAGACACAGCTTTGAGACCCTTTAGCAACACATATCATTCATTGTGCCTAGCGTTGGCAATGACGTGCTTTGTCTCTGCCAAGACACACGCCTGTCCTTTGGCTGGCATTGAGTCAATGGAATCCGTTGACAGTATGGCCACGCAGGAACACCCCGACACGCTATCCTCAGGCATGGCCGACAAGGTTATGCAGGCGTCTGCCGACTCGCTTGTGGCCCGTGTCGACTCCATGGTGGCGCAGTTTGACTCCATACGCACGCAGGTGACGTTCACTGCCGACACGCTTGCTGCTGCTCAGCCTAAGGAAAAGGGACGCTTCGTCCCCGACCCCAAAAAGGCCATGTGGCTGGCCATGGTCATACCAGGCGGCGGACAGATATACAACCGCAAATACTGGAAGTTGCCACTCATTTATGGAGGCTTTGTGGGATGTGTCTACGCCATGACGTGGAACAACACCATGTACCGAGACTATTCGCAGGCCTACATCGACATCATGGATGATGACCCCAACACGAAGAGCTATGAGAACTTCATACCAGCCACGTATGACATCAATGCCAACATGGACCGCCTGAAAGATCTCTTCAAACGCAGAAAAAACTACTACAGACGCTACCGCGACCTTAGCATGTTCTGCATGATTGGGGTCTATGCGCTGTCCATTCTCGACGCATACATCGACGCCGAGATGTCGAGCTTCGATATATCAGACGAACTGACGCTGAAGGTGAAGCCTGCCATCATGAACGAGCGCCACTCTGTTCTTCAGGCTCAGGGCTTGCGCTCCAATTCCTATGGAGTGCAGTGCAGCTTCTGTTTCTGACCGGATATTATATGATACTCTTAGCTTATTCATGATGATAATCTGAGCTTATTCATGATGAATTGAGCTTATTCAAAGATGAATTGAGCTTATTCACAATGAAAACTTAGCGTATTCAATAATGAATTGAGCGTATTCGATAATGGTTTGAAATGATTTAAAATTGTCTGAACGGAACAAATGATAATCTGAACAGGCATAATAATAAAATTTGCAAATGAAAAGGAAAAACATAATACTAAGCATATTCATGGCGATGTCTGCCGCAGCCTATGCGCAGAGCGTCACTCCAGTAATCGACGACTCACTTTCTACTGGCACCGACAACATGCCAGAGAGCATGATTATCAGCGAGGACGAGCTGATGAAGGAGTTTGCCAACGAAGAAAGTCTCACTCCTGGCACAGGCGAGGCGCGCACGCTTTCTTATGACGATTCAGTGCTTGTCAGCCGCCTCTCGCGCATCCCTACCATCATAGAGCTTCCGCTCAACAACGTGACACGCGAATACATCGAACGTTATTCTGGACGCCTGAAAGGCTCTGTGGCTGTGATGCTCGGAGCTTCTAACTTCTATACTCCCATCTTTGAGGAGGCTCTCGAACGCTACGGCCTGCCTCTTGAGCTGAAATATCTCCCGGTGGTGGAGTCAGCTCTCCGTCCCTCAGCCGTGTCGCACGCTGGCGCCGCAGGTCTGTGGCAGTTCATGATAACCACAGGAAAGCGCTACGGGCTGGAGGTGAACACTCTCGTCGACGAGCGCCGCGACCCTGTCAAGTCGAGCGATGCCGCAGCGCGCTATCTGCGCGACCTGTACGACATGTTTGGTGACTGGGGACTTGCTCTTGCTGCCTACAACTGCGGCGAGAACGGCATACAGAAGATAATCCTCCGCGCAGGCGAGAAAGCCAAGGGAGACTTCTGGTCTGTATACGACATGCTGCCGCGCGAGACACGTGGCTATGTGCCTGCGTTCATAGCCGCCACATATATAATGAACTTCTACTGCGACCATGGCATCGTGCCGCACGACTGCACGCTGCCGGCCGCTACAGACACTGTGGTGGTGCAGCATGAGGTGGCTTTCTCACAGATAGCATCAAAGTGCGACATCACTCTCGACGGCCTCCGCGCTCTCAACCCGCAGTTCCGCAAGGACATCGTGCCAGCCAACTACTCCGTACGCATGCCTCAGAGCAGCATCGACCTGTTCATTGCTAATGAGGACAGCATCTATGGACTTGACCCGTCCAAGGGGCTTATTGTCTCAGGTCTGCGCCGTTCGGTGACAGAAGATGTGGACAAGGCACAGGCCGCCACACAGCAGACAGCCTCGTCAAAGCGCGCCGCCGCCAAAAAGCAGAGGCAGAAGCAGCGCACACGCTACGCCAGCGTGAAGTCGGGCGACACACTCTCAGCCATAGCCAAGCGCAATGGCACCACGGTGAGCCAGCTCAAGAGAATAAACAACATTAAGGGCGACATGATACATCCAGGACAGTCGCTCCGAGTGAAGTAAGGGCGGCATCCCACACGATAGCTGCCCTGAGGGAGCGCTTATAGCAGGCATCTGTCCTGCGGTGCGCGTCGGCTGCCACACCATGCGGGCAGCGACATGGGCAGCCAGAAACAATCATTTGTATAACTGGTAAATCGAACAGCCTTATGGATACACAGAAGATGACTCCGGAACAGGAAGACAAAATGGTCAATGACGAGTTCCAATCTCTTGTCGACGCCTATCTTGCGTCAAAACACCGCAAGAAGGTGGATGTCATAACCAAGGCGTTTAACTTCGCCAAGCATGCCCACAAGGGCGTGCGCCGCCTATCGGGCGAGCCCTACATCATGCACCCCATAGCCGTGGCTAAGATAGTGTGCTGCGAGATAGGTCTTGGCTCCACATCCATCTGCGCCGCTCTTCTCCACGATGTGGTGGAGGACACGGAGTACACGGTGGAGGATATCGAGAACATGTTCGGCCACAAGGTGGCGCAGATTGTTGATGGCCTCACAAAAATCTCTGGCGGCATATTTGGCGACCGCGCGTCAGCGCAGGCAGAAAACTTCAAGAAACTGCTGCTCACCATGAGTGACGACATACGTGTCATACTCATCAAGATAGCCGACCGCTTGCACAATATGCGCACGCTTGGCAGCCAGGCTGTCAACAAGCAATACAAGATAGCCGGTGAGACGCTCTATATCTATGCGCCGCTCGCCAACCGCCTCGGCCTCAATTCCATCAAGACTGAGCTGGAAGACCTGAGCTTCAAGTTTGAGCATCCGGAGGAATATGCCGACATCACCCATAAGCTGGAAAACACGCGCGCCGAGCGCGACACATGTTTCGAGACATTCGTGGCGCCTGTACGCTCTGCCCTCGACGCTCTCGGCATGAAATACGAGATAAAGCAGCGTGTCAAGTCGCCTTATTCCATATGGCGCAAGATGCAGGTCAAGCACATACCGTTTGAGGAGATATATGACATTCTGGCTGTGCGCATCATCTTCGACCCGCTGAAACCTGACTCTGAACTGAACGACTGCTTCAGCATATACGTCAAACTATGCCAGATATACACCTCACACCCAGACCGCACGCGCGACTGGGTGAGCCATCCGAAGGCCAACGGCTACCAGGCTCTGCATGTCACGCTGATGTCTAAGCAGGGCGAGTGGATAGAGGTGCAGATACGCTCACGCCGCATGGATGAGATAGCTGAGAAAGGATTTGCCGCACACTGGAAATACAAGGACGGCGACAAGACTGAGACAGCCTCAGAGCTGGAGCTGGACAAATGGCTTGCCACCATCAAGGAAATCCTTGATGACCCGCAGCCTGATGCCATGGACTTCCTCGATACCATCAAGCTCAATCTCTTCGCTTCCGAGATATTTGTCTTCACGCCTAAGGGTGAGATACGCACCATGCCAGCTGGCAGCACCACACTCGACTTTGCCTTCAGCATACACACCTTTGTGGGCAGCCACTGCATAGGAGCTAAGGTCAACCACAAGCTGGTGCCGATAAGCTACAAGCTCAACAGCGGCGACCAGGTAGAGATACTCACATCGCGCACCGTGCGTCCCACACGTGAGTGGCTCAACATTGCCACCACAGCCAAGGCCACCACAAAGATTCTCTCCATCATCCGTAAGGAGGAGCGTGAGTCGCGCCGCAAGGGCGAGGCCCTGCTCACAACTTTCTTTCAGGAAAACGACATAGTGAAGGACACGCTTGTCATCGACAAACTCTGCTCTTTGCATGAGTTCACCAAGCCAGATGCGCTCTATCTTGCGCTGGGCGAGGGCAGCATTGTCCTTGGCAAGGAAGATCTTGATGCCCTTCAGGAGAAACCTGAGGTGGCTGGATGGAAGAAGCTCTTCTCTTTTGGCAAGAAGAGCAAGAAGGCCTCGCGCAAGGAGAAGCCAGTGGTAGACTCCAGCTTCGACCGCAAGCAGGTGCTTTCCCTCAATGAGGATGCCGTGCAGAACAAGTACACTCTCTGTGACTGCTGCAAGCCTATCCCTGGTGACACTGTGATGGGCTATATCGACAACAGCGGCCACATCGTCATACACAAGCTCCAGTGTCCTATAGCGCAGAAGATAAAAGCCAATCAGGGCAACCGTGTCCTCGCTGCCAACTGGGACATGCACCGTGTGATGCTCTTCCCTGTCACCATCTATGTCAAGGGCTTTGACAAGCTCGGCCTGCTGCACAAGATGACAGAGGTCATATCGCAGCTGCATGAGGTGAACATCCGCAAGCTGGAGGTGGAGTGTGACGGAGGCATCTTCGAATGCACCGTACAGATGTTTGTCCACGACACTCGTGAGGTGGATGAGATAATAGCTGGCTTGCGCGACATTCAGGATATCAAGGAGGCCACACGCATATAATCTGCTATTTTCAGGATATCAAGGAGGCCATGCGCTTATGGTTTGCTATTGGAGACTATGGGGAATTAGGATCCAGGGGCTTGTTGCATCAGCCAATCATTGTGCGTATTCTTCCATCCGTGATATATTAGAGATTGCTTCATATACCAGATGTGTCCAGTGGAATGGGCATAAGCAGCAGCCGCAGCCTTGGCTTTAGACATGCCAAGACTGCGGCTGCTGCTGTAAAAAAAGGACTTTGATGATCAAGCGGAAATAGTAAGAGATTCCTTCCAGTTTGAATAGTGAGAAAATATGGATGTGCTTGTGCTGTGCCAGTGCGGCATGCTTATCTTCATCCAAGGTAACCATCCGAAAATAGCCGACTTTCCCACCACATTTGAATTGCATAACTTTGCAGCAAAAAAGTCATGTTCAA
>CAKQRW010000074.1 GCA_934271655.1 uncultured Bacteroidaceae bacterium | reverse complement strand
GCATAGTGACTGATAAACAGAAGGAAAAAATGACCGAGAGAGAGTACGACAAATATGGGAGCGGCCTACCTTGATATTATAAAATAATTTTGAACACCTACTTATCTGTGCCTTTCTTTTTGTAAAGATAGTGAAAACCATAATGCAGAGAGGATTTTTCCTATATAAAAATCTTGAAATACCCTGCTGATTCCAGCTTTTTGTCGTACCTTTGCAACATACAGCATACATTGCAACTCAAATAATAAAGCTCAAATAATAAAACTCAATCAATAAAAATACATACATCTATGAAAAAGACCTCTACTCTTATCAGCCTTCTCCTCCTCATGCTCTTTGCGTGCACATTCACATCATGCGAGGAAGATGAGGATACCGACCGCTCCATGTGCCTCTCCGGACAGTGGCAGGGCGACTGGGGCATGTATTATGTCTACAACTACCGTGGCTATGACTACACCTTCGACTCCTACGACACCGACATCGTCTTCTATCCTGATTACGACTATGCCACCCACGGCTATGGCTATCAGGTAGACTGGTATGACGATGGTCCTTACGAGCGCCTCAGCTACAAGTTCTTCTGGGAGGTGCGTGACGGGGTCATCTACCTGACTTACCCTGGCTATCCCGACTACAATGCCGACATCTACCGCTACGGACTCGACAATGACTACTTCACAGGATATTTCAACAACGGAAGCACACGTTTCCGCTTGGCAAAGATACGCGACTACTACCGATGGGATGACTACTATTCATGGAACTATCACTATTGGGTCAACTCCTCATGGTCATGGAATGGCTACTACAAGCCTTCACGCTCCGCTTCAGCTTCCGAGACAGACAGCCTCTCTGCCGTCCCGGCTGGCACGGCCGACGGACGCATCGTCAAGATTGGCAACCGTCTAAAGGCCGATTCCGAGTAGGTGCTCATGACTATTCTATAATGTAGCGTGCACTTATGTTTGCCGCAGGCTCTCTCAGTTGTTTTGACAGAGAGGGCCTGCGGCAATATTTTTCAAGTGGGTGCTTTCGATACTATAAAATGATTTTTGAGCACCTGCTTATAGAGTTGGCCTTGAGTGATGGCGGCATGCCTTATGCCACAAGGTGACTCTGCGTTCAGATCACTTCGTTCACAGCCGCAAGGTAGTTGCGCATGTTGCCAGCCTTGTGTATCTTCTTCCACGTCTTGCGTCCTATGGTCGGCTCCATATAGTCCCAAAACGAGCGCACCTTCATCAGCAACTGGCTCTCTCCTGGAATGAATCGGCTGTATTCGTCGAGCATCCTGGCGTGCATGGCTTTTATGCGCTGCGCCACCTCCCTGGCTGGCCACTCGCGTCCGCTCTTGTATTCCTCTGCCAGGGTGGGGCGTGCCAGCAGCCCTCTGCCTATCATCACTCCTTGCAGTTGTGGAAAGTCTCTTTCCATGCGGGCTATGTCGTCCGTGCTGACGATGTCCCCGTTGTATATCAGTGGATGGCTGCACTCATTGGCTATCTCCGCAAAGGCATCCATGTGCACCTCGCCCTTGTAGCCTTGCGACGCAAGGCGCGGATGCACGGCTATGTGGGCCAGCGGTGTGTCGTTGAGCGTGGGCATGATAGCCTTCCATTCGTCAGGTCTCTCCATGCCTATGCGCATCTTGACCGAGAAGAGTATGTCTTCGTTCTTTCTCACCACATCGCATATGCCCCTTGTGTCTTCAGGCTTGACCAGCAGTCCGGCTCCTCGCCCGTGCCTGGTCTGGAGAGGGAAGGGGCATCCCATGTTTATGTCTATACGCCTGTATCCCATGGGCCGCAATGCTTCCAGCATGGTCTCCAGCTCTTCGGCTCCGCTGGCTATGACTTGCGGCACCACAGCCACTCCTTGGTTGTTCTCTGGTTTCACGTCCCTCATGTCCTTGCTGCGCACCTTGCCGTGCTCCAGGCGCATGAACGGAGTGTAGTATTGGTCTATGCCGCCGCATAGCGCATGGTGAGTGCGGCGGTAGCAGTCTTCTGTGTATCCCTGTATTGGGGCGAAATGTATTGGCAGCATATGTTGTCGATATTTATATTATATGGTACTTCCAAGAAATATATTGCAAATATATGTAAAAAATAGGGAAATACCCCTCTTTTTGCGGATTTTTCTTTGCCAATGTTTGTCAATTGGCATAACTTTGTGGCAGCATGATGCAATGTACGTGGCTTTGCGAAAAAACAGATAGCCGAAATGGCGCATTTTATATATTAGTAGTGAAAAGTAAAAAGAAAATGATATGAGGAAAAGAAGAATGATGGCCATATGCCTTAGTTCCTTGATGGCATTCATGGCTTTCACGCAGAATGCCTTTGGGCGTGGCAAGGATTTTGCCAGTGTGCTGAAGGCCGATGTGGTGAAGTTGCAGAAGGCATCCGACAAGGATCCTGAGACCTTCAAGGATGGCGTGGCTACGCTTGAGGCCAAGTATGCCTCGGTGAAGAATCCGGTGGAGAGAAGTGTGGCGCATGCCATGCTGGCTTCGTGCTATGCAGAGATGGGTACATCCGGCCTTGCCGATTTCGACAGGGAGGTGACTGCTCTGTTCCAGAAGAAAAAGGCTGAGCACCTGTCGCATGTGCTTGATGCTCCCGAGGCTCTGGCCGAAGCCAGGGTCAAGGACTATGCGGCCCTGTTCTTGTCGGGCGACGACGATGGCATGTATGGCAATGACATGCTGGCTGTGCTGACCCGCTATGTGTGCGATGCTGCGGAGTGGGGCGCTGATGGCAAGAAGATGAGGATTGATGCTTGCGAGAAGGCTTTCTCGCTCTACCGTAGGCGCGGCAACATGGATGGCTACGGACTGATGAAGATGAGATGGATTGAGAGTGTCAGCGGTGCGCCCAAGTCGCTTGGGGGCATATCTGCTTCTGCAGCGGCTGACAGCCTTCATGCTCTCCTTATGGAGGTGAAGGATGCAGAGGTGGGAGCCGATGTGGCTATGGAATATTGTGATGCGCTCGGCAACAGAATGGCTGGAAGCGATGACGGCCAGTGCCGTGACAGCAAGATTCTCTTTCTCAAGTGGGCTTTGGCTCATGTGGCCAAGTCGAAGTCTACGCCGGCGTTGCAGCAGGAGCTTAATGTGCTGCTGAGGCCTCGGGTTGAGGTCGGGACGCTTCGGGTTGGTGCGGCAGGATGTCCTGCCGAGGTGACAGTCGACATGTGGCACTGTGACAATGTCCGCCTCACGGTGAGGCGCTATGCTGGCGAAAAGCAGCTGAAGGATGGCTCTTCCCAGTTGCTGCTCTCGGGTGAAGTGGTGGAGAGCCGCTTCGTGTCGCTGGCCATCGACTCTGCCAATGCCGCGCGCCAGAAGCAGGGACTGCCGCTGTGTGGCAAGGCTACGGCTGAGTTCGCTTTGCCGGCAGGACGCTTTGTCATGGTGGCTGAAGCTTGCGGAGAGCGTGACGTGCAGCGTTTTCATGTGTCGTCGATGTGCGTGATGGCTGCGCCGCTCAATGACAGCGTGGCGAGGTATGTCGTGGCCGACATTGTCACAGGCCGTCCGCTGAAGGGCGTGAGGGTCTTGTGCGGCGACGGACTTGCAGATGACGATATATGGACTGGCAAGGCTTATGGAAAGAAAGGCGTGAAGACTCTCGTCACGGATGATGAGGGGGCTGTGTGTGCGGGCAGTTGGGTCTGTGCTGTGAAGGATGACGATGACTTCACCAACGTCCTGAGCCCTTATTACAAGATGTACAGGCCTTGGACGCATGAGGGCCTTAAGGCAAGCGTGATGACCGACCGCAGCATCTACCGTCCGGGACAGACCGTGAAGGCGGCGCTCATTGCCTATGTCCAGCATGGCGATGTGTTGCACGTGGCAGACGATGCGAGTCTGTCGGTGGCTGTGTCTATGGGCGATAAGCGTGACACGCTGCGTGTGGTGACCAACGCTATGGGTTCGGCTTCATTCGATTATGTCTTGCCTGATGACGGCCATGTCGGCACAGTCTCTTTTGCTGTGCTTGATGGCAAGAGCCGCCTCGGTTCGTCCTATGTGAGGGTGGAGGAATATAAGCGTCCCACTTTCGATGTGAAGATGGAGGGCGACACGCGTGGCGCATTTGGCCAGGCAGTCCGTGTGACAGGCGTGGCGGAGATGTTTGCCGGGGCTCCTGTGCAGGGAGCTAAGGTGTCTTACCAGGTGAGCTGCCGTCCTGCCAGCAGGTGGTTTGGCGGCTGGGATTATATTGACGATGCAAGGGGCAGCACTCAGACAGGCGACGACGGCCGTTTCTCTGTGCCTGTCGTCCTGACAGATGAGTATGTCTCGGATGATGCGCGCGCTATGGCCTTTCGTGTCAATGTGGTGGTGACAGATGTGGCAGGCGAGACCCACGAGGCCGAATGGCGCGTCTATGTGGGCGAGCCTTTTGGCCATTATGATGTCAGGGATGCCGGGCGGATGCTCAATCTGGCTGGCAAGGACTCGCTCGTGGTGGATGCTTGCGATGTCAATGGCAAGAGGGTGGCGCTGAAGAGCAGGTATCGCCTTATGCACGGGGATAAGCTTTGCGCCGAGGGCTCTTTCGTGTCGGGTGATCCTTTGTACATGCCGCAGGGACTGAGGCCTGGCGTGCAGTACCGCTTGTGCGTGGAGTCTGCCGACACTGCTGTGAGGATGTCTGCCATGGAGTATGAGCTGGTGACATACAGCACGGCTGTGCCTGAGCTTAGGTGTGGCTCGGCTGTCTCTGGTGTCGCCGTGCGTAAGTATGATGATGTCAGGGAGTCTGACGTGCTTTATGCCGAGAAGAGCACCTTCGAGGCTGGCAAGGGCATTGACCTGTATATGTCCACCCGTGAGACCGACGCTTGCGTATATATAAATGTAGTAGGGGAGCATGGCTTGGTGAACCACTATGCCGTCGTCACCGACGGCAGCATGAAGAGGCTTAGCCTGCCCTACAGTCCTGAGTGGGGCGAGTGCATGGCTGTGAGCATGATGTATGTGCGTGGGGGCAAGCATTGCTTTAAGTCGCTTACCTTCACTCTTGCCGAGCCTGACAATAAGCTGTCGCTCGAATGGAAGACGTTCCGCAATCGCCTGGAGCCAGGGCAGAAGGAGACATGGACGCTGACGGTGAGGGACAAGGATGGACACGGCGTTAGTGGAGCAGAACTGATGGCCGTGCTCTATGACGCTTCGCTCGACCGCATATCAGGACATTCATGGAGCTTCTCCACTTCTTTCGGACGCAGCGGCCTGAGATGGCATTTTGACGATATGGTGTCTGTGCCCGATGAGGCTTCGCTGTCCATAAGCGGACGGCTTGGCTCTGTGGATGTGCGGCAGCGCCGCTTTGCCTCTTTTGTGCCGTTTGAGCACGACCGTTTTGCCCGTATAGGTAATTTTACAGCTGCATCTCCAAGGTTTAAGGGTAGGGGCATGGTGCTGGCAGAGGCCGCTTATGGCTCGCAGCGTGTTGCCAGTTCCGGCATGGTGATGTCCGACTCCATGGCCGGCGATGAGGAGGCTGATGCTGGCGAGGGGGCTGATGTGGCTTCTCTTAGCGATGCGCCGATGCGCACCAACTTTGCCGAGACGGCTTTCTTCCTGCCGCATCTCATGTCGGATGCCAAGGGCGATGTGAGGATAGCCTTCACGCTGCCTGAGTCTCTTACCGAGTGGCAGTTTCTTGGACTGGCGCACACTGCCGACGTGCGCCATGGCTCTATTGCAGCGCAGGCCAAGGCACAGCGCGCGCTCATGCTGCGTCCGTCCATGCCTCGCTTTGTGCGTCGTGGCGACAGGGTGGTCATAGCTGCGTCGGTGGTCAATATGGATGATGCTGCCTTGGATGGTTCTGTGCGCATGCGCCTGATTGACGCTGCCACGGGCCAGACGCTGCATGAGGAGTCGCGCCGCGTGTCTATGCCGGCAGGAAAGACTGTAGCTGTCGACTTCGCTTTCGATGTGGACAGGGCTTGGAACGATATCGACTGTGAGATGACTGTGGCCTCTGGCGATAAGGGCGACGGCGAGCGCAATCCTCTGCCTGTCCTTCCTGCCGAGCGTATGGTCACGGAGACTGTGCCTTTCTTCATCAAGGGTGATGCCGACGGTGGAAAGGTGACTAAGGATATTGACCTCTCCGCTCTCTTCAACGGCAATTCGCCTTCTGCCGACTCGCGCTCTATGAAGGTGGAGTATATGGATGGGCCTGCATGGATGTGCATCGAGGCTCTGAGAAGTGTGAAGAATCCTGAGACGGACGATGCTGTCTCTTGGTCTGCGGCTCTCGCTGCCAATGCCTCTTTGGCCGAACTGCTGCGGGCGTTCCCTGTCATGGAGAGATATGAGAGTGCCGACTCTCTCCGCCGCTCTGTGGCCAAGGCAGAGGATAAGCTCGCCGGCTTGCAGAAGGCCGACGGAGGCTGGGCATGGTTCAATGGCATGGAGAGCAACCGCTATGTCACTCTGGCTGTGTGCGAGAGCATGGTGGAGACTCCATCGCTCTCTCCTCGCATGTCTTCTATGCTTCGCAGGGGCGTGGCATATCTTGACTCCGTGATGCTGACCGCCTATAAGCAGCGCAGGGCTGACGACTTGGCTGTCATGGGCAATGACATGCTGCGCTACCTGTCTGTGGCGGCACGCACGGGTCTGGATGGCGTGAGCAGGGAAGTGTCTAAGATGAGGAGTGCTTATGCTAAGATGGCTGAGAAGGATGTTGGCAACTTGACCATATATGGCGTGGCGCGCACTTCTCTTATGTTGCGCGACTGCGGCAGGGTGAAGGCTGCCGACCGTCTTGTAGGCATTCTGAAGGATTATACTGTGGAGAAACCAGGACTCGGACGCTTCTATGCTACCGATGCCGCTTATTACTCATGGATGGACTACCGCATACCTACCCAACTGGCTGCCATGAGGGCTATCATGCGGAAAGATTCGGCCGATGCCTTCTTGCCCGACATGCTGCTGTGGCTCGTGGCGCAGAAGCAGGTGCAGAGGTGGGACAATCCTATGACTGCTATCGAGGTGGCGCGTCTGCTTCAGGCTATTGAGCCGCTGGACAATCTGCGCGAGGTGAGCCTGCCTGTCATCTCTGTCGATGGCGCTGCTCCCCTGTCTATGGAGCGTGGCGTTGCCGATGGTGGCCGTGAGAGACTGGAGGAGCGTGAGCCTGCACTGGCTCTTGAGGGATGTGTTGTGGCTGAGGTGCCTGAGGAGGCTCTGGCTGGCGGTGTGTCTTCCATGAAGGTGGAGAAGGGGGGGCGTGGCGTCTCATGGGGCGCTGTGCATGCTTCTTTCTCTGAGAACGCTGACAGCCTCAAGGCTTATGCTGCTGGCGAACTGGCAGTCGGCCGCAAGTGCTATGTGCAGCGTGGCGGCGTTGGCGAGTGGATGCCTTGTGGCGAGGATATTGCGCTGAGGGTCGGCGACAGGGTGCGTGTGCGCCATGTGGTGACAGCCGATCGTGACATGGATTTTGTCAAGGTGTCCTCGCAGTATCCTGCTTGCTTCGAACCTGTGTCGCAACTGTCTGGCTATCGCTGGATGGGGGGACGTGGCGGCTTTGTCTCTGTTCATGACTCATGCGTGGATATGTTCTTTGACTGGTTCACACGCGGTACAGCCACTCTCGATGTGGAGTATTATGTGGCTCGCGTTGGCGAGTATGGCATGGGCTTTGCTACTGTTGAGTGTGAGTATGCCAAGCAGTATGGCGGCCATACAGCAGGCCAGAGGGTGGCTGCCTCTAAGTAGGGCTTCTCGATTGAAGTGTTTTTGGAAACGGATTTTGCTGAAATGTTTTCTATGTGGCCGCCTGATGTGTGCGACCTGAAAAGGGCACCCTCTCTATAGCCCAAGGCATCGCCTTGGGTCATGATGGGGATATATAAATGCGCCTCGCCCTGTAAGGGCAAAAGTCCTATGCCGTTTATTGGACTTTTGCCCTTACAGAGCGAGGCGTGTATTATCTTATGTCGAACCACCCAAAGCGCCGCTTTGCTTGCCAGGGCTATGTAGGCATTGGGCTTTCAGCGCGCCCTGGATGTATGTGTCAAGCGATATCTGCCATCGTGCAACTATGCTTTCAGCAGATTCTGGATGCACATCAACATCACCTGCAGACATGTGAATCGCATGAAAAAGGCGGCCTTTCCCGCTGTTTTTGTGCTATGCGGCATGTGAGTCAATGGACTGAGG
>CAKQRW010000073.1 GCA_934271655.1 uncultured Bacteroidaceae bacterium | reverse complement strand
ATCTACTCATTCCCAACTGTTTACGTTCCAACCTCTCTTATTCTCCTTTGGCTGCTTTAGAGCTTTATGTTAATAAAACTAAGTCATAGGTTTTCATTGTCTAAGTCATAGGTTTATGCAGCCTAAGTCATAGGTTTATGCAGCCTAAGAGACATGCTTGCGTAGCCAAAGTGACTTGCAAGCGTAGCCTGAGTGACATGGCTTGTGGCCAGCAGATATTCAAGCTGATTGTAAGGTCTAAAAGGTTCTGCAAGGTATCTGTGCTAAGTCATCCTGTTGTCAGTATCGGTATATGAAGGATGTTGTTTTACCCAACTTTCAGACATAGCAGACCGTTAGTCCGTTTTCTGCTGACACGGCTTGTTCATTTCCATCAGAATGGCATTGGCGATTGCCAACTTGCGCAAGCTCTGTCTTTGCCCTGCATTGTTTACCTTACATGCCAATGGAGGCTTTGGCAATGGCGAAAGACCGTTAAAGTAAAGCCAAATAATGCAAAAAACACTATCAACTGTTGTGTATGAAAAGTAAAAGAGATAAATTTGCATAAGAGAAACGATCAAATAATATCAAAAACATAAAAATATTTGTATTATGGCATTTTTAACAGACGAGAAACTTGTAATCGTTGGAGCCGGCGGTATGATTGGCTCAAACATGGTACAGAGCGCTTTGATGCTCGGTCTTACTCCAAACATTTGTCTTTACGATATCTATGAGCCAGGTGTTCATGGTGTGTTCGATGAGATTCAGCAGTGCGCATTCCCAGGCGCCAACGTAACTTATACTGTCAACCCAGAGGAAGCTTTCACAGGAGCTAAGTACATCATCTCTTCAGGTGGTGCGCCACGTAAGGAAGGCATGACTCGTGAGGACCTCCTCAAGGGCAACTGCAAGATCGCCGCTGAGTTTGGCGACAACATCAAGAAGTACTGCCCAGAGGTAAAGCACGTGGTCGTTATCTTCAACCCAGCCGACGTGACAGCCCTTACAGCTCTCATCCACTCTGGCCTGAAGCCAAACCAGCTTACTTCACTCGCAGCTCTCGACTCTACACGTCTGCAGCAGGCCCTCGCCCTTGAGTTCGGCGTACAGCAGGACAAGGTTACTGGCGCTCACACTTACGGTGGCCACGGCGAGCAGATGGCTGTCTTCGCTTCGCAGGTCAAGGTTGACGGCAAGCCACTCTCAGAGATGGGCCTCTCAGCAGAGCGCTGGGAAGAGATCAAGCACCACACTGTGCAGGGTGGTTCGAACATCATCAAGCTCCGCGGCCGCTCTTCATTCCAGAGCCCAGCCTACAATGCTGTGAAGATGATTGAGGCTGCTATGGGTGGCGAGAAGTTCACATTGCCAGCAGGATGCTATGTCAACTGCGACAAGTGCGGCTTCAAGAATGTCATGATGGCTATGCCTACCACTATCGATGCCACTGGCGTTCATTTCACTGAGCCTGCAGGCACAGAGGAAGAGCTCGCCAGCCTCGCTAAGTCTTACGAGCACCTTTGCAAGATGCGCGATGAGATCGTAGAGCTTGGCATCGTGCCTCCTGTAGCAGAGTGGAAGGAAATGAACCCAAACTTGTAATACATACAGACTGAAAAATGCAGCCGCGCGCTTGGCGCGATGCAGGCACTTCCTTCCCGTGTGTGGGACATGGAGCGCCCGCCTTGCGCCAAGCAGCACGGTAGCTTATATTCCCGTTGAATGAAGAAATACGGAAAATATACACTAATAGGTTGGAGTTGGCGAATCCTGATGTGGATTGCGTTGACTCCAATTTTCATCTTACTGCTATTGTCCATCCTCATTTACATTCCTCCTGTGCAGAAATATGCCGTCGACAAGACAGCCGAGATGCTGAGCGAGGAGATGCAGATGGAGGTGAGCGTGGAGCGTGTGGCCCTGAGGTTTCCTCTCGACCTCTCCATAGGAGGCATGCTGGCGGTGCAGGAAGGTGACACGGTTGTTGATGCCCGTGCGCTCGATGTGAGCGTGCGCGCTTTGCCGTTGTTCGACATGCGTGTTGAGGTGGATGGCATCCGCCTCTCTGAAGCAAGAATCAACACAAGGAACCTGATAGACGCCGTTGCCATACGAGGCACGGTCAGAGAGTTGAGTCTTGATTCCCACAGCACGGATCTGAAGAATGAACTTGCTGTGGTAAACAAGGCGGTGCTGCGCGATGCAGACCTCACCGTGCTCCTTGCAGACTCTGTGCCAGAAGACACTACGCCATCGGCAAAGGTGAACTGGAAGATTGACGTGCGCAATCTTCAGTTGCAGAGGGTGAAGGCTGCCGTCTATCTCGCCCCGAGGGCAGACAGCCTTTACGCCAAGGCAGACATAGGCGATGCCTTTGCGTGCGCCTTTTTAGACCTGGGCAAGGAAGTGTATCAGGTGGAAAAGCTGAGGGTGAGAGACTCTAAGGCTTCCTTCGAACAGTTGAAACAGCCTCGCCTTCAGGGCCAACTGGATCCTGCCCATCTCCTTTTTGAGGACATGAGCCTCAAGGTCGACTCGTTCGTGTATAAGGGCACGGGAGAGATGAGCCTTGACATCGTGCACCTCTCAGCCAGGGAAAAGTCGGGGCTGGACATCAGGGACGCTCACGGGCGGGTGGAGATGGACAGCGTGTCGCTCAGTGTGCCCAAACTCAAGTTGGCCACAGCCGACAGCCAGTTGGGCCTGTCCTGCCGCATGGACCTGAACGCCTTTGCCGACACTGTGCCAGGACAATTCTCCTTGCTGGCAGAGGGACAAGTGGGCAAGGGCGACATCATATACTTCACGCGCATGGGAGGCGAAGCCACCAGGGACGTGTGTACGGTCATGTCGCAGACGCTTCCGCAGCGTCCGGCCTTCGTGCAGCTGAAAGCTGGTGGCAACCTGCAGGCTCTCAATGTGAGCAAGCTCCATCTCGATGTGCCAGGACTCTTTGTGGCAGACGGCAAGGCTCAGCTTTACGACCTGCTGGCAGACATGGGCATGAAGGCCGCTCTGAGAGCCCGAGATGCTCATGGAGCCAAGCTGGAGGCCGACGCTGTGCTCGCGCTTGGCACGCAGACATACAGCGCCGACATCAGCTTCGACAGTGTCGTGGTCAACAACTACATACCGATGGCCGAGAGGGCAGCCTTCTCTGGTCAGGCCACAGCCAAAGGACGAGGCTTTGACTTTTTCTCTCCACATGCATGCGTTGAGGCTTCTGCCGACCTGTACAAGTCTCATTTCGGAAAGATAGACCTGAGCAATGTCTCTGCGGCTGTCACGCTCAATGGGCACAGGCTGGCATGCGACGTGGCGTGTGACAACAAGCAGTTGAGCACTTCTTTCCTGCTCAACGCCGAACTGCAGAAGCATCTGGTCAGCGGCACGCTCGACATAAGCCTCCCACACATAGATGCCCAGAGCATGGGCTTCAGCGATGAGCGGCTGGAGGCGGCCACAAGCGGCAACGTCAATTTCTCCTACAACTGGCACAATCTCTTCCGTGTCGATTCGCATATCGACGCGCTCAGCCTCTTCATAGGCAGCGACAGCCTGCATACAGATGTGTTTGACCTCTATGCCGAGGCAAAGAAAGACTCCACCGCTGCCACCTTCAGCACAGGCGACTGCCAGATAGCTTTTGCCACACCGATGAACATGTTTCATCTCATGCCCAGGATAGAGCGCTTGCAGAGCGAGACTGTGAAGCAGTTTAAGAAGAGGGAGGTGAACCTTGACCACTTGAAGCGCTTCCTTCCACATCTTTCTTTGCATGCCGATGTGGGCTCCAAAAATCCTGTGGCAGACATTCTCAAGATATATGGCATCACGTTTGATGATTTCAGTGTCAATGTGGAGACTTCACCGTTGGCAGGCATCGTCAGCGATGGCCATGTCTACTCTCTTGCGAAGGATGAGACCATGCTCGACACGGCCTTTTTCCGCATCACGCAGGACAGCACACAGCTCGACTACAATGTGGGCCTGCGCTGCCATCAGCAGCCTACTGTGCCGGCCTTCAAGGCCAACCTGGAGGGATTCCTCATGGCCGACCAGGCTGAGGCACGTCTCACATATTTCGACAAGCGAGGCCGTAAGGGCATTGACTTAGGTGTCATGGCGCATGCCAGCGACACCTGCATCACCTACAAGCTCTTCCCTGAAAAGCCTGTCATAGCCTTCAAGGAGTTTGAGCTCAATGAAGACAACTATGTGGTCATGTATCCCAAGAGGCCAATCAGGGCCGATGTGCGTCTGGCCAGTCCTGCCGACAGCTGTTCCATCTCGCTCTATGCCGATGAGAATGAGTTCAAGCGCCAGGTGGCTAACGTAGTGGTGAACAATCTTAACCTCAAGCAGCTCCTCACAGTCGTACCTGTGCCAGGGCTTCCGTCCATGTCGGGCCTGCTTAATGTCGATGCCAACTACATCGACCAGGAGGAGAATTTCATGGTGGAAGGTACGGCTGGCGTGATGAACTTCAACTATGACAACACGCGTGTGGGCGATGTGGGCACACAGTTCACCTACAATCCTGTGGGCGATGCCGTTCATGACGTTGAGGCACAGTTGGCTCTCAATGGCGTGGATGTGCTCTCGCTCGATGGCCAGTATGACGCTTCTGGCGCAGGTTCGCTCGATGCCGATGTCGATTTCCTCGACCTGCCTATGGGCATGCTCTCGCCATTTATCCCAGACCATGTGGTGGGCTTCAAGGGAACGATGGCTGGATGTGTCAAGGCCACTGGAGCCTTGGACAACCTCGCCCTGAACGGTGGGCTCATGCCGCATGACGTGCACGTGCTTTCCGACATGTACAGTCTCGACCTCACCCTTGCCAACGACACCATATCGTTTGACAACAGCAGGGTCACCTTCGACAACTTCAACTTCTACGGAGCCAACAGCACACCGCTCACGCTCAACGGATATGTGGATTTCTCTGACATGGAGAAGCTTTTCATGTCGCTCTCTCTGCGCGGCACCAACTTCAAGCTCATAGAGGCTAAGAGAAGTCCGCGCAAGGTGCTCTTCGGCGACATGTATGGCGACTTCTTCGCACGTGTCATAGGTTCTGTCAACGACCTCACGGTGCGTGGTCTCGTCCGTGTGCTTCCTACCACCGACATCACATACATCATGTCGGAGACTCCCCTCTATCAGGGAGACCGCCTGGAAGACATCGTCACTTTCGTCGACTTCAACGCTCCGCCACCATCTGTGGACGAGATAGAGAAGAAGACGTTCTTGGGCATTGACATGCTTGTGGCTCTCAATATAGACGACGGAGCCAAGCTCAATGGCGAGTTCTCTGCCGACAAGCAAAGCTATGTCAATGTGCAGGGCGGCGGTTCGGTCACCATGCAGTACACGCCAGAGGGCGTGCTCAGTCTGCAAGGACGCTACACTATCAACGAGGGTGTGATGAAGTACACCTTGCCTGTCATCCCGCTGAAGACGTTCAACATCCGCAATGGCTCTTATGTCGAGTTCACTGGCGACCCTACGAACCCTCTCATCAATGTGGCAGCTACCGAGAGGGTGCGTGCCACTGTGGGAGAAAGCAGCGGGGCAAGCCGCAGCGTGGCTTTCGACGTGGGGCTGAAGATAACCAACTCGCTCAATGACATGGGACTGGCCTTCACCATCGAGGCACCAGAGGACATGGCGGTGCAGAACGAGCTGGCTGGATGCTCTGATGAGGAGAAGAACAAGCTGGCTGTGGCTATGCTTGCCACTGGCATGTATCTCTCCTCCACCAACAGCAAGGGCTTCACAGCCGGCAATGCTCTCAACAGCTTCCTGCAGAACGAGATCAACAACATAGCCGGACGTGCCCTCTCCACTATGGTCGACATCAATGTGGGCATGGAGCAGACCACACGCGACGATGGCAGCCGTCGCACCGACTATTCCTTTAAGTTTTCGCGCCATTTCTTCTCCGACCGACTTAACGTGGTCATAGGAGGAAAGGTCAGCACCGACGGAGACGACACTCGCAACGAGTCGGGAGCATACATAGACGATGTGTCGCTCGAATGGAGGCTTGACAATGGCAACACGCAGTATGTTAAGCTTTTCCATGGCAAAGACTACTCTAATCTCATAGAGGGCGAGCTTGACAAGAATGGCGCCGGCATCCTGCTCCGCAAGAAGGTGGACAAGCTTTCTGACCTGTTCATATGGCGGAGCAAGAAGGATGATGATGAAGAGGGAGGCGCTTCGAAAAAGAAAGATTGACAAAAAGAGAGTGTGCGGCAAATGTGAGAGTGGCTTACTTCGATACAATACAACAATCGGACACCAGCTTGTTCAAGCAACAATTGGGCACACACGTACAAACATATCTTCAAACAAAAGAACAATGGACAAATCACGAAATACATGTTGGAGGCTACGCTTCTTGTCTTTCTCTTCGCTTGTGTGCGGCCGTGCCAAGAAAGCCTGTCTTTCCACGACAGCCTTTTTTGCCTCGCTCACGCTCGTCTTTTCTGCCCTCAACTCATGTTCCACAACGTCTCATCTGCCTGATGGCGAGAAACTGTACACGGGCATAGACCAGATAAGCGTGGAGGGCAAGAAAGGCACGCCTGCTGAGGACAACGCTCTTGTCGAGCTTGAGGCGGCTCTGGCCTATGCGCCCAACGGTTCGTTGCTGGGCAGCTCATCGCTCAGAAACCCTTTGCAGATAGGTCTCTGGACCTACAATGCTTTTGCTGACAAGGAAAGGCACGGACTCAGCAAGTGGCTCTTCAACGCATTCGCTGCCGACCCCGTGACCATATCGCGTGTCTCTCCTGATGTGCGCTCCAAGGTGGCCACCAACCTCTTGCAGAACTATGGCTACTTCAGAGGCAAAGTAGACTACCAGCTCATTGACCAGCGCAACCCGAAGAAACAGAAGATACGCTATGACGTGCAGCTTGGCGAGCCATATCTCTATGACAGCATACGCTATGTCTTTCCTTCTTTGCAGGACAGCATCATACAGGCCGAGATGCCTTCGGCCTACATTCGGCGCGGCTCGCAGTTTTCCACACTCGCTCTGACCAACGAGAAGGACCGTCTCTCCAACAGTTTTCGTGACAATGGATTTTATTACTACCGTCCCGACTACATCAGCTATTTCGCCGATTCTGTCAATGTGCCCGACAGGGTGAGACTGCTTGTGGCGCAGGACATAGAGACGCCCGACAAGGCTCAGAAACAATACTATTTTGGCAAGGTGAGCGCCTATCTGCGCAGAAGCGCTGTGGGCACTTACGGAAGAAAAAGCAAAGGTGGCGCGGCGCAGGGTAGTGCCGCCAATATGCAGCAGTATGACGACTCGCTTGTGCTCAACGACCTGAAGATGGTCTATCAGGGTGAGCGCATGCCTATAGCCCCTCGTGTGCTATTCAAGAACTTCCGCTTCTGGCGCAGGCGCATGTTCAGCCAGTCGCGTGTCAGCCAGACTGTCACCAACCTGCACAACATGAATATCTTCTCGCGTGTGGGCTTCACCTTCACGCCGCGCGACACCATTCTTGACAACGATACCCTCGATGTGAGGCTCGACCTCACGATGGACAAGCTTGTCGATGCCGAGCTGGACTTCAACATCACGCAGAAGTCCAACTCGCAGATAGGGCCCAACATGGGTCTGACCATCTCTAAGCGCAATGCTTTCCACCATGGCGAGACCTTCTCTGTGGGACTGAAGGGCAGTTATGAGTGGCAGACGCAGAAGCAGTATGGGGAGAAGAAGCGCATCGATTCCTATGAGGCTGGACTTGACGCTTCTCTTTCTTATCCGTGGATAGCTTTTCCATGGCTCAACAAGAAGATATACCGCTATCCCACTTCCACCACTTTCCGTGTCAGTGTCGACCAGCTCAACCGCGCCAATTACTACCGTCTCATGTCGTTCATGTCTGAGGCTCGCTACGGCTTCCAGACCAGCCGCTCATGGACGCATGAGCTGACTCCGCTGTCTGTCTCTTACAACAAGATGCAGCACACCACCCAGCGTTTCGACTCCATTGTGGCAAGCAACTCTGCTCTTTATGTGTCGCTGCGTGACCAGTTTATCCCAGCCATGCAGTATTCTATCGTGTATGACAACTCGTGGAATGCGCGCATCAGCAACACCATGCACTTTGAGGCTACGGTGAAGGAATCGGGCAATCTGCTCAATCTGACCAATTCGCTGCTTGGCTTCGATTATTTCAAGAAGGACAAACTGCTCCTGAGCACACCTTACTCGCAGTTTCTGAAGTTTCTCTTCACTCTGAAGAACACTTTCAAGCTCACGGAGAAGGCCAAGCTGGCCACACGTGTGCAGCTCGGTGCCATATGGACTTATGGCAACTCAAAGGTGGCTCCATACAGCGAGCTCTTCTATGTGGGTGGAGCCAACAGTGTGCGCGCCTTTGCCGTGCGCAGCGTCGGACCAGGCAGCTACCGTGATGTGACGGGGCGCAACACCTATCTGGACCAGTCGGGCGACATCAAGCTTGAGCTCAACGCTGAATACCGCTTCCCTATACTCGGCGAACTGCAAGGAGCGCTGTTCCTTGACGCAGGCAACGTGTGGCTCATGCACGATGATGCTACTCATCCTGGCGGCAAGTTCCAATTCAAGAATGTGTTTGACGAGTTGGCCGTGGGCACCGGACTGGGCTTGCGCTACAATCTGGAGTTTCTTGTGCTGAGGCTCGACCTCGGTGTCGGCATTCATGCGCCTTACGAGACGGGCAAGTCGGGCTATTACAACATGCCTAAGTTCAGCGACAGCCTCGGACTCCATTTTGCGGTGGGCTACCCATTCTGAATGCCATTGCCTGGGGCTGCATTCTCATGTTCGCAATGCTGTGCCGCATCAAAGCCAGTATGTGTGAATGATGAGTGTATATATATATGTATACGGTAGTTATTGATGCGTGCTGTGTCGCCGCATATCCATGGCGTGACGAAAGCCCAATGACCTACATGGCCCAGGGCAAGCGAAGCGGCACCCAGGGTGGATTGGCGTGATGTGATGCAATGCAATGCATGCCTCGCCCTGTAAGGGCAAAAGTCCTATGCCATTTCATCAGTCAAATCGGCTTATAGATGCCGATTTGTTTCAAGGATTGATAGAGCCAGACAATGCAGGAAAGAGCAATTATTAAGCTTTATAGTACCCCTAAAACACTTCTGAAAATATAAAATCGGTGCATTTCCAATAAAAAATCTCTATTATGGTAGAAAATTTTTTGCAATTTTTGCTTGTTGTAAAAATTTATTTATATCTTTGCAATGGACTTTAACAGTCTCGTACATGACTCCAAAGAAGGTCACAAACATTCAAAAGTCATTCGGGACAGCCCACGCCGAGCAGAGCATAGCAAAGCGGAAAAAAACGTAAGTTGTGCAATGCGGGAATGGGTGGGAAATGAAGTCCAGACATATAAAGGCGTTTATCGACGCTGTGTTTGAGACAGTCTGAAATCTTCCAAACTATCAGTATCTAAGTCTCGTGCATGGTCAACGGTAGATGTCCCGGGGTGTGAAGAACATACACTCCCGTGGAGACCTTGTAAGCACTAATTGTACCCCACCGGGAACAATCATCTTATTGAGGTCTCTTTACGGGCGCAATAGGTAAATCATATCGGCGTGGGCTCTGACGTTGTCTGTTCGACTTAGATAGGCAGTTGGAAGAGCCTCGGACTGTGGAACAGACAACAGAACGGTTCCACGCTCTTTTTTAATGTCCGCCACGTAGTCAAGTCTTTGACGAAGTACCATCAGGATATGGAAACATACAGCACCACATCGGATGTCAAAAGCGAAAGA
>CAKQRW010000072.1 GCA_934271655.1 uncultured Bacteroidaceae bacterium | reverse complement strand
TAAAATAAAAAGGAACAACGCATGAAAGATAAATTTACGCCAAACTATATAGAGTCTCTTGAAGAAAATGAGGTCTTCGTTTTTGGCAGCAATTTGGATGGATATCACATCGGAGGTGCAGCAAGGATTGCCAAAGAGTGTTTTGGCGCAGTATGGGGGCAAGGTGTAGGATTGCAAGGAAAAAGCTATGCTATACCAACGATGCAAGGTGGTGTAGAAACAATTACCCCATACGTTGACGAATTTCTATCTTTTGCTCAGCAACATAAAGAGTTGCAATTTCTCGTCACACGCATCGGCTGTGGAATTGCCGGGTTCAAGGACTACGAGATAGCACCTCTATTCAAAAACGCGATTGGAATGGAAAATATCTGTTTGCCAAAAGAGTTCGTAGAAATTATAAATGAGGCGCAACAGCGCAATACGTTGGATATACGTTCAAATGGTCTTTACCCTTCAAACGTGTTGAGCAATCTGTGTAGCAACAGCTTTCGCTTCGATGGTGTTGTGTGTAGTAGTATGGAGGGGTTCCTGCAATCATTGAAGAGGCAGGACCTTGACAAGCAACGTCAGATATGCAGTATGAAAGGCGGTAATGCAAGAAAGATGAGTGTAACATCATGGCAGACAGACCAAATTGTCTGGTGGAAAGGAAAGGCAATAGACAGACAAAGCCAGGCATACCAAGATTTGATTCATTGTGCTTACAAGACTATGTTTGAACAAAATGAACGATTCCGTGCGGCACTGATGCAGACAAGAGGTATGGTGTTGGCACATTCTACCGGCGAGGATAATCCTTACAAGACAATATTGACATCAACGGAACTGTGCGGAATATTGACGGCGTTGCGTGATAACTATGACAAGAGAGACAAGACTCAAGAACTTATAGAGAAGTCAGTCACCGACGAACCAAAATATTTGGATTCGGAGAAACCAACGGCAAAGAAGATTGTCTACGTTGATATGGGAGGGGTGCTTATGGATTTCCATGCTGGGTTGGAGTTGATAGGTGATGAACTACGCAAGGAGTTTGCTGGAAGATACAGCGACGTGCCTAATATTGTTTCTTATCTGCCACCTGTGAAAGGTGCTGTCGAGGCTATGAATGCCTTACAACAGAGTGGTAAGTACGACATATATATTCTTTCAACTTCACCTTGGTCTAACCCAACAACTTGGTCTGATAAAGTGGAATGGATAAATAGGCACTTGGATAAGTATTATTGTAAGCGCCTTATTCTTTCTCACCACAAAAATCTGCTAAGGGGTGACTATATCATTGATGATAGAGGGAAACATGGAACAAGCGGCTTCAAAGGCGAATGGATCCGATTTGGAAGTGACGAGTTTCCTGATTGGGACAGTGTACTCGTATATCTTCAAGTGAAAAAATGAACAGGTGTTAGTAAAAGATTACAGGATAAGGGAAATTATCTTCCTCAGCTAAATTTGATAAACCTAAAAATCTCAAGCATGACAGTGATGAAAGGCTTTATTTCTTGCGGTATGAAAAATTATAGCTATAACAGATTGAAGGGCGTGTTAGCCTTCTTTATGTGCATGTGCCTCTTCTGTGTGAAGGCACATGCTGGCCAGTGTCCAAGGTGTGGTGGCTCAGGAAAGCAACTTACCATTCCAGAAGTAGGAAATTATGGAGTGGAACGGCATAAGAAGAGATGCCCGGTATGTGGAGATATGGTCTTTTCGCCTCATTACGATGTGTGTAAACTTTGTGGAGGCAACGGCTCTGTTGATGGAAATGTGCGGTTTGACGGCAATAGCGCAGCGGAGGCATCAGCAGACAAAGGACGTGAGTTCCTGATGGCAAATCTGACGATGGGGGAATACGGATATTTGCAGTCTATGCTTGCATCGATGTTTGCCACAAGGACGGTTTATGAAACTTGTTATGCATGCAATGGCAATAAAGTATGCCCTCAATGTGGAGGAGTGCAGAATTTCTCTATTGATGTTGATGAAAGCAGCCTGTGCCGTCTGTGTGGCGGAGGTGGACTCTGTGTCAGATGCAATGGGACTGGCTTTACGGGTAAAAGGATAGAAAGGGTTTATTCGCAGGAGGAAATTGATAAGATTAGCCGAAACTGTGGCGTTATTATCTCTTTGGCTCAGATAAGAAGCCGCTATAACCTTTCGCCTGGACAGAAAGATGGACCGTATATTGATATGGATGATGATGGGGTTTTCTTTATAAAGAACAATCCTTCTGACGTGGATGGCATCTCTGGCTCTGTCGATGGGGATGTTGAAAGTGGAACAGGGAATACTTTTGATATTGTCACTACAGAAGAAAAAGGCCGAAATTCCACTGTATGGATATTGGTGGTATTGGCAAGTGGCATCTCAGTGATGGTAGGCGTATTTTGTGTTGTCAAAAGAAGAAAAAGAAGACCTGATGGTGAAGGTCGTAGATTGTGAGCCTAAAGGCGCGGATGGAGTCGTTGCTTGCTACCTGATAATATCGGTGTTTGGGTATCGCTTATTTGTGCTGCCGTATTTTTCGTAGCGCATTTCACTTTAAAATCCAATATTACTTTAACAAATAAAGGAAATAATATGGCAGCAAAATACTCTATTAACGAACAGTTCTTTGACATTTGGATTAATAGCAATTATGGAAGGAAGCCCCAACAATTAGGTTACTAGTAATTTTCATTTACATTCCACCATCAACCCAAAAGTGGTTCAAGGCTACGAGAAACACAAGCCTTGAACCATTTTTATTTTTACCTGCGCAGAGAAAAATTTCTCCCTGCCCAGGTAAGTAGGTGTTCAAAATTATTTTATATTGCTGTCCGCTAAAACTCAAAATAGCATAGAAACCCTATCCGCAATGCCCATAAACAGGTGTTGCGGATATTTTTTGAAAAATGTAAGCCCCTTAGTAAAATAAGGTCGGTTCTGGAGGCTCTTCCTTTGCTCTTTCAAGCATCTTCGCCCAATCTTTTTCTGGTTCTTCAAGGAAAGTATAACAGTTCACATAGTACATGAGCATAATTCTTACCATTGTAGCAAGCCCAGAAAAACTCCATGAGCGTTTTATGCGCTTTTGTATGACCATTAAAAGCAGATTGGCAATAAGAGTAACCCAAATCTGAATTTTTATGGCATTGGCACTCTCTCCGTAGAAATATCTCAGAGGAAAATTTTGCTTCAACTGCTTGAAAAGAAGCTCCATCTCCCATCTTTGGCGGTATATGGCGATTATTTCTTCGGAAGGCATGTCAATGTCGTTAGTCAGTAGCGATATCAATTCGGGCTTTTTCTTCTTGAGATCAACGTATGTGATAATCCTTGCCCTATGTTTGATTTTTCCTGTTAACTTTGTGTGCTTTGTAAACTCAACGATTTGCACTCTTTCTTGCATAAGTCCGTTGGGAGCTATATACATTATGTCTGAAAGTGTGCTATAGACAAGGTTCTTCTTCATCTTTGTGACATATATTACTCCTCGTCCGGTCATTTCCTCAAATTTGGCATAGTCTATATATGCCCTGTCTAAAGCAACAATGTCCCCTTCATTATAATTGATTGGCTTCAGCATGAAACTATCATTTGTCGCAGCAGACGTAAACTTTATGTCTGACGGAACACCTTCATTGGCATGAATGTTTGTTAATAGAGCCACTAATGCTGCAGCTGAATCTTTTTATTCTAAGGTGAAACTTTTTAGGGCACAACTGCATGGTGTCATGGATGTCAAGTTCTTCCTGTTTAGGCTAACTAACATCTATGCCTATACACAGGATTATGCTAGTGCCCCGATATAGCCTTCCTTGTATGCCGTGGTGGATGGCCAAGTGCCACAACCAAAAGCAAACGAGCTGCCCTACGACAAGCATACGACTACTACGATGCATAGATACAATCTTCACATCCCTAATAGTCAGGCAACTTGCACTTTAATCGGTACGAACAATAACTCAACAATTAGCCAAACATCCATAGAATGTTCAAATCCTTGATACTCAGCCGTAGCGCATATCACCTCGTACCACGCTTCTTCTTTGTGCTATTTTGCTGTAGCTCTGATGCAGCAAATATACTTATAATCAGTGAGAAACAAGCAGGAAATAGCAGAATTGTGATAGTGAAACATCAAATTAGTCCTGTTTTATAGAAAAATTGATGTAAAACGCAACAACTTGAATAAATATTTCCATAATCTTTCTTTATTATCCAAGATATTTTTTACCTTTGTAAACCAAGAAACACATGAAAGGATATGGCAAAGAAAGACATCAATCGCATAAGATAGTATTGGTTGAAAATAAAAGGACAGCTAAGTGGTTGGCTGACGAATTAGGTAAAGACCCTGCAACTGTGAGCAAGTGGTGTACCAACAGTTCGCAGCCAAGTCTCGAAACACTTGTGCAAGTGGCAGAAGCACTCGATGTGGATGTGCGCTCGCTCATCGTGCAGACAAAGAAAAGCCGCATTGAGATAGAAGCGGAGAAACTTCTTAATATATCGTCAAATGCATAGGTCTAACAAAAACAGATTGCAATGGAATACAATATAAATGACAAGATAGAATGGACCGTGATATTTGTCAGGGAATTTGGCAAACGTCATGGTCTGACATTGAAGCAGGCATTCAACTATCTACTGCGCTATAAAGGCATTAGTTTTGTTGAACGCCATTACGACTATATGCATACTCAATCCTTTGCATCGGCTGTAGACGACATGACGGAATATTGCCATAAATTGGGAGGAGGTATCGCATGAAACTATATCACGGGACGAATCAAAGTTTTGACTCTATCGACCTAATGAAGTCTAAACCGAATAAGGATTTTGGGCGAGGCTTTTATCTTTCACCCGATTATGAACAAGCTCTCAATATGGCACAAATCAAAACGGAGCAGTTGCAAGAGGGAGAGCCTATAGTTATGGAATATGAGGTAGATGAGATTGAAATGCAAAAGCTGCAAATCTTGCGTTTTGAAGAATATAGTGAAGAATGGGCTGAATTCATACTTGCCAACAGAAGTAATTTGACAGGCGGTTCCATTCATCAATATGATGTAGTTGTCGGTCTGATAGCAGATGACAGGGTTGGAGTTCAATTGTGGAAATATGAAAACCAGTTGATTGATTTGCCAACGCTTGTGAAGAAACTGAAATATATGAAAGGAATGACCATTCAGTATTTCTTCGGAACTGAAAAAGCGGTATCACTATTAAAACGAGTAAAATGATGGTGGATGAGAAAATAATGATGAAAGACAATATGGTTACAAAGCTTGCCATATTGCTGATACAACATGGAGAAACCTCCACAATGCAGGATGCTCTTTCAATGGTTTTGAATTCAGAAACGTATCAGCTCTTACTGAATGACAAAACTTCTCTGTATTACCAAAGCCCAGGCTATGTGTACGATTTCCTTGTGAATGAGCTTCATGAGGGAAAAGCAAAGTAGAATATTATGACAACAAAGGAAATAGACGAAAAATCGTTAGACAACGCACACCGTCTCTATGAGTCGGGCGATATAGACAATATACCTGTCGGCACGATGGTAGGCCTTCAGCAGATACACCATTATCTGTTTGATGGTCTATACCCGTTTGCTGGCGTTATCCGCGATAAGAATATAGCCAAAGGCGGTTTTCGCTTTGTCAATTCTCTCTATCTTGAAGCAGCCCTCTCTGCTGTGGAGAAGATGCCAGAAGACACTTTTGAGCACATCATAGAGAAGTATGTCGAGATGAACGTGTGTCATCCTTTCATGGAAGGCAATGGCCGTTCTACCCGCATCTGGCTCGACATGATACTGAAACGCTCTCTCGGCAAGGTGGTCAACTGGCAGTATGTGGATAAAGACCAATACCTCTCGGCAATGGGGCGTTCACCTATCAACGACCTCGAACTGCGTTATCTCCTCTCGCAGAATCTCACTTCCGATACGGAGAACCATAAAGTTATATTCAAGGGAATAGAGCAGAGTTTTTATTATGAGGGGTATGAGAAATGAGGTCATTGTATAATTCAAAGTGTGAATAGCTTCATAAAGTGCAACTCTTGTACTTTCAAGTGGAATTGAAAATAGAAGATAAAAATACAGATATGGCAAATTATGCTGCGGGTCAAAGAATAACGGTCAGAGGTGAAGACTTCCTCGTAACAAACATTGAGCCAGATGTGAATGACAACTATCTGTTGCATTGCACGGGTATCAGTGAACTTGTGAAGAATCATCACTTCATATTTGATACAGATATAGATAAGGATGTGGAGATTGTCAGCCCCATTAACACTCAGTTGGTGGCAGACAAGGATCCGAGATGGCGTAGGACAAGGCTTCTTGTCGAGACCGCCATCCGCAACAACGCTTTCTTCTCACAGAAGATTACCGTGGCACAAGGTGGTGCTTTCGATATAGCAGAATATCAGATGGAGCCTACGCTCAAGGCGCTTGAATTGCCTCGCCCGCGTTTGCTTATAGCAGACGGTGTAGGTCTTGGCAAAACCATCGAGGTGGGCATATTCCTCAGCGAGATGATTCGTCGTGGTAGGGGAAAGCGCATTCTTGTCTGTGCGCTTAAGAGTATTCTCGCCCAGTTCCAGGAAGAAATATGGAACCGCTTTGCCATACCACTTGTACTCCTTGACAGCGTGGGAGTGGCAAAGATCCAAAACGAGATTCCGCTCAACAAGAACCCGTTCGACTATTACGACAAGACCATCATCTCTATTGACACGTTGAAGAACAATGGCCGTTTCCGTGCATGGCTGGAGAAGACGCATTGGGATATCATTGTGATAGACGAGTGTCACAAGGTGGCCAATGACAACAGTCTTCGAGGCGACCTTGCCCAGTTTCTGGCTCAGAAGTGCGACTCTTTGATTCTTACCTCTGCCACTCCGCACAACGGCAATGCAGAGTCGTTTGCCAATCTCATGCGTATGCTCGACCCTATCTCCATTCCTCGTAGTGGTGAGTACACCCACGAGGACATCAAGCCATATTATGTGCGTCGGTTCAAGAAGGATATTGAGGATGAGCGAATTCGCGGACAGTTCCAGGACCGCAAGGTCATCAGCATACCTGTACATCTGCGTCCTGAGGAAGAAGCGTTTCTCAAGGTGCAGCACGTGCGTTTCCAGTCAGTAAATAATGCCGACAGCACCGATCCGCTCTATGCCTTGTCGCTCTTCAAGAGCTATCTTTCTTCTCCGTATGCGGCCAAAGCCTCGTTGGAGGAACGACGCAAGAAGGATGCCAGCGCAGAGGTGCAGGAGCTTCTTGACTTGGTGAATAGCAATATCACCTCTGGCATAGACACCCGCTACGAGGCTTTCAAGGCGAAGCTCAAGGATATTTGGAAGAAGAATCCTAACGAGCGTATCGTTATCTTTACAGAGCGTATTGCCACGATGAAATTCCTTGAGGAGAACATCAAGAAGGAGTTCCGTCTCAATGACAGTCAGGTGAAGCGTTTTGACGGTTCGCTCACGGATACGGAGCAGGAAGAGATGGTGAACGATTTTGCTAAAGAGGACAGCAAAATACGGGTATTCATCTCCAGCGACTCTGGCTCGCAAGGTGTCAATCTGCACTACTTCTGCCATACGATGTTCAACTACGACATTCCTTGGAGCCTTATCACCCTCGAGCAGCGCAATGGCCGTATCGACCGTTATGGTCAGAAGCAGACTCCTGTAATATACTATCTCGTGGCTAAAGGCGAGGAGGAGGAATTGCGTACTGACTTTCGCATACTCGACAAGTTGCTTGAAAAGGAGCAGGAGGTGCATGATGTGCTGGGCGATGCCATGAGCGTGATGGAGCTGTACAACAGCAAACAGGAGGAAGACGAGGTGGCAGAAGCTCTGCGCAATGGCGATGAAGAGTTTCTGCAGCCTGCCCGTCGCCGTCGGCGTGGTGGGTTCAAGCGCCCCGACGCGGTTACAGCCACTCCTGCCAAGGAGCACCTCTCCGAGAAAATCTTCGAGCCTAAACTGTCGCTTTACAAGTCGGACGAGGACTTCTACAAGGATCTCTTCAACGAACTGGAGGCGACAGACTCTATACATCATGGTGATGTGCGTTGGCAGGATGGCGATGTGCCTTATGTGGAGGTGAAGAACAATGCCGAACTCACGGATGTGCTGTTCGACATTCCTCGTGAGGCCATTCCCGCTGACAACATTTTCCGTCTGTGTGCCGACAAGCCAACGCTCAATAGGTCAATAGCCGATTCCCGTAAAAGCAAGGATGGCGAATGGAGCAAGTTCCTGCCGCTCTATGACTTGCACCCCATCATCCAGTATCTGCTTACCAAGTTCACGGCATCGGTGCCAAAGAACCAGGCATTCGTCGTAAAGGGGGAACAGATACCCGAGGGCATGAGCTATTACCTCTTCTATGGCAGTCATGCCAACGGACTGGGCCAGAACCTGATCAGCAAGTTCTTTGTCGTGCCCCTTGACAAAGAGGGCGCTTTGAGAGACAAGCCTGTTTCTCTGTTTGAGTTCCTTAAGCGGTATCACTTGACCGACGGCTTCCTGCAAGGTGTTCAGGAAAGTGATGTTGAGGTGCTTCAGCAGAATCTGAAGAGCGCCATTGACTTTGGTTCTGAACTCTATATGAAGGAAAAGCAGTTTGACGTAGCCTTGAAGATGGAGCAGGATTTGAACGCCTACAAAACAAAACTCAATCACTGGGCTGCCAATGCCGAAGAGTCTCTCTTCCAGCTTGATTCAAACGACATCAAGATTACACGTCGCAATCACGACAAGGAGATAGAGGAGATCAAGAAAATCAGCGACCAGTCGAGCCAGTTCTATCAAGACATGTACTCGCTCGACAAGGCTGAACCTTATATGCGCCTCTTGGCTGTTTTCTATAATTTCTAATCACGATTACCCAAGCTCATTATGGCTGACAACATAAAATACCGTTTTATCCAGAATGTGGGAGACTATTTCCCTTCGGGATATTTCAACGACGACTTCTTTGACAAAGTGCAGAAGTGTGCAGGTGTCTCAAAAGACGAAGTAAACGACATTTGCCGTCCTTATGTTCGTCTGAAGCAGGAATACAACGACTACAAGAACTTCATCATCAATGACCGCCCTCGTGTGGAAGATGCCATCAAGCATACGCACGACTTCCACACCCGCCTGCTGTCGATTCTTGGTTATACAACCGACCATGCCTACCAGGAGCATTGCATCGTCAACGACGAGACTTCTCCTGTGGAGATGATTCCCGTGCGCCATGTCATTCGTCAGGGCGGGCAGGTCAAGATGTTTGTCATGGAGATGCAGAACCTTATCACCATTGATGACAAAGAGCCGGCAGGACTTTTCGAACAGCAGTATGACAGCGACGAGCGTAGCGGACAGCAGAAATATGCTGCCCGCCAGTGGCGTTTTGTCTTCAACTTGGACACGGAGAAATATAAAATCTCCCCTGCCATCATCAACAAGGCGATTACGCATATTTTCCTCTTGCCCGAGGAGCGTCGCCCGCACTTCATCTTGATGTTGGCAGGCAACACCGTCTTCCTCTTCGACAAGGACAAGTGGGCCAAGGGCAGCTATCTGCAGTTTTCGCTCGACGACCTCTTTGCGCAGGCAAGCATCGACCAGAAACACCGTACGCATTACGCGCTCTTCCACATGCTTGTCTGCAAGCAGACATTGGCTGCGGAGGGCGAAATGGTGCTTATGGACACCATCATTGAGGAGAGCTACAAGAATGCCTATGAGGTGACAAAGGACCTGAAGGAGGGTGTGATACTTGCCGTGGAGACCCTCGCCAACGAGGCTCTCTACTGGTGGAAGCAGAACCACAACATCCCTGTGAGCGACTATACCGACGACACCTTCGAGTCGGAGGTGAAGGACGACTGCCTGACCATCATCTATCGCCTGCTTTTCCTCTTCTATGCCGAGAGTCGCGGCGAGCTGGAGATTCTGCCTGTCGACGACGAGGTGTATAAGCGTTGTACATAGCAAGATGATATTTCTTATTTGTTACCTACTTGATTATCAGCAGGTACACGATAATGCAAACG
>CAKQRW010000071.1 GCA_934271655.1 uncultured Bacteroidaceae bacterium | reverse complement strand
TCAGAGCGTTATATTAACAACTTAACGGATGATTTCAGCATCTGTTTTTCGGAACATATAACTGGACACCCTAGTTATTTATAATCGCGGTTCGTCATGTCACTACCGCGCATTATCATGTATGCCATCGGAATGCCCCGGACTGCGCCACTGCCCATCGTCGGCCTCAATACTACTTAGTCGCCGTCACCATCATCGCCGCCAGGCTGTGACGAGCCGCCTGTGCCGGAGGACGAACCGCCTGTGTCTGAGGACGAGCCGCCAGGAGTAGTTGGCGATGTGCCACCAGTGTCAGGCGATGTGCCACCGGCATCGTCAGTGTCGCTACGTCGCTCGTAGTCTACTCGCTTGATGGCGGCATCGATGTTGGACATGCTCAGTTCGCCAGTGGCGCGGGCACGCAAGCGAAGGCCCTTGATAAACTTGCTCACCGAGAAGTCGTCCTTGGTGGCGGCTCCCCCGCCCTCCTTCAGTCTCAGTCCGATGGAGAAGATGGCAAGGTCGGGAAACTTCACGTTCTTGCCGAGCAGCAGCAGTTCCTTGGTGCAGACCACCGCATCGGTCAAGATGCCCTTGATGGCTCCCTTGGAGAACGGAGTGTTGTGGCTTGCCATGTGGCCTGCCAGCTCATCAAGCCCGATGGTCTCATCAGCTACCACACGTGGATACCACTTGCCGTAGCACTCGCCAATCTTCTGGTTTTTGTTCTGATAAAGAGTGATGCGAATCATAGCAGATAAAAGAGTTGTTAGATGTGAGTGATAAGCGGTGGATCGTGGCTGCGCGCTGGCCTCTTCATCACCGCTGCCATCCTCTCTGAATGACAATGCAAAGTTACGACATGGCGGAGGCTGCATTGTCCGCAAACGTCTGTTTTGTCCGCATACGTCTGATAAAGTTGAAAAAAACTTCTGCGAGCCGTCTTTTTTGCCGTCATTTTCCGTCTCTTTGCGACTGCGGCATCCGTTGCTGGCCATCGGACAGGCGATGGACCTGCCCCAAATAGGGCGTGCATGGGTCTGCCTCTCATGGCTCATCAAGGTAATACACTATGCTCTCCACCTGGCGGCGGCTCCAGCATTTGGCATTCTTGCTCATGTGGCATGCCTCCAGTTCTTCTACCAACTGTGGGATGCGGTTTATCCATCTGTAGAGCCGCTTCAGAGCTGCCTCTGGCTTGGCATCAGGGAAATAGAGCATGGCTAACTCCTGTTTTGAGTAACTTCTCATGTTCATGTTGAATTCGTGTTTTTTGAAGTTTATACTTGCTACTGCTCACCCAGTCACTTGCACTTGCTAAACAAGTCACTTGCGCTTGCTAAACAAGTCACTTGTGCTTGCCAAACAAGTCACTTGCGCTTGCCAAACAAGTCACTTGCGCTTGCTAAACAAGTCACTTGCGCTTGCTAAACAAGTCACTTGCGCTTGCTAAACAAGTCACTTGTGCTTGCTAAGCAAGTCACTTGCGCTTGCTAAACAAGTCACTTGTGCTTGCCAAACAAGTCACTTGTGCTTGCTAAACAAGTCACTTGCGCTTGCTAAACAAGTCACTTGCGCTTGCCAAACAAGTCACTTGTGCTTGCTAAACAAGTCACTTGTGCTTGCCAATCCAGGGACTTGCGCTTGCCAATCCTATGACTTTTCAGAGTCGCTAAGGGTGACAGGTGACAGAGGTGACAGCAGTTTTTAAACTTTTTCTATATTTACATAGAGTTATTTTATAATCATAAAAATTTTTTCCTGCCCGCCTGCGCGCGTGAGAGTCTTGAAAACAAGTGTCACATCTGTCACCTGTCACCCTCAGACGCCTGGCTAAACTGGTAGGCCTTCATCTCCTCAGCCGTGCGGCACACCACAATAAAGCCGCGGCTGCTCTTCGTGCGCACCCTCTCAAACCCGAAGTCGGCGAAGGCCTTCCCCACATTGATTGCGCTGAGTTTCTGGCTGATACCATAGCTGATGGTCTGCAAGGCACTCGCCACCGACATGAAGATGCCGTTCTCGTGGGGCATGGGCTTGCGAAAATACAGGTCCACCAGTTCGTGCTCAAGGCGAGGCGTCTCAAACTGCTGGTTGTGGACGTTCAGTTCTGTCACCTCCTCCTTAGTGAACCAATAGCGGAAGCCCTCCTTATAGAGCGAGAGAGCCTGGGCAAAGATGCCGTCGTGGCAGAAAGGATGCTCTCGGGGCGAGCGTATGCACTCCACCTCAAAGGGCAGCCAGCGGCGGTTGCCCGTAGGGTCGCTCAGAAACGCCATGTTGTTGCCTGTGCCGCAAAACGACGCTATGTGGCTGCGGTGCTCATGGAAATGTGCATAGGCAGCGCGCTCGTCGATGCAGGGCATGGTGACGACAGCCTTGAGCTGGTTGAGCTCAGCGGGCCGCATGGTGTCCAGCTCCTCGCAACACACGAGGCCATACTGCGCCAGTGTCAAGAGATCATCCCTCGACATGCGGTTGGCATTGGTCTTGGTGTAGAAATACTGCCTCAGCGCAGGCGGCAGCAGACTGTTGAACCACGTGGTCTTGTAGGCTCCCTGCTCGCCAATGAGCACAAGGATGACGTTGTTGACCACATCATCGTTCAACCAGCTTGCCACCATGCCTACAAGCCACTTCCTGAGATACTTGAGCCACAGATCCTGCTCTGCCTCACCGCCCTTCACACGGACTGTCTGGGCAAGTTCACGGATATAGTCCCGGCCTTTCTCGGATGGACTTTGCTCTTCCACAGACTGGCACAGACCTTGCTGTGGCGAGGCGACAGCATCGCATCCACCTGTCTGGTCCGATATATCATCCATGCCCGTATGCGGCATCTGCGGGAGACCATTCAGATACTCAGTGAAGGGATTGAACAGCGGCACATAGTCCGACTCGATGACACGATACATGTCCTGGATGTTGACACGGGCTGAGGTCGACATCTGAGTCCACAGTGAGTTGACCACACGGTCGGTGACAGGCATATAGCGTCTGCCGCCAGTTTTGCCAGCGGCACTCTCATACTCCACACGCGAGGTTACCTCATTGAACCTCAGCGACACGCTACGGCCAAGGAACGCCTTTATATCTTCCACCGTGGCCGCCTTGCCCTCCCTCTTCTCACGCTTTCTCTGAGGCGCGGGACGGCAATTGTCGTAACAGGAGTTGAAGACCTGCTCCGTGCCGTCGTAGTCGGGAAATGTCCTCTTGGCCCACATCACGGCCAAGTCACGGGAGAATCGCCTGTCGGCCATGCGGTATCCCACACGCATGACATAGTTGTTGTGGCTGCCGCTGGCATACACTATGCCCTCCTCGGCCAACTGCGGCGCCACGACGGTGTCGTAGAAGGCCTGTATGCGGTGCATCTGTTTCTCCTCCTTGCTCTGGCGCGCATGGACGGCACCAGCCGTCTCCATTTCGGCAAGGGAGAAGGGCACGGCATCCATGTTGACGTACACGTCGGGGTCGTGGGCCAGTCCGCTCAGTCGGGTGACATTCTTGCACTGCATGTCGGCCTTGGCGCCTATCAGTTTCTCATAGTAGGCATTGCCGGCATAGAAGGCTTGCTGATAATGCGCGCACTCGCTCGCTCCCACGGACGGACATCTATTTTTTTGAGCAGATGTCACAGATTGACAGGAAGATTGCTGTTGCGAGTCTGCAGCGTCGCATGCGTCTGTCTTGTCTGACACATCGTCTGTGCCAGTCTGTGAAATCGGGGAGATGCCCTCATACCTGAAGATGACACGGAGGCCATTGCCGCTGATGGTGGTGTAGCACATCAGCGTGTGGGGATCGGCTATGATACGTCTCTTCATCTCTGCCAGCCCGCCGCCAGCAGTGCCAGCACATGTCGCTGGCGGTGTTTCGGCTCCGCCTTGCCTGTCGGGTGGCGGAGCCACATGGTCAAAGTCTACAAGCGAGAGTCCTGTCAGTTGTGTGACATTCTCCTTGCATTTGCCTCCCTCAAAGAGGCAGGCCACGGCAAAGTGCGGGCACTCGCTCTTTAAGCTCTTGCTGCCTGTCTGCCGATAGGATTCGGTAAAGGCTTTCAGACGGGAGTCGCTTCTCATGAGTCTGGCAACGTCTTGCAGTTGGCCTGAGGCTGGCTGCTTGCTGACTACATTTTGAAAGATGCTAATACGCATGATTGTTATTTATTTAAATTATTAATATTTCAGCGCAATGCCTGGCTGCATCAAGTCCCGACGGACTTGACTTCTGCCTTTCACAAGACTGCGACACAGGTATCCGCTGTTTTTTTTCATCTGCGGCAAAGTTACACACAATAGATTTAACGCTCCCCCGACATGTCGGGGGAATCCTATACACTTGTATGTAATCTTTACCATAATTTAACTTTTAAAACTATAAAAAGTATGTCAAGACAAGTCAAGTTGTCACGCAACACAGCTTTCAGCGAGTTTATCAAGAAAGAAATGTACAGGTTGGGAGTGAAAAGTCACGAGTTTGAAAAAGCCTGCGGCATCAACAAAGGAGCCCTCAACATGATAAAAAAGGGGTGACGCACGAATCCTTTCCGCATTATTACTACCAGCAAATCATGCTCGGCCTGCAATATTTTGCCTCCGACGCGGCAGAGGCCGACGACATCAGACGCAGATGGGGAGACGCCATCAGCAGGTTTGAGATGATAGAGCCACGAAAGACTAAGTAGGTGCTCATAATTATTTTTATAAGTAGGTGCTCATAATTATTTTTATATTTGGCGTGCTCTATCTTGAGGCAGATTTTCCTTCTGTTTGATGGAGACAAAGATTGTGCAAGCCGAATGCAGAGCGTCAAGCTATCTTGAACGCTATGCTGAGGCGCAGCCAATCTTATTTAATGCGGGCATAGTGACTGATAAACAGAAGGTAAATATGACCGAGAGAGAGTGCGGCAAATATGGGAGAGGCCTACCTTGATACTATAAAACAATTTCGACCTGTACGGTTGAAAAACGTAGTAGGTGCGGTGTCTCACCGCACAATTATGAATGGTGTTTAGCATTTTACGACTACAAATAGTCAGAATGTTCTTGCTGTCTCACCGCACAATTATGAATGGTGTTTAGCATTTTACAACTACAAATAGTCAGAATGTTCTTGCTGCTGTGCGGTGAGACACCGCACCTACTACATTGAACATCATTTATTGATGATCAGAACTAACATTTTCAACCGTACAGGTGGAAATAATTATGAACACCTACTTACAAGCAGCACTCAAAAGAGACGACAATGAAGAGAGAGATACAGTTGTATGACTACCAGCAGGAGATGAAGGAGCGGATAGAGCAGGCTCTGACAGCGCACCAGTCGGTGATGGTGCAGATGCCTACAGGCACAGGCAAGACCTTTCTGCTGGCAGCCGTGGTGGAGACATTCCTGAGGCAGAAGCCTGAAGGCGAGGTGTGGATAGTGGCGCACAGGCGCGAGCTGGTGTCGCAGATAGAAGAGGCCGTGGGCCGTTTCCTTGCCACAGTGCGCCAGTCCGTCAGGGTCATGTCCATACAATGGCTGGCGCGCCACCGTGGCGAGGCTGCCGGCCAGCCGTCGCTGATAGTCATCGACGAGGCTCACCACGCCACTGCCAAGACCTACAAGGAGACGATGGAGGCTTTTCCCTCCGCCAAGAAACTGGGACTGACCGCCACCCCATGCCGCCTGCGCCGTGAGGGCTTCACCAGCCTGTTTGACACGCTGTTGCAGTCGTGGCCCATGAGCCGTTTCATAGCCGAGGGACGCCTGTCGCTCTACGACTACATGTCTGTCAGACTGGAGAGCGAGGATCTGCGCATAGTGGGCAGTCTGAGCAAGCGTGGCGCCGACGGCGACTACTCGCTCAGGGAGATGAGCGAGAAACTCGACGTGAGGCCCAGCATAGAGCGGTTGCGCGACACGGTGCTGAGGTATGCCAGAGGCAGGAAGGGCATAGTGTATGCCATCGACATACATCACGCTGAGCACATAGCCGAGTGCTACCGCCGCTGCGGCATCAGCGCGGCCGCCATCAGTTGCAAGACTCCAGAGGCCGAGCGCAAGCTGCTGACGGAGCGTTTTCGTGCCTTCAGCTCTGCCTGCGGGAGCACGGAGGCAGAGGCTGTGCAGGTGCTTGTCAACGTGGATCTCTTTGGCGAGGGCTTCGACTGTCCCGACGTGGAGTTTATCCAACTGGCCCGCCCCACTCTCTCGCTGGCCAAATACATGCAGCAGGTGGGGCGCGGCATGCGCGTGACAGCGGGCAAGAGCCACTGCCTGATACTCGACAACGTGGGTCTCTACCATCTGTTTGGCTTGCCGTCGGAAGAGCGTGACTGGCAGGCCATGTTTGACGGCACACGCACTGGCAGGGGAATCATGGACACTAAGAGCGCACTGGCGGCCGAGGCGTGCAGCCGCAATGGCTCATGCGCCCCAGAGGAGACGGGCGATGAGCGCACGGAGATGATGGTGGTGGTGGACCATGAGGGACAGCGTGCGGCTCTCGGCACAGCGTATGACTATGTGGTCAGGCGCGATGCCAGCGGACAGGCTGGCGTGGCGCGCAAGAGCGGCGAGGAGGTGCTGCCCTGCGTGTATGGCGACGTGGAACTGCTGCCCGATGCTTTTGCCTGCCTGTCGTCGGGAGAAGACGGAGAACTGCTGTCGTGGGTGGACCTGGTCAACGGCATCACGTTCAGGAAGCGTCCGCACAGCGTGCGCCATGGCTTGCTGACGTTCAGCACAGCCGATGGTGCCAGGTTCTATCCTCGTGTGAGGAGCAGGCTGCTGCGCTCCACCGACTATGTGACGGAGGATGGGCTGAGTGGCGGCACAGACCACGGGCTGAGGTTCAGGACATACTTCATACAGCCCTCGGAGCCGGACAAGCTCTACTGCTACCGCGACATGATGGACGACTCATGGCTCTACGAGGACGAGCAGGGCGCATGTGCCGTGAGGCACGGACTGGAGTTGCCTCTGCAGCCTGTGCTGCCTGAGGTGTGGACTGAGGCAAAGCGTAGGTGGCAGACAGAGGTGGACAACTTTGAGGCTCGGCGTGAGCGAGCCATGGAGCGCAGTCACGACTTCCGCAATGTGGGGCATGTGGACGGACGCGGCCTGAAGGCAGCCAACTACAGTCTTCCTTTCGACATGGTGACGGTGAGGCACGTGAAAGGCGGCATGGCCATCTGCCGCCGTCCGGCAGGCGAGAAGTATGCGTGGCAGACTGTCTCCACATGGGCGCACGTGTCGGCGACGGCCTATGGCATACTGGTGACGAGGGACATACATGGCATCTACAGGTTGAGGGACGACTACGGTGATTCGTTTCCTGATTTCAGCAAGACATTCCAGTTGGCTGAGTTGGCAGACGGTGGCTTCGTCCATCTGGTGGACGACGGTGAGGAATGCTGGCTCAACGTGGCATCGCACGCTGTCTTTGCCCACAAGCCTGAGGTGGTGGACATAGATGGCTGGGAGTTCTGGAAAGATGGCGACCTCTATTATGTCAAGGACGAGCGTCTCTGGAGCAGTCGTCCTTACCGCCGTGGTGAGATAAGGACAGGCAAGGGCATCTGCTTCGTTGGCAAGCGGCATGTGCTGCTGGATGGGCATGCTCATGCCTACACCATCGAGCGGCGGTTTGCCGACGGTTGCCGTTTTGTGGTGAGCCACAGTGCGAGCACGGTGGTCGCGAGTTATCTGAGTGAGTTGACATACGACGGCGTGCATTCTCCACGACTGGTGAGGCTGATGAATGATGTTTCACACAGATGATATTTTACTCGTAACATTCCATCTTTTAGCATATTACCATTATTACAAGTATTCATATCACAGAGCGAAGCGGCTATGGAGGTGCCGCCCATTCAGGGCACACACATCAGGTGGACACGCACAATACAATTCAGCTCAATCAGACCAATCCGTATTCGTAAAAAAAAGGTAAGTAGGTGTTCTAATTTATTTCGAGCTGTACGGTAGGAATGGTCCCATACACTCTGAAATGACAGAAGCTCTTAGCCTATGGGCATTGCCCTGGGCTAAGAGCTTCTGCCATTTCAGCCCGTGTCAACCGTACTGGTGGGAATAAATAGCTGTTCAAAATTATTTTATAGTATCAAAGTACGATGCTCTCATATTTGCCACACACTCTCTCGGTCATCTTTTCCTTCTGTTTATCAGTCACTATGCCCGCATTAAATAAGATTGGCTGCGCCTCAGCATAGCGTTCAAGATAGCTTGACGCTCTGCATTCGGCTTGCACAATCTTTGTCTCCTTCAAACAGAAGAAAAATCTGCCCGGGGATAGAACATGGCAAATATAAAAATAATTATGAGCACCTACTTAACTATGAGCACCTACTTAATGGCCGTCCCGGAAATCAAATTTTCCCTCAATGCCTATGCCCCACAGACGATGATGCGATGATGCTAATCTTCTGCAAGAATTGTTGTTTCGTTGGTCGTCAGGTGAGTGTTTTGAAACGGATGATTGGTAGCGAGAAAGCATGTTTTTGTTGAAATTATCGTTCATATCCGATAAATTCGCCATTGTTTTATCGTTTATATCCGACAAAGCGTTATCTTTGCAAAGAGTTTCCCATAGCAGATAGATGGGGGTAAAGAAAGGAAAACGAATATGACGAAAGACTTGATAAAGATAATGATTGCTGAATACCAGCAGTTTGTGACGCAAGTAGAACTGGTGGAGCGTGATGTAGACTTCATGGATGGTCAAAACTATGTGTTGGTTGGACTAAGGCATGCCGGAAAGTCGTATCTGATGTACCAACGCATAGCGGTATTGATAAGGCAAGGACACAAGGCGGAAGAAATTCTCTTCTTCAATTTTGAGGACGACCGCATAGACTCACTTGACGTCAGTGACCTCGACTTGATAAAGACGTGTTATGAGGAGATGTACGACTGCCGCCCGATATTCTTCTTGGACGAGATACAGTTGGTGGACAAATGGGAAAAATTCGCCCGGCGGTTGGCCGACCAAAAGTATAGAGTGTACATCACTGGCAGCAATGCCAAGATGCTGAGCAGCGAAATTGCCACAACACTCGGTGGAAGATACATGATACAGGAAGTCTTTCCATTTTCATTCACCGAATACCTGAGTGCCAACGGAATTCGCATGAACGAGAAGAATGCTCTTTACAAGAACAGCAAAGAGATAACACGACTGGCAGAATCGTATTTCCAGCACGGAGGATTGCCCGAAACGGCAACGATGAAGAACCCGCGCCAATGGACAAGCAGTCTGTTTAACAGAATATTCTTCGGTGACCTGATAGCAAGATACAAAATTCGCAACGATTTCGCATTGCGTATCATGATACGCAAATTGGCAGAAAGCGTGAAACAGCCACAGTCGTACAACCGCATCGCAAGCATCGTAAGCAGCACTGGCAAGAAAATAAGTACCGATGCCGTGATAGACTATATCAGCCACATGAAAGATTCATGGCTTATCCTTCCGTTTGAAAACCTCTACGGCAAACTGCAGGACAAAGAGTCTAACCGAAAATATTACTTCATAGACAACGGTCTGCTCCATCTCTTTCTTGTAGACGCCAATACATCATTGCTTGAAAACATGGTGGCAATAAGCCTGAGACGCAAATACGGGGAATACTGCTACTTCTGGAACAGTAAAAACGCAGAGGTTGACTTTGTGGTGCCCGACGACAATCTCGCTATCCAGGTGTCTTATTCAATGGAAAATCCAGACACGGCAAAGCGCGAGATTGACGGACTGCTGAAACTTGCCAGCGTGCAACACTTGGAAAAGATGATTGTCGTAACTAAAGATGAAGAAAAAAAATTAGAACAAGATGGATACACCATAGAATTGCAACCCTTATGGAAATGGCTGCTTGCTATGTCCAGTTAAGTAGGTGCTCATAAGTAGGTGCTCAAAAGTAGGTGCTCAAAAGTATTTTATAGTAAGTAGGTGTTCAAAATTATTTTATAGTGTCAAGGTAAGCCGCTCCCATATTTGCCACACTCTCTCTCGGTCATATTTTCCTTCTGTTTATCAGTCACTATGCCCGCATTAAATAAGATTGGCTGCGCCTCAGC
>CAKQRW010000070.1 GCA_934271655.1 uncultured Bacteroidaceae bacterium | reverse complement strand
ACCGCAATGCGGGAGAGTAGGTCGCCGCCTCCTTTCAGGGAGAGCCGCTTCCAGAATCATTCTGGAAGCGGCTCTCCTTTTTTTGTTCGACTGATAGAAGCTATATGAGCTATAGGGTCTATAGTAGAAAGAGGCGCACGATGCGCTCCGCCAAGTCTATAGAAGCTGTATGAGCTATAGGGGTCTATAGTAGAAGGAGGCGCACGATGCGCTCCGCCAAGTCTATAGTCGCTATGTGAGCTGTAGAATCTATATGAGGAGCTATAGGAACTATAGAGCCAGACGGACAGTCCTAAGATTGATGCCGGGCTATAGGAACAATAGAAGCTATAGGCTATGGAGGCTATGGTTGATAATAGTCTCCCTTCATTATCCGCTTTATTTTATTGTTATTGACGGAAAAAATATGTATCTTTGCATGAGATACTAATTTAAATGCAAGTAGCCATGTCGATTATAAACAATAAATATCCCAGTTTACGTGAAACACGTTTTGTGGATTTGATGCAAAAGCGCATTTTTGATGTGCTGATAGTAGCAAATCCTTATGATGCTTTTATGTTGGAGGATGACGGTCGTGTAGATGAAAAGATTTTTTATGAATATGCCAAGTTAGGTCTTAGGTATCCTCCTCGTTTTATGAAGGCTTCTTCGAAGGAAGATGCTGAAACCCTAATTAAAACAAGATCGTTCGATTTAGTCATATGTATGCCGGGCACAGACAATAATGATGTGTTTGACATAGCCCGTGACATAAAGAATGAGTTTCCAGATGTTCCTATCGTTGTGTTGACTCCATTCTCACATGGTATAACCCGACGTATGGAGAATGAGGACTTGAGCGCGTTTGAATATGTCTTCTGTTGGCTGGGCAATACAGAGCTGCTGCTTTCCATCATAAAATTGATAGAGGACAAGATGAATTTGGAGAATGACCTGTCTGCTGGTGTCCAGATGATATTGGTAGTAGAGGATAGCATAAGATTCTATTCGTCCTTATTGCCTAATCTGTATCAATTTGTGTTGCAGCAGAGCCTGGAGTTTGCTACAGAGGCCTTGAATTCCCAGTTGGAGATGCTGCGCATGCGTGGACGTTCGAAGATAGTTCTTGCTCGTTCGTACGAGGAGGCATGGAGCCTTTACGAGAAATATAAGGACAATGTTCTTGGTGTCATAAGCGATTGCCGGTTCCCGATGTCGCCCGACAGTACGGAAAAAGATGAGTTGGCTGGCTACAAGTTGTTGAGCGCTATAAGGAGTGTGGATGAGTATGTGCCATTGGTCATGGACTCCAATGAGACAGACAAGAAGGTTTATGCAGACAAATGCGGCGCATCTTTCATAGACAAAAACTCGAAGAAGCTTAGTCAGGATTTGAAAGATGTCTTGACGGGTCAATTCGGTTTTGGCGATTTTATATTCCGTAATCCTGAGACAAAGGAAGAGATAGCCAGAGTGAGAAATCTGAAAGAGTTGCAGAATAAGATATTCAGCCTTCCTGCTGACTCATTGAGCTACCATATCCGTCACAATAATGTGTCTCGCTGGTTGTCGTCGCGTGCGATATTTCCTGTTGCGGAGTTCTTGAGGAAAATAACGTGGAAAGTGGTGAGTGATGTTGATGCCCATCGTCAGTACATCTTTGATGCCATCGTAAGCTACCGAAAGATGAAGAACAGGGGAGTGGTAGCTATTTTCCACAAGGACCGATTCGACCATTACAGTCAGTTTGCCCGCATAGGTGAGGGTTCGCTTGGAGGCAAGGGAAGAGGTCTCGCTTTTTTGGACAACATCATAAAAAGACGCATAGACCTCAACGAGTATGAGAATGCAAGCGTGTCTATCCCAAAGACGGTTGTGCTGTGCACAGACATCTTTGACGAGTTCATGGAGACCAATGGACTTTATGAAATAGCTCTGTCTGATGTTCCCGACGAAGAGATTCTGCAATGTTTTTTGAAGGGTCATCTGCCGAAGACATTGGTGGAAGACCTCATGTCTTTTACAGATGTTGTCAACGGTCCCCTGGCCATACGTTCATCTTCGTTGCTAGAGGACAGCCATTATCAGCCCTTCGCAGGCATCTACTCCACTTATATGATACCATGCGTGGGTGACAAGTATCTCAGGCTGGAGATGCTGTCCAACGCTATCAAGGCTGTGTATGCGAGTGTCTTTTACCGTGCGAGCAAAGACTATATGGTAGCGACATCCAATGTGATTGACCAGGAGAAGATGGCTGTTATCTTGCAGGAAGTGGTAGGCCAGGACTATCCGAGCGGCTTTTACCCTACGATATCAGGTGTGGGTCGTAGCATCAACTATTATCCCATTGGCGACGAGAAGGCAGAGGAAGGCATTGTGGAGCTGGCGCTTGGACTTGGAAAATACATAGTAGATGGCGGATTGTGCTTGCGCGTGTGTCCGAGTCATCCAGACAAAGTCTTGCAGACCAGTGAGATGGAAATAGCTCTGCGTGAGACACAGACCAGTTTCTTTGCCCTTGACACTAAGGCTCTTGATTCTGTCACAAATGGTGACGTGCATGCTGGCAACACCGTGGCTTGCGACATCAAGCGCGCTCATTCTTACATGAAGTTCCAGGTGGATGATGCTTTCAACCTGAAACGTGTGACAGTTCGTGATGCCGACAAAGACGGTTCGCTTCAATGGATAGTTTCCACATTCGATCCATATGACCAGTGCATCTATGACGGATATTATGAGGGCAAGAACCGCAAGATAATATCCTTCTCTGGCGTGCTGCAGAATGGAGTGTTCCCGCTGCCAGAGTTGCTGCAAAAGGTGCTGCGTTATGGTCAGCAGGAGATGGGCCGTCCTGTAGAGATAGAGTTTGCTGTCAATCTGAACAAGGACAGGACAGGCGAGTTCTATTTGCTTCAGATACGTCCGATGGTTGACAATATGATGCAGTTGGACGAGGATCTGTCATTGATAGATGACAGCCAGTGTGTAGTTCGCAGCCATAATGCCATAGGCCATGGCATCATCAACGATGTGCACGACATAGTATATATAAAGACAGAAGGCTATACGGCGTCCAATAATCCAGCCATAGTGGAGGAAGTGGAAAAAATCAATCGCGGATTCCTCGAAAGGGGAGAAAACTATGTCTTGATAGGTCCCGGACGCTGGGGCTCAAGCGATCCTTGGCTTGGAGTGCCAGTCAAGTGGCCTAATATATCAGGTGCCAAAGTGATAGTGGAGGCCGGACTTCAGAATTTCCGTGTGGAGCCAAGCCAGGGAACACATTTCTTCCAGAACCTGACAAGCATGGGCGTAGGCTATTTTACTGTAAACGATTTTATTGGCGATGGAGTCTACGACCAGGCTCTGCTCAATGCCATGCCTGCGGTCGATGAGACAGAGCATGTCCGTCATGTCAGATTCGCCAGTCCGGTAGTCATAAAAATAGACGGCATGAAGAAGGAAGGAGTGATATTGAAATGACGGCATGAAGAAGGAAGGAGTGATATTGAAATAGACGGCATGAAGAAGGAAGGAGTGATACTGAAATGACGGCAGTTAAGGCTTGTCCGATGCTTGGCGACAGGCATAAGTAAAGGCCAGCTTCAGTATAGCATATGAATCCGTATAGCATATAAAAATGGGGGACACTGATGTTTTATCTTCAGTGTCCCCTTTTATCTGCTCCCCACATCATCTTCTTTCTCAGTGTGGAGAAGAAACTCTGGTCTTCGCCTATGACAACATTTATGGAATACGGAGCCTTGTGTATGTGTAGGCGTATATTGTCAGGATAACTTTGGCTGCGTCCGTCGAGCGAGACCAGAAAACTCTTGCTTCGACTTTCCACCGTAAGAGTAATCTCATTATTGTCGCACAGCACTATAGGCCGCATGTTCAGGCTGTGCGGTGCAATAGGAGTGAGGCATATAGTGTCGCTTTGTGGCACCATTATTGGCCCTCCGACGCTGAGCGAGTAGGCCGTGCTCCCGGTGGGAGTGCTGATGATGAGCCCGTCAGCTTGGTACGTGGTGAGTCGTTCGCCGTTCACATCTGTGTGGATCGTAATCATGGATGAGATGTCATGCTTCAGAATGGCAATCTCGTTGAGAGCGCATGGATAGCCCAAAAGTTTCGTGTCATCACATGTCATCTGCAGCACGCTGTGGCTCTCTATCTTGAATTTTCCCTTATAGATATTATTGATGGTCTCTCCAATACTTTCAGGCGAGAAACTGGCAAGGAAGCCCAGCCTTCCAGCATTCACACCTATTATGGGTATGCTCTTGTCAGCCACCTTGCTCGCTGTGTCAAGGAATGTGCCGTCGCCGCCTATGCACACTACATAGTCCGCCGTGAAGTTGCTGTCTGCTATCACCTCGCATGCCGGAATGTCTATGTGTGGCAATGTGAGCAGAAACTTGTAGAAAGGCTCATATATGGCGATGTCTGCTTGTCTCTTTTGTGCAATGTCAAAAAAACTCTGCACCGCTGTGCATTTATGTTCTTGATAGACATTGCCGAAGAGTGCAAACTTTGTTTTTTTAGTCATATTTAGCGATAATAATTTGTCTTGTGTATGAAAAAACCGTATTTTTGCAAACGATTGCGATTGCAAAGTTACAGAATATAATTGAATTTATGCTTTGTGGCTGGAGTAAATATGCATCATGAATGATAAAAGGTGCGCGCATTGCACAAAACCTTATCTGAAAAGCAAGAAAAAAAATAACTAAAAAATAAAAGAACGAACATTATGGAAGAACTCAGCATTCTTGAGCTTGCGTCTAAAGGCGGATGGATTATGATTGTGTTGGCTGTCATGTCAGTAATAGCTGTTTATATTTTTGTGGAGCGCTTTCTTGCCATACGCAATGCGGGCAAGGATGACAAACTGTTCATGGACCGCATCCGCGACTACATAAAGAATAATGACATATCATCGGCAATCAATTTCTGCCGCATCACCAATACAGCGGCAGCGCGCATCATCGAGCGCGGCATCAGCCGTATAGGCAAGCCTGCTGCCGAGATTCAGACTGCGATAGAGAACACGGGCAACCTTGAGATATCCATCATGGAAAGGCGTCTACCCGTATTGGCCACTATAGCCGGAGGTGCTCCGATGATAGGATTTCTGGGCACAGTAATAGGCATGGTGGAAGCATTCTGGCAGATGAGCAACGCTGGTGGCAATATAGACATCAGCTTGTTGTCCAGTGGCATTTATCAAGCTATGATCACAACTGTAGGTGGCCTCGTTGTAGGCATCATAGCTTTGTTCGCTTACAACTATCTGGTGTCAAAGGTAGATAGTGTTGTTAATGAGATAGAGGCCAAGTCACTCACATTCATGGACATCATTAGCGAGGAGGAGAAATAGGTATGTTCAAGAGAAGGATTAAGGTGTCGCCGACATTCAATATGGCATCTATGACAGACATCATATTTTTGCTGCTTATCTTCTTTATGATTACCAGCACTATGGTTTCGCCCAATGCCATAAAAGTGTTGCTGCCTCAAGGCAAGAAGCAGACCACGGTGACAGCTACGGCCCGAGTCGTGATAGACAAGGACCTGAACCTTTATGCGGCATTGGGCAATGAGAAGGAAGAGCCTGTCACTCTGGAGCAGTTGCCTGAAGTGCTTAAATCTCAGCAAAATGATTCTACCGAATTGTTTGTGTCGCTCTATGCCGATGAGTCTGTGCCTTACAAGAATATAGTGGAGATATTAAGCGTGGCAAATGAGAATCATTTCAAGATGGTTCTGGCCACACGTCCGCCATCAAGCAAAGAGTAGCCATCACGCCATTTCTGAAAAAAAGAAAAGGTAATAAGGCGGAATGATAATCAAAATGCAGAGAAAAAAGGCGCAGAGAGATATAGCGATGAAATAAAGCAAAGCAATGAAATAGACAATGAGTAATAAAAGAGATAAGATAATAGCCTTGTTGATAGCAATAGCTTTTCACATGCTGCTTCTGCTGCTTCTTGCTTTTCTGTATCTTCACAAAGCGGAGATTGACAAGGAAAAGGAGGATGGCGTGCCTGTCATGCTTGGTGAACTGGCTGATGCTGCTGGCGAGGACACAGGTGGCTTGCCTGTTGAATCTGGAGATGCTGCCGACGAGCATGATGGTGCGGAGGAACCAGAAGTGGAGACCGTGCCTGTAGCTCCTGCACCTCAGAAATCCCAGGAAAGCAAGACTCAGCAAGAAAAATCTGAGAAGCCTGAGAAAAGGTCAGAGAACCAACAGCTGATGACGCAGAATCAAGAAAAGTCCATTGCTGCAGAAGAGGCTGCCAAGAAGAAGGCCGCTGAGGAAGCTGCCAAGAAGAAAGCAGCAGAGGAAGCTGCCAAGAAGAAGGCCGCAGAGGAAGCTGCCAAGAAGAAAGCAGCAGAGGAAGCTGCCAAGAAGAAAGCAGCAGAGGAGGCCGCAAGGAAGAGAGCCGCAGAGGAAGCAGCCAAGAAGAAAGCCGCAGAGGAAGCCGCAAGGAAGAAAGCCGCAGAGGAAGCAGCAAAGGCTGCAGCTAATAATCGTGTGGCTGGAGCCTTTGGTTCTGGCGGCAAGAAAGGAAATAGCGGAAACACCTCAGGCAACGGAAGCCAGGGCTCACCCACAGGCAACAGCAATGTGGGAGCAGCAACAGGCGTAGGTGGTATGGGAACAGGCACAACGGCCAGTGTGGGCAACCGTACTGTCGTTTACTTGGCAAAGCCTGCCTATGCCGATCCGCAAAGTGAGGGTACTGTGGTAGTGGCCATTCAAGTCGATGCCGCAGGCAAGGTGATTAGCGCAAATGTAGTGCAGAGCACCACTTCCTCTTCTGCCTTGAAGAATGCCGCAGTGTCTGCTGCCAAGCAGTCGAGATTCTCAGAGGGCAACGCTGTGGATAAAGGCAGCATCACCTATAGATTCAAGCTGAGGTGATGGATGACACCTGCATATCACACAGCTCATGTATCAAAAGCTGCATAATAGTAAAAGTATAGCTGCACAATAGTAAAAGTATAGCTGTATAATAATATAATGTATAATAATAAAAACAGAATAATATGATTTATGTGTTTCTTGCCACGGGCTTCGAGGAAATAGAGGCTTTAGGACCAGTAGACATATGCCGTCGTGCAGAACTGGCAGTAAAGACCGTGTCCATAACAGGCGACTTGACAGTAGTTGGCGCTCATGGAGTAGGCATAGTGGCCGACAGCCTTTTTGATCAGAACGACTACAGCGATGCCAGCATGCTGTTCCTTCCTGGCGGAATGCCAGGAACGGCCAATCTTGACATGCACGAGGGATTGCGTAAAGTCATCATGAAACACTATGAGGCAGGCAAGCCGCTCGCAGCCATATGTGCTGCGCCGTCGGTATATGGCAGGTTAGGACTGCTGCGCGGAAAGAAGGCGACATGCTATCCAGGATTTGAGAAATACCTTGATGGAGCAGACTACACAGCCGCTCTTGTGCAGCGCGACGGCATGCTCTTCACAGGCGACGGCCCTGCTGCCGCATTAGCTCTTGGCTACGAAATCGTCAAGTACTTCAGCGGAGAGGAAAAGTCCAGCCAGTTAAAGGAGGGAATGATGTACAATGTTCTTATCAAGTAAGAGCAGCAAGTCCGATATTTTCGATTGCAAATAGACAGACAGCAAGATAGGCGGGCATCCATATTTATATCTGTAATGACAGTATAAATGGATGTCCCGCTAAGTATTAAGTAGGTGCTCATAATTATTTTTATATTTGGCATGCTCTATCCCCCGGCAGATTTTTCTTCTGTTTGAAAGAGACAAAGATGGTGCAAGCCGAATGCAGAGCGTCAAGCTCGCTTGAACGCTATGCTGAGGCGCAGCCCTTCTTATTTAAAGATGGTGCAAGCCGAATTGCAGAGCGTCAAGCTCGCTTGAACGCTATGCTGAGGCGCAGCCCTTCTTATTTAAAGATGGTGCAAGCCGAATGCAGAGTGTCAAGCTCGCCCAGACGCTATGCTGAGGCGCAGCCCTTCTTATTTAAAGATGGTGCAAGCCGAATGCAGAGCGTCAAGCTCGCCCAGACGCTATGCTGAGGCGCAGCCCTTCTTATTTAATGCCGGGCATAGTGACAGATAAACAGAAGGAAAATATGCCCGAGAGAGAGTGCGGCAAATATGGGAGCGGCTAACTTTGATACTATAAAATAATTTTGAGCATCTACTTATATATAAATTAGGCTTCAACTTGTCCAAACAGAAAAAAAATGAAAGCAGTAGTGATAGTGGCTGGAGGCAAGGGACTGCGCATGGGCGCAGACATCCCCAAGCAGTTTCTTCCCGTAGGCGGAAAGCCAGTGTTGATGCGCACTATAGAGCGTTTCTACCTGTATGATTCAAGCATGCAGATAGTGTTGGTCCTTCCCGAAGAGCAGCAAGAGTATTGGCGTGAGTTGTGCCGCAAGCACGGCTTCACCATTCCGCATGCCATAGCCAGCGGCGGAGCCACCCGCTTCCATTCCGTAAAGAATGGTTTGTCTTGTGTGGCCGATGATGCCGAGCTGATAGGCGTGCATGACGGCGTGCGCCCCTTTGTGTCAGAGCAGACCATCCGCGCGTGCTATGATGAGGCTGGCCGCTCAGGCGCAGTCGTTCCAGTCATCCCCGTGGTGGAGACCGTAAGGCACCTGCGCGGAGATGGCGCGTCGGAGACAGTTGCCCGCGATGACTATAAGCTGGTGCAGACCCCGCAAGTGTTCAGTTCCCGGCTGCTCCGCGCGGCATATGGACAAGACTATGTATCCTTCTTCACCGACGATGCATCAGTGGTGGAGCGTTTCGGACATGCCGTGACTCTTGTCGAGGGCAACAGGGAGAACATAAAGATAACCACGCCCTTTGACCTTACTGTAGCAGAGGCGCTGGTCCATGGCGGATACTGAGACAGCGTGATGATGCTGTGTCATCAGCCATTGAGACCCGTCTTCTTGAAAGCTGAAAAACGTATATAAATAATCATTGTTATATTATGTCAGAAGAAAAGGATGAGGTTGCCATAGAGCAGAAGTTTCATGACGACCTCTATAGATACCTGGTGTCGGCAGACATGGTAGACCGTCGCCTTCCCGAAGCCCCGGACATCGAGTCGCATTGGGCTCAGATAGGAGAAAGCTATCTGCCAGACGCTGTGAGAGAGTTCAATGCCTACCCGACCGTCTCGTTGGGATGGGCCATGTTTATAGGCATGGCTGTGGCCAGATACTGGGATGATGACTGGAATCTCTACAGCAAGGTGCCAGACCTCTACAAGTACCTGCGCGACCGCATAGACTTCGATCACATGGATGACTACATCTGTGTCAACGTGCTGCTGCTGGGCACAGAGCAGCATCAGGCGCTTTCCAAGGTGGTAGGCGAGTGCGCTTCCCGCACCTACAACCTCCTCTGCCATCTGCACATCGAGCCAGGCACGCCCGAGGCCTTCCGCGCCTTTGTCGGAGCTTTGCGGCAGATGTACTTGATGGGAGCCGCCATTCAGCTGAAGGCTATGGGATATCACATGACAAGACTTGAACAATGAAAAATGGCAACCGTATGAACATTGAAAGCATTCGTGACTATTGCCTCACATTGCCATTGGCCACAGAAGATTTTCCTTTCGGCGAAGAATTCCTTGTCATCCGTGTTCTTGGCAAGATATTTGCCTGCATCGATTTGACCCATCCAGAGCGTATCACGCTGAAGTGCGACCCCGACAGGGCCATAGACCTGCGCAGCCAGCATCCAGAGATAGAGGGAGCCTGGCATTGGAACAAGAAATACTGGAACCAGGTCAACCTTTATGGCACGCTTGACGATGACTTCATCCGTGCGCAGATACGACACAGCTACATCCAAGTAGTGAAGAAACTCACCAAGAAAGACAAGGCTGCGCATGCAGAGGTGTTGGCTGTAGAAGAGTGAGTTGTGTGAATGGGAGAGTGAGTTGTGTGAATGGAAAAGCAATTCATATAATATGAAGAGCAGATGATCATATATATGAAAAATAATTAGTGTTTGCTGAATAATATTCAACTAACTGATGATTAAGTTTTTATAATAGTATTTGCTTGCGTATT
>CAKQRW010000069.1 GCA_934271655.1 uncultured Bacteroidaceae bacterium | reverse complement strand
AGCTCCATCAAACAGAAGGAAAATCTGCCCGGGGATAGAGCACGCTAAATATAAAAATAATTATGAACACCTACTTATAAAAATAATTATGAGCACCTACATATCGAAGTAAGCCGCCCCTATATTTGCTACACCCACCTAAACATTACAGCCAGAGCAACCCCTGCTAAAGAATTTTAGCAATTTTATAAGTTTATATTTGACCATATTTACCAAAAGCAGTATCTTTGCAAGGAAAAACAAATAAAACATACATTTATGAAAAAAACACTCATAGCAATATTCGCTTGTCTGCCACTGCTGATGAGCGCACAGAGCGAGGGACTATTCGCACGCAAGAAACCGCAAAAGCAGCAGACGGACATGAGCGCATACACCGCAGCAGGAGCTGTGCCTGTCAAAGACGGCAAGGTGACATTCACCGAGACCATAGCGCTGCCTGGAATGGCAAAAGCAGACATCTATTCTCGGCTGGCCCAATGGGCAAGCTTCAGATATGAGCCAAACACTGTCAACGGTATATATACAGACGGGGATTTCTTCAAGAACCTTGAGTACTCAATGGTAAAGGAGGCTGACAAGAATGCAGGCACCATATCGTGCGTAGGCGCAGAAGAGCTGATATTCTCCATCAAGCCGCTCGCCAAGAACTACACACAGGCCTTCTACACACTCAACATAACTGCCAGCGACGGCAAGGCCGAGTTCACGCTCACCAACCTGTCCTTCAACGTGGACCAGGGCGAAGGCAAGTTTGAGCGAGTGGCAGCTGAGGAATGGATCACAGACGAAGAGTGTCTGAACAAGAAAGGTGAGCTGCGCCGCATACCTGGCAAGTATAGAGTGAAGACTATCGACCTTGTGGAAGAATTGAAAAAAGAGATAGCTACTAAGGCTGCATCCAAATAAAGGACCCGTCATCTATGCAACAAGACGAGATAGACAAGATAATAGCTGAGGCCATCGCCGAGGACAAGAAAAAGAGCAGAAAGAAATGGCACAAGAGCCACAACGGTGATGCTGTAGCCACAGCACGCAAAGTGCTGAACTGGGCTTTCATGCTTGGCTTTGCTGTGGCTCTGATCATCTATTTCCTTCTGCCAGAACAACGCACGCTGTTCTTCTGTATCGGCTTTGGTTCCATCATGCTCAAGCTGGTGGAGTTTTACCTGCGATTTCTGTTCTGACACACACGCTTATAGTCAATTATACACATACCACACTTCTGCTGCATGAGGAGGCAAGTTAATCTTCCATATGCGGCAGAAGTTAATCTTTATATATGAAATCAAGACTACTACTCTCAGCACTCATCGCTGTCGCCCCCCACTCTGCCATCCATGCGCAGCGCATTATCTCTGAACTGGAAAGCAATACAGACCTGAGCATGGACGCACGCCCAGACTCTGTCTCATCCAGCAGCAAAGACAAGAAGAAAGTGGTGCCAAACGATGTGAGAGCATGGAATGTAGACGAGAAATATGGGAACATAACTTCCACGCATGTCGACACGCTCCACCACATGTTTATGAACACAGACTTGCCAGAAGGACTGCAGGGACAGTACCATACACTGGGCAATGTAGGTTCGCCACGCCTGTCACGCATCTTCATGCAGCGCCCCGACATGCCCGACTTCATCTTCACATGGCCATACGACATGTTCTTCGTCACCACCGAACGCTTCCGGTTCTATAACACCAAGTCGCCGTTCATGAACATCACCTACAACTGGAACGGCTCCCGAACCAATGGCTCAGACCATGTCAAAGTGACCTATACCAACAACATCGGCAAGAAAGCAAACATAGGCGGCATTTTCGACTATCTGTACGGCCGTGGCTTCTATGCCAACCAGTCCACATCCTTCATGAACGCGTCTGCCTGGGCCTCGTATATTGACGACCGGTACGACATGCACTTCTATTATCAGCACAACTTCATGAAGAACGCGGAAAGCGGCGGTATAGAAGATGAGGGCTATATCACACATCCTGAGAACATGTCGCAAAACTTCTCCTCTAACGACATACCCACTTTCCTTTCACAGACCTGGAACAGGCAGGAGCATGATCTGGCCTTCTTCAACCAACACATCAACTTTGGCTTCTACCGTGAGGAAATAGTTGACTCGGTGACAACCAAACAGGTCTTTGTGCCTGTGAGCCGCATCTTCCATACGGTCAAGCTGCAAAACATGATGCGCAACTACCGCTCCTATGCTGAGGCAGAAAATTACCACTCCTACACATACCTGCCAGGTGACAGCACACAAGACCGCACACGCAACCTCGCGCTGCGCACGCATCTTGGAGTGTCCATCTGCGAGGGATTCAACAAGTGGGCACTCTTCGGCGTCAATGCCTATGTGGGCTACGAGCACAAGAGCTTTACCCTGCCCGACTCCATCGAGCATGGAGGCATATACACCAATACTGACGGCATCATAGGCAAGCGCACATACAACGAGAACAATGTGCTGGTAGGAGGACAAATAATACGTTCGAAAGGCTCAGCCGTCAACTACAACATCGACGGAGAGATTGTCGTGGCAGGAGAAAGCAGCGGACAGTTTGAGCTGAAGGGACACGGCGAGCTCAACATCCCGCTGATGGGCGACACGGCCCAGGTGGCAGTCAATGCCTATGTGAAGAATCTCATGCCAAGCTTCTATTTCAGGCAATTCCACAGCAAGCATGCATGGTGGGACATCAACACAGACAAGGAACTGCGGCAGCGCGTGGAGGGCATCATCACTATGCCAAGCACAGGCACCAAACTGACTGTAGGGGTGGAAAATATAAAGAACTACTGCTATTTCACCAACAACGGCACAGCCACGACCTCATCCGACGGCACAGTCACCGTGAGCAACAACATAGCTCCGATGCAGTGCCCGGACAACATTCAGGTGGTAAGCGCCAACCTACAGCAGAATTTCCGACTGGGCATCTTCCACTGGGAGAATGATGTCACATACCAGACATGCTCTCATAAAGATGTGCTGCCTCTTCCAGCCCTGTCGCTCTACACCAATCTATACATACGCTTCAAGATAGCGCAGGTGCTGAAAACAGAGCTCGGAGCTGACATGAAATATTTCACGGAATATGAAGCTCCCGACTATTCTCCTGTAATGAACACATTCATGAACCAGAATGCAGCCAAGAAAGAGAAGGTGGGCAACTACCCGCTTGCTTCCGTCTACGCCAACTTCGACTTGAAGCGCACCCGCTTCTACATCATGTACCACCACGCCAACCAGTCCGACGGACGATATTTCTGGGGACCTGGCTATCCTATGAATCCATCCAGCGTGCGATTCGGAATCAGCTGGAACTTCTATGACTGACAAACAATGCAGGTGCCCTATTTCTGGGCACCTGCTATAAATATAACCTAAAACCTTAAAGAACATGCACATAAATTCCATCACACGCAAGAGCATGCTGATGGCCTTGGCGGCAGGACTGCTGACAGCCAACAGGCTCTATGCCCAACAAGAAATCGATCCTCAACACTTCGACCTTAACAAGATCACTCTTCTTGACGGCCCGTTCAAGACAGCCATGGAGACTAACACCAAGCTGCTGCTGCAATACGATGCAGACCGTCTGCTCACTCCGTTTGTGCGTCAGGCAGGACTGACAAAAGTAAGCACATCCAAGTATTACCAGTGGGACGTGAAGCATCCCAGCTTTTCAAACTGGGGACTCTCAAGCTGGTCGCTCGAAGGACATGTGGGCGGCCACTACCTCACAGCCCTGGCTCTGGCTTATGCCGCAGAGCACGATGGCTCCACAAGAGAAGCGCTGAAAGAAAGGCTCGACTACATGCTCAACGTGCTTGACGACTGCCAAAAGGCCTTTGACAATGACGATACGGGCATGAAGGGCTTCCTCGGCGGCCAACCAATCAACCAGATATGGACGGGACTCTACAAAGGCGACCTCAACGAGTTCAAGAAGTATGGAGGCTGGGTGCCTTTCTACTGCGAACATAAGGTGCTGGCCGGACTGAGAGACGCATGGCTCTATACAGGCAGCAAAGAAGCAAAGAGAATGTATAAGGACATGTGCAACTGGACTGTCAACGTGGTGTCGCACCTGTCCACAAGCCAAATGCAGGACATTCTGGGATGGGAACATGGTGGAGTCAACGAGACGCTGGCCGATGCTTACCGCATCTTTGGAGACAAGAAATATCTGGACGCTGCTAAGAAATACAGTCACCAGTACATGATTGACGGGCTCCAGACACCAAACGGCACGTTTCTCGACAATAAGCATGCCAACACTCAAGTGCCTAAATACATAGGATTCGAGCGCATATACCAAGAAGAGAAACGCGACGGCGGCACCATCACATCGGGATCTTTCCAGACAGCAGCGCACAACTTCTGGGACGACGTGGCACACAACCGCACCGTCTGCATAGGTGGCAACAGCGTGAGCGAGCATTTCTTGCCTTCTTCAAGAGCCGAGCAATACATCAGCAACCTTGACGGTCCGGAGAGCTGCAACACCAACAACATGCTCAAGCTCTCGGAAGACCTCTTCGATGAGACACACGACGCCAAGTATGCCGACTTCTATGAGTCTGCCATGTGGAATCATATCCTCTCCACACAAGACCCAGCTACAGGCGGCTATGTCTACTTCACCACTCTGCGCCCGCAAGGATACCGCATCTACTCGCAGGTGAACCAAGGCATGTGGTGCTGCGTGGGCACAGGCATGGAGAATCACTCCAAGTACGGACACTTCATCTACACTCATTCCGAAGACAACAAGACTCTCTATGTGAACCTCTTCACAGCTTCACGTCTGGAAGACAAGACTTTTTCCCTGACACAAGAGACACAGTTCCCATACAGCCAGACGACCAAGCTCACCATCAACAAGGCCGGAAAGTTCGACCTCGCCATACGCCACCCGCAATGGGCAGGAGAATCCTTCTCCATCAAGGTCAACGGCACAGACGTGCCAACCAGTGTGGCAGCAGGCCAAGCTGGCTATGAGACTGTGAGCCGCTCATGGAAGGCTGGCGACGTGGTGGAGGTGGCATTGCCAATGCAGCTCAGCTATGAGACATGCCCTGGCTACAAAGATTACATAGCTTTCAAATATGGCCCTATCCTCTTGGCAGCCCAGACCACGGCCGCCAACACCGAGGAAGCACAAGAGACAGGACTGCAGTATGAGAAGCTGCAAAATGAATATGGCGGTGAGGGACGCATGGACCACGCTCCAGGATCCATGGCCAAACGGCTCTCGCTCTCATATGCACCTCTCCTCATAGGTGAAAGAGACGATGTGATGAAACGCATCAGCCCGACAGAAGGCAAGGCATGCCAGTTCACCATCGATGCCAGCAGCACACAGAGCAAAGGTGGCTGGACTACTCTGCAGCTTGTGCCATTCTATACCATACATCATGCACGCTACAGCTGCTACTGGTATCAGCAGACTGAAGAGAACTACGCCCTGAGCGATATGGGACGCGCTGACGCCATTGAGGAGGCTCTCACAGCACGCACAATAGACTTTGTGGCCACTGGCGAACAGCAGAGCGAGGCAGGGCATGACGCCACACACTCGGCCAACTCCACTTCAGGAAGCTATCAGGGCGAGTACTACCGTGATGCGCGGCAGGGCGGATACATGGAATACACTCTTTCCAATCCTGACAAACTTACAGAAGGAGTCTCTATCATGTGCCGCTTCACCACTGCCGACAAGAACCGCGTGGGCATCATCAGCATTGACGGACAGCAACTCACCACAACAACCATCCCTTCTTCTGTCAAGAATGCTGACGACAACGGATTCTACAACATCGAGTTTGAGATTCCAGCAGAGATGCTGAGAAAAGCCGACGGCACAGTGAAGGACAAGATAGTGTTCCGCATGGAAGCCAACAACACCACACTTGCTCCCGGGCTCTACTACCTGCGACTGCTCAGCGGCTACGTTGGCGATGCCTACAAGTTTGTAGCTACCGAATGGAAGACTGGCGATGCAGCACGTGTGGCGCAGAGCAACATCAGCTATGACTCCAAGACCAACAGCATCACTGTGAAAGCCGGCAAGGGCGACAACAACGTGTGCCTGATGATGGACTACGAGAAGACTGACTACAAGGTAAAACAGGCACAGAAATATCTCGTTGTCAAAGGAACCAACCTCGCCAAGGGCACAGGCAAGAGCTTTCTGTGGTGGCTTAATGGCCAGAACAAGGGTTCGCAGGTGGCTCCGACCAAGGTGCTGACACAGGGCAAGGAGACCGTGATAGCATGGGACATCACCAAGTCCAACCTTGACGGCAACTGCAAAGGTGACAAATGGAGCTTCTCCACTGGCCAGACTATCTTCGGACTGACCTCCACCACAGGCACGTCTGTCATCAGCTACATAGGCTTTACAGACAACCTGAACAACATTCCCACGGGCATCAATGCCATTGCGCAATCCTGCATGGATAAGGCTGTCAATCGTATATATGCCCTTGACGGACGCCCTGCCAACGCCTGCATAAGCGGCAGTCACGGCATTTACATAGTCAACAACAAGAAGATGGTGAAACATTAGCAGGCGCTTATCACCATTTCTTGCATGCGCTCAATAGAATGTGCTACTTCATCAAGAACATGATGAAGTAGCACATTCCTGTCCAGCATCCTGCTGTATCCGTAAGCTTGGCTTTTATATCATTGGCTCGATGTGTGTCCTCCATCTTGATAGACGGGCTCTACCCACTACTCAGCCTCATCGTGTGCCTTCATCGAGGCAGGGAAAGCGAGTAGCTTCGCACCAGCTGCATAAGTGTCGACCTTTCAGAGCATTATTGCAAAACAATCATTCCATTGGTTTTATCATACTTTCTATGTAATCCTTATATTGTTCTATTCCATATTTAGCATAAAGTTCCTCGTCCGTCCACTTATGCGTAAAGTCAAGCATGGGGACAAAATGGTAAACGCTCGCTAAAGCATCTTGCGTAATTTTCATTGAAGAAACCAGAAGGCGAAAAAAACGAGTCTTGAGATATGCCACAAAATTGTCTGCCTCTTGCAAAGTGTCAAATTTTGCATATATATATGTTTGTGAACATACAGACTTACCTTCGACAACAATTGGCTGTCCAAGAACCATCTTGTCATTTCCAGAACCTCCAGCTTTAGGAATATACACCTTTATGGCAGAAACATCACTGCTATTTTTTCTGATATCACACTCTTTTATATATCCGACCTTGCGAACATTACTTTCCCAATAATAAAGTTCTACATTGTACTCTTCAGTCTGAATATCTCTGACATCAAATGGATGTTTTTTGCTTGTCTTTGGATTCGTTGGGATCCCAAAAGGTGTATCTCCCGAAATGATTTCCTCAACAAAGACTGGTATGTCTTTTGTTTTTTTCTGCCTTTCTTTTAGCGTTTGCTTTACAACCTTTTGCACAACCTTTGCAAGACGAGGTTCCCTAATCATCACATCAAGGGAACTGAGATCCAAATCAGTAGATTCACAGTTTCCATCCTTTTGCAATGAGTATGTACAACGGTTCTTATAAGCCTTGTCTCTAACGAAATAACAGACACCGCCTTTTACTTCTACCTCAGGGAACAACTCACGAGGATTATGGTATGCCGTCATCCGAACAATTTGTTTAGACGCTAGCATCTTTCGGCGGAATTCACCAAGCAAATGTTCACGTCCACCAGTAAACCATTTTGACGGAATCACCATATCTGATACACAAGCAGCATCATTTGCCACATCACAGAATTTCTGGAAAATTGGCGCATCATTGGTTCCTCCCGAACCTCCTTCATCTTGATATGGTGGGTTACCTACAGCTATATCAATACACATCTTTTTTATTTTTTTTATATATGCCTCGGCATTCTTGCCTATGAGGTCGTATGAGTTAAACTTATCTTCTATATTCTCTACAGGCATTCCCAACGCCTCGTAAACCTTACGGGTAAACTCGTAAGCTATGGATGACGTAGGAACGGAATAAATCTTATCCTTATAGGATTCTCCAAAGACTTGGATGATTGCGTATGCGAACTCACCCTCCTTCGAAGCAATATCCATAAACCTTGTTCTGGGCGTGACACGCTCTCGTGGTATGTCATTCAGCATCTTGCGAGCCAGGAACTGAGGCGTAACAATCTCAGAAGTTGACCATCGCCCAAACTTACGCATGGCATTTTCCACTCGCTCCATTGCCGAGAGCGTTTCATCATGTGCCAGAGAATTGATATTTTGTATCTTATAGTCAAGCTGATGAAGCACATTGGGATTCAAATGCTTGTACAACAATCGGAGAATCTTGGTTTCCAATCCCAAATTTGCAAGGATACGCTTGTTGTCCTTTCCTTTGTTTGAGACATGGATCATCTCTTCCAATGAGAGAAGCTTTTCCTTGGTTAAGAACGCAAACAAGAGTATGCGAGAGCAGAGTGTCGCATAACGCTTGTCAAACATGCTGTCATTCGTCCCCTGTACCTCTTCTGGCTTTGTTTCACCCGACTTTTCTGATGTATCAGTACTATTTTGCGAATCTATAAAGTCCAAGTCACCTGCATTGTCATCTTCGACAGGCTTCATTTTCAATCCACCTCGCGAGCCGATGGGTTGCTGGCGCATAATCAACTTATTGATTTCCTCAACATCGCTCAGCCTATGATCTACAGGGATTTCCGCCGCCTCATCCAAAACACTGCGTTCTCTTGAGTATTTCCTTACGGCATCAAGGATGTTATTAGGCGTCACTTCCTGCAAGCGATTTTTATTCATCCAGACAATCGGCGACACTTGAAGTTCATGTGCTATCCGATCCTGAAGATTAGAATTGCCATTGGCATCCATATTGATGTCATAAACATGAGCACGCAGTTCCTGAAGAACAAACATACGGTTAGGATCAAAATCAACAAGCAACGTCTGTGGCTTCATATTATACTTGATGATATTCCCTTCCTTATCCTTGTATGTTTTGATGTAAGGATTCTGCAAGCGGAAAACCGCCTGGTCATACTCCTGAGGCGAAGCCGTATCTTTCAGATAGAGCATCGTATCCCATTCCGGCACAGTCGCACCCGTCAACATTCGGTTGACGGTCAATGTGATGGTCTTTTGGTCTCTACCCTCACATTCTGTGATGTAATGGGTGATATTCTCCTGCTTGTTAAACCGTCTTTCGCCATCTACTCCTGCTATATTGATAATTTCATATTGCGAGAGATTGCAAAACTCCGAAGCATGTTCCTTTAGCATTTTCTCCAAGGCATCGCAGGATGCTCGGTAAGGAAGCACACATACGATATGGCGGCAAAGTTTGCCTTGTCGGATACGTTCATTGTCGAGAAACGCAAGGATATTGGCATCTTCTTTGCTTCCATCTATTGCATGCAAAAAATCGAGGATTTCCGCCTCGTGCACAAATTGCCGATGTTGACCTTCATTATTTTTCTTGATAGACTTCGGCATAAGAAGTTCTCCAAAAGCCACTGTCATCCCATCCTTTTGCAGCTCTGACAGTTTATGCAAAGCAGACTCGTTGAGATTGAACGCAAAGCGAACCATCTGTGGAAAGCCATAATAAGGATTTTCCCACTCTTCCTTTGTGTCAAGATTTTCTTTATCCCATTCCTCACTAGCCTTTGCGATGTCGGTAAACTGACAATTGCAGACAATATCCTTATCAGAGAACTCATCACCCATTAAAATACGATAAGGAGTTCCAGACAAGTGTAACTGCACCTTAGCTTTCAACTGCTTAACGTGCTTCTCCACTTCATCTATGGAATCTGCATCATCTATCGTGTCTTGCCCTGGCTTAAAAGAAGCAGGAGGGAGAACCTTTCCATAATGCTCTGCCCTTGCACCAAAATGAGTCTCATCTACAATCAGCAGGTCTATCCGCTTTGAGAACAATTCCTTATGGCGTTCCTTGATTTCTGAACTACTAAGGTCTTGCAATGTCAAGCAAACGACAATCTTTTTACGAGCAGCTTGTGCCTTACTTACAAGAGAATTATCTCTTGATAGTTGCTCACTATCTGCGAACTCATAGTCTTCGAAATTCTTAAAACTTTCAACAGTCTTTTTCCATTCCGTCTTCACATCAGCTTTGGCAGAGACCACGACGACAAGCCACGCATCCATCTTTTTTGCGCAGCTCATAGCTGTAAATGATTTGCCAAATCGCATGACTGCAAACATCAGCAGATGAGTACGACCATGTTTGATTGCGTACATAAAACTTCTTACCACTTTCTTCTGATTGGGACGAAGGGGCAACACTTCCTTTCCCCTCTCGTAATGAAAATTCACTGGCACTCGTCCGTCCTCCATAGAATAAAGTTTGTAACGTCCGTCTTTATCAGCTGCACTTTTTCTAATGTCTTTCACAGCTTCCTCAATATCGCCGGCTGTTGCATTCTCAAAGAACTCATTCGAATAATAAGGAAGATCAGGAATTGTAGTACGTTCCAAGCGTCTTCGTCCTTTTTCATTAACGATGTAATGATGTACAGAAAGGTCTCGGAAATACTCATTTCCAGCAACAGCTGGCTCGTCATACCTTTTCTGCAGGTCGCTAAAATAGCGTCTCCATTCCTCAAGACGAGTCTCCACAGGACGATAAGTATCACCTATCTTCAGATAAT
>CAKQRW010000068.1 GCA_934271655.1 uncultured Bacteroidaceae bacterium | reverse complement strand
TTTGATTTTAAAATTATGGTGCAAAGGTACAAACTTAGGGAGGATGTTACAAGGTATAAACGCGGAGCCGCTTACGTGCAATGGATAGATTCCCGTATTCCAATCATGAAGTATGACGCATTGGCGGCATAGAGCAGGGAGCATTACAGCTCGGTCTCGCCCTCGATGAAGTTGTCCACAAACAGGTGCTCTCCGTCCCATACCGCGTAAGTGAAGAGGCTGATCCATTCGCCGAGAATGACGAGACGTGTATCTCGGCTGAGGAGCAGGTCGAGCTCTATGTGGCGGTGTCCGAAGATAAAGTAGTTGATGTTTGGGTGTGTCTTCAGGTAGTCTTTGGCGTAGAGCACGAGTCCCTCCTTGTCTTCTCCCTGGTAAGGCATCTCTCCATTGTCCTGTGCGCTGTCATATCCCACCAGCTTGGTCTCATCGTAGAAGCCGTCCTTGCTGAGCACCCTGCCGTCTTTGTCTGTCTGCAGGTCACAGCTTTTGCGCTTCATGCGTGAGTGCTTGGCCCAGTTGAGCCCGAAGTTCATGAAGAAGTGCGGATGTATCCACCGCGCCATCTTCTGCAGGGTGGAGCTGTGGAAGCATCGGAACATCAGGCGTGTCTGCCATTTGTGGTCGCGGTAGTCGAGTCCGTCGCCGTGTGCGAGGTAGAATATCTTGCCATAGAGGTCTATGGCGCAGGGGTTGCGGTGTATGGTCACGCCGCACTCTTTCTCCAGGTAGTCGCCCATCCACATGTCATGGTTGCCTGTGAAATAATGCACCTCCACGCCGTTGTCTGTCAGTTCGCTCAGTTTGCCGAGGAAGCGTGTGTAGCCTTTAGGCACCACGTCCTTGTACTCGAACCAGAAGTCGAACATGTCGCCGAGCATGTAGATGGCTTCAGCCTTGTCTTTTATCTGGTCAAGAAAGTTGACTAGTCGGCGCTCGTGAGTGCGTCTGTGCTCAATGGCGCGGCTGCCGAGATGGGCGTCGCTGATGAAATAAATGTTCTTCATAGTGTGCTGTGTGCTTAATGTGCGGATGGTAGGTGGTTGCTGTTGCCTGTTGTGAGGGCAATGATGCCTCTGGTATGCTGTGAGGCGTGGGGGAGAGGCTACATGAATCCGAGGTCGAGTTTTGCCTCCTCGCTCATCATGTCCTTGTTCCATTCAGGCTCAAAGACCACGTTGACGTTGACAGTCTTCACGTCGGCGATGCTTTCGAGCTTTTGCTGTATGTCTTCAAGAATGAAGTCGGCTGCCGGGCAGTTGGGGGCTGTGAAGGTCATGTCTATGTCTATGTCGAAGGTCTTGTTGTCTGTCGGCTCTGCCGTGTCGTGCACGTCTATCTTGTATATCATGCCGAGGTCCCACACGTTGACTGGTATCTCTGGGTCGAATACTGTCTTGAGGTATTCTACTGTCTTAGCTTCTATTTCGTATTTTGTCATAATATATTATATATAATATGTGTATGGTTATAATGTGTGTATGGTTTAATAGCTTCTATAGTGCCTATAGCTTCTTATAGTATATATAGCTTCTTATAGTCTGCCGTTCTCGCTGTAGCTGTAATAGTCTCCCTCAGTCACCACCACATGGTCGAGCATCTTTATGGAGACCGCGTCAGAGCCTTTTCTCACTCTCTGTGTCAGCTCGTCGTCAGCGCGGCTTGGTCGTGTGTTGCCGCTGGGGTGGTTGTGCACCAGTATGAAGCATGTGGCGTCGTGCAGCAGGGCTTGCTTGAGCAGCATGCGCACGTCCACAGCTGTCTGTGTGAGTCCGCCTGTGCTTAGCTTCACGCAGTTGATGAGCTTGGCGTAGTTGTTGAGCAGCAGCACCCAGCTCTCCTCGTGGGTGAGGTCTTGGATGAGAGGCTGCATGTATTCCATCACATCCAGTCCGGTGCGCATTTGCGGGATGTCATTCCCTTTTTCCTGCAAGCGTCTCTTGGCTATCTCGGCGGCGGCTATTATGGTGAGTGCCTTTGCCTCGCCTATTCCGTTGAAGCGCATGAGGTCTTGCAGGGTCAGGCGGTTGAGGCCTCTCAGCGTGTTGCCGCAGCTTGTCAGCACCTCTCTCATGAGGTCCACAGCCGATGTCTTGGATGTGCCGTTGCCGATGAGTATGGCGAGCAGTTCGGCATTGGTGAGTGCGCCAGCGCCTTTGGTCATGAGCTTTTCCCGGGGACGGTCTTCTTCTGCCCATTTGTTGATTGGGGTGAAGGCCTTCTCCTCGGTGGCCTTCTCCGCTGGCTTGGCAGACGTTGGCGTGGTGGACGTGACAGGCTTGGTGCGTGTCTCGGCCACCTCGTCAGAGAGTATTGTGTCGCTGTCTGTCACTTGCGTGCCCTTATTGAAAGGTTTGAAATTCTTGCTGAACATATATGTGCGTCCTCCTTGTCGCTGCCTTGGCGTGTCATTTGTTGTTAAACAGTGCTTGCTTTTCAGGAAAGGCGTGTCGTGGTGATGCTAAGTAGGTGTTCAAAATTATTTTGTATTATCAAAGTAAAACGCTCTCATATTTGCCGCACTCTCTCTCGGTCATCTTTTCCTTCTGTTTATCAGTCACTATGCCCGCATAGCTCCTTCAGACAGAAGAAAAAGCTGCCTCGGGATAGAGCACGTCAAATATAAAAATAATTATGAGCACCTACTTAATCATAGAAGTTCTTCTCGAAAGCAGTAAACTCATCCTTGCCCTGCACGCATCTCAGCCACCATGCCTTGAGGAAGCCGAAGCCGTAGCCTGTCAGTTGGATGAAGGCTGCCTCCACGCTGTAGAAACCGATGATGAGGCTCTTGTTGCGTATGCTGGAGTCGAAGAAGATGAGCAGGATGTAGAGCAGGATGGGCATGAGGCACATGGCGTATGCCGGGATGAAGCCTCCGTTGGAGAGGAATATTCCGGTAGCGGTGTTGTTCCAGTAGTCTATCTGCCTGAAAGCCACAGCGGCCATGATGAGCAGCAGCACACCTACGGTGAAGGCCATGGGCAGCATGTGCACCAGTTTCATGGTGCCAGGGTGGCGTTTCTCCAGGTTGATGCGCGCTATGCCAGAGTTGAACACTTGCTTGAAGAACTTGTCCATGTCTGTGCGTCTCTTGTGCCACACCCATGCCTCTGGAAACAGGCAGCTCTTGTAGCCGGCCTCGATGATGCGGTAGCTGAAGTCTATGTCCTCTCCGAAGCGCATCTTGCTGAAGCCGTGCAGCTTCAGGTAGACATCGCGTCTGATGCCCATGTTGTATGAGCGTGGGTAGAACTTGTCAAGCGCGCCTTTCTTCTTGCCGCCGCGTATGCCTCCTGTGGTGAAGAACGATGTCATGCTGTAGGATATGGCTTTCTGTATGTTGGTGAACGACTCATGCGCTGCGTCGGGGCCGCCGAATGCGTCGCACGGGTGCTCTGCCAGTGCCTTGTCCACAGCTGTGAGATAGCCGTCGGGCAGCACACAGTCGCTGTCGAGTATGATGACATACTCGCCCTTTGCGTGTTCCACGCCATAGTTGCGCGCAGGGCCTGGGCCGCCATTCTTCTTTGTGAGGTACAGTATGCTGAGCTTGTCGTGGTAGCTGTCCACGATGTCTTTGCATGGGACGGTGGAGCCGTCCTCCACCACCACCACCTCAAAGTCTTTTACTTCTTGGCGTGTGAGGCTGTCGAGAAGCTCGTTTGCCTCGTCGGGGCGGTTGTATACTGGTATGATTATGGAGTATTTCATAGGAATCTCTTTGTGGGTTTGTTGTAGCCTCTATTCAAAATAGAAAGTGAAGACTATCATCTTGCTCCTTGCTCGCTCCACCGACCGGGTGAAGATGAGTTGCGCCTCATTGGTGATGTCGTCACGCTTCTTGTTGATGACATTAGACAGGCCGTACATGAACTTCACCTCGGGGATAAACTTGAAGAAGGGCGAGTAGAAGTCGCATCCCAGTCCAAGCTCAAGGTAGCAGTCGGTGTTCTTCAGAAGATACTGCTTCTGCTTCTTCACTGTGAGGTCGAGAGCAGGTGTGACGCCAGCCATGATGTAGGGACGGTAGTTGTTGAAGCGCTCTGCCGAGTACTTGATGTCGATAGGCACGGTGACGTAGGTCGACTTGATGGTCTGGTATTGTATGTCCTTGTCCAGCTCGTTGCGGAACGTGATGTTCTTGGTGCCGAAGTGCATGGACGGGATGATGCGCAGGGCCAGGTTCTTCGTGAGATAGAACTCTCCCAGTATGCCTACAGAGAATCCCGGCTCATAGTTGGGCGTCTCGGCATACCATTCATTGCCTGCGGCGTCCTTGTATCCGTTCTGCTCCAGCTCTATGTCCTGCAGGTGAAACCCGGCCAGGAATCCATAATGGAACTTGCGCTGGTCTATGTATGGGCGGTTCATCACCTTTCGGGTCTGCGCCTGTGAGACAGCGCAGACGGAGATGAGTGCCACGAAGCAGAGGATAATATGTAATGTCATTCTTTTCATCATTGACTATATAACGAGGAAAAACCGTGAATATTTTACCAATAATACATAATTTATATCGTGAACGCTTGTTTTGTAAACAAAATATGGTATCTTTGCAATCTAAAGAAACCTGATTCTGTGTGACGACCTATAAGGAACAAATATATAAAGCATGTATATATCAACAACTATATAAAATCGAATAAAATGGATTCTTTGTTCATACTGCAGTTTGCGTGCTGCATCATAACCACCATGCTGATGGGCATATTGGCATGTTCCGGATTCTTGATAAAGTGGCGTCGGCGCCGCTATGAGGTGTCAAGATGGCTTCTGTGTGCGTCCATGTTTATGCTGGCCGTCCATTACATCTTGCAGATGAAATATGGGCTGAGGGCATCGGGCGATGATGTGGGAGCCGTGGTGAACATCCTGTTCTACTCGCCTGTGGCCCTGATGATGTTTTACGCCATCTATAACTTGGAGTGCGCCAAGGCGGACAGAAAGATCTTCTTGTGTTATGGCATAGCAGACTACGCTTTGATACTTACGACGTTCGCCATAGGAAGAAGCTTGTCTGGCAGCATGCATATAGGCAAACTTCTCTACGTCATGCTTGCCCTGTTTCTGGTGGGCATGGCGGCTGCCGTGTGGGTCAATCTGAGGATTATCATAAAGCGCAGGCGACTTGTGGAGGCTCAGGCCAGCGTGGAAATGAAGATATACAACAGGTTTTCCGTGTCGAGCTTCATTGTCATATGCGTCTCTGCCATCATGATTCCCGCTGCCATCATATACCGTCCCATGCTCTTTGTGGTGGGGCCAATCCTGCTGCTCTCGTTTTTCGTCTTCGTGTTGTGCTTCATAGCGCTTGGATATGATGATGTGAAGACCATAGCCGACATGGCAGAACTGGCTGATGCGGCAGAGGCTTATGGACTGGACGGGCTACAGGTGTTCACAGAGGAGAGGATGGTGCAGATAGAGAAGGCGCTGGGCGAATGGTGCATGTCGGGCGGCTATAGGGACAGCATGTCGAGTGTGGCCACGGTGGCAGACTCCATCTGTGTGCCGCGGCAGGAACTGGCATCATACTTCGATATGTGCATCCACACTACCTTCCGCACCTGGCTCAGTGACGTGAGGTTTGAGCATGCCAAACTCATGCTGAGGGACAAAAAGAACTACAATATAGAGGCCATCTCTTCCTACTGCGGCTTTGTGTCGCACACGCAGCTCTACCGTCTCTTCAAGACCAACACAGGTATGAGCCCGGAGCAATGGAGGAAATCTTTTTCCAGCAAATGATGTGACAGTTGCACATCGGGGCTCATGCGGCAAAGCTTAGGGCCACGTTCCATTTTCTTGAATAGGCATTCACATCCCGAAGGTGTGCAGCAAGCCTGCTTGTCCAAATGATATAGGGGCTGTCACCTGGAATGTGGACAGGCTTGGCCTTCTGTATAAACATGCTGCGAATCCCGAACGGTTCCCGAAGGAATCCTAAGCCTTTTCATGACGCTTTTCGGATAGCTGCGTAAGTCCTTAGACTTAAAATCAGAGATGAGAATATCTCATGTCGGCGGCAAGGCGTAGACGCAGAGCCGCTCACGTGGCAGTGTGTGCCTGTCCATGGCCGCTGAAGCCATGTTGCGGATGGAAATGCTGCCCTGGCTCTTAATAAAAGAGCGAATTATTTTGTATTGTCTCCGACATGCGCTAAATTTGCAGCGTCAACCGCGCGGAAGGGGCGCATGCCTCTGGTGCGGCAGACAGAGAGATAAATAATATGGGGTAAATAGCAACAAGAAAAAAGACTATGAAACTTACAGTTATTGGCGCTGGCAACATGGGCGGCGCGCTCATCAAGGGATGGGCCAAGAGTGGCAAGGTGGAGAACATAACAGTGGCAGACAAGAACGAGACGCTGCTGGCAGACTTCAAGAAGGCGTATCCAGCCATCAACACTACAACAGACAACATCGAGGCGGTAAAGGGAGCGGACATCGTGGTGCTGGTGGTCAAGCCATGGCTGATGAAGCTTGTCCTTGCAGAGGTGAAGCATGTGGTGGACCTGGAGAAGCAGATCATTGTGTCTGACGCGGCCAACTTCACCACTGGCATGCTGGCGGAGGAGTTTGGCGTAGACGGACAGTTCTTCTATGTGATTCCAAACATCGCCGCTGAGTTTGGCGCAAGCATGAGTTTCATAGCACAGGGGCCGGGCGCTTCGGAAGAGAGCCTGAAGACAGTGGAGGAACTTTACGCAATAGACGGCGACACCCTCGTGGTGCAGGAAAACCTTGTGGGCCCGGGCATGATGATGGCGTCTTGCGGCATAGCCTACGTGATGAGATACATACGTGCCCAGATGGAGGGCGGATGCGAGATGGGCTTCTATCCGGCACAGGCCAAGCAGATAGCGCTGCAGACCATGCAGGGAGCCGTGTCGCTGCTACGTGCCACAGGATGGCATCCAGAGGAAGCTATCGACAAGGTCACTACCCCAGGAGGCGTCACCATCAAGGGACTCAATGAGCTTGACCATGCGGGCTTCAACTCTGCTGTCATCCGCTCGCTGAAGGCCGGACTGAAATGAGCAGGTGCGGAAAAGTGACTGCTGTGACAACGGTAAAAGAGAAAAAAAGTATCCAATGATGCTTGTGGAAGCATCTTTGGATGCTTTTTTCATGTGTGTACATGCCTTTTTCCGTTCGCAGGCAAAAAAAATGAGCGAATGAGTCTTTCTGTATCATATTTTTTTTGTAACTTTGCATCCGCAATGGAAAATAAGCTCCGATGGCGGAATTGGTAGACGCGTTGGTCTCAAACACCAATGAAGCAATTCGTGCCGGTTCGATCCCGGCTCGGAGTACATGTAAAGGACGGTAAAGTGGTCGCAAGACTCTTTACCGTTTTTTTCGTAATAGGGCTTTCCTGGCAAAGTGTTAGTCACCAGGCAAAAGAGCCCATAAACAGAGTACAAATATATAACAGAACAGAAATGGCAGACTGTAACTATGTAGAAAAATATGAAATAGGCTCATTCATTAAGGATGTGCCACAGGACGTGGTGGAGAAACATTTGAACGACCCCATACTCATTACTTTCGCGTGCAATGCAGATACATTCACCAGATCTGATATACTTAGAGAGGCGCGGAAGGCTGGGATAAAGATGAGCTCTTCGACAGCTTGGCTTAATAAGTGCATGCAGGACAAAGTGGTGCTCGTGTATGAAAACAAATCATCGGACGTTGGCGAAAAGTATTATATGGGGCCTGCTTGGTGGTTGGAATTCATGAGAGTGCTGGATAATAGGGAAGTCAAAAAACAGCAGGCACAATATGCTAGACTACTTGAAAACGCCATGTTGTCCATTGCGGTCAATGAATACATGCATGGCTTGGACTATTTGTCACATTTGGAAAGCTCACAGAATTTCTACTTTATGATAGAAGAAGATTCTGTGTATATGCGCAACATGTATGAGATAGCGAGACATCCTTTCATGATGGACATTATAAAGTTGTCTGTAGATTCTGTCAGAGGAGGTGTGGCAATAAGGTTTTATCAAATGATACGCTTCTACATGATGGGAGATGACGAATTGGCGGCAATGGAAGATCTTGTGTCTTATGAGCATGCCAACTTGTGCATTACCGCAGAAATGAAGGAAGCGCTTGCTGCGCTCGCCTTCTATTATGATTTCATCAAGGATGGCGACATCCGTAAAGCAAGGGCACGTGTGAAGGGTGACATATATATGCTTTCCTTCTTCGATGGAGTGGAGATGTTGCAGGAAGGAGACTACAGCAAGGCTGTGAAGTGCTTTGCCAAGTCGCTGAAGGGAAATGGCAAGTGGTTCAGGTATGCTGGCATGAACTATTACTACGTCCTTGCCCTGCAATATTCAGGGCTGTCGGCGTCAAAGACTAAGCTGGAGTCCATATATAAGGACAAGAGGTACATGTACCAGAACGATGGAGCCCTCTTTGTCGCAGTGTGTTTGGCTAAGAAACTGGACTTCACGCCGCTGCCAACATTGAAAAATGTGAATGGACCTGTCAACAAGGCGTTCACGCTGATAATGCTCAAACACTATCAGAGAATGGACGGCATCTCTGATGCGGATGTGGACAGCTTGCTCGGCATGGTGGATGCTGTCCCGCTGCAGGCGGTGCAGGTGGAGATGACGAAAGACTTCGACCGGTATAAGGGCATGGAAGAGGCGCTGAAGAAAAAGACCGGACTGAGGCCACTGCTGCAGACGTATGAGGCCAAGCCCGAGTGGGAAGACATGCTTGATGAGTTGATAGATCTTAATGGAGAGGGCAAGGAAAGCAGACGCTCTGCGGCAGGCGAGAGAGTGGCGTATGAGGTCAACTTGGAAAACATGAGTGTGCAGCCCAAGCTGCAGAAGAGCAAGAACGGCGTGACATGGACGGCAGGTCGCAATATAGCGATGAATAAGTTCATGAATGGCGATGTGGACTGCATGACAGCGCAAGACCGCAAGGTGGGCCTCTGTGTGAAAGAGTACTCATATGGATGGTATGGCGGTGTGTCATACGAACTGGGCGGCAACGAAGCTGTGGCAGCTCTTGTTGGCCACCCGTATGTGTATGATGTGTTTACAGGCGTCCATCTTGACATAGTGGAGGCGAAACTTCAGCTCTCTGTCAGGGACACTGGCAATGGCTATAAGATAACGTCTGACGTGAACATCTCAGAAGAGAACGGAGGCTATGTGATAGACACGTCCATGAAGCCAACAGTGAGAGTAGTAAAGGTTGGCGGCTCTGTCATGAAGACGGTGCAGAGCCTGGCCGGAGCGTCTATGCCTGTGGCGGCAAAAGAAAAGCTGACCAGACTTATGGAGAACCTGAGCAGCAAGATGGTCATAATGGGCGACCTGCTGAAGGACAGCGAGAAGGTGGAGGAGATGAAGGCGCATAGCGAGATTGTGGTGCAGCTGAAGCCGGCTGGCGAGCAGATACAGTGTGTCCTTATGGTCAAGCCTTTTGGCACGTCGGTACCTGTCTGCAAGCCAGGCAAGGGCATGGAGGTGGTCACGGCCAGCATAGACGGCAAGGCTGTGCGCACCAAGCGCAGTCTCAAGAAAGAAAGGGACAACTATGAGGCGGTGCAGGCGCTGCTTGTCAACTATGAGGATGATGGCGACAACTCTTGGGCTTTGGAACCAGGCGAATGTCTCGACCTGCTCGACCATTTGCGTGACATGCCTAAGCAGTGTGTGGTGGAATGGCCGGAGGGAGAGCGTTTCCGCGTGGCCAATGCGCCTATACAGGCTTCTATGATGCATGTGTCTGTCAACAGCCTGTCCAGCTGGTTTGAGATGTCAGGCGAGGTGAATGTGGGTGGCGGAGTGAAGATGAAGATGGCGGAGCTTATGGAGAGTCTGAGAGAGTCGGTCGGCAACTTCATACGTCTGAAGGATGATGACTATGTGCGTGTCAGCGATGACCTGCGCAAGTATCTTGACAACCTTGGCCGCATAGGCTCGGTGAGCAAGAACAAGGTGAGGGTGTCTGCCTTCAACGCTGTGCAGCTGGAGGGCATGGAAGAGTCGGGAATGCAGCTGGACGCTGATGAGGCTTTCCGCTCATTGCTGGCCAGAGTGAGCGAGGCGCAGGATGTGCCGTGCAAGGTGCCGAAAAACATACAGGCTGACCTGAGAAGCTACCAGAAGGAGGGCTATGAGTGGATGACTCGCCTGGCCTACTGGGGCGCAGGAGCTTTGCTTGCCGATGACATGGGTCTTGGCAAGACGGTGCAGACCATCACCATGCTCCTGAGCAGGGCAAGCATGGGACCGCAGCTCGTAGTGGTGCCCACATCGCTTGTGCTCAACTGGCGCGATGAGATAGCTCGCTTTGCGCCAAGCCTGTCTGTGCTTGTGCTCAACCGCGCGGGAGAGGACCGTGAGGCTATGGTGAAGAATGCCAAGGCTTATGATATTGTCGTCACCACCTATGGACTGCTCATCACAGAGGAGGAGACGCTGACATCGCGCTCATGGACTACCATAGTGCTTGATGAGGCGCATACCATCAAGAACAAGGAGACAAAGATGTCGAAGGCGGCCATGGAGCTGAAGTCAGACTTCCGTGTGCTCCTCACAGGCACTCCTCTGCAGAACCACGTCAGCGAGATGTGGAATCTCATGCAGTTTGCCAACCCTGGATTGCTGGGCACTTTCCAGCAGTTCAACGACCGCTTCCTTGTGCCTATAGAGCGTGACCACGACAAGGACGTGCAGCGGGTGCTGCGACGCATCATCTCGCCTTTCATCCTGCGCCGCACCAAGACGGATGTGCTGAGCGAGTTGCCTGAGAAGACGGAGATAACGGTTAAGGTCGACCTCAGCGAGGAGGAAATGGCGTTTTATGAACACATCCGTGAGGAGGCTTTGGCCAACCTGGCCGACTCTTCCTCTACAGCCATGCAGGCTCTGGCAGAGATAACACGTCTGCGCCAGGCTGCATGCAACACCCGTCTGGTCAATGATAAGGTTGACGTGCCGTCGTCCAAGCTGGAGAGCTTCATGGCTCTCATGGACAACCTGCATGCCAACCACCACCGTGCCCTTGTCTTCAGCCAGTTTACCTCACATCTGGCTCTGGTGCGCGAACGGCTCGACAAGGAGGGAGTGGAGTATCTGTATCTCGACGGCTCCACCTCGGCCAAGGAGCGCATCCGCCTGGTGGAGGAGTTTCAGCATGGTGACATGCCGCTGTTCCTCATCAGTCTGAAGGCCGGAGGCCTGGGACTCAATCTTACGGCTGCTGACTATGTGATACATCTCGACCCATGGTGGAATCCTGCCATAGAGGAGCAGGCGAGCGACCGCGCTTACCGCATAGGACAGAAGAAGCCTGTCACGGTCTACAGGCTCATCGCATCGGGCACTATAGAGGAAAAGATTCTCAATCTGCATGCCACAAAGAAGAATATGGCAGACGCCCTGCTTGAGGGCGGCGATGTGAGCGCAAGCATGTCGCGCGACGAGATGATCCGTCTGCTAAGGGAGAATGTGTTGCTATAGAAGGCTATAGAGGGATAGAAGGCTATAGAGGGATAGAAGCTATAGAGGGATAGAAGCTATAGAGAGGATAGAAGCTATAGGGACTATAGAAGTTATAGAAACCACAAAATATCTGCGTAGAGCCGGCAAGAAAGACATTCTGTTGAATAATCCCGAAAGCCTTGTGTTTCACCTCGTCAAGAAGTCGGACAACGTATCAAAGTATGTGAGACGGCTCAAAGAGAAGGCTGGCATAGAAAAGGATTTGACCTACCATTGCTCACGGCATACGACAGCATCGCTGGCTATCTCGGCAGGTGCTGACATATCAGCCGTGAAGGATGTTTTGGGAAGTGGAAGCATCACTTCAACCTAAGTTTATGCAAAAGTGGCTCTCGAAAAGAAGATTGAGGCGGTCAATCTGTTCAATGGGGTGTTTGACTGAACCATACAAGTCATGCTGCAAGGAGCGAACAAGGGGGGGAAGTCTTACTTCTTCCCTTTGTTTGAACTTTGCCGTTAGGCTGTATTCAGAAAACGCTTGTGCTCAAATAAATCTGCAAGACTTATCTGAACACAGGCGTTTTCATGTTCAATTTAATCTTTGATATAGATGACAACAGGAGTAATATACGCTCGTGTCTCCAGTATTGGTGACA
>CAKQRW010000067.1 GCA_934271655.1 uncultured Bacteroidaceae bacterium | reverse complement strand
GAACATGACTTTTTTGCTGCAAAGTTATGCAATTCAAATGTGGTGGGAAAGTCGGCTATTTTCGGATGGTTACGATACATCACACAAAAATGACTGATACATCACATGAAAATAAAAGACAAGTACGACAAATTCATAGAATACTTCAGCCAGGCCATGCCGGATGCTACGACAGATTTGCACTATAGCACTCCGTTCGAGCTGCTGTGTGCTGTAATGCTGTCAGCACAGTGTACGGACAAGCGCGTCAACCTCGTCACTCCCGCCCTGTTCCGCAGCTATCCCGATGCCCATGCCATGGCATCAGCAAGCCGATCTGGCGTGTTCGCGCTGGTGAAGTCTATCAGCTACCCCAACAGCAAGACAGACCATCTGATAGAGATGGCCAAGACATTGGTGGAAAAGTATGGCGGTGAGGTGCCGGCATCGTTCGAGGAACTGACAGCCCTGCCAGGCGTGGGAAGAAAGACAGCCAACGTTGTGCTGAGCGTAGCCTTTGGCGAAGCCCGCATGCCTGTAGACACTCATGTGTTCCGTGTGAGCAGACGCATCGGCCTCGTGCCCAAAAGTTGCTCCACTCCCCTTGCTGTGGAACAAGCGCTCATGAAGCATCTCCCCAAGGAAATAGTACTCAGAGCGCACCACTGGCTTATTCTGCATGGCAGATACATCTGCAAGAGTCAGTCGCCACTGTGTGACGAATGCGGTGTGCGAGACATCTGCGGAAGGAATATGTAGGCTGCAAGAGGCGCATAGTACAACACAATAGACAGCGTCTCCATCCATATGCCATCATCACCCATGGCGCGCAGCAGTTCGGTATAGCCCAATGCCCCTACGAGTTGGCTGGCAAGGAAAGCCAAAAGAAGGTATGAGCCAAACTGCGCTGCCAGTGGCATGCCGCCATCAAGGATATCCGCCATGCTGCTGATGCAGCCCGAAGCATAGCCATAGACCAAACTGATGGCCGACACATACAGCACCAACAAGCCATACCACCCATGCGCGAGCGACGAATGACTGATAGTGCCGAAGGCGCTGAGCAGCACAGCGTTTGGAAGAAAAAGCAGCAGCGAGAAGACGAGAAGTATGGTTGCCCCAACAGCTGCTGTGACATGCGCGGCACGCCTTTTGCGGAGTGAGAGCCTGTCACTGAAGATGCCATACACCCCCGACCGCTGCATGAGACTGACAGTCATCAGCGCCATCAGCGACGGAGCCAGCGGAGCCGAGGCAAAGTTGTCCACTATGCTGCTGCACATCCATCGAATGCCTCGCGGTGCGAGCAGGGCATAGACACCATCAACATATATGCTGGCCACCCACGAGACCATGACCAGTAAGACCTGCAGCACGAGCAATGCCACAGCATAAGCGCACAGTATGCGCATACCCATATTTTTTTTCGCCATTTTTCAGGTTGAACAGGAGTTCATTTTTCGAAATGCTTCTATATATAAACCACGCCACTCTCAGCACACGAGTGGCGCATTCTTGTGCGCTCAAGCCGGTATTTGGCCCCTCACTCTGCGCTGCATGCCCCACTGCGCCACGGCATCCAGCGCCGCACCTTCTTTCGTGAGCAGCCTCACTCTTCATCAGGCTCAAGATTATCAATGTCGAGGATGCGCAGCTCGAAAGCCCTTGTCACAAGACGTGTGGCGTTGATGCCAGTCTGCTCTTCTCCAAAGAGTCGCTTTACCAAATCGTTCTGACGCTTCTCTATGGACTTCACCCCAAATGGCATGCCTTTCAGTGAAGCAATCTGCTCTTTGGTATAGCCAAGAGCGAGATGACGGAGGAAGCGCTCATCATACTCGTCTATGTCATAGTCGAGCACAGACTCCTGGCGCATGGCCTCTGAAAGGACCGACTGGCGAAAACGCTGAAGAATCTTCTTGAGTATAGGCTGGTTGAACACCATCCGCTTGCCGTCGAGCACACTCTGCACGTCGCCGCGTGTGAGCAGTTCGCCGCACTTCAAGATAATGCCGTCAGCGCCTGCATCCAGGGCATCCACCCACAGCCTCTCGTTGAGCAGTTCTCCAGTGAAGATAAGCACATGCACACTGGGATAACGCCTGCGCAGCTGCTGGCACACATCCACGCCTGCCGTTGTGGAGCCGCCAAGGCCAAGGTCGAGCAACACCAGGTCGGGCTGGCTGTCACGAAGAAGTTTCCATAGTTCTGCCTCACTGGCTGCCGTGCCAATGATTTCAGCCTCTGGTATCTCCGAATGGAATATTTCCATTGTGCCTCTCATTTCGAGGGCAACATCCTCTACTATTATTACATTAAATTTTTCCATTATATTTATTGTTGTTTTTTTATATTCATACTAAAAGAACGGCAACGCCGCACATCTGCGGCTTCCCTAGCCTTTCACCTGGCCCGTGGCAGCGTGAACACAAACCTGGAGCCTCCGCCATCATCATTTGCGACATACACGCGACAGCCCCGTCGTGGCGAATGGTCGTCATGCTCGCGTATGATCTGCCTGCACACCATGTACTCCGCGCCGCTGACGCTTCCTGTCAAGGCGTCATAGCGCAAGCCATCAATGTAGAAGAGCTGGCTCAGCTCTTTATCGTCATAGCGGTAGGCCGCATCGACAAGCGCAAACTGCACGAACCATTCAGTCTGGCTCACTTCCAGATGCACGTCTCCGCCATCGCCATGACTGCGGTACGCCTCTGCCACACTGTCTGCGAGCAAAGCCACAAAGACCTTGTCGCAGAGCACGCTGCAATCGGGCAAACTGTCCTTGCTGCAGAAATCAGCAGAAAGGCGCAGCTTGCACAGCCTTTCGATAGACCGCCTGAACATGCCGCACACCTCTCCAGCTCCTACAGAAGACCTGCGGAACAGGCTTCTCTCCACCTGCGACGCAGCACACGATGAGAGAATGTCATACACATCTTTATAATACTCCAGCAACTGCCGTATCTCGTGCATGCGCTCAGACGAGATGCCATCTCCATCATGCGCCATGCCAAGCATCTGCTTCAGCCTCGAGGGATAATACATCGTCTCGTGCTTTAATGTAGACAGACTGTTGTCAATGATCTGGTTGCGCACATAGACCTTGCGCTGCTCCATCTCCAGGCGCCGGCGCTCATCATCCATCAGTTCAATGCGTCCTCGCATATCGTCCGAGCGGTAATGAGCAAAATATGTATGGACGGCCACAGACAGGACAACCATGGCAAGCATCAGCATCTCATCCTCAGCTGCAGCGGCCAAGCCAAGGCGGAGTCCCAACACTCCTACAACAGAGCGGTCGCCCGTTTCACCCACCATGAGAGGAAAAGCGTACATCGTGCCAGACACGCTGCCTACCTTCATGCGCTGGGCAAGAGCAGAGTGCATCATGTTCTCAAGTGTAGCACGGTCAGCCTCATCGCCATCGAATGCCGATGACGACACCTGCGACTCATCGCAGGGAGAGACCTCCATCAGGGCCATTGACTCAACAGGGATGATGTCGGACAACTCTCCACGCAGCTTTTTCAGAACGTTCTCCGAACTGTCTGGTCCGAATACATTGCCAATCAAGTGCATCAGCTGCCTGAGGTTGAATACGAACAGCATGTGGTGCCTATAGTGCATGAGCAGGAATAATGACAAGCACACCAGCAGGAAGACCGCTATAAAGAAGAGTATAGTCTTCTTGCTGCGATTGGCTTGCTGTATGGACTTGCAGTAGCCCTCAAGCGAGGGGTCGGTGCTGGTGAGCGTGTACAGACGCGTGAATATCTCGTTATTGTACCTGTAGAGCTGGTAATCGCGCAAGGCAAGAGATGCTATAGCCACCTCATTTCGCAAGGATATGATAAGCCCATAATCTGAAACGTAGCCGCGTTTGCACCATTCTATCTCTCCCATGGCGCCACCACGCAAGTGCATCAGCGACACGTCGCCAGGCACACTGCGCAGGTGATGCAGGTTTAGATAATGTATGACAGAGTCCGCAAAGGCCACGGCTTCCGCATTTCTTCCGTCAATATTAGCATTGTATACGCTGTCGAAATAAGCCTCAGCACGCGACCGCAGTCTGTCGCTGCCATGCTGCATGGCTGCATGAGCCACTGTGCTCATCGCAAACAGCATCATTATTGCCAGAAGACGCATGGCCTTGTAGGGCAGCGAGAAGAAAAAGACGCTTCCCTTTCCCATTTCACTTCTCACCCCGAAGCGGCAAGAAGCAAAGGCCGCATTGGTCTTGCGCAGCTTCTCTATGATGGCCTTGCAGTTCATGAGCCCGAAGCCATAGCCCTTGTTGCTGTTTATGTCGGCAGCATGCTCATTGCCTTCTCCAATATGAGCTGTGTCGTACACCATCTTGCTGTTGATGACAGCCGCATCCTCTTCCGACAAGCCATACCCTGTGTCTGCCACCTCCACAATGACAGACGAGTCGCTGGATGCGGCAGAGAGCGTAACCTTTCCGCCAGATGGCGTGTACTTCCTCGCATTGTCAAGCAATGTGTTTATCATGAACAGCGTGAGGGTCTTGTCGCCCCTCACTGTCAGGTCTGTAGGCTCTACATTGAGTGTGATGCCTTTATTGTCAAATGAGACTCGGTTGCCTTCCATCATCTCGAAGAGCGGTGCCAGCTGGAATGTCTCGATATTTAGCGACACCATGCCCTGGCGCACTTTTATCCAATGGCCTACCACATCGTTATACTCATTTATCTTGTTTATCAGTTCTGTCAGATACTGCATGCGTCTGCCCGCTTCATCGGAGCCAATAGGCTTGCCGCTGTCAAGTTTGCTTGCCTCATGCAGGGCTCTGTTGAGAAACGCCGTCATGCTGTTGACCACCGATACGGTAGTGGCACGCTGTATATAGTCACGCTTGTTCACATTGTATTTGTACTCCTGCGAGCATGCCTCCGAACTGATCTGCGCGAGTCTCTGCTGCTGGACCACCGTCTCCATGGCCTGGCTCCGCATCCAGTTGTGGAAGACCTGGATGACATGCAGCATCCCAGCCTCAAGGGCCGGCATCTTATCGCCCTGAGCTTTTGTCCAGTCGGATTCTGGCAAATGCGGGAAGAGCGCCCTCACCTTCTCGTCAGCGAGCTGGCGCAGAGCCTTGTCCACATCCTCCTCATCTTCTGCCCCATCAAGCGAAACGGCAGACATGCTGCGGCACACGTCCACCAGTCCCTCAAGCATCTTTATCTCATGATGGTATCTGTCTCTCACACGCCTTCGGTAGAAGACCAGCACGGCTATCGCCGACAACATGGCCAGGACAGACGCCGCGAGAAGGATGTTGAGCCATGACTTTTCAGCCTCAAGCCGGTCCTCTTCCTGCTCAGCCCGCAAGTCCTGCCTTGACGCATCAAGGATGTCAAAATATATGTTACGGTTATAAGCTGATTCGCGTCTCATGCCCAATGAGGCATAGACGATGCTCAACTGTTCCCTGACAAGGGCCATCCATTCTGGCACAGCGACTATGTCGGGGTCTGTTATCCAGTACATTTCTGTGGAAAGTTCTGCTATCGAGTCGGAATAAGGCAACAATGTCTCTGAGTGGCAGGCATCCTTTACGTCATGATGCTTCTGATGATGGCGGTTGATAAGGTCGAGAGCGCAGAGGGCATGGACGAGCGCAGACTGCTTGTCGCCCATGCGCAGCACCACACTTGACAGCGTGCATCTCACCACACTCGTGAGGTAGTCATTGCGATATTCCTGAGCCAATGCAAGAGCATGGCTGGCAAGAAGGAAGTCTATGCCTGCCGTGTCATCCGCCTGCACTGCATAGGCAGAGTATCCATCGCTGCTACGACGGCATGCGTCATTGTGGTCTTCCGCAGCGGCAGAAGCAACAGTAGCATCGCCAAGAAGCTCTGTGACAAGCACCGCAAGCGACGGCTTGAGCTCGCCGCCCGCAGCAATGTAGCGGGCAAGCACGTTGGACGCAAGTATCTCGAAATAGGTGTAACCGTTCTGGTGACTCATATAAAGCAGATGCACAAGCTGACGGAGAGCCAGCGTGAGCTGCTCTGGAGTATGACTTGAATTTACTACACTCATAGACTTGAGCAACAGATAATTGGAATACAGAGTGGTATCCTTGCTTATCACTGGCATATTGTCATCAAGCCAAGCAAGTTCCTCTGCTGCGCCATCGTCCATGCCCATGCGTCTGAAATAGTTAAGAGACACGAAATGATATTTAGCGCACGCAGCGTTCCAGAGGCGCGACTGTCTCTGTGTCATGTTGTCTTTCTCTTCCTCCACATTGGCAAAACGCTCCATTGCATCTGAGCGGTAATCATAAAACTCCTTGTTCATCGACGTGACAAGACATACCGACATCATGTCGACATCGGCTATTGCACGGTGCAGGTCATTGGACGTGGAACTGATGACGTCTGTGAGACAGGCCTTGGCCGAGTCGTAGCTCATCTCCAAGGCATATACATCTCCAAGGTTGAGGCGAATCTCCTCAAGCTCCATCTGGCTGGCTGTGCTGCCATGAGCAAGGAGGCACTGCCTAAGCTTGCTCTTGCTCGCTCCTATTGACACATATTTCTCCTCATACACCTCATCGTTCACTTTGGCTATCTCGTCCTCATCTGATGATGCCGGACTGCACGACAGCGTCACTCCCGACACAGCCGCGAACAGCATCAGCCACAAGGCCACATAATATATATAATGTGTCATGCTCACTCCGTTGTAATAGTTTGTTTGGCAAAGGTAAATAATATTTGTTGTTCCACCAAATTTTGCAATTGGGATTTTGGAATAAGGAAATAAAGACGTATCTTTGCAAACAATTCAAAAGCTGGCAGGCGACAGCGGAAACAACACTCCACGCCTGGATTTTTTCCTGCCGACAAGATACTGTCCCTGCAAGGACAACCCGTTTGTCATGTTTATATGGCTGCAAGCAAACAAAGGTGACGATGGGTATAAGAAGACAAAAAACTGATACTATGAATTACAAAGAGACTGTTGAATATCTGTTCACATCGGCTCCACTATTCCAAAACATAGGCGGTGGAGCCTATAAGGAAGGACTCTCCACTACACGCGCTCTCGATGAGCATTTCGGCCATCCGCACAGGAAATACAAGACATTGCATGTGGCAGGGACCAACGGAAAAGGCTCATGCTCACACACGCTTGCTGCTGTGCTGCAGGCAAGCGGACTGAGAGTCGGGCTTTTCACATCGCCGCATCTGGTAGACTTCAGAGAGCGCATACGTGTGAATGGAGAGATGATCAGCGAAAGTTATGTCATCAATTTTGTAGAAACAGAAAGGAAGTTCTTCGAGCCTCTCCACCCTTCATTCTTCGAACTTACCACTGCTATGGCTTTCAAATACTTCGCAGACAAGCAAGTGGACGTAGCCGTCATAGAGGTGGGACTTGGAGGAAGACTGGACTGCACAAACATTATCACCCCAGAAATATCTGTCATCACCAACATCAGCTTTGACCACATGGCATTCCTCGGCAACACTCTCGCAAAAATAGCAGGCGAGAAAGCAGGAATAATAAAGAATGGAGTGCCTGTGGTGATAGGCGAAACGGTTGACGAGACCAGGCCTGTCTTCCAAAAGGAAGCAGACGAGGCTGGCACATCCATCGTGTTTGCAGAAGATAGAACCCATATACTAAATTATAAATTCATGTCAAATGGCCATATCCTCTATGACACAGATAATTATGGAACCATAGAAGGAGAGCTTGGAGGCTTCTGCCAGACTAAGAATGCAGACACTATCCTGCACGCTATCGACGCACTGAGGTCTAAGGGATGCCACATAAGCGACAGCGACGTGCGCCACGGATTCGCCGACGTGTGTGAGATGACAGGACTGATGGGACGCTGGCAGACATTGCAGCAGCATCCACATGTGGTATGCGACACCGGACACAACGTGGGCGGCTTTGAATGGATATGCAAGCAGCTGGACATGGTAAACGGCAGAAAGCACATCGTGCTCGGCATGGTAAGCGACAAGGATGCCGGCAGCGTGCTGAGCATGCTGCCCAAAGATGCCACATATTATTTTTGCCAGGCTTCGGTGAAAAGAGCCAGGCCAAGCAGCGAGATGCAGGCTCTGGCCCAAGAGCACGGCTTGCATGGAAAGGCTTACCCTACAGTGGTCGATGCATACAACGCCGCAATGAAGGCGGCCACAGCAGATGATTTCGTATATGTGGGCGGCAGCAGCTTTGTTGTGGCTGATTTATTGACAAGCATGAAGCAAAATATTGGCCAATTTGCAAAAAAAGCCTAATAAATGACAGCCACGGCCAATTTTTCCATAATAATATTGGGAAGATATTTTTTTTTTCGTTTAATTTGCAAGAGAAATCTTAAAATAGATTACAACTTAAAACTTACATAAAACTATGAGCACAGTACAACCTAAACTGAGCGGTCTCAAGATTGAAGACTTCCAGACAGAGGTAAAAGGCAAGAAAGTGAGCCTTTACACACTCGTAAACAGCAATGGTTACGAAGTATCAATAACAAACTATGGTGGAGCCATCGTTGCCATCATGGTACCAGACAAAGATGGCAAGGTGGCAAACGTCATCTTCGGACATGACAACATCCAGGATGTGATCAACTCTCCAGAGCCATTCCTCTCTACCCTCATCGGCCGATTTGGCAACCGCATCGCCAAGGGCAAGTTCACTCTCGGCGGCAAGGAGTACCAGCTTGCTGTAAATAATGGCGTCAACCATCTGCACGGAGGACCTACAGGACTTCACGCACAGGTATGGGATGCTTACCAGACTGGCGAGCAGAACCTTACACTCAACTGCGTACTCCCTTATGGACATGAAGGCTTCTCGGGAGAAGTGAAGATCTCTGTCGAGTTCACATGGACTGACGACAACGAACTTATCCTCGACTACTTTGCCACTACCAACAAGAAGACTATCATCAACTTGACTCACCATGCCTTCTTTGCTATCCAGGGCATCGGAAATCCTACACCAGACATCCTTGACCAGCAACTGGAGATGAACAGCGATTTCTATATCCCAATCGACGAGACAAGCATACCTACAGGCGAGATTCTCAAGGTGGCAGGCACTCCATTCGACTTCCGCACACCTAAGGCCATCGGCAAGGACATCGACGCTGACGACGAGCAGATAAAGAACGGCTCTGGCTATGACCACTGCTTTGTCATCAACAAGAAGGAGCCAGGCGAACTGGCGCTTGCAGCCCGTCTTACAGAACCTAAGTCAGGACGCACACTTGAGGCGTACACTACAGAGCCTGGCATACAGGTATATACAGCCAACTTCTGCACAGGATATCCTATCCAGTTCGGCTGCACAGCTCCACGCCGAGCAGCTATCTGCTTCGAGAGCGAGCATTTCCCAGACACACCAAACCGCCCTTACTTCCCTACTTGTGTTCTCAACCCAGGTGAGAAGTACAGCCAGCGCACTATCTACAAGTTTGGAACAATCTAACAGAACACTCATACTGACACCCTCGCCCGGCAGCGGTCGGGCGAGGGATTGTTGATTTTACCATAATCGAAATTATTGATGCTATCCAGCAACTAAATACAGATGTTTAACTAATTATTAATAATTTATCGCAAAGAAAACAATATGTCACAGAAAAAACCCAATTACCTGTTTCCGCTGATTATTGTGTTCATCGTATGTTTCCTTATCGGATTCATCACAACAATGAACAACTCAATGATTGAGTTCTGCAAGGAAGCATTCCAACTGAAAGACGCACAGGGACAGCTGGTCAACACCTTCTTCTATGGAGCCTACGCCTTCTCTATCCCATTCGCGCTGATGATGAACAAGATTGGCTACAAGTCTACACTCGTGCTCGGCCTCACAGTGGCCGCATGCGGCTTCATAGCCAACTATCTCGGAGTGACAGCTGCTCTCGGCACATCTAATGTCTACACAATCTTCCTCTGCTGCATGAGCCTCGTGGCTCTCGGAGTCGTGATGCTGCAGCTGGTGGCCAACCCATACGTGATGGTGCTCGGCGACCCTAAGGGAGGTGCATTCCGCATGACACTCTCACAGGCTCTGAACTCGGTAGCAACAACAGTGGCGCCAATGTTCATCACCTATGTCATCATCGCAGGCAAACCCAAACTGCCAGAAAACGTGCCTGGACCATTCCTTGGACTCGGCATCTTCACACTCATCATCGCTGCCATCCTCTTCTTCATCAAGCTGCCAGACCCCGACAAGGACCAGGCTCAGGATGAGGAGATAGGTGTCAAGAACGATGGAACCGTGTACAAGGACTCAGTCTTCAAGTATCCGCACGTATGGTTCGGCGCTCTCGCCATCGCCATGTACATGGGTCTGGAGATTGGTATACCATCCATGCTTCCAGCCTACTGGAAAGCAGACCCTACTCTGCCAGGCTCAGCAACAGAATACCTTTCATTCTATTGGGGTGGCATGATGGTAGGACGATTCATCGGATCAGCAATCCTCACTAAGTTCAAAGCGCGCACACTCCTCTCTGCATGCCTCATCCTCGGCGCAGCCTGCGTAGGCATCTCATTCCTGCTCTCAGGCATGGCCGCCGTTTACGCAATGCTTGCAGCGGGCCTGTTCCACTCTGTCATGTGGCCACTCATCTTCAACCTCGGACTTCAGGACCTCGGCCCTCACACAAAGAGCGCTTCAGGACTCATCAACATGGGTGTGCTTGGAGGAGCCACTCTCCCACTTCTCATGGGCACAGTGGTAGACGACCCATCACTCGGTGTAGGTGTGGCTATCATGCTGATGTTCGTTTACTACATCTACGTGTTCTGGTTCTGCAACTTCGGCTCAAAGATTGGACTGAAGAAGGCATAAGCGCACTCTTTACTTGTCCCTGCCATCCATAAGGCAAGTGACTAGGAGACAATCCATAAGTTTGGGCGGCCTACAAAACCGCCCAAACACAAGCAACAAAAGTAGAATACTCTACAGAATAAATAAAATTAGAAATTTCTAACCCTATAAAAACCTAATAATTATGAGACTTACAATTGATGATGTAAAAACACGCTTCATTAAGCATCTTGGTGGTGAACACGGTTCAGTGTATGCTTCTCCTGGACGAATCAACCTTATCGGTGAGCATACCGACTACAATGGCGGATTCGTATTCCCAGGAGCAGTGCAGCAGGGAATGATTGCAGAGGTGCGCCCTAACGGCACACGCACCATCAAAGCTTATTCCATCGACTTGAAGGACTATGCAGAGTTCTCTATCGATGACCCAGAAGGACCAAAGGCAACACACTTCCGCTATATCTTCGGAGTGGTTCGCGAGATGATGGCACTCGGTGTCCCTGTAGAGGGATTCGACACAGCCTTCGCTGGCGATGTGCCAAACGGTGCAGGCATGTCTTCTTCCGCAGCACTTGAGAGCTGCTACGCATTCGCTGTCAACGACCTCTTTGGCGACAACAAGATTGACAAGATGACACTCGCAAAGGTGGGACAGGCCACAGAGCATAAGTACATCGGCGTGAACTGCGGCATCATGGACCAGTTCGCTTCAGTATTCGGAAAGAAGGGCAACCTCATGCGTCTCGACTGCCGTTCGGGAGAGTTCCAGTATTTCCCATGGAATCCAAAGGGCTACCGCCTCGTCCTCATCAACTCTTGTGTCAAGCATGAGCTTGTTGGCTCTCCATACAACGACCGCCGCCGCTCTTGCGAGAACTGTGTCAAGGCAATCAAGGAACTTCACCCAGATAAGGAGATCACTACTCTTCGTGAGGCTACATGGGAGGAGCTGAAGGAGATAGAGGGCAAGGTATCTGCAGAAGATATCCTCCGCGCCACATTCGTGCTGGGCGAGAAAGACCGCGTGCTCGCTGTGTGCGACGCTCTTGAGAGAGGCGACTACGAGACTGTAGGCCAGAAGATGTACGAGACACACTACGGACTGTCAAAGCAGTATGACGTTTCTTGCGAGGAACTTGACTTCCTCAACGACATCGCCAAGGAGTGCTCCGTTACAGGCTCACGCATCATGGGCGGCGGCTTTGGCGGCTGCACTATCAACCTCGTGGCAGATGAGCTCTACGACAACTTCGTGAAGACTGCTACAGAGAAGTTTGAGCAGAAGTATGGCAAGAAGCCTATCGTCATTGATGTCGTTATCGGTGACGGTTCACGCAAGCTTTGCTAAAGCCATATAATAAAACATTACTTATATAAGGGGCGTGCCACAGAGGCACGCCCCTTTCTTGTAGTAACCATCCGAAAATAGCCGACTTTCCCACCACATTTGAATTGCATAACTTTGCAGCAAAAAAGTCATGTTCAAT
>CAKQRW010000066.1 GCA_934271655.1 uncultured Bacteroidaceae bacterium | reverse complement strand
AATACGATTTCTGTTATGAACGTGAAAATTCATGGGAGGATTTCACGCATAGCATTTTCTCTTTCCATTGTCCAATGTTTGATACAAGCGGTATGGACGATGTAATGCGGTCAATTCTTGTACATAATTATTCTTGCGATGATTGGGCGGGATGGAATGGTTACAACGAAAAGGCGTTTACCGAGAAGGATTTTCCTTTGACTCACTTTGCCGTACTGCCAGAAGGCATAGTCTTGACATATCATCCTTATCAGATTGATTGCTTTGTTGCAGGCGAATACCATGCAGTCATACCTTTTAAGGAAGCTAATAAATGTTTGATGTTCGATTATTCCAAGCATGAGGACTTGAAACCAAAGTTGCAAAGATTCATCAAGTGGTAAGTTGGTGTTCAAAATTATTTTATAATATCAAAGTAAGTCGCTCTCATATTTGTCGCACTCTCTCTCGGTCATATTTTCCTTCTGTTTATCAGTCACTATGCCCGCATAGTTCCTTCAAACAGAAGAAAAATCTGCCTCAAGATAGAGCACGCCAAATATAAAAATAATTATGAGCACCTACTTAAAAGTAATCATCACTAAAGAAAGGCATCATACAAGCCATACATCATGAAGATAACAAGCATATTAGCATGCGCCCTGTGCGCATGGACATGGACAGCAGGAGCCATGGGACAAGAGAAGAGAGTAACCGTAGCAGTGAGCAACGCCAGCGACAAGGACAGAGAAGCCGAGCCTGTGGCTGTGGCTATAAAGGAATGCAAGCCGCTGAAGCATCTCGGATGGGAGGTGACGCATGCGGAGGCTGTGGACGCAGCCAGCGGAGCCAAGGTGCCTGTGCAACTGGACGACATGGACGGTGACAGGGAAGCGGACGAGGCTTTTTTCCTTGCAGACGTGAAGGCTGGCGAGACGAAGACATATGTGCTGTCGCTGAGAGGAAAGAAGAGTGCGCCTGCTCCTGAAAGCGAGACGGGAGGCGAAGCGGCATTCATATACACCGCCCTGCAATTGAGAGACAAAGCCGACAAGCACCCTGACGTGTTGAGAGTGGAGGCGCCAGGCAGCAGCAACGTGTTCAACGACATATACATGCACGGGGTGACAGTAGAATCGGACATAGTGGGCTACCGCATCTATTTCGACCACCGGCAGAACATAGACCTGTATGGCAAAAAACAGAGGAGGATAGAGTTGCCCACCACACAGTTTTACACCACGGCAGAACAACTGAAGGAAGGCTACGGGGTAGACGTGCTGTGGGCAGGAGGCGCCATAGGCTGCGGAACGCTCAAGGACTGGACAGACAGCAGTCCGGCCAACTGGACCGATGTGGCTGTGAGAGGACAGAGGGTGGTGACGACAGGTCCGCTAAGAACAGTGGTGGAGGTGTATGACCTGGGGACAGGCGATGGCGAAGGCTGCAGATACGACCTGAGGCAGAGATACACGCTGTGCGCCCACCATAGAGACATGATGGTGGAGGTGTATGCGAGCAAGAAGGACAAGGTGATGTGCACAGGCGTGCAGAAGGTAGGAGTGACGGCAGAGGATTCGGTGAGAAGAGGCCACCAGCCCTCGGGGTTCGTGAGAAAAGACGGACTGGCTGTGTCGTGGGGCTGCGACTATCCCGACATGGGAAAGAAAAAGATATGGGCTCCTGAGGCTGTCGGTCTGGCTGTGTATGTGCCAGAGCAATATGTGGAGAGCATCAGCGAGGATGACCTCAACTATCTGCTGGCCATAAAAGGAGACGCTGACGGAAAACTTAAGTACTGGTTAAGCTTCTGCGCCGCTATGGAAGAGGACGGCCCGAAGAACGGCACGGAATGGGCGCAGGAATCGGAGATGTGGAAAGAGAGGCTGAAGAATGGGGTCACTGTGAGAGTGAAATGAGCCTCGCCCTGAGGGCGAGGCTCATTTTGACATCCGCTATCATATCCCAAGGACAACCTCAGGCTATGCGTACCCAGACTCTACGTGGCGCGCTATCCAGCAAGTATATGTTAGATAAGCGCACCTTGCACAGGGCATCAGAGTCATTTCTTCTTGCTGTATTTCAATCCAAGGTGCAGTCCCTTGTACTTGCTGAGAAGGGTTGAGACAGTCTTGAGTTGCGAAGAGTAGGCAGAAGCCTTGGTCGTGATGTTGCTGACAATAGTGAGCATCTTTGTGGCATCCATAGCCATCTGAAGGGAGCCAGACGTAATCTTAGTGTTAACAGCAACCGACTTGCCTGTGCGTGTGAATGTGAGGATAACATCAGAACCGTCAATCTGGTATGTGCCAGGGAAAGAGCGGTTGTTGGAAACAAAGGTGAAGGTGCTGTCCTTGCTGAATGTGACAGAGAGCGCTCCAGCCTTGATGCCAGCCTTAGTCAGGCCTGTCTGCAGAGTCTTCTCTATCTTGCTTGACACCACTGTGCCTCCTATCTTGTTGAGTGTGCCTTCGCTGTCGAGCACGACACATGGGGCTGAATAAGTCCAGGTGCCTACAAGCTTGCTCTGTGTGACCTTGTCGGTGCCAAGGATATTGGCCACAGCATCTGTGATAGTGCTGGCGGTAGAGTTCTTGCCAAGAGCCTGCTTTGCGGCGCTGAGAATGTCGCCAAGCTGTGCGTTGGCGGCTGCGGGGGCAGCCATGAGGATGATGGCTGCAAGAATGAACTTGATGAATCTTGTCTTCATGTTTTGTATTTTGCGTGTTATAACATAATATGAATATGCATGTCTTATAAAAAAACGATGCAAAATTAGACATCTCCCATGACATGAGCAAAGAAAATAATGTTATAAAGATTAAAATGAGCAAATAAACTTGGCTGAGGTAATTATTTTCCTTAACTTTGTGGCACTTATGCACCATAGATGAGCACCATACACAAAGCGCACCGCAGATGGTGCCTTGCTGGAAATGGCGCATCACTACCATGGTGCGATATTCATGAAAGATTATGCACAATAGATAACGACACACGTATATAAAAACTCTTGCCTAATGAAAGATCATGACATAAAGTACTGGCTCTTCAAGCTGAGATACATTGTGGCGCTGGCTGTATTTGTCGGCGTGTCCACCTTCGTGGGCGACAGCAGCTGGATAAACCGCATGGAACAGAAGAAGGAGATATCCAAGCTAAAGGCTGAGATTGACGAGTACAACCGCAAGTTTGAAGAGGACAAGAAGACGCTCAACGCCCTGAGGCATGACGATGATGCCGTGAAGGACGTGGCACGCAGCAGATATTACATGAAGACCGATGATGAGGACATCTTCATCATAGAGGAATCGGCGAACGACAAATAGACGCGCGTCATGGGCACCAAACATAAATGGACAACTGAGTGCATGGAGCAGGTGCTCATAATTATTTCAAGACAGGCTGCTCCCACATGTCAAGAAAAACAGCAGATGCGGTGTCTCACAGCATAATAAGCCAAGGATGCTACCGATTTCTGCCGACAGGATGACAAGCATCAGCTTGCCTCCGCGCGATGAGACGCCGTACCCACTACTCTGGCTGTAATGGAGCCAGGTGCAAGCTTTCATTTACTGCCGTGCGGCAAAGAAAGAACGAGCGCTTACATATACATAGAGAAACATGAAGGACATAAGACGATGACAAGAAAAGACAAGATACTGGGATTCGCTGAGATAGCAGGCGAGACGATTTTGGCAATAGGAGCTGCCACATGGTTGCCCATGAGAGGCGTGGCACAGGTGCTGTTTGTCATAGGCACCGTGCTGTTTGCCGCAGGGAGGCTCCTGCGCACACCACCATATGAGAAATACTCACCCATGGACCCCAAAGAACTGACGCTCAGACGTCTGTACAGACAACAGGTGATAGGCACTGTGGCGCTGGCTGTGACTGCGCTGCTGATGAACACTCCGCAGGGATTCTACTTCGGACTGTATGTGGCCCCAGCCTCTTGGCTGGTTACATTTGTGGTGTTTGTGGTGACAGAAGTGTACACTGTGTTTCGAATTTCGGCACTGGAGAAGGATGAAAAGAAGTAAAAATAGAGTTTTTTGCGAAAAAAGCGCAGTCAAGCACTTGAATGTCTGAGAAAATTCATACATTTGCACACCGTTAAGCATTGCAACCCCAGATGGCGTCTGGACGACGCGGCAGGATAAATACATATATATAATATACACACACGTGCATGCGCTTGAGATTGTCTCAGTGTTACGCAAAAAAGATAGCTACAGTAATTAAGACCATTTTGACAAACCAAAAAAACATATATAGAAAAGATGATGTTAGATGAACTGACAGCGGTTTCGCCTATCGATGGCCGCTACAGAGGCAAGACAAGCAGTCTGGCTTCCTATTTTTCTGAATACGCACTTATCAAATATCGCGTGAGAGTGGAGATAGAGTATTTCATCACTCTGTGTGAGCTGCCCCTTCCACAGCTCGCCAGCTTCGACCATGCCCTCTTCGAAAGACTTCGAGACATCTACCGCAACTTCAGCGAGGCTGACGCTCAGAGAGTGAAGGACATAGAGAAGGTGACCAACCACGACGTGAAGGCTGTGGAATATTTCATCAAGGAGGAGCTGGACAAGATAGGCGGCCTTGACGAGTACAAGGAATTCATACATTTCGGACTGACAAGCCAAGATATAAACAACACATCAGTGCCACTCTCTGTCAAGGACGCACTGCACGACGTGCTCTACCCGCAGGTGGAGGAGCTGATAGCGCAGCTCCAGGAATATGCCGACGAGTGGAAGGACATCCCAATGCTGGCAAAGACACATGGACAGCCAGCGTCGCCAACCAGACTCGGCAAGGAGGTGATGGTGTATGTGTACCGTCTCACCGAACAGCTCAACCAGCTTAAGGCCTGCAAGATAACAGCCAAGTTTGGCGGAGCCACAGGCAACTACAACGCACACCACGTGGCCTATCCATCATATGACTGGAAAGCTTTCGGCAACAAGTTTGTGAGCGAGAAACTCGGACTGGAGCGCGAGCAGTGGACCACACAGATAAGCAACTATGACAACCTCGGTGCCATCTTTGACGCGATGAAGCGCATCAACACTATCATCATCGACCTTGACCGCGACTTCTGGATGTATGTGTCCATGGAATACTTCAAGCAGAAGATCAAGGCCGGCGAGGTGGGCTCATCTGCCATGCCACATAAAGTCAACCCCATTGACTTTGAGAACTCGGAAGGCAACCTTGGCATGGCCAACGCCGTGCTGGCATTCCTCTCACAGAAACTGCCAGTGAGCCGTCTGCAGCGTGACCTGACAGACTCAACCGTGCTGCGCAACGTGGGTGTGCCAATGGGCCACATGGTCATCTCCATACAGTCGACGCTGAAGGGACTGCGCAAGCTGCTTCTCAACAAGGAGGCCATCTTCCGCGACCTTGACAACTGCTGGGCTGTGTGCGCAGAAGGCATACAGACCATCCTGCGCCGCGAGGCTTACCCACATCCATACGAGGCACTGAAGGCGCTGACACGCACCAACTCAGCCATTACAGCCGAGAGCATCAGCAACTTCATAGACACTCTGGAAGTGAGCGACAGCGTGAAGGAGGAACTGAGAGCCATCACGCCACATACATACACAGGAATGTAAGCAGAGCTGAAGTGTCAGGAAGCACCAGCATGACGGCATCTAGTGTGAACACCCACTTAAATACAGATAAGAACAACAGTTTATTTTTAGCAACAACCTTTAGAAATTATGTCTGAATTTGACGAATGGCAGGACAAGGCTCCTGCAACAAGCGACAAGAACGAGAATGGAACAAGCCGCGAGGGTTATCGTCCATCTTACAACCGTGATGGAAACCGCCCTCAGCGCCCACGCTTCAACAGAGGCGAGCGCGCAGCATACAGTTCGAACGGCTCACAAAATGAGCGTGGTTTCCGCCCAAGCGGATTTGGAGGCGCTTACTCTTCATCGGCTGACGATGAGGGAAGCACACGCCAGGGTGGTTACCAGCCACGCCAGGGAGGCTACCAGCAGCGCCAAGGCGGCTACAACAATGGTGGCTACAATAATGGCGGCTATAACAACCGCGGCGGATACAACAACAACCGTGGAGGATACAACAACAACCGCGGCGGATACAACAACAACCGCAGTTACAACAACACCAACAACTCTGGTGAAGAAGGAGCAACAGGCCAGGGAGGCTATCAGCCACGCCAGGGAGGATACCAGCAGCGCCAAGGCGGATACCAGCAGCGCCAGGGTGGATACCAGCAGCGTCAGGGTGGATACAACAGCAACCGTGGCGGATACAACAACAACCGCGGCGGATACAACAACAACCGTGGCGGATACAACAACAACCGCGGCGGATACAACAACCGCCAGCGTACAGCAGACTACAACCCTAACGCCAAGTACAGCATGAAGAAGCAGATTGAGTACAAGGAGTATCTTGAGGATCCCAACGCTCCAATCCGCCTCAACAAGTTCCTGGCCAATGCCGGTGTGTGCTCACGCCGTGAGGCAGACCAGTATATCCAGGCAGGAGTGGTGTCTGTCAATGGACAGGTAGTCACAGAACTTGGCACCAAGGTGCAGAGAACAGACCAGGTGCATTTCCACGACCAGCTTGTAAGCATAGAGAAGAAGGTGTATGTCATCCTCAACAAGCCAAAGGACTATGTGACAACATCTGACGACCCACAGCAGCGCAAGACAGTGATGGAACTGGTGAAGAACTGCTGCCGCGAACGCATATACCCAGTAGGCCGTCTGGACCGCAACACCACAGGTGTGCTTCTCCTCACCAACGATGGTGACCTGGCCTCAAAGCTGACACATCCTAAGTTCCTGAAGAAGAAGATATACCACGTCTTTCTTGACAAGAACTGCACTGCGGCAGACATGAAGCAGATAGCAGAGGGCATCACTCTGGAAGATGGCGACATCAAGGCAGATGCCATCAGCTACGCATCAGAGACAGACCGCAAGCAGGTGGGCATAGAGATTCACTCTGGCAAGAACCGCATCGTGCGCCGCATCTTCGAGAGCCTGGGCTACAAGGTGTGCAAGCTTGACCGCGTGATGTTTGCAGGCCTGACAAAGAAGGGCATCAAGCGCGGCGACTGGCGTTTCCTCACAGAGCAGGAGGTGGCTATGCTCCATATGGGCAGCTACGAATAACGAATGGACAGACTTTATTAAGACAACACATGATGGTGGAGCGGAACATGTTCCACCATTTAATATTAACACACTGCAAACACAATGAAAAGAACGAAAATAGCAGACCTGCTGGAACGCAAGGATTTTGGCGCAGAGGTCACAGTGATGGGATGGGTGCGCACAAAGCGCGGCAGCAAGGCTGTAAACTTCATCGCCCTCAATGACGGCTCGACTATCAAGAACGTGCAGATTGTTGCCGATGTGGAGAAGTTCGACCCCGAAACAATGAAGCTCATAACCACTGGCGCATGCATCGGCGTGACAGGCAAGATGGTGGAGTCTATCGGCGCAGGACAGAGCGTAGAGGTGCAGGCTGAGAGCATCAAGGTGTTTGGTGACTGTCCAGCCGACTATCCAATGCAGAAGAAGGGACAGTCGTTTGAGTACATGCGCCAGCATGCCCACATGCGTCTGCGCACCAACACGTTTGGCGCAGTGATGCGCATCAGGCACAACATGGCCATGGCCATCCACACATACTTCCACCAGCACGGATATTTCTATTTCAACACTCCTATCATCACAGCCTCAGACTGCGAGGGAGCAGGACAGATGTTCCAGGTGACAACAAAGAACCTCTACGACCTGAAGAAGGACGAGAACGGCTCAATCATATATGACGACGACTTCTTTGGCAAGCAGACATCGCTGACGGTGTCGGGCCAGCTGGAGGGTGAACTTGGTGCCACTGCCCTTGGACAGATATATACTTTCGGTCCAACATTCCGTGCGGAGAACTCAAACACACCGCGCCATCTGGCTGAGTTCTGGATGGTAGAGCCAGAGGTGGCATTCATTGACCTCGACGACCTGATGACTCTGGAGGAAGACTTCATCAAGTATTGTGTGAAGTGGGCTCTGGACAACTGCAAGGACGACCTGGAGTTTCTCAACAAGATGATAGACAAGGGTCTGATAGAGCGTCTGGAAGGCGTACTGAAGAGCGAGTTCGTGCGTCTGCCTTACACAGAGGGCATCAAGATACTGCAACAGGCCATCAAGGACGGCAAGAAGTTTGAGTTTCCATGCAACTGGGGCGACGACCTCGCTTCTGAGCACGAGCGCTTCCTCGTGGAGGAGCACTTCAAGCGTCCTGTCATCATGACCAACTATCCTAAGAAGATAAAGGCATTCTACATGAAGATAGACGAGCAGAAGCCTGTGCTTGACGGCAAGGAGATGGAAGAGACTGTGCAGGGCACAGATGTGCTCTTCCCACAGATAGGCGAGATCATCGGCGGCTCGGTGCGTGAGGAAGACTATGGCAAGCTTATGAACGAGATCAATGAGCGCAACATTCCTATGAAGGACATGTGGTGGTATCTCGACACACGCAAGTTCGGCTCATGCCCTCACGGCGGCTTCGGCCTTGGCTTTGAGCGACTCATCCTCTTTGTGACCGGCATGCAGAACATCCGTGACGTGATTCCTTTCCCACGCACGCCAAAGACTGCGGAATTCTAAAAAATGATATGACACACACTTTTCTATAATAACACATCCCCAAGGCGCCGCTCTATGAGAGAGCAGTGCCTTGGGGATGTGTATTTACCACTAAATTATAGAGTGGCAAGACTATTGCAATTACTTATAGTAGCCTTGGGGTGTGTATTTACCACTAAATCATAGAGACTATAGAAGCTATAGAGGACGGCAAGGTGAAGACCTTAGTGCCCTTGTAGTATTCTCCCAGGCTATAGAAACTATAGAAGCTATAGAGGACGGCAAGGTGAAGACTCTTGCGACAGGACTATAGAGGCTATAGAAGCTATAGCCCAAACAAAAAGAAAAACATTATGGACAAACTAAAGACACTATTGGGCTTTGATCCCAAACAGACCACTGTGAAAACAGAGTTGCTGGCAGGACTGACCACCTTTCTGACTCTGTGCTACATCCTGGCAGTCAATCCCTCAATCCTCTCCACTACAGGAATGGACAAAGGCGCACTCTTCACCAGCACAGCTATAGCCTCGGCTATAGCCACCCTGCTTCTGGCATTCATGGCCAAGATGCCATTTGCGCAAGCGCCCAGCATGGGCCTTAACGCCTTCTTTGCCTTCACGCTGTGCCAGGGCATGGGCCTGTCGTGGCAGCAGGCTCTGGCCGTGCTTCTCATCGAAGGTGTTATCTTTATCCTCATCACATTCCTAAACATACGAGACAAGATACTTGACTGCATCCCGGCCAACCTCCGGCATGCCATATCAGCCGGCATAGGCATGTTCATAGCATTCATCGGACTGAAGAATGCCAATGTCATCGTAGGCAACGACGCCACGTTTGTGGCGCTTGGCGACTTCACTCCCGTATGCGTGCTTGGCCTCATCTCCATCTTGCTGAGCGCTGTGCTGATGGCAAAGGGAGTGAAAGGCGCGCTCTTCTACGCCATCATCATATCTACACTCATAGGCATCCCAATGGGTGTGACACAGATACCAGATGGATGGCTGCCAGTGTCAGCGCCAAACAGCATAGAGCCAATCTTCTGCAAGTTTGACTTCAACGACCTGTTGAGTCCAAAAATAATCATGGCTGTGATGTCACTTCTGCTTGTGAACATCTTCGACACACTCGGCACGCTGCTGGGATTGGCCGACAAGATAGGCATCATCAAGGACAATGGCCCTATACCGCACATCAAAGAAGCCATGACAAGTGATGCCATAGGCACCACAATAGGTTCGGTGCTGGGCTGCTCCACCATAAGCACATATGTGGAAAGCGCCTCAGGCATAGCAGAGGGCGGACGTTCGGGCCTGACAGCATTCTTTGTCGGCATGCTGTTCCTCCTCTCCATATTTGTGGCTCCGGTGTTCATGCTCATCCCAGGCGCAGCCACCAGCGGCGCGCTCGTGACAGTGGGCGTGCTGATGGCAAGCGCATTCAAGAAGGTGGACTTTGGCGACATATCAGAAGCTTTCCCTGCATTCGTCACGCTCATCATGATGCCACTCACCTACTCTATCGCAGACGGCATCTGCCTCGGCATTCTCAGCTATGTGCTGGTGAAGCTGCTCACAGGCAAGCACAAGGATCTGAACGTGACACTCTACATCCTTGCCGCATTCCTTCTGTTCAACTTTGCCTCTGACATGATATTCGACTAAGCAGACGACAAAGGACCCAACAGTGAGGAGCACGGCTATGGGCACACAGCAGCAGAGGCATGCTCTCACTCACATGAGACAAGCTGCGAGTACTGGACTGGACCGACCAGCAGTACTCGCAGCTTTTTTTGCGCCAAAATTGACATTTCTCAAACAAAGAAAAAAAAAAGACGACGAAACTCAAATCTTTTCCATAAGTGCTTGCCTGTTTCAGAATAAATGACGACATTTGCAATACCTACTATTGGGTATATTGAAACTTTATACTTGCAACTTAAAATCAAAAAACATCTATATAATACAATCTAACAATGCAAAGTAACAACATTCCTCAAGTCAAGCTGGGCATCATCGCCGTTAGCCGTGACTGTTTCCCTATCGCGCTTTCTACACAGCGCCGTGAAAATATAGTAAAGGCATACAAGGGAGATGTCTTCAACTGCCAGACAACAGTGGAGAACGAGCAGGACATGCTCAAGGCTGTGGCAGAGGTTAAGGAAGCAGGATGCAACGCTCTTGTTGTGTTCCTCGGCAATTTCGGCCCAGAGACTCCAGAAACACTCATCGCCAAGAACTTTGACGGCCCATGCATGTTTGTTGCAGCCGCTGAAGGAGATGGCGACATGATAAACGGCCGCGGTGACGCTTACTGCGGCATGCTCAACTGCTCATACAACCTCGGCATGCGCCACCTGAAGGGTTATATCCCAGAATATCCAGTGGGCACAGCAGAGGAGGTAGCCAAGATGATGGCAGACTTTGTTCCTGTAGCTCGTGTCATCCTCGGACTGAAGGGGCTCAAGATCATCACATTCGGACCACGTCCACAGGACTTCTTTGCCTGCAACGCACCTATCAAGGGTCTCTATGAGCTTGGCGTGGAGATTGAGGAGAACTCAGAGCTCGACCTTCTCGTAGCATACAAGAAGCACGCCAACGACCCACGCATCGACGCTGTATGCAAGGAGATGGCAGAGGAGATGGGTGAAGGCAAGTACTATCCAGACCTCAGCAAGCGCATGGCACAGTTTGAGCTCACTCTTCTCGACTGGGCAGAGGAGCACAAGGGCTCGCGCCAGTATGTGGCATTTGCCGACAAGTGCTGGCCAGCCTTCCCAAGCCAGTTTGGTTTCGAGCCATGCTACGTGAACAGCCGTCTGGTGAGCAAGGGCATTCCTGTGGCCTGCGAGGTGGACATCTATGGCGCTCTCTCTGAGTATATCGGCATGTGCGCAAGCGACGACACAGTCACTCTCCTTGACATCAACAACTCTGTGCCACAGTATATCTACGACGAAGACATCAAGGGCAAGTATGACTACAAGCTCACAGACACCTTCATGGGCTTCCACTGCGGCAACACTCCACAGTGCAAGATGTGCGCCAACCGCCAGATCAAGTATCAGCTCATCCAGAACCGTCTGCTGGAGAACGGTGGCAAGCCAGACTTCACACGCGGCACACTGGAGGGCGACATTGCTGCAAGCAACATCACATTCTATCGTCTGCAGTGCGACTCTCAGGGCAACCTCCGCAGCTACATCGCAGAAGGCGAGGTGCTTGACGTGCCAACACGCTCATTCGGCGGCATAGGCATCTTCGCTATTCCAGAGATGGGACGCTTCTATCGCCATGTGCTCGTGCAGAAGGGCTACCCACACCATGGAGCTGTAGCATTCGAGCATGTAGGCAAGACTCTCTTCGAGGTGTTCAAGTATCTTGGCATCCAGGATATTGCCTACAACCAGCCAAAGAGCCTGCCTTATCCAACAGAGAATCCATTTATCAAGTAATAACTTCAAAAACAGAATAGAATAGATTTAGGAAAAGCCCGACTGCCCGCGCAGCCGGGCTTCTTCTATTATCGGGCTTCATGAGCAGGAGCTCAATAGACTCCATAGCCCAAGGCAAGCGAAGCGGCCACTTGGTGACACAACATGAAGAGACAAAAGAATCGGTCAGCGGATCTTCCCGGTTGGCGACTGCTGAATAATCAGGACTCTTGCCATTGCAGGGCTAGGCATGCGCTACCTCACGTCAATCCGCCAAG
>CAKQRW010000065.1 GCA_934271655.1 uncultured Bacteroidaceae bacterium | reverse complement strand
GCATACTTAGAAATAGACACCCCCATGTTCAGCAAGATTGAACGTGGAGACAGACGAGCAAAGAGAAGCCAAGTAATTCAAATGGCGACGTACTTCAATGTAGATGAAAAGGAAATGCTCACCCTTTGGCTTGCCGACAAAGTATTGGATGCTTTAGAGGGTGAAGACGAATTGAAACTTACAGCAATTGAAACCGCAAAAGCAAAGCTAATGGATGTTAATCACTAATTTGCAGTAAACAGTTCATCTTTAGGAGGAAACAACGCAAGATTGATTTCTTGCAACTAACGGGAACTTTATGCTATCATTTACGCTTGATGCCATAAAGTTCCTTTTGATTTTTAGACACTACAAAATATATGCAGGTTCAAGCGTGGGGATTCGCCTTTTGCCCATCCCCAATCGTAGGCCTTCGCATTGCCCCAACAGTAGAGACGGACAATGCAGAAAGCCCACGCATGGCATATGATAATGCTGCATACGAAGAGCCAGCGCATGCGATGGCACAGACCGTGGAGGTCTATGGCATGCATACGGCCATTCGCAGCAGGTATATGATACACCTACCGTGAGCATTCACTCATTGCCACATCTGCTAACTGTTGTGTAAAGTTGCGAAGTTTACGATTGTCGCAGATGAGCGTAAGCAAACGCTCTTTTCATAAAGTCACACCCGCCCGCTTTAGCCCATGTGGGCTTTCCGCAAGAGAATGCAAATGCAAATGTAAAGTTTTTTTTTCAATCAGGCATCATTAAAGACAATGTTTTTGTCAAATGTGGTGATAAAAGATTGCACGTATGGCAAAAGGCACATGTCTGGTGAGCTTTGTTTTCACCCGGCCTGTATGGTGCGGCATTGGTGCAGAAGGATATGCGGGGGATACTCTATTGCAAGCATGAATTATGGCATCTGCTTTCATGGATGCAGCTTGCTATAAGGCAGCCCGACATGCAGGTGCGTGGCACCAATTGCCACAGCCTGTGTGGACAGCCTTTTTTGCGCTGGTGCGACAGAAATTTTTTTCTGGTGCGACAGAAAAAAATTTCTGTCGCACCAGCGTGAAAAGAAGCGTCGCACCAAACAGTCTGCAGATGTCTCTGCGTTTGGCCCCAATACCATCTTTAAATAAGATGGGCTGCGCCTCAGCATAGCGTCTGGGCGAGCTTGACGCTCTGCATTTGGCTTGCACAATCTTGTCTCCTCCAAACAGAAGAAAATCTGCCAGGGGATAGAGCACGCCAAATGATTATGGGCACCTGCTTGCGTTCACTCCACATTCACTCCTCGTTTATTATTGTTCACCGTTCGTTCAGTTTGGTTCTGAAAACAGGCATGGGAAAGACTGCCTGACAAGCACGGGATGTCATGTCGTACGACTATGCACCCTCATGTCGTACGACTATAGCACCTCATGTCGTACGTTCATAGCACCTCATGTCGTACGACATGACATCCTCATAAAAACAGCCTTCCTGCGGGACTCTTTTTCTGAGCTTTTTTTGTGGATTGGACTGATTCGTTTCGACCGTACATGTCGAATTGTCTGCACCAACGGCAAGAGTGGGGACTCTTTATATAAAGTTTGGCTACTCTTTCTTTTTAGTGTTAAAATTAGCCGCTTTAGTGCTTTTCTTAATTAATTTTTGTAAATTTGCACAAAAGTATAACAAGAAAAGATCAAACAAATGGAAAAGCTAAGAATGCAAAGCGCCAATGGCGTGGAAGACAACATTCAGAAGATTGCGCAGTTGTTTCCCGACTGCGTGACAGAGGCCTCTGATGATTTAGGGGGGGTAAAGCACCTGATAGACTTCGATAAGTTGAAGCAGAACCTTTCCGACAGCATTATTTCGGAAAAGGCGGAACGCTATCAGTTTACTTGGCCCGACAAGAGCAAGGCGATTCTCCTTGCCAACTCCCCAGCCAATGCCACCCTTCGCCCTTGTCGTGAAGAGAGCGTTGACTTCGACCATACCCAGAACCTTTATATCGAGGGCGACAACCTCGATGTTTTGAAGTGTCTCAAAGAGACGTACCTCCACAAGGTGAAGATGATTTACATCGACCCACCTTACAATACAGGCAACGACTTTGTTTATGAGGACGACTTCGCCCAGTCGTCAGAAGAATACCTCGCCAACTCAGGACAGTTTGACGAGCAGGGCAATCGTATGTTTACCAATGCCGAAAGCAATGGTAGATTCCATACTGATTGGCTCAACATGATTTATCCGAGATTGAAAGTCGCAAGAGATTTGCTGACCGATGATGGAGTGATATTCATCAGCATTGATGATAATGAGGTGGAGAACCTCAGAAAGGTTTGCGATGAAGTGTTTGGAGAACATAACTTTATTGCAAATTTCATATGGGAGAAACGTTTAAATCGAGAGAATCGCAAAGAAGTTTCATCGCGTCATGATTACGTTCTTTGTTATTGCAAATGTCATAACGATGGTCAACGCTCTATTCATTTATTACCAATGAATGAAAAAGCTTTGGCAAATTATGGAAATCCAGATAATGACCCGAGAGGATTATGGAAATCAGATCCTGCACACGCACAAGGAGGTCATGGAACAAAAAGTCAATTTTATACATTGATTGCTCCTAATGGTAAAAAGCATGAGTTGCCAAGTGGACGTTGTTGGCTTTATACAGAAACTGTTATGCAAAAGGCAATAGCCGATAATAGAATTTGGTTTGGTAAAGATGGAAATGGAGTTCCTCGCATAAAAACTTATTTAAACGCGAAAGAAAGGGGGCTCACGCCTGAATCTATTTTGTTTGCAAAAGATGTTTCTACAAATGAGAAAGCGAAAAATGACCTAAAAATCTTATTTGGGGGAACGGCAGTTTTTGAAACGCCAAAACCTATAGAACTTTTAAGGCTATTTGTTTCATTGACTTCTGAAGAAGATGATGTCATTCTCGACTTCTTTTCTGGTTCAGCCACCACTGCCCATGCTGTGATGCAGCTCAATGCCGAAGACGGAGGCAATCGCAAGTTCATTATGGTTCAGCTGCCCGAGAAGACCGAAGAGAAGAGTGAAGCATTCAAAGCAGGTTATAAGAACATCTGCGAGATTGGAAAAGAAAGAATAAGAAGAGCTGGCAAGAAAATCAAGGAGGAATCTCCTTTGACCACTCAAAACCTCGACACAGGCTTCCGTGTCTTGAAGCTCGACTCCACCAACATGGAGAACATCTATTATTCTCCAAAGGACATATCGCAAGCCGACCTCTTCACTCAGGTTGACAACGTGAAGTCCGACCGCACCGGCGAAGACTTGCTCTTCCAAGTGATGCTCGAACTCGGTGCCACCCTCGACTCGAAGATTGAGACAACAGAAGTAGCAGGCAAGACCATCTACAATGTTGCCGAAGGCTACCTCGTGGCTTGCTTCGACCAAGACGTAACCGACGAGGTGGTGACTGCCATCGCCAAGATGCAACCAGCCTACGCCGTGCTCCGTGACACCAGCATGAAGAGCGATGCCACGGCCACCAACTTCGAGCAAATCTTCAAGACCTATTCACCCGACACAGTAACACGAATACTATGAAACTGAAATTCAAGATTCAACAATACCAGACCGATGCTGTGCAGAGCGTGGTGGATGTCTTCAAGGGACAGCCCAACCAAGCCAACCTTATGTATAAGATGGATAAGGGGCAACTATATATGGTATACAGCAAGAAGCACAACACCAAGGTGCTGCAGACCAGCTTCAGTTATGACGAAGACGATGACTTGGGCTACAAGAACAACCGACTTGCCATCGACAAGGCCGCCCTTCTCGGCAACATGCACCAGGTGCAGACAGAGAACAACATCCACCAGGACGAGAAGCTCTGCTGCCAGCTCGGCGCTTGCCAGCTCGACGTGGAGATGGAAACCGGTACGGGAAAGACTTACGTCTATATCAAGACCATGTTTGAGCTGAACAAGCACTACGGCTGGACCAAGTTCATCGTCGTGGTGCCAAGCATAGCCATCAGAGAGGGCGTGAAGAAGAGCTTTGACATCACTGTCGACCACTTCATGGAGCAGTATGGCAAGAAGGCGCGCTATTTTATCTACAACAGCAGCAGTCTCAACGATATAGACACCTTCTCGCAGAGCAACGACATCAGCGTGATGATCATCAACACCCAGGCCTTCAACACGATGAAGGAGGGTGCTAACAATAAGGCTGCACGCATCATCAACAGCGAGAGAGACGAGTTTGGCTCTCGCAAGCCTATTGCCGTGCTTGCCGCCAACAACCCCATCATCATCATCGACGAACCGCAGAAGATGGGAGGCACCGCCACGCAGACAGCCCTCAAAGCCTTCAATCCGCTCTTCACGCTCAACTACTCCGCCACCCACAAGGAACACCACAACACGGTGTATGTGCTCGATGCCCTCGATGCCTACAACCACAAGCTGGTGAAGAAGATAGAGGTGGTGGGCTTCGAACTGAAGAATCTGAAGGGCACCGACAGCTACATCTACTTCGCCGAACTCCTGCTCTCCAAGGACAGGGCACCGCAAGTGCGCCTGGAGATGGAGCAGCAGAGCCAAGGCACAGGCTCCATCAAGCGCATCTACAAGAGACTGGGCGAGGGCGACGACCTCTACAGCGAGTCGGGATTCATGGAGCAATACAAGGGCTATCAGATTACCGACATCGTAGTAGATAGTCTGCACCCAGCCCGCAGCCAAGTGAAGTTTGGCAACGGCGTGACCCTCCAGCTGAAGGAAGTAATAGGCAACGTGACAGCCGACCACAAGGCTCGCATCCAGATACGAGAGACCATCAAGGCGCACTTCCGCAAGGAGAGCCAGCTCTTCCACCGTGGCATCAAGTGCCTCTCGCTCTTCTTCATCGACGAGGTGGCGAGGTATCGCCAGTATGACGAGGACGGCAATGCCCAGCTCGGTCGCTACGGCGAGATATTCGAGCAGGAGTATCTTGCCGAACTGAACGAGAACCGGAACATGTACGACCCTGCCTACATGCGGTATCTCAGCAGCATCCCCGTAGGCAAGACCCATGAGGGATATTTCTCCATCGACCCAAAGACCAAGCGAGTGAAAGACAGCGACGAGAAGAAGGGTGCGGGAAGCGACGACGTTTCAGCCTACGACCTCATCATGAAGGACAAGGAGCGGCTCCTGAGCCTCGACCCATCGTATTCGCCCGTGCGCTTCATCTTCTCCCACTCCGCTCTGAGGGAAGGGTGGGACAACCCGAACATCTTCCAGATATGTTCGCTTCGCCAAGCCAACAGCATCTCGCAGAAGCGGCAGGAGGTAGGCCGTGGCCTGCGACTCTGCGTAGATGACAAGGGCGTGAGACAGGATGCCGACACGCTGCAAGGACAGGTGCACGCCATCAACCGCCTCACCGTCATCGCCTCGGAAGGCTACGCCGACTTCGTGAGCGACCTGCAGAAGAACATTGCCGAAGACTTGTACGACCGTCCGAAGGTGGCCGACCCAGACTACTTCGAGGGCAAGACCTTCACCATCGAGGACGGAAGCCGACACAGCATCACCAAGCAGGAGGCCAACAAGATATACTTCTATCTTGCCGCCAACAGCTATATTGATGCAGACAATCATGTGACCGATGCATATCGCACAGCCTCAGCCAGTGGCAACCTCGCCCCTCTGCCTACGGAGATTCAGCCTTACGGCAAGTGGATTCACAGGCTGGTGCAGGGCATCTGGAACCCGAAGGCGCTCGACGGCATGGTGGAGGACGGCAGCAAGCCGCAGACGCCGGAGAACAAGTTGAACAATAACTTCAGCAAGAAAGAGTTTCAGGAACTATGGAGCCGCATCAACCACAAGTATGCCTATACCGTAGATTTTGACAGTAAGGAGCTGATAGAGAAAGCTGTGGTTGCCATCGACAAGGAGCTGAACGTGGCGAGGCTGGGCTATGTGGTGACGAGAGGCGTGCAGAGGGATGACCTGCGTCATGATGACATGTCGCAAGGCCGGGGCATGATGGTACAGGAGGAGATGCAGAGCGACGACTTGAAGACCGACGTGGTGAGCACCGTGAAGTATGACCTCTTGGGCAAGATAGCCGCCAACACCAAGTTGACCCGCAAGACCATAGCCACCATCCTGACAAACATCAGACCGAGCAAATTCAATATGTACAAGATGAACCCCGAGGAGTTTATCCGCCGAGTGAGCCGATTGATACTGGAGCAGAAGGCTACCATCATCGTGGACCACATCAGCTACAATGAGATAGAGGGCAGCTACGATTCCGCCATCTTCACGGAGGAGAAGCATGCGTCGCTCGACAAGGCCTACGAGGGCAAGAAAAGCATAGTGGACTATGTATTCACGGACGGAACGGCTATACAGAGCGTGGAGCGCAAGTTTGTGGAAAGCCTCGACACGAGCGCCGATGTGGCTGTCTATGCCAAGTTGCCCAAGGGCTTCCATATACCTACGCCTGTGGGCAACTATTCTCCCGACTGGGCCATTGCCTTCAAGGAGGGTACGGTGAAGCACGTCTATTTCGTGGCTGAGACCAAGGGCAGCATGTCCTCGCTCGACTTGCGAGAGATAGAGAAGGGCAAGATAGCCTGTGCCGACAAGCTCTTCGAGCAACTGTCGGGTTCGGGCATATACTACCACAAGGTGGCGGACTATGACGACCTGATGGAATGGGTGAAGTGATGTATAAGTAGGTGTTCAAAATCATTTTATTGTATCAAAGTAGGCTGCTCTCATATTTGCCGCACACTCTCTTGGTCATATTGTCCTTCTGTTTATCAGTCACTATGTCCGCATAGCTCCATCAAACAGAAGAAAAATCTGCCTCAAAATAGAGCACGTCAAATATGAAAATAATTATGAGCACCTACTTAGTGTTTTTTAATGTTTAGTGTTTAGCGATAAGTGGAACTACCGAAACAGATAAACAATACCAGCGAACGATTGGTGGACGACCTCAAAGAGAGGTTGTCCACTGACAGTCGTGTGAGCATAGCTGCAGCTTCGTTCTCTATCTATGCCTTCGAGGCCTTGAAGAAGGAGCTGAGCCAGGTGGAGCAACTGCGCTTCATCTTCACCTCGCCAACCTTTGTGTCTGACAAGACGAAGAAGGAAAAGCGGGAGTTTTATATCCCTAAGCTCAACAGGGAACGCAACCTCTATGGCACGGAGTTTGAGATAAAACTTCGCAACCAGCTGTCGCAGAAAGCCATAGCCAAGGAGTGCGCTGCTTGGATTCGCAAGAAGGTGAAGTTTAAGTCCAACTCCTCGCAGGAGGGGATGGGAGGATTTCTGCATCTGTCGGACGGAGAGCCAACTGCCACTCTGCCTCTGTTTGATGCCAATGCACCAAGCAAGCAACATGTGTTTCTTCCTATCAAAGACTTCAGCACATCTCAGCTTGGCATTGAGAAAGGTGATGATGTCTATACTATGGTGAACGTCCTGCCATCGCCTTCTGCCGAGACCTACCTCAACATATTCAACCAGCAATGGGAGAACGACGATAAGTTTCAGGACGTTACGAGCAAGGTGCTGGAATATATCGAGACCGTGTATCAGGAGAACGCGCCTGAATACATCTATTTCATCGCCCTCTACAACATCTTTCATGAGTTCTTGGAGGACATATCGGAGGATGTGCTGCCCAACGAGCGCACAGGATTCAAGAACAGTCTCATCTGGAGCAAGCTCTACAACTTTCAGAAGGATGCCGCCCTCGCCATCATCAACAAGCTGGAGCGATACAACGGGTGCATCCTCGCCGACAGCGTGGGCTTGGGAAAGACGTTCACAGCGCTTGCTGTCATCAAGTATTACGAGAACAGAAACAAGAACGTGCTGGTGCTCTGCCCGAAGAAGCTGAACGAGAACTGGATTACCTTCCGCTCCAACTACAAGAACAATCCGATAGCCGCCGACCGTCTGCGCTACGACATACTTTTCCATACCGACCTGTCGAGAGAGGGCGGAAGCACCAATGGTCTCGACCTGAACCACATCAACTGGGGCAACTACGATCTTGTGGTCATCGACGAGAGCCACAACTTCCGCAATGGAGGTAGCGTGGATGAAGATGTTGACGACTGGGACGCTGACCCGTTTGACGACGAGGAAACGACGGAAGCCATCAAGAGCGTGAAGGCTGCCCGAAATCCTCGCAAGGAAAACCGCTACCAGCGGTTGATGAGAATGGTGATTCGTGCCGGGGTGAAGACCAAGGTGCTGATGCTGAGTGCCACTCCTGTGAACAACCGATTCGCCGACCTGAAGAACCAGCTGCAGTTGGCTTATGAGGGAAGGAGCGCCGTCTTTGATGAGGCCTTGGGTCTGGGCAAGAGCATAGACGACATCTTTATCAATGCCCAGAGAGCCTACAACTATTGGGCTAAGTTGCCTGTTGAGGAGCGAACCACCCAGCGGCTGCTCGACGGCCTGAGCTACGACTTCTTCCAGATGCTCGACGCTGTGACCATAGCCCGCTCACGAAGTCACATAGTGAGGTATTACGACACGAGTGCCATCGGCGAGTTTCCGCGCCGGTTGCCTCCCATCTCGCGCCGCCCTAAGTTGACAGACATAGGCAATGCTGTCAACTTCAAGGATATAGCCATAAAACTGGACCAACTCAATCTCTCCGTCTACACTCCGTCACTCTATCTCCACGACAGTGCCAAAAGCCTTTATTCCATCAACTACGATGGGGAGGGCTTGTCGATAGACGGACGGGAGAAAGGACTGCGCAAACTGATGGCAACCAACATGCTGAAACGCTTGGAGAGTTCGGTCAACTCGTTCCGCCTCACTCTGGAGCGCATCAAGGAATACATCGGCAAGACCATTCGGCTCATCGACTGTTATGAGGAAAATGTAAGGGATGCATCTGCCATCATGGACAGTGGCGTGTCAATGGCTGCGGAACCATGTTATTATCAGATGGATGCGACTGACTTTGCGGAGGAATTGGAGGGTGAGGAAGCCGCTCCATTTGCCACCAAAAAGTCGAAGATAAGCTTGGCCGACATGGACTATATAAGCTGGCGCAGAGACTTGGTGGCCGATGAGGAAAGGCTGAGTGCGCTTCTCAATATGCTGGGCTACATCACCCCCAGGCACGACAGTAAGCTGCAGATGCTGATGGCCGACCTGAAGCATAAGTTTGAGCATCCCATCAACGCGGACAACAAGAAGGTGCTCGTCTTCACCGCTTTTGCCGACACAGCCGACTATCTCTACAAGAACCTTGCTGAGAGAATAAAGGAGGAGTGCGGACTGAATGTGGCTCTCATCACAGGCAGCACGGAGGGCAAATGCACCATTCCGAAGTTTGAGTGCACGTTCAACAATGTGCTCACCTTCTTCTCGCCACAATCGAAAGGCAAGGCGACTATCTATGGCAATGATTTAAAGAAGACTGGAAAAAAAGATTGGATAAAAGATGATATAGACGTGTTGATAGCTACCGACTGCATCTCGGAGGGCCAAAACCTGCAGGACTGCGACGAGCTGATCAACTACGACATCCACTGGAACCCTGTGCGCATCATACAGCGTTTCGGACGCATAGACCGTATAGGCAGCAAGAACAAGGAGATACAGTTGGTGAACTATTGGCCCGACATGGAGCTGGACGAGTACATCAAACTGAAGGGTAGGGTGGAAAGCCGCATGAAAGCTACTGTCTTGACTTCCACAGGCGATGACAACCTGCTCAGCGAGAGTGAGAAGGGTGACCTGGAATATCGTCGCAACCAGTTGAAACATCTGCAGGAAGAGGTGGTCGACATTGAGGACATGGACACTGGCATCAACATCATGGACTTGGGATTGAACGAGTTTCGCCTCGACCTCTTGCAGTACATCAAGGAGCATCCCGACATAGAGCATGCTCCATTCGGCATGAGTGCTGTGGCAAGGGCTGCGTCGCCTGTGCTTTTGGAGAGGAAAACCGCCGCAGAGGCCAAGGGCGACATCAAGACTGGTGTCATCTTCATCTTGAAGAATCGCAACAATGCCGTCAACATCGACAAGAAGAACCTGCTGCATCCTTTCTACATGGTGTATCTGTCAGATGATGGCGAGGTGATATGCGACCATCTGCATCCGAAGCAACTCCTCGACACGATGCGCCATCTCTGCAAGGACAAGAAAGACTACGACCGGGAGCTTTGCGCCATGCTCAACAGGGAGACCTGCGACGGCCGACACATGGAGCACTACAGCGAACTGCTGCAGCGTGCCATCGACAGCATCGTGCAGATAAAGGAAGAGAACGACATCGACAGTTTCTTCTCCATGGGCGAGACGACAGCGCTGCAAGGAGAAATCAACGGACTGGAAGATTTCGAGTTGATAACATTCTTAATAATAAGATGATGAGTGATAATCTTTTAAACTTTCCTGCATTCACAATATTCGACAGGGTGATGCCCAAGACGGCTTTCTATAGCCATCTCGGGGCAAACGCCCGAATGAAATCTCTGTTTGTCGAGTGCATAGAACAGATTGTGTGGCTCTACAAGTTGGCACCAAGCAATCTGCACATTGCCGATGGAAATGATGTGCATGAGATAGACATCTTGCGGATCCGGTTGAAGCGGAAGACTGATGACATCCTTGAAGTATGCAGTTTCATAGACAGTCTTTCGCCACGCCACACCTTATTTATAATAGAGTGTGACGAGCAGTATAGGCTATTGGTAAACTACAAGCGGTGGAAGGATGCCAAAGCGGGAACTTTCGATGTCATCAAGACTTTCATGTCCAGTCAGCTCTCCCTTGAGTTGGGCTCCTTCTCCTCCATGGACTCGCTCTATGAATCTTTGGTGCGCCAAGTGGCCTCCACACAGATATCTTCCTCCAGGCCAGACCTGCACCAGGCTGTGATGGAGACAAAAGAAGCCGAAGCCGTTAAGAAAGAGATGGAAGGCATCAGGAAGAGGGAGGCAAGAGAGCGGCAGCCCCAAAAGAAGTTTGCCCTGCACCAGGAATATCTGAGGCTGAAAGCTCGGTTGGACAGACTGTGATTTCGAGAAAATAAAGGGTGATGCATTTGTCGCTATGCGGAACAGGTACGGAGCTGGCGCTGATATTGAAAAAAGAGACAGGCCGATATGAATCTTCATTCATGTCGGCCTGTCTCTTATATATATGAAAGCAATGGCATGTGGCGCGTCAGCCCTGAGAAGGGTAGACCACAGCCCCATTGTCATTTTCTCTTTGTAGTGGTCTTTTTCTTAGTTGTCGTAGTTTTCTTTGTGGCAGTAGTCTTCTTTGTAGTGGTCACCACAGGCTTGTAATATGTCTTGGCCTCTGGCATCCATTTCTCAATGTCGGAGATGCGCTTGGCATCGGAAGGGTGGTCGCTGAGGATGGAGTTGCTGCTGTTGCCTTGAGCAGCCATGCGCTGCCAGAAGGCTGTGGCCACGCTTGGGTCGTAGCCTGCCATTGCTGCGAAGATAAGTCCCATATGGTCGGCCTCGCTTTCCTGCTTGCGTGAGAAGCCAGCTGTAAAGATTTTCTGGCCGGCATTGGCAACGAGGGTGCCGAGCTGCTGCACTCCTGTGCTGACTCCTGCGCTCTGGGCGATGGCGCTGAGTGCCTGCATGCCATACTGCTGCTTGTACTCATTGCTGATGCGCTCTGCCGAATGGCGTGCCACTGCATGGGCTATCTCATGGCCGAGCACGATGGCGAGAGATGCCTCGTTTTGTGTGACAGGCAGCAGTCCCTCATACACTACAATCTTGCCGCCTGGCATGCAGAAGGCATTGACGTTGTTGTCCTGCACCAGGTTGAATGTCCAACTGTATTCAGATACCTGGTCTGCCATGCCGTTGCTCTTCAGGTAGGTCTCTACGGCAGAGGCGAGCCTCTGGCCCACGCGCTTCACCATGGCGGTGTTGGCGCTGTTGGTTGACACCTTGGCCGATTTCATGTATTCGTTGAACTGCTCGTTGCTGAGGCTGAGCACTTGCTGGTCGCTTACCATCAGATGCTGCTTGCGGCCTGTGATGGGCACGGTGGATGTGGTTCCGCAGCTGGAGAGTATGGCTACCAGCACTCCAATCAGTAGAAATTTGATGCTTTTCATTTGTTTTTATTTTGATTAGATGTTTGTTTGTTGTGTCAGTTCTGCCTCTGCCTGCGCTTTGTGCCAGTCATGCACGCGTGCGTCACGCAGAAGTCGGATACAAAGTTATAGCTAATTCACAAAATATACAAATTTAAGCATTCTTTTTTTAAAATAAGTGGCCAATCATGATTGCTGTATTTTATACGGGTATCGCTTTGGGTTCTCTTTTAAAGCATCTTGTCTGATTCTGTCTTGGAATGGGAAAGCTGAGTTGTCTTATCGTAACCATCCGAAAATAGCCGACTTTCCCACCACATTTGAATTGCATAACTTTGCAGCAAAAAAGTCATGTTC
>CAKQRW010000064.1 GCA_934271655.1 uncultured Bacteroidaceae bacterium | reverse complement strand
CGGGCGGGGTTTGGGGATGGGTTTGGGAGGGCAGATGGATGGCGGGCATGGAATGCCCGAGTGGCCGGACGGGGAAAGTGGGCATGTGGGAGATGAGGGAAGGGTACAAGCGGAAGGAACGGAAGATGGAATAGCGGACATAAAGCACTGGGATTGGCTGACGCTTCCCCTTTGTTTTTGGCAAGAGAGAGCATTTGCCGGTACAGAAGGACATATGACAGCAACATGAAATTATTTTCTATTTGTACTATAATAGTATCAACTTTGTGCCAATGTTACATCAATGACAATTAAAGTATCATGAGAAATACTGCATTGCATGATATGTACGTAACTTTGTGCCACAAAACTATAAACCAAAGCGACAACGCACACAACTAATAATAAAATAGCCAATGTACATAGTACTAAAGAAGAAAGCGACAACGCACACAACCAATAATAAAATAGCCAATGTACATAGCACTAAAGAAGAAAGCGACAACGTACGTAACCAATAAAAACTTCAATGCTACATAACACTAATACAAATTCATCAATGCTACATAACATGAGAAAGATTCTTGCAATCCTGGCTTTCATTATAGGTATAGCCAAGGCCTTTGCCGCAGAACAATTCGTAGTCTTCCAAGCAGAAGATGGCACAGAGTGCTTGACTGACAGACACTGCGACATTATTTTTGACGACAGCGACTGGAAAGGTGTGACCATTGCCATCGGCAATCTGAAAGAAGATCTGAAGAAAGTCAGCGGCAGATGCGATTACCCCATATGCATCGGCACCTTGGGCAAGAGCAGGGTAATAAACAAGATGGCGAAGAAGAAGCTGATAGATGCCTCGCTGCTCAAAGGCAAGAATGAGAAATTCATCATCACGATGGTCGACGGCCAACTTGTCATTGCCGGTTCGGACAAACGAGGCACTATATACGGCATCTATGAGCTCAGCCAGCAGATCGGCGTCAGCCCTTGGTATGACTGGGCCGATGTGCCCGTGGAGAGGCATGACAATATATATATAAGAAAAGGCATCTACAGCGATGGAGAGCCAGCCGTGAAGTATCGCGGCATCTTCCTCAACGACGAGGCACCATGCCTGTCGGGATGGGTCGAAGAGAACTATGGCGGCGTGTACAACAGCAAATTCTATGCGCGCGTGTTTGAGCTGGTGCTCCGCCTCAAGGGCAACTACATGTGGCCCGCCATGTGGAACGCCGCTTTCTATGCCGATGACTCTCTCAACATGCAGACAGCCGACGACATGGGCGTCATGATGGGCACGAGCCATCATGAGCCGATGGCACGTGCTCATAAGGAATGGACCCGCGACAAAAGCCACGGAGCGTGGAACTATGACACCAATAAGGAAGAGCTTGACCAGTTCTGGAAAAGCGGCGTGGAGCGCATGCGCCATACTGAAGATGTGGTGACGGTAGGCATGCGTGGCAACGGCGATGAGCCTATGGGCGAGCATGCTGATGTGGCTCTGCTGGAAAGGGTGGTGAACAACCAGCGTCGCCTGATAGAAGAGGCGACAGGCAAGCCTGCCAAGGAGACTCCGCAGGTGTGGGCATTATACAAGGAAGTGCAGGAGTATTATGAGAAAGGCATGAACGTGCCCGAAGATGTTATCCTGCTGCTGTGTGACGACAACTGGGGCAATGTGCGCATCCTGCCTGAATTGGACGGGAACAACGCGCAGGGAGTCTTCGCCAAGCGCCATCCCGGAGGCTACGGCCTGTACTATCACGTGGACTATGTGGGTGCTCCGCGCAACTCCAAGTTCCTGAATGTGTCGCAGGTGCAGAGGATGTGGGAACAGCTGCAACTGACCTACACCTATGGAGTGGACAAGCTCTGGATTCTCAATGTGGGAGACCTCAAGCCCATGGAGCTTCCCATCGACTTCTGGTTCAAGATGGCATGGAATCCCAAGCAGTTCTCAGCAGACAACCTGATGCGCTACACCGAGTCGTTCTGCGCCCAGCAGTTGGGCAAAGAGTGCGCCAAGAAAGCAGCGGAGCTGCTCAGCCTGCAATGCAAATATGCTCATCGCCGCACCCCCGAGTCGCTCGACGCCAACACCTTCGACCTTCTCTCAGGTGAATGGAAAGAGAGAGTCGACGAGTATGACAAACTGGAAAGAGAGGCCACCATACTCCGCGAGTCCATCCCTGTAGACCGCCGCGACACATACAACCAGCTCATCTATTTCCCAGTCCGCGCCATGGCCAACCTGTACAACATGTACTACGCCCAGGCACTCAACCGCTACTATGCCAACAAGAACAGCAGCCGCGCCAACGAGTATGCAGACAGGGTAGAGCTGTGCTTCCGCCGCGACAAGGAGCTATGTGATGAATACAACCACAAGATGTCAAAAGGCAAGTGGAACCACATGATGGACGAGATACATATCGGCTACCGCTCATGGAACAATCCTCTACATGACAGCTGTCCCGAAGTGAAGAGAGTGGAAGACGGCACAATGGGCGAGACCATTGCCTTCACGCCAAAAGCCTCCATCACCATCGAGGCGGCAGACTACATGAAGAAGGAGAACGCCAAGGAAGCCTCATGGAAGACCATCCCATACTTTGGCGCCTGCAGAGACGGAGTGGCATTGCTGCCCTACACAGTAGCCACCGACGGAGCCTCGTTGACATACCTCTTCACCCTTAATGAAGCCAAGGCCACGACAGACATCACAATAGTGTTGGCCCCTACATTCCCGTTCAACAGCGGCAGGGGACAGCGGCTGGCTGTGGACATTGACGGCAGCAACATCAATACCATCAACGTCAACGAAGCGAGCAAGCATGTGGTCAACGCCTTCCATGACCAGAACTATGAATGGGAGACTACACGCATGAACCTGCAGAAGGTAAAAGCCAACTGTCTGGAGAAAGGAGACCACACCATCACGCTCAGGCCACTCGACCCAGGAATGGTGATAGAACGGATAATAGTGAATTGAACTCCGCATTCAGCACGCACATAAAGCCAATCTGACGAAAGGCTTCCATAGAGCGAGACCATAAGACGCATTCAGCACGCACGAACAAAGCCAATCTCGCTCAAACGAAACAAGCCCCGCCTCGGCCACCACGTGAACGGTTCCTCACGTGGCAACCGAGGTGGGACTTTTCGTGCATTATAAGCTTCATAAAGCCTTACAAGAAGCAGCGTAAGACAAAAAAGCCGACACGAAACAAGAGAATGACATTTTTTATTTGTATATTTGCACATTAAATAAATGTATAACTTAACCTGCATGCGCCAGCCTCATTCCTAAAAGAGGCCGCATGCCTTCAAAAAAACAATAACGACCAAAATGAACACAACAATGTTGGCTGCATTATCAGCCATGCCATGCCAGGCGGTATGGAGCGAGTCACTTTCACTAGTAACCCTTATCATACTGCTCATAGGAGTCTGCGTGCTAATAGCTCTCTATGTCAACACACGCATCATGCGCACAAAGATGGAAGAGCAGAAAGCGCGACTGGAAAGGCAGCACTCCAACGACATCGAAGACTTGAAGCGCACGGTGCTCTCCACCGTCAGCCAAGAGCTCCTCACCCCCATGACACTCATAGTAGGCCCCTTGCAACAGATGGTAGCAGAGCCCATGCCTGAGGACAGGCGCGCCAGACTGCAGACCCTGCTGAGAAACTCGCAGCTGCTGCTGCACCAGATCAACATGCTACCCTCAGGCATGAAGCCATCCGACTCCACCATCATGGCCATACAGGCCATGAGCACACCTGCAGCAGCACAGCCCTACACAACGACAAAGCACACCGACGACCCGGGCAACTGCGTGGACGACAACAACGCCGCTGCCGTCAGCAAAAATGTCATCAACAACGACGAGCAGACAGAAGAGAACGAGGAAAACCATAAGTTCACCATGCTCATGGTCGACGACAGCGAAGACATGTGCCGCTTCGTGCGCGACTATTTCAGAGGCGAATACAATGTCATCACAGCACACGATGGTGAGGAAGGCCTCAAGTGCCTGCAAGAAAACGACGGCATCGACCTTGTGGTGAGCGATGTCACCATGCCAAACATGAACGGACTTGAGCTGTGCAAGGAGGTGAAGACAGATCTCAGATGGTCTCACATACCAGTCATACTCCTCACAGGCATCACAGGCAACGACACAGAGGTGGAAGGCCTCAAGCTTGGAGCCGACGACTACATCACCAAGCCCTTCAACGTGGAGATGCTCCGCCTGAGAGTGAAAAAGCTCATCGAGAAGAAGGAAAACAGGCAAAAGCAGTTCCGCGAGAAGATAGACGTGACACCAAGCGAGATAACTATCACCTCGGTAGATGAGAAATTCATACAGCTGGCCCTGAAGATATGCGAGGACCATATCTCCGACACAGACTTCTCCGTGGAGATGCTCGGCCAGGAGCTGTCGCTCAGCCGCACCTACCTGTACAAGAAACTCATAAACATCACAGGCAAAGGCCCTGCCGAATTCATCCGCACCATCCGCATGAAGCGCGCCAAGCAATATCTTGAGCAGAGCCAGATGCAAATAACAGAGATAGCATCTGCGCTTGGCTACAACAGCCCCAAACGATTCACGGAGAACTTCAAGGCAGAGTACGGAATGGCTCCATCAGAATACATGAGGCGCGTCCGCATGGACAAGATAGCCAAGGGTACGGACGTCAGCGACGCAGAATAGCCAGGCGCTCATAAGATTGAGCACCCACTTAACATCATTCTACATACAGACAAAACTATGAAGAAAGATTTCAAGGACATAAAGATAGCCGTGGCAGGCACAGGATATGTGGGTCTAAGCATAGCCACTCTCCTTTCCCAGCACCACCAGGTGACAGCAGTAGATGTCATTCCAGAGAAAGTGGACCTGATCAACAGAAGGCAGTCTCCCATCCAAGACGAGTACATCGAGAAATACCTCAAGGAGAAAGACCTGAACCTCAAAGCCACCCTCGACGGCAAAGCAGCCTATGCCGACGCCGACTTCGTGGTGATAGCGGCTCCTACCAACTATGACCCGGCAAAGAACTATTTTGACACATCGCATGTGGAGGAGGTCATAGACTTAGTTCTGGAGGTGAATCCACAGGCTGTCATGGTCATCAAGTCGACCATACCTGTGGGATACACAGAAAGCCTCTACAACAAGTATGGCCACGCCATACGCCTGCTCTTCTCGCCAGAGTTTCTGAGAGAGAGCAAGGCGCTTTACGACAATCTGTACCCATCGCGCATCATCGTGGGCTACCCCAAGCGCATAGAGGCCAAAGACCCTGAGGAACTGCAAGAAGCAGCCAAGACATTTGCGGCCCTGCTGCAAGAAGGAGCAATAAAGGAAGACATAGACGTGCTCTTCATGGGCCTCACAGAGGCAGAAGCCGTCAAGCTGTTCGCCAACACCTACCTGGCCCTCCGAGTATCCTACTTCAACGAGCTGGACACATACGCAGAGGTGAAGGGACTCGACTCCAAAGCCATCATCCAGGGAGTGGGGCTCGACCCCCGCATCGGCACACACTACAACAACCCGTCCTTCGGCTACGGAGGCTACTGCCTACCCAAAGATACCAAACAGCTGCTGGCCAACTACCAGGACGTGCCACAGCAGATGATGACAGCCATCGTCGAGAGCAACCGCACACGCAAAGACTTCATAGCCGACAGAGTGCTGCAGAAAGCTGGCTACTACAGCTACACCAACCGCATCAGATGGGACGAGGAGACAGAGAAGGAAGTGGTCATCGGCGTGTTCCGCCTGACCATGAAAAGCAACTCAGACAACTTCCGCCAGTCATCCATACAGGGCATCATGAAGCGCATCAAGGCCAAGGGAGCCACCGTAGTCATCTACGAGCCCACGCTGCCCGACGGCGCCACATTCTTCGGTTCGAAGGTAGTGAACAACCTTGAAGACTTCAAGTCCATGTCACAAGCCATCATAGCCAACAGATACGATGCATGCCTGGACGATGTGAAGGACAAGGTCTACACACGCGACATCTTCAGACGCGACTGAACATAGCGGGCAAAAGCCGCGCACGCTCCGGTACTGGCCTTACGGCAGGAGCCACGCGGCAGACACGCCCACATAGAGATAGAGGGCACATGCCCTATGCTGCCACAGGCTCTCTATGCGGAGCACCACATGCCCGACACCGCACCATCATCACTCCTACATTTCACCATCAATTCCCAACATTCCACAATTCAATTCTTCAACATTCCACCAATCACAACACACATGCTCAAAAAGATCTTTTACATCTTAGCCATGACACTCCTGTGCAGCTCTGCATGGGCAGACAAACTGGAGCTAAGGCTGCTCAACCATTGGGACAACCCCGATGGCACTATCGAGAGAGGCTATGCAGGCAAGTCAATATGGAAATGGGACGCCATCCCTACAGGAAAGAGAGCGATGCCCGACAGCCTGGCAGCCAAGTACAACGAATACGGACGTCTCAACCAAGCGTTCGGCATCAATGGGACCGTGCTCAACAACGTGAACGCCAAGCCCATGATGCTTACAGACAAGATGCTGCGCAAAACAGCCAAGATAGCCGACATCCTGCGTCCATACGGCATAAAAGTATATTTATCCATCAACTTCGCCACACCTAAAGCTCTTGGCGAACTTAAAACAGCCGACCCGCTCGACCCCGCAGTCAAGGCCTGGTGGGCAAAAAAAACTAACGAGATATACAAGCTCATACCAGATTTCGGAGGTTTCCTTGTGAAAGCCAACAGCGAGGGCGAGCCTGGCCCTATGGACTATGGACGCACCCATGCAGACGGAGCCAACATGCTGGCAGCAGCCCTGGCCCCACACGGAGGCATAGTGATGTGGCGCGCCTTCATCTACTCAGCCAAGGGAGGCGACCGCGCCAACCAGGCCTACGAAGAGTTCATTGGCCTCGACGGCCAGTTCAGCGACAACGTCATCATACAGATAAAAAATGGGCCTATAGACTTCCAGCCGCGTGAACCTGTGTCGCCGTTGTTCTTCGCCCTGAAAAAGACCAAGATGATGGTGGAGTTCCAGATCACACAGGAATACACAGGAGGCAGCATACAGACCTGCTTCCTCGCCCCGATGTGGCGAGAGTTTTTCGACACGCTCGACATGATAAAAGACAGGCAGAACCTCGTCGGCGCAGCAGGCGTGGCCAACATAGGCGATGCCAGCAACTGGACAGGCAACGACCTCAGCATGGCCAACTGGTACGCCTTCGGACGTCTGGCCAGCGACACGCAAGCCTCATCAGCCGGCATAGCCAGAGACTTCCTCAGAGAATACTACAGCCAGGACGAGCGCTTCGTGCGCCCGATGACACAGCTGCTGCTGAAGAGCAGAGAGACGCTTGTAGACTACATGATGCCTCTTGGACTGCACCACATCTTCGCTGGCGGCCATCATTACGGTCCTGAGCCATGGTGCGCCCCCAAGGGCTGGCGTGAGGACTGGCTACCTAAGTTCTACCACCGCGCAGACAGCATCGGCATCGGATTCAACCGTAGCGACCATAGAGAGCCCTGTCTGGCAGGAGACATGGGCTCGGACAACGTCAACCAGTACCCGGAGCCGCTGTGCACTATGTACAACAATATAAAGACATGCCCCGAAAACCTGCTGCTGTGGTTTCACCACGCACGCTGGGACTACACAATGAGCAACGGCTTGAGCCTGTGGGACAACCTTTGCTACACATACGACAGAGGCGTCAGCCAGGCAGCCAAGTTTGTGGACACATGGAGAGCCGCCAAGCCATATGTGGGCCATGACGTGTATGAGCGGCAGCTGGCTCGCTTTGAGCGCCAAGCGAAAGACGCACAATGGTGGCGAGACGCCTGCCTGCTGTATTTCCAGCAATTCTCTGGCCAGGCTCTGCCGCCCGACAGCCCTGCTTTCAGGCATTCTTTGGATGACCTGATGAAGTATCATCTGGATATCGACAACTACACGGCCGCGCCTATGGACAAGCTGCCATAAGCGAAACGCGACAGCAGCTTGTGCCCAAGCCAACGGAAAGACATAAGCCAACAGAAAGGCACAAGCCCACAGAAAGACACAAGCAGGAGCACCTACTTATAAGACATAAACAGGAGCACTTACTTATAAAAAAGAAAAAGGTTCCTCTGGAATAAGTGTGAACACTCACCATGTCCACGCTTATTCCAGAGGAACCTTTCTTTTCGGCCAAGTCCTTTCAATCATTCATAAGTAGGTGTTCAAAATTAGTTTATAGTATCAAAGTAAGCCGCTCCAATATTTGCCACACACTCTCTCGGTCATCTTTTCCTTCTGTTTATCAGTCACTATGCCCGCATAGCTCCTTCAGACAGAAGAAAAAAACCTTCCTCAAGATAGAGCATGGCAAATATAAAAATAATTATGAGCACCTACTTATCATGATTACCTTAGACTCATCTATGCTGAGCATCACATGAGCTTATCAAAACCTCACATGCGCTTATCAGAATCTCACATAAAGCTCTGCCCACACCTCGTTGTAGTCTCTGTCCACGCTCATGCGGTCGTGCACATAATTATACTGCACCTGCATGAGCAGATTCTTATGAAGCTGTATGTTTGGTATGACAGAATACATGGTGCGCATAGACTCCCAGTTGGCCTGATCCCTGTAAGCGTCATACTTCACGTTCATCTTCAGCCAGTCGCTGAAAGGCACTCCCACAATGGCATACCAGCCATCTGAGCGGCCTGTGCCAGAGAAAGAGCCCGTCTCCTTGTCATACTCCTTTATCTTATGCCCCTGCGAATGCGCATACTCTGCACGCGCGGTCCATCCCTCATGCTCATACTTCACCGCAGCAGCCCAACGGTTGCGGTCTACCGTCACACCATTGCTCACATAATTGCCAGTCCAGCCAAACAGTCCTACATAAAGGTCCTTGACAGGCTGAACCTGCAGCGTGCCCAGAAAATCCTTGCGAGCGTTGGCGTCAGAGGCATTGATGCCCTGGCCATTCATCATCTGCAACTGGTAATGCACATACCTGTGGCCATCGCTCTGGGCAGGGAAGAGGTCACCCTGCACCTGGATGCCCTGGTCACGTCCTCCATTGGCCACGCCATTCTCTGTATTGCCAACGCCAGCCAGCTCACGAGTCACCTGAGCATAGTCTGCCGCCCCCACATCAAATGGATTGTACGGGTTCTCAAACAGGAAGGCCCGCTTAAACTGTCCCACCTTTATCATGCACTCCTTGTTCTTGGTCCACTCAACAAAGAAGTCCTTCATGTGGAAATTGGAGTTGCTCACCTGCACCTGCACCCTGTACTTGAAATCTGTGAGTATGGTGCCATCGACATAGGCACGTATCAGGCGCTGGCTGAAGCCATTGCCTCCATGCTTGCCATCCTGGTCGGAATATGTGTACTTGCCTATGAAGTAACCGCCAAACTTGGGCACGCTGGCATAGTCTTTAAGGTTGCGGCTCAACAACGGCTTGACCGAAGTGCTGTTCTCTGCCTTCTCGTTGCTTTGAGCCAGCAATGGCATAGCCATCAGGCTTGCAGCAACATATGTGAGGATAAATCTTTTCATCTCTTTATTAAGTAAATGTTCGAATTATTATGTGTTCAAAATTATCTTATGCGCCAGCTCATCTCGCCTCTATCTCAAACTGCGGAGCCGGCACTCCCACAGAGTTGAACAGCGACGGCTGCGGATAGTCGTCCCAACAGTAACGCACAGTCGTGGCCTTCATGCCAGCAGGCAATGTGACCGTCACAATGTTGCTGCCCGTCACCTTGGCCTCTGCCCACTGGTACTTGCCATCCACGAGAATAGCGAAGTCATGCAAGGCCGAAGCCTTCAGTCCATCGGCCACACCGTCAAACGTGACAACAGCCTTGCCATCTGCCACACACGCAGATACTGGCATTGGTACATCGCCAGCCTTATCCTTGTCGCCATAGGCCAGACGGCTCATCTGCTGAGCTGCGCGCATGCCCGCAGTCTTCTTGTCTTGCGGATGTATGTCGTTATACTCGCCAGTATCGAGTGTAGGAGCGAGAGCCGCATTCTTGATGCCATGGGCAGCCATATACTGCTGGTTGCGTATCTGCGTCCAGCTTGTCTCCACAGGTTGGTCATGCTTGGACATATAGCCAGGCAACTGCATTATGACCACAGGGAAGCATCTCTTGAACTGCTTTCTCCACGCTTCAACCATAGCCTGAAGCATGGAGGCGTAGGTCTTAGTGCTGCTCAGGTTGCTCTCGCCCTGATACCATAGCATGCCCTTCACAGGGAAGTCCTGCAATGGGGCAATCATGGCATTGTACAGTCCCGTCGGCGTGTCCACGAAATATGTGCTGGCGGGCTTGGCGGGCATGACGCACCCCACAGCCATCTGCAACTGAGAGCCGAGAGGGATGACCTGGCCGTCAATCTCCAGCTGGTAGAGCTTGCCCTTAGTGAAATTGCCACTTCCGTTCTGCGACATGAGATGAACCACAATATTGTTGACACCCTCATGCAGGATGCCCTCCTTCACATTGTACACACGCGGCGGATACTCATATGTGGTATTTCCCACATACTTGCCATTGACATATATAGTGTCGGCATCCTTCATAGCGCCAAACCTGAGCACAGCCTTCTTGCCTGCCAGTTCCTTCGGTACGCTCACCGCGACGCGGAACCAGTAAGAGCCATTCTTGCGGCCGCTCCAGTTGGAGAACATATCTACAGTCTTCCAAGAAGAGAAGTCATAGCCTGGCTCGTTCCACCTGCCCATGACCGTGTCCTTGGCGTTCATGGCATTCTCCCAGTCCATGCCAGCCTTGCTCTCCGCGCGCCTCACCGAGTCCACCCAGTTCTCCTGGTGATACTTGGGCTTGCTCAGTTCCTCGGCATATCCGTCGAATGTGGCGAGCACATCATGCGGCATCCACGCCTGCACCTGTGTGCCTCCCACCGCAGAATTGATGATGCCCACAGGCACGCCATACTTGGCCTGCAGCTTCCTCGCCATAAAATAGCATATGCCGCTCACCTCACCGCAGTTCTGGGGAGTGATGTTCTGCCATGGCAAAATCTCAACATCATAGTTGGGACGCACATAGTTGAACTGATGAGGAAACTTCAGGTAACGTATCTTGTCATTCGAATAATCCTTCACGTCGTCAGCCACCACATCCATGCAGCGACGTATGGGCAGCTCCATGTTCGACTGTCCCGAACACAGGAAGACATCGCCTATCATCACATTAGCTATAGGCCTGACCCTGTTGCGTCCAGCTATGACAAGCATGGTATAAGGTCCGCCTGCCTTCATCTTTGGCAGATAGACTTTCCACTTGCCCTCAGCATCAGCCACAGTCTTGGCGTGCTTGCCATTGATGGTCACCTCAATTTTTTTTCCTGGTTCTGCCTTGCCCCAGACCGGAACCTTGGCATCTCTCTGAAGCACCATCCCATGTGAAAAGAAATTTGGCAATTCAATCATTTGCGCCCTCACTATGGCATTGGCCATGAAGAGCATCATCAGTAAAAGTATTTGTCTCATATTGTTATTGTTTTTCCTGACAAAGTTAGCAATAATAAACGAGATACACGTCTCGCATATCAATTATTTGTGCAATAGCAGAAAAAACACTAATTTTGCATCGTCTTTGCCACTCAGCACCTATCTGGCAAAGACACGCTGAAGGTAAAAAGTATTTTAGTTTATTGTAAGGTAAAGCAGTATATATAAGTATTATATGGAAAAAGCAGAATACAAGATGATTGTACTCGACCTTGACGGCACATTGACCAACGCCAAGAAAGAGATTACCCCAAAGACACACGACGCGCTGATGCAGGCGCAGGCTCTTGGCGTGAAGGTAGTGCTGGCTTCTGGCAGACCCACATACGGCATCATGCCTCTTGCCAGGCAGCTTCACCTGCCGGAGCACGACGGCTACATCCTTGCCTACAACGGAGGCAAAATCATCAGTTGCAAGACAGGAGAGACCATCTTCAACCAGGAGCTGGACCCTAAGCTCGTGCCCACCCTGTACAAAGAGGCCAAAGACGCTGGCATGGAGATGCTTACATACCAGGGCGAGGGCATTGCCGCCACCAAGGCAGATGATGAATACGTGCAGCATGAGGCATTCATCAACAAGATGCCTGTGGAGGAATATCACGATTTCATCGGCCAAGTGCAGTATCCCATCAACAAATGCCTCATCGTGGGCCATCCCGAGCCACTCCATCAGCTTGAGCTTCGTTTAGCCGACATGATGAAAGGCCACATGCTCGTGTACCGCTCCGCCGACTTCTTCCTTGAGTGCGTGCCCATGGGCATAGAGAAGTCACAGTCCATCGACCGCCTCATCTCCAGCCTCGGCATAGACAGGGAGGAGGTCATAGCCGTGGGCGACGGCTACAACGACAAAGGCATGATAGAGTATGCCGGACTCGGAGTAGCCATGGCCAACGCAGCCAAAGAAGTGCAGGAAGCAGCCGACTTCATAACCCTGAGCAATGAGGAGGACGGAGTGGCTCACGTGGTGGAACGGTTCATACTCTGACTTGTGGCTTCACCACCATACTTCTATTAAGTAGGTGCTCATAATTAGTTTTATATTTGGCGTGCTCTATCCCCAGGCAGACTTTTCTTCTGTTTGAAGGAACTGTGCGGACATAGTGACTGGTAAACAGAAGGAAAAGATGACCGATAGAGAGTGCGACAAATATGGGAGCGGCCTACCTTGATACT
>CAKQRW010000063.1 GCA_934271655.1 uncultured Bacteroidaceae bacterium | reverse complement strand
CCAAAAACTGGGTTACAGAACGAACCAAAACTCTTAAAAAAGTGAGTTAAAATTGGTACAACGAACTGGACACCCTAGCTATTTGTCTTGGCGAAAGGATTGCCTCCTTTGGCATTTTGCATCATGCAGCTTGTGTCTGGGCAATGGCGTAGTCCCAGTGAATGCCCTATCTCATGTAGCATGACGCTGAACAGTTGTCCATAGCCATGAGGGCGGTATGACGAGAACACCGCTACGCCCGAGCCTATGCCGCTTGCACGTCCCATTATGCCGTAATGAGGGTAATTGCGGAAATTGTCCAGTCCGATATCTGCTTGGGTCAGTCCTATGACGATGGTCGAATCCGACTTGAGCGCATTCAGTTCCTCATTTAGCATATCGGCCCTGTAGCGTATGTGGTCTTTCCTTTTTTTTGTCAAGGCTTTATCACTCAAGGCGATGCTGCCAATATATTTGCATTTGGGATAATGCGCTTTTAGTGAATCAAGCATAGCTTCACGCAGCTCTGTCGACACATCTCCTAATGTATACAGGCAGACTGTTGGCACAGGGTGGGGGACATCCTGTGCATTTGCAGTTGGTCGAGTGACTGTTTCATTATTCTGATTGCAGCCATGCAGACACATGGCAAGACATGTGCAGCATAGAAGAATGCCTGTCTTTAAGTAACTGTTCATAAATGTCCTTGTATTCATCTCTCTCTGTTTTATTGCGTCCTGCCTGGTGTAGGCAAGATCTGCGTTCTGAAAAGACGTTTGGTGTTGTCAGCCATGACTTGGCATGAAGTTTGCCGCCCCTGCATGGCACGAATGTCTTGCTATGCTGTTTATGGCTTCAGATTGGTGTCAAGCACCTTGCCTAATGCGAAATAGAAAAACATCGGCCGCTCGTCGATGTTGTTCTTTTCATAGTACTCCAGCTCCTCGTCCAACTCATGGCAATTGAACTCTTGCTGCAAGAACTCGACATCCGCTCTGTTCACCACGCATATTTCATTGGCCGTTACCTCCACATCCAAAAACCATGTGTTGTTGTAGTTGTGAAAGTGTATGCTCCTTACCGTGCGCAGAATAGGGTCGTACTTCAGCATGCCGTCAATCAGCTCCTCATCGTCCGCATGCGCCTCAATGTAGTCACCAGCCTCCTTGTCATAGAGCCTCCGCCTGTAATGTGGCGAGTAAGCCCTAAACTCAACCGTCTTCTTGCCGCTCAGAATCTCAAGGGCAAACTCCTTTCTCATGATTAGGTTGAGCTTGTCAATGTTCTTGACTCTTGGATAGTCTGGATATTTCGCAAAGAACTCTTCACGCTCCTTGAGAAATTTCTCAAACTCCTCGTCCTGTTTTTCTGTTTCGTTACTCATATGTTACTTTTTTTTGATTTACAGCGCAATATCACGTTCTTTTATTTGTATTTGCAAATGTACGTTTTTTCTTCGTCATGTACAAAGATTTTTATAGTCAAACTGAATATGTTTGAGGGTCATTTGCGTTCTTGTATCCGATGGATAAAGAAAATGTTTTTCTCATGCCATTTTCAGTTTGACTATATAACGAGCTATTGCTGGTTAAGCACTTCAATTTTGTGTTAGAGATATGCAGATCGCAATCGCCATTGTTACTCATTCACATTGTCATCTTCAGCATTGTCCTCTTCTGGTTGAGAATTGCTGTTTTCGTCACGTTCTGTATGGTGGGGAACATATTTCAAAACCTTGTGGACGTAATAGTACAGAATCCATTGTGTGATGCCAGTCTCAGTGAAATCAGTTTTATTCATGTCCTTGTCAGTGATGATGTCTGTTCCATGAAACAGGACCTTTTTGGTATCTCTATCTATGAGGTCGCCATTGTCATCCAGCTTTCCCTCTGCTTTAGTCTCGCACATAGTAGTTGGGAAAAGCTCCAAAAGCATCAAGTCAGCATTCGCATCCCGCTTGTTTCTCAGCAACATGTACTTATAAGGCTTGAGGACAAATGGGAACACACCGTCATTCAGAGAGTAAAGTCCATGATACTGCTGCTTGTTGAAATGGACTTCAGGGTTTATCTTCCATTGTCCGTCTTCATCTTTCTCAATGTAACGTGATGCAGTACTTTCCTTGAGAGTCCTTGACTCCCATGGACATTCCTCCACCTCATCATTATCTTTTACAGTATTATAAGTATATTCACTTCCGGCAGAACCGAAACGATCCTCCAAGTCTCCACAAAATGTAATGTCAAGTACATCATTTGGGTCAATGCCTTCAAGAATGTTCGAAGAATCCGCTGCGAAGGTCTTCTTCTTCTTTCCTTGCTCTATTGCAAACATGACAGGATTGATATTCAGTTGTGTCATTAGCACAGGCCAGTAGAACGGTGCATCGTTCCAGCCTATGTTCTCGCCAGTGGCAGGATTGATACTTTTCTTTCCATTCTGTCTTAACAGCATGACAACAGGAATGTCTATGGCTTTATCACGAGAAGGTTTTACATCTGTACGACCATCATCAGGAGCGTCAATATAGCCACCGTTAGCTCTGAGTCGTCTCATGTTACGGTTAGTGCGTTGCAAGACTAAAACTTTTCCACCAGACTTGCTCGCGCAATACTCCAATGCGCAAAGCATCTCCTTGATGTCATTCTTACGGTCAAAGTTATGAATGTTGCCATTATCCTTATACACATAAGTGCTCTCTATCAATAACAAGATTTGTTTCACCGTCTCGCAATCCATCTCGAAGAAGCCGTTCTCGTCTTTGTTGTCGAAGTTGGGAGAAGTCTCTATCAAAGCATCAATCTGTGCAATCGTCTTCTTGATGGCTGTATTGCAGCCAGTCCAGAATCCTGCTGGAACCATGCGCATCTGTCTGGTCAATGTCAAAGCGTTGGAGGCCTTTATCTTCTGTGCAGCGCAAGGCTTGATGTTCTTGTCGTATCCAACGAACACTGCGTTCATGTCCGTGCCCTTGTCTCTTCCTTCCAAGAACCACTCTCTGAGCTGATTGTCAAGCTCGTTCATTCGGACCAGAATCTTATAGATATGTGAAGTGGTATGAAGTCTTGTCACAGCCATGTCCTCCTTGGAACGTGCTCCATACATTCGAGCATGTTGAAGCACAGTGTCCTGCTGGAATTTCTTAGGATTGCGGCCATAGAAGAAACACAGCATGTTCTTGATGGTGATGCCACGGTCAAGGATGTTGCCGCCAATGAAAATGTTGGCTGCGGTGTCCAACTGCAACTCTCCTGTTTCCTCATCCAAAAGAGACTCCACCTGCTCGTCTGAATTGACTATTTGCACATGGTAGTTGTTCTTCTTTGGATTAAAGATGTTACGAATCTCGTTCATCACATCCTCTTTCATAGGCAGATCGACAGATGTCAGATTCTCTTCACGTCCCTTCCTGTTAGACTCTACGAAGTCGTCATATATGGAATCTATGGCTGTCCAGATTCGTTGGTCAGACTGGTCTTCATCCACGATGACACTCTTGATGGAATCTATAAGACGATTGATCACCCGGCTTTGCCATTCGTGATTTTTCTTGTCCAACTCGACATGAATCAGTGCACTGGTCTTATAGTCCCTGTTGTTGACTTTACGCTCTTGGATTCGACGAATTGCCGTAGCCATGAAGTATGATATGAGCGCATAGGTCAAGCCGTAGATATTGGCCGATGAGACGGAATTGTTCAAGTATCGCTTATCCTCATGTCCAAGCACATCGACGCACTTCTGTTCTATCTGATGGTACAAATGATTATACATCGAATCAGGATTCCGCGAATCCTCAAAATATTGCTGACCACCTATATAGGCTGCATGGACAGGAACGATACTGGTAAAACGTGGCTTGAATGGCTTTACTACATTGTCATTGAGATTCAGCTCTCCTTGTGGCTGCAAATACAAGCAATAAGGTGTCGCTGTCACCTGAAGATAACGGCAATAGTCGGGTATCTTGCGGAAGTCATCTATCTGCTGACTGATTTTCGCCATCTCGGTCTGGGCATCCTGTTCCATAGGATTTCCATCATCATCCATCAATGCCTGTAGCTTGACCGAACGATAGTTCCTGCTCGCAAAGTCTGCCTCGTCATCAACGATGAGCACCTTCTTCTTTTTCAGGAAAGTGCAGTTCTTCGAAAACATGTCTATCAAGTGGCTCATGTTGGTTGATTGCTTCTTGCAAACAATTACCGTCTTACAACCCTCCACTTTGGCTTGCTTCAATTTGTTCCACACATTCATGATGTCGTAAATGTTGATTGTAGCCTTCTGGTCCAAGTTGTCTGAGGGCTTGAAGAATCGATAGTCTTTCTTCATGCGCATGATGGTCTGTTGTGCCAAAGGTTTTGTGCCCTTGGTAAAGACAATAGTGATGTCTATGCCTTTGTCGAAAGCCAGACCGATAATGTCCTCAAAAGTGTCAGTCTTGCCGCACTGTATTTTACCGAGAAGCAAGCCAGGTTCCTCGGCATGTTCTCCATCTTCAAGTAATTGGCTCACAGTGTCCTTTATACATTTAACCTTTTCCTCTGGCATCTTGCCATAAGGATAGTTGGCTACCAGCGTGTCAAAAATTGGCGTGTCTGTGTTTGTTGCCACAGTTCTGGCATTTGCAGCGGCCGTCAATTCTTGATGTTGCCTTTCCATCCAGTCTGGAATAGCTACGCCGATGGCTCTCAGCGTGTTGATGGCAGCCTCACACTCTGCCAATGTCTGATAAGTTACTTTCTCCATATAATTATTGTATTATAGTTTTTTCGATTGCAAAAGTAATATTTGTTAGTGCAGTCTATCTGCACTAACAAAATTATTTTAATATTGAAGTTCATCTTCTGCTGCAAAAGCAGAATATTCTTCGTTATCTTCAGGAAGTATGTATGGAGCAGTCCTGGCAACGTCGTCCACATCATGCCCTGCCATCTCCAGCTCGGTGATGCAAGAGCCTGTGGCATAGAAGTACATGGTGACGATGATTTTGATGGCAGCGTCAACCTCTTGTTCAGAAGCGGTAGGCGATATGTGCGACTCATCGTTGCGCCATCCCTTTATCAGCATCAAGTACTGATACAACTTCTGATATTCATCGTTCCTATTGTTCTTCAATGCCCATAATGGGCTCACGGCGTGGATAACATCCTTCCAGGTCACATCTTGTCCTTCGTATCGAGGTTTTACCTCCTCACCATTCATCAAGTATAATAGTTTCTTGAGGTATGCCTCAAACTTTGTCACCAACAAGTTGAAGCTAACGAACTTGTCAACTATAGTAGCATTCTTGACAAACAGATCTGAGAAGGCACGAGAGATGAAAAGTCCTACACTGTCCAGACTTTCAAGCGACTCCTTGCCAAGCACATAGAACACGCTGTCGAGAACTTCGTCCTGTGGACGCATATATTTGCTTACTCCCGATAGAGTCTCTTTCAAGATGTTTTTTATACGGAACTTAATCTTGTCGATATGGAGTGCCACCTCCTCGCATTCTTCTTGTGGCGTATTGTCGGCATCTCTCTCTTCCTCATGGTAGTCTTCGGCATTTTCCAAGGTCACTTCATCATGCACCAATGCGAGGAGGATATGATTCCTCGTTATCGGGTCGAGAATGAACTTGCGCAGAATCTGGTCTGCCTTTGGCATGACAAGAAAGGGTGGCACGGCACTGCCAGTTATCTTGTTCAAGAACACACGGGTCTTCTGCAAGTCGAGTGTTAGCTTCAGATTTTCGAAGCGGTTGAACTCATTGAGGTTCTGCTCGTTTACGTCATAACTCATAATATTGATGAGTTGGCTTTGATTCAGTCCTGTCGCCTCACATATATTCATTATCTGCCTGTGCAACTCGCTTATCTGATACTCCGCGATGTAGTCGTAGATGGTCTTTCCCTTGTCAAGATGCAGATCACCGCTCTGTATGTCGTGCAGAATGATGAGAGCCGTGCGTTGGTCTTTCTGCGAGAGTGTGGCGAATGTCTTGCACAACTCTTCCAAAGCTGACTTGGTGAGCTCGCTTCCAGGACCCACCATGTACAGGTTCTTGATGAACTTCTGGAACTTTGAGTCGATGTATTCTGCATCGATGGTGCCAGTGCCTGTCTCTGTGATGTAGGTGTCAATGGCATACTCCCATGTATCCTTAGGGTCGCCAGGCGTTCCACCCTCAAAAAGTTCACGGTAGCGTTGCAACAGGATATAATAGGTATGTTCGTCTATTTCCATGATGACCTTTGTATAGGTGTCGCCATGCTGAAACTCATACACTTTCTTTTCCCAAACAAACCCTTGTAACCTCGCAGCTTCAAGCAAATGTGTCATCTCAGAGAAACATTTTGCGAACATGTTTCTGCCTTCACGAGAATCGGGCAGTTTCTCAAAGTTATTGATGTTGTGAGAGTGGAAAATATCACGGATGGTAAGGAAACGCTGGTTGATGTTGGAGAGGTTCTTCTCCAGCTTGTCTACAAACACGCCCAATGGTCTGTTGACATACACCTCCAAGGCATCGTTTATGTTCTGCTCCATCGTGTACGGGTAACTGTAATACTTGATGATGCCAAACGGCTTGTCTGGCCCGAATAGACGGTTGGTGCGCGAAAAGGCCTGTAAGACGTCAACATACTTCATAGTCTTGTCCACATACAGTGTGTTCACCCACTTCGAGTCGTATCCCGTGAGCATCTGCGTTACCACAATAAGCAGGTCAATCTGTTTGCTGTGGTCTGTCTCTATGCCAATATATGGCTTCTTGTGGGCAAGACGCTTGGCAACATCCTTCTTGTACTTGGCATAGTTTGCCAGTTGGAATGACATGCCATACTTGGCATTATAGTCCTTCAGCATCTCCACAATGGCATCCTCACGGGCGATGCCTTCGTCAGAGTTGTCTATATTGTTGTCGAATATAGACACAACGTTCATCGACGGATAATGCTCCTTGAACAGCTTATAGTAGGCTATAGCCTCGGGTATGTTCTTCGTGGCGAGCATGGCGTGGAACTTACCGTTTTTGCTGAGTCTGTCCCAACCTTTTACGATATCCTGCGCCACAGCCAAATGGTGCTTGTCATTTTGATAGATGTCTTTTGGCAAATAGTGTTCTATGCCGTGAACCTTCTTGCCGTTCTCCGTATAGGTATCTGGCATTTTCAACTCAGAGACAAAATGGTTGTATATCTTCTGAAGTTCTTCGTCCTTGTCAATAAGTTTTAGATATTCCTCTGTCGTGCGTTTCTTCGGCTCTTCGTCAGGATTGCGGTCTTTCAGTTTAAGGTCGATATTACGGAATGCCACCAACTCGCGCAGTTCGTCCTCGTCATAGGTATTCACCATATATGGGTCGAAGCCCAACACGTTGCCGTCTGGTATGCCGTCGGCAATGGTGTATTTGTGGAGCATATCGCCAAAGAGCGTTTCGGTCATAATCTCGTTCTTGGCATTTTCCTCAAACACCGGAGTGCCCGTAAAGCCGAACAGCAATGCACGAGGGAATGTATTCTTGATGCTGATAAGCATGCTGCCGAACACACTGCGGTGGCACTCATCAACGATAAACACCAACCGCTTCTTGTCTATCATGTCGATAATATCCTTCGATATGCCCACGCCCTCCTTAATGTTGCTCATCTTCTGTATGGATGTCACGATAAGGCGGTCGTCAGCATCCGTGCTTTTCAACTTGGCAAGTAGAATACTCGTGTCAGCCGTGTCCTGCACAGAGTCGGGGTCATCGGCAAAGCCACGGTATTCGTCCAACGACTGCACTGACAGCTCTATGCGGTCGAGCAGGAACACCACCTTGTCGGCATCGCCTGAGTTGGCAATCAGTTGTGCCGACTTGAATGATGTCATGGTCTTGCCCGAGCCTGTCGTATGCCAGATGTAGCCGCCGCGGTGCTGGTGGTTGTCCCAGTTGGTTTTCTTCACCGCGTCGCTTATCTTGCTGACGGCAAAGTATTGGTAACTGCGGAGCACTTTCAGCGTCTTGTCCTTGTCATCGGCAATGGTGTAGAAGCCCACCATCTGGTGAGCCATCGGAATAGAGAGCAAGTCGGTTGCCACCTGTTTCCAGTCGCTCACAACCGTGTTGTTGTAGTCTTCCCAGTGGAAGAAGAATTGTGGTGAGAAATGGTCTTCCGCTCCAGGGTTGGCAAAGTAGAGTGTCTCCTCTGGTGTCATTGCCACGAATATCTGCACCATCGAGAAGATGCCTTTCGCAAACACTCCCTCATGTGTGTATCGCTTCAACTGATAGCAGGCTTGGCTCACATCCACTCGGCTGCGCTTCAGTTCCACATGTACCACGGGCATACCGTTTATAAGCAGCATCAGGTCGCCACGGCGGTCGCCCGTCATTGCCTCATTTGTCTTGAACTTAGGTTGGCGGGCTATCTGATAACGACTTTGACCTGCCGAGATTTCCTTTGGGTCAAAGATTTTAAGATAAACCTCTTTGCCATAGTTATTCCGGTCGGCTTCATTGTCTCGCTTTATACTAATCTGTTGGCCATTGATAAGTTTGTTGACGGCATAAGGAGAGTCGCACATGTTTACTTGGTCTATCACCTGCTGCATCTCGCTCGGCGTAAGCGGATAGTCGCCCAGTTTATCGATGCCACGGTTGTTGTCATAGAGTATGTTTGCCCAGTTCTGTACGAGTTGTTCTTCTGTCGGGTTCTTTATCACCTCGTTCCATCCGTGATGGAGCAGGTGCTCTGTCAATGCTTCTTCAAAGGAGAGTTCCTTGATGAAACTTTGTATATTGTCACTCATATTATTATGTCGTTAGATAGTTATACAAACATCTTGCCCAAGCAAGCAGCTTTTATCTGTTTAAGCTTTTCCAAACGCTGAGATTGAAGGGTGATTTGTTTGTCAAGAGATTGGAGGAGTTTTACAATTTCCATCTGCTCTTCTAAGGTGTTTGGAAGCATGATGTCGCCTTGCAAAGCTACATTGTCACTGATGTTCATTGTATTTTTGGCTCCTTTATTAATTAGAGGACGTAAGTAGTTATTGATTCTATACGTCGGAGAAAAATAATAATGAATGTAGTCAGGGCTTATGCCTTCTTTTGCATCATAGACAGCATAAAGAACAGATACGATACCTACATTTCCCTTATTTACTTTGATAATGCCATAAGGCTTTGCCTTTAATGGAGATTTCGTATAAACCACTTGGTTTTTATGGAGAATTTTGTAATTAGCTACGGATTTACCTGCATAACTACGGCCAAGTAATTCAATCTGATTCATTACACCCTCTTCGTCTGAAACGGAAAGAACTTCGTTTACGCCATATTCATTATTTTGGTTTCTCTCATTACTAATTTCAAGACAGTCATACAGTTTAAATTTTTCCCAATCACCTTCAAATCCTTTGAATCTAATCTTAGGCACAGTCTCTCCCTCTTGTGGGAACATGGCTTGCAGACTTGCTTCCTTCACTTGCTTTAAGGAAGCAAGGCGAGATGTGGCGGTAGAGATGAGCTCGTCAAAACGAGATAAGCTATCGCCTATCAATTCCTGTTCTTTGGCTTTTTCGGGCATCGGGAATAGAGTTTCAGAAACTAAGTTCCAATCAGATCGTGGCATTTTAGAACCAGAAGAAATATTTGCTACTGTCATAAATCTGTCCGAATTTACAAGCTCAAATAGAAACTTTGGCACAACATTATCAGAATGTAATACCCAAAAATCTCCTACAGCAATACCCTCAAATTCAGCCAAAAGTATATTTTTAAGATATGGGCGAAGTTTACCAAAAAGTACATCTCCTTTAGAAAAAAGTTTACCATATTTAGAATCTTTCTTCTGATATACATTTTTATTAAGTTTTCCTTCTCCCGATATAATATCTTCATATTCAATACCTGGCAATATCCCAGACAGCCCTGAGGGAACTTTCCTTTGGGCTATAGAGGCGAATGGAACATTTTTCCAGCCTTCTTTAAATTCCTTGAATCTTATTTTCGGTTCATTCATTATCAGTCCTTCTTTTTACATATTTGATACTGTACCTGAGCCATATTATTAGTAAGCTGACATTTACAATTGGGTGAATGGCAATTATACAGATATCTCTTTTCAAACAAGAAACTTACCCTTTCATTAACTCTTTTAACCCATTGATAGCAAATTCATCTCCTGTTAGTTGAGCGACCAACTCTGATAGTTTCTCATTGGCAGAGGCCATGTCATGGTTTATCTGCTGATAGCTGACGGCATACTTCTTACTCAATGCAAGTACAGAGGCTTCGAGGGCTTCCAATTCGGAATGGAGACAATCTGTAATACCATAGCAGACAGGAGCCACCCATTTCAAATGCAAGAACTTGGCGACATCCCCATCCGTTAGACTTTGGATAGCTTCAATGGTCTTGTCAACGAGAGCCTGACGGTCGGTCTTTATCTGCTTATTCTTCTTCGTCTGCTCATCCCAAAGCGCTACGATTTTTTTGAGTTTCTCCTTGGTCTCTGGCTCAACATCCGCCTTAGGCTTGGCATCTGCCTTGATAGCAAACTTGTTGAAGGCATTGTCCTTCTCGCTATCGAGGTAAGCCTCCGTCTCCTCTTCGCTGAACGACTCATGCAGTTCGTCCAGTTCGCTACTGATTGACTCAATGCGCTGCTGTAATGCGCTGAGGGCATCCAGTTTAGTCTGGAATTTCTCGTGCTGAACCAAATCAAAGGGAATGATACGCCCCTTCACGCCATCGGGAACCTCAATCTCCTCGTCATTCTTCTTCACGAGTTTGTATGCCGTCTCCACCTCACGAGTGGCATCAAGTCCATCCTGCTGAATGGTCTCGATGTCGTTGACAATCATCTGCCAGTTGTTTGCCAACGCCTGGTAAGCAGCATACTTATCCACCAAAGGAACGTTGCCGAGACGGCTGAATATATCCAATGCAATTTCGTCCTGAGCCGTAAGTTCATGAACAGACATTACGTTGTCAATGAGCCGACGGTGCATAGCATCAGCGAAACCATTAAAGGCAGCGTCAAACTGCGCCTTAAAGGTCTTGACATCTTTGTTGTTCTCGATGATGCCCTGCGTGTCTTCAGAACGGAGCTGAGAATATGGCTTGTCAGCCTCAGGTACAAACAAGTCACTGCGGAGCGACGGTAGAGCATCCCAGTATTTCTGTAGGCTGTCAATCTCTTCGTTAGGAATACCGCCAAACATCGTAGCGTAAATGTCGTACCGCTCCGCCTCCTCGCTTGAGTCAACATAACGAGGAATATTCAGATTGTAGGCATTCTCACGTATCTCATCACGACTGACAGTGCGAGAGAAACCTTTTATTGTCTTACGATCACGCACCGTGTCTGCAATCTTCTTTATATCGCAAGCACGCAGGCGGTTCTGTTTGCCATCCTTAACAAAGCCTTTGCTGGCATCAATAATCAGCACATCGTCGTTCGCACGATGCTGTTTCAGCACCATGACGAGTGTAGGAATGCCCGTGCCAAAGAAGATGTTGGCTGGCAGACCGATGATAGCGTCGATATTGTTCTTCTCTATGAGATTGGTACGTATCTGCTCCTCCTCGCCGCCACGGAACAATACGCCATGAGGCAACACGATGGTCAGGATGCCGTCGGGCTTGATGTGATGAAGTTCGTGAAGCAGGAAGGCATAGTCTGCCTTGCTCTTAGGCGCTACGCCATAGTCCTTGAAACGGGCGTCCATTTCCTTGTCTGTCGGGTCCCAATGCTGTGAGTATGGCGGATTGCTGACCACGGCATCCACATAAAGCGGCTGACCTATTTCGCTACCAGCCTTAATGATAGGCCAGTCCTCGTCGAGCGAGTCGGCACAACGGGTATTGATGTTGCTTGGCTGTATGCCACGCATCACCAGGTTCATACGAGTAAGGTTATAGGTGTTTTCCTTCAGTTCCTGTGCATAATACTTCACGCGGTTCTTGTCGGCGATATGTCTGCCAACCGACTTACCGATGGTGATAAGCAGGGAGCCGGAACCCGAAGTCGGGTCATAAATTTCTATCTGATGCTTGTCTTTCTGGCTCTCGGCAACAATCTCTGACATCAGAATGGCAACCTCATGAGGGGTATAGAACTCGCCAGCCTTCTTACCGGCATTGGCTGCAAAATTGCCAATCAAGTATTCGTACACGTAGCCCAGCACGTCATAGTCCTGCGAGCCATCAGTAGGAATGTCCTTGATAAGTTTGATGAGGTCTTTTAGTGCACGAGTCTGACTTGCAGGGTTTTCACCCAGTTTGCTAAGTCCAGCCTGCAAAGTCTTGAAGATGCCGTCATACACAGGCTTATAGTTAGGGCTTACCAAGCGGTCGAACGAGTTGAGTGCCACGCTGAGGTTGGCAACAGTAAAGTCGCTGTCGGGTTTGAGCCATGTGGAGAAGAGGTTGTTGTACTCTATGAAGTACCCAATGTTGTTCTTGCAATACTCTATGATGAGTTTTGCATTGTCATCCTCATAATTTTCCACAAGATTTACCAAGTCATCCTCAGTCCCCCCCCCCATCTTTCAAGAGATAGTCTACCTCGTTGTCTGATAGGAACTTATAGAATATCAAGCCAAGAATATAGTCCTTATACTCATTGGCATCTATCTTCGAGCGCATCTTGTTGGCAGATGCCCATATCTTGTTTGCGAGTTGTTGCTTGTTCATTTTTCTTGTATTATTTAACGGGTGCAAAGGTCTTGCTTGTTGGTGCAGTCATTCTGCACTGTCAAAGAGATTTTGCTTGTTTTATCGTTTTCTTGCCTTACTTACGGCATCACACCTCTTCCATCCTTGCCAGTTCCCATCCCTTGAACTGCATGATGATCCTGTGTAGCGTGGTGCCTTGC
>CAKQRW010000062.1 GCA_934271655.1 uncultured Bacteroidaceae bacterium | reverse complement strand
GAGCGGAAAACGAGACTCGAACTCGCGACCCCAACCTTGGCAAGGTTGTGCTCTACCAACTGAGCTATTTCCGCAAATGCTTAATGCATTCTTCTGTGTGCTCACGACAAGAATCGAACTTGCACGTCTCTCAACACTCGCACCTGAAACGAGCGCGTCTACCATTCCGCCACGTGAGCATCTTTTTCATATTGGAGCGGAAAACGAGACTCGAACTCGCGACCCCAACCTTGGCAAGGTTGTGCTCTACCAACTGAGCTATTTCCGCATCTTTTACCTTATTTCAAAAGCCTTCCAGCTTGTTCTCCTCCGACTTTTAAATCCTCAGAAAATCGCCTTCGCTAAGGCTTTTTGTTGTATTGCTTTTCGGTGTGATTGTGTTTCCTTCCCGATTGCGAGTGCAAAGTTACGACATTTTGCAGAACCCACCAAATCTTTCATGTTTTTTTTTTCATTTTCTTTCAAAAAAGCCCTAAAAATGGGCTTACACATAATTATATTTACAATCCTCACAGACGTTTTCCCCCGTTTTCAGCTCACACTGGCAGCTTCCATCTACCCTTATTTGAAAGCCTTCTTCTCCAATAGACCCATTCTCAAACCACATTTTTCTTCACATGCCTACAGGAGCCTCACCAAGAAAAATTGGCTGGAGGCATGGAAAATGCTGTGGCAAGACATGCGCCAAGCCTGCACAAATGGACAAACGGACAAATAGACAAAACGTAGCAAAACTATACAAGACAAGCAATTTTCATGAATCATACAAGAACATGTCGCTTGTCCGCTTGTCCTTTTTGTCCTTTTCAGCATTGCGGCAGCACCTTCCGCATAAAAAGAGCTGGCTGCACAGTTACGGCATATCACCAATATGTCACTTCATGAAAGACTCGCCTGGCACGACTATCCATTAAGAGCTCCAGGGCAACTTCATGAAGGCCGCACAACAGAGAATGAAAGGCGCATCACAGAGATGGAAAGTGCGCAACAGAGATGAGAAATGAAGCGCAAGCGTTTTGCAGACGGAAACCGCAGCCCTCTTACGTGAAAAGCCACAAGGCTTTCACACTACAATCCCTAAGGATTTCATACCAAAAACCTATGGTTTCCGTTGCCGCATCCTTAGGCTTTTACACCCAAAACCTAAGACTTTCTATTTTCAAGCATAATCAGAATGGCACTCCCAATCCATCTGGCGCTCTAACATAATATACCCTCAGGCATGCTCTATCTGACCACAAAGACAAGCACGGACATTCTCACGAACAATAATCATATTTGCATATTCATCAAACAATTAACAATTTTAAATACGTTATCTTTTGCGTCAAGCAAAAAAAACAAGTAACTTTGCCGAGTCAAAAAAAAACACCCGAAATCAAAGGTGGCAAGCACAGCGGGCATAAGGTCTGAACCGCATGAATCATACATCTATCCAAACCCGCAACCATCATGCGGGGCTAAGCACACAAGGCCAACTGACACGCTTGCAAAACAGGACACAAATACACAACAATACAATCACACATCACAAACAGTATGAAATCATTAGACAAAATTCTACAAGTATCTAGCCTTGTGATTTGCCTGCTCATCCTTTCATCACTTGCCATCGTCAAGCATGGCGAGTTGTGGGGGCATGAATTCAGACCAAGCCAAGCCGCTCATCAGACTACAGAAAGCGACACATTGCGCCGGCTTGGCAATGGAGAAATGGTAATCAACACCACATCATTGGCAGCAGACATCATGGGATACGGAGGCAAGGTGCCACTTGAGATAACCGTAAAAGATGGAGTCGTGGAGAATGTGAGAGCCATGGACAATGCAGAGACACGAGATTTCTTTGACAAGGCGTCGGCACTGCTGGACGCCTGGAACGGAAAGACCATCGAAGAGGCTTATGCGCTGAAAGTCGACGCTGTGTCGGGAGCCACATTTTCCTCTAAAGCCATCATCGGCAACATGCACAAAGGACTGCAATACGCCAAAGCCCAAACGGATGCGTCGGCGGCAGCAAAGACTGACGGCACAATGCCACACCTATCTCTGAAAGACATTGCCGGACTCTTAGTTGCACTAATGGCGGCAACACTACCGCTGTTCATCAAGAACAAGCTGTACAGGCTCTGTCAGCAAGTTCTCAATGTGGTGGTACTCGGATTTTGGTGCGGCACAGCCATCTCATACACGTCGCTGCTGGGATACGCCTCACATGGCATGAACATATTTGTATATGCAGTGCCTGCCATCATGACAATCACTGCATTTGTTTATCCGCTGTTTGGGAAGAAGTCATACTATTGCGCCCACGTGTGTCCCTTTGGCTCACTACAGGAAGTGGCGGGGAAAAGCGTAAAGCGCAAGATAAGGATGTCCTCCAAGACGGTGAAGCGTCTTGACATCTTCCGCCAATGGCTATGGGCAGCGCTGATGCTTTGCATATGGAGCGGAGTATGGAGCGACTGGACTGACATAGAGCCTTTCTCTGCATTCGTATACCGGTCGGCCTCTTGGACAGCCATCGCTATTGCCGCCGCTTTCATCATGCTGTCATTCGTGGTGGCACGCCCTTATTGCCGATTCGTATGTCCGGTGGGAACATTGCTGAAACTCAGCCAAACATCAAAGTAAGCATACTCTCATATTTTTACATGTGACACAGCTCGGCCTTGAGGCTGCTCTTTCCTTCTGACTGAAGGACATTGCTGTGCTGCTCGCCGGAGGACACTTAAGACTGCCCTTTCATTCTGGCTGAAACATGAAGGAACTATATAGACATAGTGACAGGCAAGCAGGAAAGGAAAGGCAGCCACAGAAAGGGAAAGCGAGTGCGGCAACACATGAGAGCAGCCAGTCCAGGCATTACATAACTATTTTTGAATCATCTGCTTTTATAACAAAATAATATAGAAATCATAATTAACAACAAAGGACATGAAAGCATCAGTTCTTATCAGTATTGTATTGGCGATAGCACTTGTTGTGGTGTCTGTCAGATTAGCCATGAGCAACCATAACGCCAAGGATGATGGCTCCGCCCCGAATGGCGGCGACACCGCAGAAGCCATCTACGACAACATCATGACCCGCACGTCTGTGCGCTCCTATCAAGACAAACCCGTGGAAGAAGACAAGATAGACAAACTCCTGCATGCAGGAATGGCCGCTCCGTCTGCCGTCAACAAGCAGCCATGGCACTTTGTGGTGGTAAGGAACAAGGCCACGCTGGAAGCCATCTCGGAGGCCACGCCCAACGCAGGAATGGCGAAGGACGCACCGTTGGCTATAGTGGTGTGCGGCGACATGAGCAACGAGAAGGAAGACCTGGTGCGTGAGTTCTGGAGCCAAGACGCATCGGCCGCCACAGAAAACATACTGCTGGCCGCGCACGGCATGGGACTCGGTGCCGTATGGACAGGCACATACCCTGACAAGAAACGATGCGAAGCGGTATCCAGGCTATTGGATCTGCCCGCGCACATCATACCATTCTGCACCATAGTGATAGGTTACCCTAAAGGCGAGACCGCGCCTAAGGACAAATGGAAGCCCGAGAATGTCTCCTACGAGTCGTTCGGACAGGCACAGCCTGGCACAGATGCAGAAGAGGGGAAGAAGAAATTTTCATCCAAGGCATTCGAAGAGTTTGACGTGACTGAGGATTTTCACGGCAATCCTTTCACATACTTCAAGGGAAAGGGCCTGCTGCTCGCTGTCGGCGACAAGACCGACTTCAACGAGATGACTATCGGCTGGGGCTCGCTCGGAAACATCTGGGAGCGAGGCATGTCGATGATGACTGTTTTTGTAGCCAAGGGCAGATACACGTTTGGCTACATGGAAAAGGCGAAGTATTTTACCGTGATGGAATTTGACGACTCACACAAGGATATCTTGGAATACATGGGCACCCACAGCGGACGCGACGGCAACAAGGCCAAGGCTATGGGGCTGCACACAAGATATACAGAGCACGGGACTCCATATTTCGAGGAGGCGAAGACAGTCTTCGAGTGCGAGATGATATACCACGCTCCTTTCGATCCTAAAGGCTTCGGCAGCATGCCCAAGGACTTCTACTCAGATTTTCCAGCTGGCATCCATTCCATGTATATGGGAAAGATTGTCAAGGCTCTAAGAAAATAAAAGGCTCCAAGAAAATAATAAAAAAGATGATGGCAGAGAGCACGGACAAACTCTCTCTGCCATCATCTTTTTTATTTATATACTTATAAATCACAAACAGGTTTCTATACATATTATAATATATATGTGTGTTTATGCAAGTGCGCGCATGTCATATTACAGCCCGCACAAGCGGCCGTATAAGCGACAGCGCCGGCACCACATCCAAGCCCTGGCAGGAAGCGGCGCCACCCGCCATCACTCGCCTATCTGCGTTCCCAACTTGTCGAGCACATCCTGAGCCTTGTTTATCTCAAGGTAGGTAGTGCCGCCACCCTCGCCGAGCGAGCCGCTGAGATAAGCGATCTTGTCGGTAGGCTGAAGATAGCCCTTCTGGCAGAGCATGCGCACAGCTGTAGGATAAATCTCAGGCGACGACATGTGTCCCTTCTGGTAGATAGGGATGATGCCGTAGCTCAGGCTTAGCCAGCGCTGCAGCTGCTCGTTGTAGCAGATGGCAAGCACAGGGTTAGGACCACGGAAAGCCGCAAGATGGCGAGCCGTCATGCCAGTGGAGCTGTCGGTGATGATGCCCTTGACATCCATTATGCCTGTAGCCTCTATGGCGCTGTGAGCGAGGAAGTCTCTCACGGTGCAGTTCTTGTCAAGAGTCAGGGCTATGTCGTTCTCGCGCAGCTTGTCCTTCTCGGCCTGCTCCGCTATCTGCGCCATGGTGCGCACAGCCTCCACCGGATACTTGCCACTTGCTGTCTCGCCGCTCAGCATCAGCGCGTCAGTGCGGTAATAGATGGCATTGGCAATGTCTGTCACCTCGGCACGAGTAGGACGAGGATTGTCAATCATGGTGTGGAGCATCTGTGTAGCCACGATGACAGGCTTCTTGGCCTGAACACACTTTCTTATTATGATGCGCTGTATGCCAGGGATACGCTCTATTGGCACCTCTATGCCCAGGTCTCCACGCGCAATCATGATGCCGTACGAGGCAGCTATTATCTCGTCTATATTGTCAACGCCCTCCTGGTTCTCGATCTTTGAGATAATCTTTATAGGGCTTCCGCACTCGTCAAGAATGTCCTGCACGGCCTTCACGTCAGCAGCGCTGCGCACGAAGGAGTGTGCAATGAAGTCTATCTTCTCCTCTGCCGCCAGACGTATGTTGCGCTTGTCCTTTTCCGTGAGCGCAGGCAGGTCGATGTGGGCACCTGGCACATTCACGCTCTTGTGAGCTCCCAGCTTGCCGTCGTTCTGCACCTCCGCTATTATCTCATCGCCGTTGATTTCGACCACACGCATGCACAGCGCACCGTCGTCAAAGAGTATGTCGTCGCCCACCTTCACATCGCTGGCGATGTTGGCGTAAGACAGGTTTACGGTGTCGTGCACTGTGTCCTGGTCCGGACGGCCGAAAATGCTCACTCTCTCTCCAGTCTTGTACTCGATAGGGGCATCGCATCCTGTAGTGCGCACCTCTGGTCCCTTGGTGTCTATGAGGATGCCGATGTGCTTAGACACGCTACGCACATTGTTGATGATTTCGCGAATGCCTTCAGGTGTGGCATGAGCCGTGTTCATGCGCACGACATCCATTCCTGCCTCGAACAGCTGACGGATGAAATCCTCGCTGCATCTGCGGTCGCTTATGGACGCAACAATCTTTGTCTGTTTCATTGTACTGTCTGAATGATGTAAAATAAAAGGCTGGCCCTCGTGTGCTTGCAGCAACGCTTTGTGGCGGCTGCGTATCCTAAAAACATTGCGGGCCTGCCGCTTCCTAAAAATATTATTCCGCAAAGGTACGCTTTTTGTGTGACATTGCCAAGCATTGGCCGCCCTATAACATAGATAAGGAAAAGAAATCGCAATCGTAGAACAAATTTAAGGAAAATTCAGCGTTGCTTGTTTTGCATGCCTGCCAGTACAGCCAGCAGGCAGCAAGCAGGGCGCAAATGCATCATTGCCACATGACAAAAAACGTGCTGCGCCGTCCTTTGGAGGCCGACAACTGTAATTTTTCCATCATAAGTCCGCTCATGTTAGAATAATTTTGTACCTTTGCATCCGCATTCGAAAAATAACATTCTGAAAAAGGCTAAAAGTCTTTAATAGAAAACAATGGAAATAATCAGTTCAGTAAAAGAACTTAAGGCTAAGGTTTCTGCCCTAAGAAAAGATAACAAGTGTGTTGGACTCGTTCCAACAATGGGCGCTCTGCATCAGGGTCACGCGTCTTTGGTGAAGAGGAGCGTGGCTGAGAATGATGCCACAGTAGTGAGCGTTTTCGTCAACCCGACACAGTTCAACGACAAGAAAGACCTTGAGGTATATCCACGCACTCTCGATGCCGACTGCAAGTTGCTGGAGAGCATCGGCGCCACTTATGTGTTTGCGCCAAGCGTGGACGAGATCTATCCTGAGCCAGACACGCGCTCATTCTCTTATCCGCCTACAGACACTGTCATGGAGGGAGCTTTCCGTCCAGGCCATTTCAACGGTGTGTGCCAGATAGTGAGCAAGCTCTTCATGTTTGTAGAGCCAGACAGGGCTTACTTCGGCGAGAAGGACTTCCAGCAGATAGCTGTCATCTGCGCCATGGTCAACGATTATCGCCAGCAGAAGGCTGAGTGGGCGGAGCGTCTCACCATATGTCCATGCCCCATAGTGCGCGAGGCAGACGGCCTGGCTCTATCGAGCCGCAACACACTCCTTTCTCCAGCCGAGCGCGCCATTGCCCCAGGCATCTATAAGGCCCTCAAGGCGAGCGTCGAATACAGCAAGACTCACACTGTGGACGAGACAAAACGTATGGCTGTCGATGCCATCAACGCCATCGACGGACTCGAAGTGCAGTATTATGACATTGTCAACGCCAGCACGCTTGAGAGTGTCAGCTCATGGGACGAGGCCGAGCATGTGCAGGGATGCATAACAGTATTCTGCGGAGCAAAGCCTATCAGACTGATTGACAATATAAACTATAAATAAATAGGCATTCAGAGGATACATCTTACATTTTCAAAGCTGACGGCTCTCATATAGCTATGGCTGTCATGAGCGTGCGCTTTGAACAAAGGACGGGCCTTAGGCTGCGGCAGTTTTCCCACAGTCCTCCTTCATGGCCGCTTCCTCCACACGAATCCTATAGAAAATCAACTGACAAGAATAGACATGCAGATAGAAGTGCTTAAATCAAAGCTGCACTGTGTGAGGGTGACAGAGGCCAACCTCAACTACATGGGCAGCATAACAATAGACGAAGACTTGATGGACGCAGTAGGTCTCATTGCGGGCGAAAGAGTGTACATTGTCGACAACAACAATGGAGAGCGCTTTGACACCTACGTCATCAAGGGAGAGCGTGGCAGCGGATGCATCTGCCTCAACGGTGCTGCTGCCCGCAAAGTGCAGGTGGACGACATCGTGATAATCATGTCATACGCCATGATGGACTTTGAAGAGGCTAAATCCTTCAAGCCCAAAGTGGCCTTTCCTGACAAGAACACCAACAAGATTCTGTAACAGGACGCAGCGCATGATTTTCTCCATGCGCACCCCCAGTCACCAGGTGTCTCACTCCGAGCCATTGCCTCACGTCGCGCGAGTGGCGACCGCACAGCCTTCAGTCATCGGGTGTTTCACTCCACAGCCTGTTCGTTCAGGCAGTCTATTGCAAAGGAAAAAGACAATCAAAAAAAGGGACGAGTCTGTCACGACTCGCCCCTTTTTTTCATCATGTCCTCCAGCCTTATCACCTCCTGCTTGTATTCCTCTGCCTGAAGGAATTCCATCTTTTTCGCCGCATCCTTCATCAGTTTGCGGTTTCTCTCGATAGCATTCTTCAGTTCCTCGGCCGTCATGGCATTGTAGATAGGATCCTCTTCAGACTCAGCGGCCAGGCTAGCATTCTCCTCTATATAGGCCTCGCCAGCATAGTCCACCTTCTTGTGCTCCTTGATGGCTTTCTGCGCCTTGCGTATCTGTGTCGGAGTGATGCCATGCTCCTCATTATATTGCTGCTGCTTCCTTCTCCTTCGCTCCGTCTCGTCGATGGTGCGCTGCATCATCTCCGTTATGGTGTCGGCATACATGATGGCAAGTCCGTTCACATTGCGCGCCGCGCGCCCGATGATCTGCACCAGCGAGCGATGATCGCGCAGGAAGCCCTGATAGTCTGCGTCGAGTATCGCCACAAGCGACACCTCCGGTATGTCCAGGCCCTCACGCAGAAGGTTGATGCCTATCAGCACGTCATACACGCCAGCCCTGAACTTGTTTATTATCTCCACACGGTCAAACGTGTCCACGTCTGAGTGGATGTAATTGGCATTCACATTCACCTCGTTAAAGAAGTTGGACACCTCCTCCGCCTGCCTCTTCGTCGACGTTATCACCAGCGTGCGCTCATCGGCCTCCATACGCTTGTGTATCTCTTCCAGCAGGTCGTCCATGAAATTCTGCTTTGGCCTCACCTCTATTGGCGGGTCAAGCAAGCCTGTGGGCCTGATGAGCTGCTCCACTACCACGCCCTCGGCTCTCTGCAACTCATACTCAGCCGGAGTGGCCGACACAAAGATGGTCTGCGGAGTCAGTTGCTCAAACTCGTCCAACGTCAACGGCCTGTTGTCGAGAGCCGCTGGCAGCCTGAACGCATATTCCACCAGATTCTCCTTGCGCTTCCTGTCGCCGCCCCACATGGCCTTCACCTGCGGGATGGACTGGTGGCTCTCGTCCACTATGAGCAGATAGTCGTCGGGAAAGAAATCCAGCAGGCAGTAGGGCCGCTCGCCAGCTTCCCTGCCGTCGAAATATCTGGAATAGTTTTCTATGCCCGAACAGTGGCCTGTCTCGCGGATCCATTCCAGGTCATTGTTCACCCTCATCTCTATCTGCTTGGCCCTGTCCTCCTCTCCGCGCTCCATGTAATAGTCCACACGCTCATGCAGGTCGTGCTCTATCATGCGCACAGCTTTCTCCGTCTGTTCCTTGCTGGTCATGAAGAGGTTGGCTGGATAAATCTGGTATTCTTCAAACGAGGCCACAGGATATAGCGTCTGCAAGTCCAGCTCCTGGATGCCGTCTATGGTATCATCGAAATAACTGATGCGCAGGATCTTCTCCTCATAGGCCAGATACACGTCGACAGTCTCGCCCTTCACCCTGAAATGTCCGCGCTCCAGCTCGCCAGCCTCAGCCATGTCGTTGTTGACATACAGCATGTCCACCAGCTTGCGTCTCAGCGCCTCCTGGGGCAACTCCTCGTCCACCCTGATGTGGAAGATGCTCTCGGCAAAGCTTGTCGGGGCGCCCATGCCATAGATGCACGACACAGACGACACGATGATGACATCTTTCCTGCCCGACAGCAAGGCCGACACGGCAGCCAGTCTGCTACGGTCCAAGTCCTCGTTGATGGCGAGGTCTTTCTCTATGTATGTGTTTGTCGACGGGATATATGCCTCTGGCTGGTAATAGTCATAATAGCTCACATAATACTCTACGGCGTTCTCCGGAAAAAAAGACTTCATCTCTGTGTACAACTGGTGCGCCAGCGTCTTGTTGTGGCTGAATATGAGGGTGGGCTTGCCCACATTCTCTATCACGTTGGCCATGGTGAAGGTCTTGCCTGAGCCTGTCACTCCAAGCAGCACCTGGGCCGGCAGCCCCTCCTTCACCCCCCTGGTCAGCTCCTCTATGGCCTGCGGCTGGTCGCCCGTAGGCTTAAACTGCGATTTGAGATTGAAATTCATGGTCGTTTACTTTTTCAAATGCAAAATTACTACTTTATTTATTAAACGAGCCTCTTTTTAGCCAATAAAAGTGAAATTATCTTGGGCGCATGCTACACTTCGGCAAAAAAAACGTAACTTTGCACTATAATAGTAATTATGCAATGAAAAGATTATTGTCGATAGCAACCATTTCAGCCATACTGGCAAGCTCATGCAACTCCTACAACCAGGTGCTGAAATCAACAGACATAGACTACAAATACGAGGCAGCAAAGGAATACTACGCCTGCGGACAGTACACCAGGGCATACCAGCTTCTCGAAGGACTCATCGTGGCGATGAAAGGATACGACCACGGCGAGGAGTCGCTGTTTATGCTCAGCATGTGCTACTACAACATACGTGACTACGAGACAGCTTCACTCTATTTCGACCGATATATCAAAAGCTACCCGAAAGGCACATACACAGAGCTGGCGCGCTTCTACAACGGCAAGGCTCTCTATCGTCAGAGTCCCGACCCGCGTCTCGACCAGTCGCCTACCTACTCTGCTCTCAACTCGCTGCAGGAGTTTCTCGATTTCTACCCATACTCAGACAAGCGAGAAGAGGTCAACGACATGATCTACGAGTTGCAAGACCGTCTGGTGCTGAAAGAGTTTGAGAACGCCAAACTATACTACAACCTCGGAGACTACAGCGGCAACTGCTACTTTGGAGGCAACAACTACGAGGCAAGCATCATCACGGCAGAGAACGCCCTGAAGACCTTCCCGTACACAAAGATGCGCGAAGACCTATACATGCTTATCCTGCGATGCCGCTACCAGCTGGCCGACCGAAGCGTCGAGGAGAAAAGCCAGGAGCGTTTCCAGCAGACCATCGACGAGTATTTCGGCTTCAAGAACGAGTTTCCCGAAAGCAAATACACAAAGGAAGCAGACCAGATATACAAGCACGCACTCAGCAAGTCAAAGAAACACGGTGCCGACCCTGCCACGACGCCAGCCGCTACAGACGAAGCCGCCGATGCTGGAAAATGAAACGAGCCAGGCTGGCCTGACAATCCGGCAACTTGCTCAACGACATAGAGACAGAACACAAGCTTAACATTACGAACATATATCAAACATATAAAACTATGGATTTCAAGAAGACTAAAGCACCAACAACAACTGTGACAAGAAATCTTATGGACTTCTGCCGTGACACAAACAACCTCTACGAAAGCGTGGCTATCATCGCAAAGCGCTCCAACCAGATAGCGCTTGAGATGAAGGAAGAGCTCAACAAGAAGCTCGTGGAGTTTGGTTCACACAACGACTCTCTCGACGAGGTGTTCGAGAACGAGGAGCAGATTCAGATCTCACGTTACTATGAGCGTCTGCCTAAGCCAACACTCATCGCCACAGAGGAGTTTCTTAATGATGAGATCTACTACCGCAACCCTGCTAAGGAAACAGAGCGCAAATAAGCAAGCGGCTGCCCCACACTCCTGTATATCATTGAAACACACGTCCAACAGATAAATCATGATTCAGAGAATACAAACAGTCTACATGGCTCTTGTAGTCATCTTCGCTTTTGTGGCACTCTTGTCCACCATGGGCGAATGGACTGTGGCCGGTGACACCGTTGCAAGCTTCAGCAACTTCACCTTCAGCGCCAGCGGAGCATGGGCCACGCTCGACTCTACAAGCGGGCCATGGTGCATGGGCATACTGCTCATCCTTGTGATCTTCTTCACTGCCATGAGCATACTCCTCTTCCGCAAGCGCATGCGCCAGTTGCGCCTTGTCATCCTGACCACCATCTTCCTTGTGGGCTATGCTGCCACCTACGCAGTCTTTGCCTACTACTACCATCTCAATCTCTGCCAGGTGTCTGGCGCAGGCATGGAGCCAGTCTTCCACGTGAAGTGGACAGCCCTGCTTCCTGTGCTCAGCATCATCCTCAACTGCCTTGCCATTCAGGGCATACGCAAGGATGAAGCTCTCGTGCGCTCCCTCGACCGCCTGAGATAAGAGCTATAGACACGTGCCGTTACAACCACAGATGGCGGACAGACAATCAATCAGCAATGAGATACAGCTGGATGCTTCAAACAAGCAGTTTGGAGTATCCAGCTGTTTTTTATACAGCACTCAACAGACAAGTCCTAATGTGCGCATCAGGACTCTTTCTAAGGGCTGTTTTTATGAGGTTGTCATGTCGTACGACATGAGGTGCTATGAACGTACGACATGAGGTGCTATAGTTGTACGACATGAGGATGCATAGTCGTACGACATGACATACGGTATTTGTCAGACAGCCTTTCCCATGCATGTTTTATGAACCAAAATGAACGTAGGGTGAACATTTATGAGCGAGAAGCGAATAATTGTGTTCGCATAGACAACAATCACTACGTGATAAAGGATGGTTATAAAACCTTTACGATTGAAAAAAAACAGTCAGAATTGTCAGAACACATAGCATTTATTCTCATCTGTAAAAGGCATTTACCAAATAGGAGCTTTCTCATATCCTAAAGAAGCGCTTCTTTAGCACTCAACGAAGCGCTTCCTTGGATTTCATGTAAGCATTCCATTGATGGACACGCCGAATAACGAATAAATTATCGCTTATTTTCTTGCTTTTCCAAACTTTTTGTCTATCTTTGCATTCGTATTACAAACGAGAATCATTGCATCATGGAACAGCAAGCAAAACGAGTGCCATACGGAGTTTCCGACTTCGTCTCGGTCATAGAGCAAAATCAGTATTATGTCGACAAGACCATGTTTCTGGCAGAGCTGGAGAAGCAGCCCAACAACCTCTTCTTCATCCGTCCCCGCCGTTTCGGAAAGAGCATCTTCCTCAGCATGCTCCACTCATACTACGACTGCAACCAGAAGGACAAGTTTGAGAGTCTCTTTGGCAACTTGTGGATAGGCAAGCATCCCACACCGCTGCAAGGCGCTTATCAGGTGCTGTTCCTTGATTTCTCTCAAATCACGGGCAAGATAGACGTGCTGGAGGAACGCTTCAACGCCTATATCTGCATCAAGCTGGATAGTTTTGTACAGTTGTATGCCTCGTTCTACGGGGAAAAGACAGTGGAGGAAGTAAGGTCAAAAACGGAATATGCGGACAAGCTGCAAATTATCTTTGACACTGCCAAGGCCAATCTATTCAAGCTCTACCTCATCATCGATGAGTATGACAACTTCACCAATGTCGTACTGAACGAGCATGGCGAGAAGGTGTATCATGCCATCACCCATGCCGACGGATTCTACCGTGATGTCTTCAAGAAGTT
>CAKQRW010000061.1 GCA_934271655.1 uncultured Bacteroidaceae bacterium | reverse complement strand
GTGTAATGGTAACACAACAGATTCTGGTCCTGTTTTTCCTGGTTCGAGTCCGGGTATCCCAACAAGAGAGAGAGACTTCGTGATGAAGCCTCTCTTTCTTGTTTTTACGGGTTAGTGGAAAATTCTTGTTGGTGCTGCCTATATTATGGGTCGGCGGATATGTGCTATGGTGGCAGATTGAGCACCTGCTTGCAAATGAATATCGCCCCTTCTGGCAGAAATGTTTGCCAGGAGGGGCGATGTGATGTTTATGCGCGATGTGCCTTGTGCCTTGTGCACGTCAGGCTACAGGCTCGCCATACTCGTTAGGACCCTCGTCACCTGCTGTGGCGAGGAGTATGATGTTGTAGATGGGGCAGAGGATCCACCATCCGCAGTGGTTGGTGTCGTGGAGACGGCGCACGCCAGCAGCGATGATAGGTATGATTGTGGCCAAGCTCACCAGCATTCCTACAACAGGGATGTAGCATGCGATAAATACAGCGAGCCAGAACCACCAGTACTCAGAGCGTGTGGCGCGTCCCTCGAATGTTGCATACTTTGAGAAGCATGTCTTGATAGAATCGATGAATGTCATAATAGATTTTTTTAGGTTAAAAATGTATTGTGTTTGAAATGTGATTGAAAGTTTGGAATGCTGTCGGTAGTACGTGACCCAGCTCTCTAAGCAGAAGCTCATGATGGGATAGTGTCCTGTTACTGGTCTCGTAAATGACTTTGTTCACCGTCTTGTTGTCCTGTGTGCGCTGAGGTGGTGTCAAAGGTCGAGAATGTTTCTGACAATCCACCAGATGGCATAGAGAACAATGTAGGTGTATGCGGCCTCCTTGCAGGCTATGCGCCTGTTGATAGCCTTCCCGATGCGTGTGTGCGGAAAAGCCGCACCTGTCCACATGAGCAGCAGGATGGGCAGTGCGATGGCCGCGAAGTAGTTGTACCTGACAGCTCCTATGATGTCGCCGTGCAAGAGGTGATGCACCATTCGCTGGATGCCGCACCCTGGACATTTGTATCCAGTGAGCATGAGCATCAGGCACTTGGGACTCCATGTCGTCGAGGCAGGATCGGCAATGTAGAGTATGGCCAGCACGGCCAGTGCGGCGCATCCGGTAACTAAGCCGATGGTGATTGGATTTTTCACAGCATATCGCTCACTGCCGTGCAGACAGCGTAGATGATGCTGCCAATTCCTCCTGCCACAGCTCCGATGATGGTCCACTTCTTGGATTCGTTGGCTTTCTTCACAGCTCCATCATAGTCGCCACGCTTGTAGAGCGTGTCTGCCTGGGTGGAGCATATGATAGAGTATACTCCTATAGGCGTGCAGCAGCATATAGTGCACAGGACGGCCCATATAAGGTAGGTGTCTGGCTTGGGCTTGGACTGCTCGCTGCCTGATGGTGTGGCGCTGTGCGGCTGCTCGTTGTGTGTTGCAGACTGCGTGCTGCTCTGGGCATAGCCTGAATAAGACTTGGAGTAGCCCTGCTGTGCTGCCTGAGCTGCAGATGTCTGAGCTGCGGCTGTTGGTGGCGCAGGTGGCGTTGGTGGTGCAGGTGGGGTCTCTGGTTGACGGAGAAAAGTGTCCAGCTCCTTGATGGTATAGGCTGGAGCCCATTGTTCCATGCCGGCTTTCCACACCAGCGTGTCTCCACTCACTCCGTTGGCTTTAAGCGCATCTGGTGTGACAGGCCCTTTTTGCTTTCCTTCTTTATCTAAGTAAAAATACATGTCCATGGTGTCTGCTTTTGTTTTAGGATGTGCAAATGTACAAAAAAAACTTAACTGACGGCATAAAAGCGTTGGTAATTTTAAAAAATGAAGTAAAAAAAGTCATGTGCGGCTTGTGCGGACAGAAAAAGTGTTAATATGGCGGTGGTATGAGAAAATTATTGTATCTTTGCGACTAAGTAGGTGCTCAAATGTCAAAGAGCGGCTTTGTCTGATATTCAATATCTGATGTTCAATGATGAAATTGGACGCCTGCTCAACCTAATATAAGAATAAGAAGTACAAGCATGGACAATAAGATGATGAAGAAATGCGTTATGACATGTGTGGTGGGCTTGATGGCAGCGGCGGGCGCCCATGCGCAGAGGATAGTGTTTGAGAAAGACGTGGTGGATGCCGGGGCCACGCTGTGGCGCCATCCGGTGACAGCCGTGTTCCAGTTCTCAAACAAGGGAAGGGAACCGCTGGTGGTGAACGATGTGGACGCAGGATGCGGCTGCATGGCCACTGAGTGGACAAAGGACGCTGTGGTCAAAGGTGGCAAGGGAGAGATACGAGTGACGTATGACGCCCAGCTGCTGGGGCATCTTGACCGCTACATAGATGTGTACACCAACGCGGGCAGTCAGCCTGTGAGACTGAGGATGAAGGCCAGGGTGCACGATGGAGCCAAGCAGTCGGTGGAGGACCTGTTCCCGTATGCTGTGGACGACATACGTCTCAGCACCAGCGATGTTGAGTTTCCTGAGGTGCAGTCGGGCGACTCGGCTGTGGCGGAGATAGAGGTGCTCAATGGAGGCAAGGACGTGTACACGCCCACGCTGATGCACCTGCCGGCCTACATCACGGCAGAGTACAAGCCGGCCATGATAGCTCGCGGACGCCGCGGAAAGATAAGGCTCACGCTCCACAGCGACAAACTGCAGAACCTGGGACTGAACCAGACCAGCGTGTATCTGGCCCGCTTCTCTGGCGACAAGGTGAGCGCAAACAATGAAGTGTCGGTGTCGGCTGTGCTGCTGCCCGACTTGCAGAGCGCCGCTGGCTTTGCCAAGAAGCCTAAGTTTGCGCTCTCGTCTACAGAACTCAACCTGGGCGTGCTGGGCAAGAAGAAAAAGGTGTCGGGCATGGTGACCATATCCAATGGAGGTAACGGCGTGCTCAAGTTCAATAAGATACAGGCCTTCAACCAGGCCATCTCTGTGACGCTGAAGAAGACCGAACTGCAACCAGGCGAGAAGGTGGACATGAAGGTGACGGTAGACGCGCGCTTCCTCGGCATGTCTAAGGCGCAGCCGCGTGTGCTCATCATCACCAACGACCCGGCCGCTCCGAAGGCTGTGGTCAGCGTGAGGTTTGAGAAGTGACGGGCATGTCCATGCAGCGGCCGCGGCATTGTCCAAGGCATGGCTGCAAGGTTAAGTAACGAAGAAAAAACAATGCAAGACTATGGAACATCCAGAGAACAGTAAGGAATATGCGGGCCTGCAGGTCAATGCCGGCGTGGAACAGCCGTCGACGGTGAGCCCATACCTGAAGGCCATGAGGAAGAAGAGGCACAAGCTCTTCACCCCTGGCGAGTATGTGGAAGGCATACTGAAGGGCAACGTGAGTATGCTCGGACAGGCTGTGACGCTCATAGAGAGCACACTGCCAGAGCACCAGGCCGTGGCTCAGGAAGTGATAGAGAAATGTCTGCCGTATTCAGGCAACTCGGTCAGGATAGGCATAAGCGGTGTGCCTGGAGCTGGCAAGTCGACCAGTATCGACGCCTTCGGTGTGCACCTGCTCAACAACTATGGAGGCAAACTTGCTGTGCTGGCCATCGACCCATCGTCGGAGAAGACTAAGGGCAGCATCCTTGGCGACAAGACGAGGATGGAGAAGCTGGCCGTGCATCCCAAGTCGTTCATACGCCCCAGCCCGACAGCAGGCAGTCTGGGAGGAGTGGCACGCAAGACACGCGAGACCATAATACTCTGCGAGGCGGCTGGCTATGACCACGTGTTTGTAGAGACTGTGGGAGTGGGGCAGAGCGAGACGGCATGCCACTCGATGGTGGACTATTTCCTGCTGATACAACTGGCTGGAACGGGCGACGAACTGCAGGGCATCAAGCGAGGCATCATGGAGATAGCCGACGGCATTGTGATCAACAAGGCCGACGGCAGCAATGTGGACAAGGCGCAGTTGGCCGCCACGCATTTCCGCAATGCGCTGCACCTCTTTCCTGTGCCCGACAGCGGCATAGTGCCAGAGGTGATGTGCTATTCGGGCTTCTATGAGCTGAACATTGACGAGGTGCTCGCTATGGTGTTCAGGTATATAGACAAGGTGAAGGAAAACGGATATTTCCAGTACAGGCGCAACGAGCAGTCGAAGTACTGGATGTATGAGAGCATCAACGAGCATCTGAAGGACAGCTTCTACTACAACCCGAAGGTGAAGGAAATGATTGGCGAGATGGAGAGCGAGGTGCTGGGCGGACAGGTCACCTCGTTTGTCGCTGCCAAGAAACTGCTGGACATTTATTATGACAACATCAAACAGTAAGGATTCACGGACGAACAGCGAAAGGCCGCAAATAAACAGTGAAGGCTCGCAAAGCGGGGCAGACCACGTGCGCATGGCGCAAGCGACAGCTGGGCGTGTAGGCTCGGCCGGATGCGTGGCTGCGTGCCTGTGGCTGGCTGTGGCTGCTGGAGTGCGGGCGCAGGACGGCAAGACAGGATACCAGTTTCTCAATGTGCCGGCAGGAGCACACACGGCTGCGCTTGGAGGGCAGAACATAAGCATCGTGGAGAACGACGCAAGCATGATGTGGACAAATGCCGCCATGCTGGCCAATGTGGGAGACAACGCCTTGACGCTGGGATACAACTCCTACATCAGCAGCAGCAACATGTATGCGGCTGGATTCGCCAAGTCGGTCGGAGAAAGGGGCACCTGGGCCATCGGCGCGCAGATGCTCGACTATGGCACGATGGACGAGACGGACGAGAAGGGGCAGGTGATGGGCACGTTCTCTGTGAAGGACATCAATGTGCAGACATCATACTCCTACCTGCTCACCGAGCGGTGGAGCGGCGCGCTGACGGCCAAGGTCATCATGAGCAACTATGCCAACTACTCCAGCACGGCCATAGGAGCAGACCTGGCGCTCAACTATTTCGACGAGGAGAGCGGCATGTCGCTCTCTGTCGTTGGCAGGAACCTGGGCGGACAGATAAACTCGCTCTATGAGGACGGCGACCGCGAGTCGCTGCCTTTCGACCTGGCCTTGGGCTACAGCAAGGACTTTGCCAACGCGCCGATGCGAGTGTCGCTCACTCTTGATGACCTGACGCACTGGGACGACGTGAAGCTGATACAGCATGTGGTGCTCGGCATGGACATATTGCCCTCGCCCAACACGTGGATAGCCTTTGGATACAATTTCCGCAGGGCCAAGGAGATGAAGGTGGCGAACAAGAACCAGTGGGCTGGACTGAGCCTGGGTGCTGGACTGAACGTGAAGCGATTCAAGGTGGGAGTGGCTTATGGCAAGTATCATGTGGCGGCCTCGTCGGTGGTGCTCAACGTGGGCGTGGACTTCTGATAGGCACGGCTATTGTTGATGCATGGTATGATGAGGCTGGCGTGCTTGTCGCATGACATGATGAGGCTGGCTATATTTCCGCATGGTGTGACAGGCTGGCGTGAGTAAGGTATAACTTGAAAAGAACATGACAAGAAAAAAATAAGATGGAAAAGAAAATCATAATAGCTATAGACGGCCATTCGAGCTGTGGCAAGAGTACCATGGCTAAGGAACTGGCCAGGCAACTGGGATATGTGTATGTCGACACAGGAGCCATGTACCGTGCCGTGACACTCTATGCCATGCGCGGTGGCATGATGCCAGACAGCGGCATCAAGGAGGATGGGTTGAGGGCTGCCGTGGAGCGTGGCGACATCAAGGTGTCGTTTAAGTTCAATGCGGAGACAGGACGCCCCGACACATACCTCAATGGCGAGTGTGTGGAGGACGAGATACGGCAGATGGACGTGAGCAGCAGGGTGAGCCCTGTGGCTGCGCTGCCTTTCGTCAGAGCCATGCTCACGGAGCAGCAGAAGGCAATGGGAGTGAAAAAAGGCATAGTGATGGACGGACGCGACATAGGCACGGCTGTGTTTCCGCAGGCCGAGCTGAAGGTCTTTGTCACAGCCAGCTCAAAGGTGAGGGCCAAGCGGCGCTATGACGAACTAATGGCCAAGGCCAAGACAGCGGAAGAGAAGGCTGCACTCAGTCTGGAGGAGATACAGAAGAATGTGGAGGAGAGGGACTACATAGACTCTCACCGCGAGGTGGCGCCGCTGCGCCAGGCTGACGACGCGGTGGTGCTCGACAACTCGGACATGACCATTCCAGAACAGAACGCGTGGCTGCTGGAGAAGAGCCTGGAAAGGATAAGCAGGTGTTCGAAATGATTTTATAGTATCTAAGTAAGCGCCAAATATGAAAATAATTATGAGCACCTACTTAAAAGACTGACATATAGGCATGCTGATAGAGATAGATGAAGGGTCGGGGTTCTGCTTCGGAGTGACCACGGCCATAAAGAAGGCTGAGGAGGAACTGACAGACCATGGGCGACTCTATTGCCTTGGCGACATCGTGCACAACGGACGTGAGGTGGACCGGCTGAAGAAGTTGGGACTGGTGACGGTCAACCACAGCGACCTGCTGTCGATGCGCAACACGAGGGTGCTGCTGCGCGCGCATGGCGAGCCGCCGCAGACATATGCAGTGGCGCGCGAACACAACATAAGTGTCATCGACGCCACATGCCCTGTGGTGCTCAATCTGCAGAAGCGCATACGCAAGGCTTATGAGCAGGGAGGCCAGATTGTCATATACGGCAAGAACGGACACGCTGAGGTGGTGGGCCTGGTGGGGCAGACCGACGGGCATGCCATCGTGATAAAGAGTCTGGAGGACGCAAAAAGGCTTGACTTCAGCCGCGACATGCAGCTCTTCTCGCAGACGACCAAGTCGCTGGAGGGCTTCAGGGAGATTGTGGAATACATCGGGCAGCACATGGAGAATGGGGCGAACTTCAGCTATTTCGACACTATATGCCGCCAGGTGGCTAATAGGATACCCAACATAATGAAGTTTGCCGCGCGCCACGACGTGATAATATTCGTGAGCGGCAAGAAAAGCTCCAATGGCAAGGTGCTCTACAATCAGTGCCTGTCGGTCAACGGACGCACGTACATGGTTGATGATCCTTCGGAGATTGACTTCGGATGGTTTGACGGTGTGGAGACCGTAGGCATCTGCGGAGCCACCAGCACGCCTAAGTGGCTGATGGAGGACTGCAAGAAGAGAATCGAAACGGGAGGAGCTTGAATCGCTATAGGAGAATAGGAAATGAAAAAGCTTGACTACAAGATAATAGAGCTGCCGAAGATAACAGACCCCAGGGGCAATCTGACGGTGGTGGAGCAGATGAAGAATGTGCCCTTCGACATCAAGAGGGTGTATTGGACATACGACGTGCCTGGCGGTGAGAGCCGTGGCGGCCATGCCCATAAGAACCTCTTCCAACTGGTGGTGGCCATGAGCGGCAGCTTCGCCGTCACTCTCGACAATGGCTGGGAGCGCAAGACTGTGCTGCTCAACCATCCGTGGCAGGGCCTGCTCATCACTCCTGGCATGTGGCGCACGCTGGACGACTTCTCCAGCGGAGCTGTGTGCATGGTGCTGGCGAGCGAGCTGTTTGACTTGGATGATTATATTTACGAATACGATGAGTTTTTAGAGTATGTTCGAAATAAAGAGATACAGTAAGGGTGACGAGGAGGAGTGGAACGCTTTTGTGGCAAGGAGCAAGAATGCCACGTTCCTGCTCGACCGCAACTACATGGACTACCATTCAGACCGGTTTGCAGACTCTTCGCTTATGTTCTACAAGCATGGTAAACTGTATGCTGTGTTGCCTGCCAATGCTGTGGACGGCACACTCTTTTCGCATCAGGGACTGACCTATGGAGGACTGCTGATGGATGAGGCTTGCACGGCTGAGGGCGTGCTGGCTCTCTTCATGGAGATGAACGCATGGCTGAGGAACGAGGGTGTGAGAAGGGTGGTGTATAAGCCCATACCTCATATATATGCGTCGCTCCCGGCTGAAGAGGACCTGTATGCGCTGTTTCGCTGCGGGGCGAGGCTGACGGCGAGGGGCGTGTCGAGCGCGTTTGACTATTCGAGGCTGCTGAAATGGCGGCCCAACAGGCATACAGCGCTGAACCGCGCAAGAAGGAACGGGGTGACTGTAGTGAAGGCTGACGACATGAGCAACTTCTGGCAGATACTGACAGACAACCTCGCCAGCCGGCATGGGGTCAAGCCTGTGCATACGCTGGAGGAGATGAATCTGCTGCGCAGACGTTTCCCTGCCAACATAGTGCTTTATGAGGCGATGGATGAGTGCGGCAAGGCACTGGGTGGCATGCTGCTTTATGCATCGGGGCGAGTGCTCCATTCGCAGTATCTCGCGGCATCGCCCGAAGGAAAGAATATGGGGGCCATTGAGGCCATTATGGAAAAGGTGCTTGAAGAGAAGGGCTTTGACATCTTTGACTTTGGCATATCGACGGAGAATGACGGGCATGTGCTCAATGAGGGACTTGTGTTTCAGAAGGAGGGATTTGGCTGCAGGGCTGTCTGTTACGACAAATATGAGTATTCTCTGATATGACCATTCATAAGATGAAAAGATTGTGGCATAGAGATAAGCATATAATGGAGAGATATCATAGCATATAGATATCATAGCATGGAGAGATAACATAGCATATAGATAACATAGCATATAGATAATAAGGTTCTAAAATAAAAAGATTGTTTTATTATGGCAGAAATCAAGACTATCGGCATCATGACCTCGGGCAATGACGCTCCTGGCATGAACAGCGCCATCAGGGCTGTGACACGCGCAGCCATCTACAACGGACTGAAGGTGAAGGCTATCTACCGTGGTTATAAGGGCCTCATAGACGGGGAAATTGTTGACTTCGAGACACAGAGCGTCAGCAACATCCTCCAGTTTGGCGGCACTATCTTGAAATCATCACCCTCGAAGGAGTTCTTGGCGGCAGAAGGCAGGCAGCAGGCGTATGACAACATTGTGAACGCCGGCATTGACGCCCTTGTCGTCATTGGCGGTGACGGCTCCATACACGGGGCGAGGGTCTTTGCGCAGGAGTATGACTTCCCGTGCATAGCCATACCTGCTACCATCGACAATAACCTGTGCGGCACAGACACCACCATCGGTTACGACACGGCCCTCAACACCATCATGCGCACGGTGGACAAGATACGCGACACGGCTACCAGCCATGAGCGCCTGTTCTTCGTCGAGGTGATGGGCGACGGCGCTGGATTCCTGGCTCTCAACGGCGGCATAGCTGCCGGGGCAGAGGAAGCTATCGTGCCTACAGTGGAGATAGAGGAGGAACAACTGAATCATTTCGTGCAGAACGGCTTCAAGAAAAACAAGGGAAGCTCCATCGTGCTGGTGGCAGCCAACGAGCAGACGGGCGGCGCCATGCATTATGCCGACCTGATGAAGGCGCAGTATCCTGAGCTTGACGTGCGCATATCCATCCTTGGACACTTGCAGCGTGGCGGCAGTCCTTCAGCGCATGACCGCATCATCGCCAGCCGCATGGGGGCTGCGAGCATTGAGGCTCTGCTGAAGGGATTGAGAAATGTGATGGTGGGCATTGACAATGATGAGATTGTCTATGTGCCTTTCTCACGCGCCATCAAGGACAACAGGGCTGTGGACAGAAATCTGCTGGAGATCCTGCACAACATATCTATCTGACCTATCTTATGCATCTGCCTCTGGCGCTTTTTTGACGTATATTGTCAAATCGTTTGCTTGACATGGCATATGGGTCTGTCATTGTGGATGGGCTGGCCTGGTAATTGCATGGTAATTCACTCGCAGATGAAAAAATGACGGCATTGTGTGTATGTGGCTTGCAGACTGCATACACGCAATGCCGCTTTTTATTGTACATATGATGAATAAAAAATATTCTAAGTTTAGTATTTGCAACCTGTATATATCATTTGTATGATAAATGATGATGGATGATGACGAATTATGCTAAATTATACCAAATAATTTGTAATATATATATAGATGAGTGAATAAATAATATCTTTGCGATAACCAAATCAAAAAAGTTTAAATAACAAATTATTTATGAAATATGTAGCCAATTATTCTGTTTTAAACAGAATTTTGCCAATCGCTCTGATCGCTGTTTTGTCGGCAAGCTGTGAAGAGGATAACGATTCTTATTATAATGGAAACTATACGCTTGCTAAAACGAAAATGACACGAAGTCTTGAAAATCAACCGACTGCTCCTGTGAAACCTATGTCTTATTATAAAGCAGGTAGTTGGACTGAAAGTAAATGCCAGACAGTGTGTAATCGTTTGATGGAGTTCAATGTGTCTGTTTCCTGGGAAGAGGGTATGTTTCCAAACAGGATAACAAAGTCTGCGATATCGTTAGGCGAGCCAGAGGCAAGTTATTGTGTCTTGTCGTATACTTTTAAGAGGAAAGTTGATTGGGTTGGGGTCTTCAAAGAGATAGATATATGCGCAGACATAGCTGTTATGGACACTCTGCACAAAAAAAGTGGCAATTTTAGTTTGGAGACGGCTCTGAAACCAGACATGAAACTTTTTGAGGTGGCTTATTGATTGGATGCGGTGTAAAAAGGAGTAGTGAAACTTATGGTGGGTTCTAAAAAACGCCGCTGTAAAAATATATATAAATGTAGGGTCTACTTCTTATTATCCAGCATTTTTTCTTGTGTCAAAGAGTATTTTTGGTCAAGCAGCTCGCTGCGCTTCATTCCTTCTTGATATGCAATGGATTCAAGAATGACCATGTAATCTAACAGAACAATTTTTTTAACCATCTAAAACGATATTGTATGAACTTAAATAAAAACATTGGATGCTTCATTCTTATGTCAGCCTGTGCTGCATCATCGTTTGCGCAGGATGCAGACAGTGTGGTGTGGAAATATCCTGTGGCAACATATGGTGATGTGGGCGTAATAAACAAAGTGGTCATAAAGCATGACGCCATTGATGTGTATGTCCATGAAAGTCACGATGGGAGATTTTCAGAATGCGGTGGCTTCGATGGCTGGTATGTTGATGATGAAAAGGGTAGAAAGCATGAACTTATGGGGGTGGAAGCCGCTGAAGGCAAAACAGGTAAAGGCGTGAATGTGCTGCGTTTTCGCAATGCAGACACTGATGTGCAGGTTTTTGACTTGATGAGCGATGGCACAGGCAAGCGATTTGGTGTATATGGCATTTGCGACATGAAGGATGCTGGTCGGTTCTCGGCTTCATGGCATGCGGCAGTGGAACGCGCTGGCTCTGCAAAGAGGTTGGCTCTGCGTGAAGGCAAGATGCGTAATGCACGCGTTAAAGGAAGTGTGCAGGGATATGATTCCAAGTATGGAAAGGGATTTGTGTATGCTTTGAATGAGTATGCTGCTGGTGAGCCTTCTGTCTATTACGCCAGAGTGCAAGACGATGGCTCTTTTGTACTTGACATTCCTTCTGACAGGATGAGGCTGATGCATGCTGTCTTGGATGCTGGTGGCAAACGGGTGAAGGTGCCTTTTGTCGCTGTACCTGGCGAGACGACATCTTTCTCATATGAGAAGGGGGATGATGGTGCCTATGATGTCAGTTATGACAATTCAGCATGCAGCGGCAATGTTTTGAGCAGTAGGTTCTTAAAATGTTACAGGGAGAGCCTGATGGGCTCGCCGTATGAGCAGCATGAAGGTTTTGACACAGATTGGTATGAGAGGGCTATTTATGCCAACAGAGCAGGGCATAGTGCTATGGCTGTGTATTGTGCATGGAAATATGGCTTGTCGTGGCCTGAGATGCGCTTGATGCAGCTGGACGCTGACGTGGGGTATTATACCAACCTTGTTTATTTGGGGAAATTCGAAGGTGGAAAGGCTGGGGCTTTTTTCAATGCGGAGGATTGGAAGCGCTGCCGAGAGCTGTTGCGTGAGCCTCTTGTGTCGGTGCTTCCTGATTACAACAGGTTTAGGCATGCTATGGCCGATGTGGACTTGTGGCATGAGACGGAAACGGCTGTGAAGGCTGGCTCTGCTGTGGCAGATAAGTCTGTGCGCTCGGTCTTTGAAAGTGTGGAGCCTTTGCGTGGATATGCTTCAGTGCAGAGCGGTCCGGCGTTTTATCAGGTGGTGTTTGTAGATGGCAGCCGTGAGACTATGGACATGTTGGGCAGACTTGACAACTTGATGGCTGATTATGCTGACAGTCCCGATTTGAAGTTTCTCTTTGTCATGTGTGACTCATTGTATGGAAGTGAAGATGTGAGAATGGTGAGAGAACATTTCCTGCAAGGACAGGAGTGTGTCAATGTGTCGCTGTCTGATTACTATAATATCAATGAATGCTTGGGAAATGTGACTAATGTGGCTGTGTCTAAGACTCTGGACCGGCGTGGCATCGTTTTGGAACGCTCGTTTGACCTGAGGGATGAGGGCACGTTCAGACGCATGTTGAGGCAGCGTTTGAAGAAAAAGTAAAGATGAGGCAGGGATGTAGTGAATGGAAAAAACGGCTCGGCGGATTTTCCCCGGTTGGTGACTGCTGACATGTTGTAAATATATACAGATGCACAAACCTTAGGATGTCGACGCATAAAGTGCAGGATAACGATGCACTAACCTTAGGATAAGGACATGCAAGCCTTAGGATGACGTATGCGCAAAGCATAGTGTATTGCAAGGCCTGAAAAGTAGGGCGGGACAATATGCGCGCCAAGTCATCAACAGTCAATATGTGGCGAATGTTGCAATGCTCGACCATCAGGCTTTGCAGACACAGCAAACTGTCTGATGAATCAGACTCCTCATTGCCGTCGCTACATCTGCAATATGTCTTGCCCCCAAAAGGACAAAAGGACAAAAAGGACAAAAGGACAATTGACATCTCCTTGTATAATTCATCAAAATTACTTATTTTGTATAGTTTTACTATGTTTTGGCATTTTGGCCGTTTGTCCTTTTTGTCCTTTTTGTCCTTTTGTGTAAGACTTGCGCATGTCCCGCAACACCATTTTCCATGCCTTCAGGCTGCATTTTCGTGGGTTGTCACAGCATGTGGCATGGTCAAGCAGAACTGATTCAGCGCAAGTTTGACGGTTTGAAAATTTTCAACCTGTACGGTTAAAAGAACCAGCCCAATCAGCCCAATCCGTATTCAGAAAGAGTCATGGCTGCATCCAGGGCAAGCTGAAAGCCCAATGACCCCACACATGGCCCTGGAAAAACGAAGCGACGCTCAGTGTGGAATTGACGTGAGAAAATGCATGCCTCGCCCTGCAAAGACAAAAGTCAAACTATTCATCAGTCGCCAACCGGGAAAATCCGCAGACATCTAATTCCGCACTCTCAGCATTATAGAAAAAAATGCATGACAAAAAAAAGAGACTTCATGAAGAAGTCTCTCTCTTGTTGGGATACCCGGACTCGAACCAGGAAAAACAGGACCAGAATCTGTTGTGTTACCATTACACCATATCCCAATTTT
>CAKQRW010000060.1 GCA_934271655.1 uncultured Bacteroidaceae bacterium | reverse complement strand
TGAACATGACTTTTTTGCTGCAAAGTTATGCAATTCAAATGTGGTGGGAAAGTCGGCTATTTTCGGATGGTTACTTTACTGGGAACGTAGTGGGGCATAGGCAGAAGTCTTTTGTTTGGAAGATGGAGGCGGGGCAGGCTTCAGGTGTGTCTGTCGGATGTGCGGCAAATAAAAAGGGCTACCCCGTTTCTCTCGAAAAAGAATAGCCACAACACAAACACAAAATAAAACACGACAAACGAAACTGGTAATGAATACCAGAACGTTATTCAATTCGTTGTATCTTTTTTATGAGGGCAAGAAAGCATCCAACAGAATGGAATCCCATCGGATGCTTGCATGCCTTCTTGTAAGTTTTCTGATGATAAGCATACGCTCTGCGTCATTTGGATGACAGCGACTCGGCTTTGTTTGCTGAAAGGCTATGCATCCGTCATTCAGCCGCAGAGTGGTTGCTTCGTATTGCGGGATTCATCACTGGATGCCATCCTCGCGCAGCTTGAGCTGCCATTTCCATGCAGAGGCGAGAATGTCGTCGAGTGGAGTCTCGGCCTTCCATCCGAGCACCTTGTTGGCTTTGTCCACATTGCCCCAGATTGCCTCGATGTCTCCCTCGCGGCGTGGAGCATACTCCCATGGGAGCTTCACGCCTGTGGCGCGCTCGAATCCTTCTACGATTTCCAGTGTTGAGTAGCCGTGTCCTGCGCCGATGTTGAACACCTCTACAGGCTCTGTCTCTTTCTCAAGCACACGCTCCATAGCCTTCACATGGGCCTTGGCAAGGTCTACCACATATATGTAGTCGCGTATGCATGTCTTGTCGGGAGTGTTGTAGTCGTGTCCGAATATCTTCAGCTGCTTGCGTATGCCGATGGCTGTCTGTGTGACAAAAGGAATGAGGTTCATTGGCACACCGTTTGGAAGCTCGCCGATGAGGGCTGATGGATGAGCGCCTATTGGGTTGAAGTAGCGAAGGATGATAGACTTGATTGGCGCGCCAGAGTGGATGAAGTCCTGGATGATTTCCTCGTTCACCTGCTTGGTGTTGCCGTATGGAGAGAGAGCTTTCTGTATTGGAGCCTGCTCTGTGACAGGCAGGTTCTCTGGTGTAGGCTGGCCATATACTGTGCATGAAGATGAGAAGATGATTCCCTTGCTGCCATATTTGGCCATGAGCTCAAGCACGTTCATCAGCGAGTTGAGATTGTTGCGGTAGTAGAGGAGGGGCTTCTGCACCGACTCTCCTACGGCCTTAGAGGCTGCGAAGTGGATGCATCCGTCAATCTTGTACTTTTTGAAGACGGCTTCTGTGGCCTCGAAATCGTTGAGGTCAACCTGCTCGAAAGCTGGACGTGTGCCTGTAATTTTTTCGATGCCGTCAATGACAGCAGCATTAGAGTTGGAGAGATTGTCGATGATGACAACATTGTATCCAGCCTGCTGGAGTTCCACTGTCGTGTGTGAACCGATAAATCCTGTTCCACCAGTTACGAGAATTGTCTCTTTCATGTATTTTTCAAGTTATAATAGTTAGTGTTTTTAAGAAGCCAGAGTGCCGGCAAACATGATATTTGTGTCTGCACTTGCTGTTTGTTTGCAAATATAGCACAAATATTTTGTTTTGTCGGCACTCTTGCACTTTTTTTTTGTTTGTGATGGAATTTTTCTCTTTATAAATGGTGCTTTTGTCTATTTGACACTAAATTTCATGCTGTACTCGTCGTTTCCTTCCACCGTGACTTTGAGGATGTACACACCCATGGGCAGTCCTGCTGTGTTGATGGATGCGAAGTGTTGGCCATCGCGTGTCATCATCTTGGCAGCTGTTCTCATGCCTGTGGCGCTGAAGACTGCTGCTGTGCGGATGGCTGCGTCCTCACTTTTCACGTTGATGACTCCGTCCACATAGGCCATGCTGACTCCGCTTTCCTTCTTGAAGGAGGCTATGCCGTCGGGCACAGGGCCTGGGCCTGGCTCTGGAGCTACGTAGAGTGTGTCATAGGCGCTGAGCGTGTTCGGCTTCCCTATGGTAGGTATGTTCATGACGTATGTGTCGGCAGCTCCGTCGGGATAGCGTCCGAAAGACTGTGTGCCTATATGTGCGGCATACGAGAGAGTGTCGGCATAAGAGTCAGTCTTGATGAGCACGTCGCCACCCTCGGCTGCCAGTTTGAAGCCTGTGTGCAGGTCGCTTCCCGCGCTTTCCAGCTTGTCGCACCAGAGCAGTTTGTAGCCATGGGCTGGTATGATGGTGTTGATGGTCACGTCGCTGGCTGGCACCTGGTATTTCTCAGGCTTGTTCAGATTGTCGGATATGAACATGCCAGCCAGGTCTATGTCGTGGTCTGTGGTGTTGTAGAGCTCCATCCAGTCGCTCTTCTTGAACTGGTCGTTGATGTACATCGAGTTGGCTGCGCTGACCTCGTTCACTTTCACTGGCGCGAGCCCCTCTGCCAGCATGTCCTCGTCAGATATCTTTTCGAATACGGCTGTCACCTCCTGAGCGCCGCTGCTTGGGAGCGTGTATTCCTCGTCGTAGCATACGTAGCTGCCGCTGTAGCCGTCTTTCTTCACGCTCAGCGAGGCATCCCACAGTATGTCGCTTGATGCGAGGTTGTTGTTGTGCACCTCCACCGCTATGGTGTTGGAGCCTTTTTGCAGCAGCGATGGGTCGATGTCCATGGTGCCTGTGTCTGGATTGTTTGGCGCATAGCTGGACGCGAACGAGTCGTAGGTGACGTTGCCTGATGGCATGTTGTACCTTCCTGCTTCCTTGCCGTTGACATATACGATGGCTCCGTCATCGACAGTGAAGTTGAGAGTGTACACATCGTTGGCTGACGGCGCGCTGCTCAGGGTGAAGGTCTTTTGGAAATAGTAGCATGAGAGGTAGCTGGCTGTGGTGGTGGCCTGGTTCTTGCCGTAGCCTATAGGCGCGTTGCCTGTTGCCCAGCTCGTGGTGCTGAAGTTCTTTGCGTACCAGTTCTTTCCGTCGAGTGAGCCTTGGTCGTAGTATCTCCATGAGCTTCCCTCGCTGAAGATGCTTGTCAATGATGATGAGGATGCTGATGCCCATCCGGTGAAGGTGTATCCTGCCGGGGCGGCCGCTTTGAGTGTGACGGGACTGTAGATGTAGCCGGCAAACTCGCTGTAAGGCAACTCGATGCCGTTAAGCTCAATCTTGGCTTCTGGAATGTTGCTGCTTATGGTGGCTGACTGGCGCGTTGTGCCCGAAAGGTTCATGTATGAGCAGCTCTTCAGCTGTGTGCTCATGCTGCTGTTGTAGCTTGTGCTGCCCAGGTTGTTTATGATGGTGTTTGATGTGCCGTATGGGTACACGCCGCCTTCTGCCAGCTTGTCGGCAACATCTTTCACGATGCTCTGGACATGCTTGGGCTGGAATACAGAGCCACCAACTATGCAGAAGGTGTCAATGAATTTCTTTCTGAACTTATCGTTCTTCAGCATGTTTCTGAACAGCGTGACAAACTTTATGTCCTTGTTCATCCGCTGTCCGTCCAGACTCTTCTCCTGCGAGTAGTCGTAGCCATAGAGCCTGTCGAAGGTGTAGTTCTCTCTGTTGAAGAAGCTGGTGAAAGGTGCGGATGTGGAGAGTGCGCCGTCGAGGTCGAAGAGCACGAAGTGGAATTTTCCTCCGTTTCTGTCGCGGAATCCCTTCACATTGTTCTGTGGCCAGTCTGTGCCGCCGAGGTAGAACTCCACGGCCATGTAGTTGGTGTACTCGTCAATGTCGAGCAACTGTCCTATCTCCTCGTATGTCTGGTCATCGGCGGCGTTCTCGCTGAGCTCCAGCAGACGGAGGAATGACTCGTCGGTGCCTGCCATCTGCACGTATCCTGAGTCGGGCGACATCTCGAACTGATCCATTTCGTCGGTGTCTATGCCGTAGTTGGAGTAGGCGTAATGCTTGTTGTTTGGCTCGCGCATGTTGAGCACATTGTAATATTCTCCGTTGATGAAGACATGCACGGGTTCCCACTCTTGGTAGTCGACATACAGGCCGCTCTTTGCCACCACCATCTGGAGGGCGGGGTCTTTCACTCTGGCGTAGTTGTCGTTGCCACCGTTGCGTATCTGCAGAGTCTTGTTCTTGATGTATGGCTTGCTCTCGAAGAGTTGTGCGTCAAAGAATTTCTTCAGGTCATACACCTTGTTGGCTTTCAGCTTGAAAGAGTGTGGAGTCCAGGCACGGCTCCATCCGCCGCACATGGAGAAGTTGCACTCTTGTGACACGATGCACTCGTTGTTGGTGTTGATGAACTCGAAAGCCACAGGACGGTCCCATTCCATGTTCCAGTTGCAATTGCCTGACTGTCCGCGTCCTGGCCTTCCGTTTTCGCCCTGCTGGAATACTCCGTACTCGTTGGAGTAGATGTTGTCCTTGTCTGTCACTACGGAGATGACGGAGAATGGATAATTGCCATTGTCCTGGATGTATGAGCGTGTCACCACGGCAGATGGCAGGAAACCGTCCCTGAACAGTCTGAAGCGATAGCATGTGGTGTTGCTTACGGTGAAGAGTCCGGTCTCGGAAATCTCACCGTTGTCTTTCGTTGGGGCTGTGCCGTCTGTAGTGTATTTGAGTGTCGCTCCCTCTGGTATGTTCACGCACACTTGCAGTTGGCCATTGAAGAGCTGCGCGTCCTTGTCCACATCGGGGGCGTCGAGCTGCATGCTGGCAAATCCCATGCCATCGCTGTTGGCAGCTCCTGGAGTGGGATAGGCCGCTGTTCCCCAGAAGAGGCCACCGTCTGCGGTGCGCGCATAGGAAGTGCGCGATATGGCTTGCGGATAGTCTTGCTGTGCCAGTATTTTTGTTCCGTCAGAGATTATGATGGTGCCGCCCTCACAGTTGAGGTCGTCGTCAATCTGCCTGTATGATGCTTTTGTGTACACATCGAAATGGTCAAAGTTGAGCAGAGCATAGCCATGCGCAGGCAGAGCCCCGTAGTCGTCGATCAGTCTGTGCTTCTTCAGGTTGCTTGCGTCGTCGGTGACATACAGTCCTCCGAGCATGACGCCCTTGTCCGTCGGGTTGTAGAGTTCCACCCAGCTGCCGTAGTTGAAAGACGGATCCATATACACGTCAATGTTGGCTGCCATTATCTCGTTTATCACGATGTTGTCTGATGTGGCGGCATTGCTTGTCACAGTGACCTTGCAGCGCGCGGTCACGCTGCTGTTGCTCTTGGATGTGGCTATGATATAGCATGTGCCGTTGCCTATGGCTGTCACCTGGCCTTTGCTGTCCACGGTGGCTACAGTCTTATTGGTGGTTGACCATGTCACGTTGCGGTAGGTGGCGTCTGCTGGCAGTACGGTTGCTGTGAGGTCAAGAATCTCAGAGCGTGTCAGCTCGGCTTCGGTCTGTGAGAGTGTGATTGATGTGGCGTCCACTTTCTTTCCGTAGTATTCAAGCTTCCAGTTGTCCAGGCAGGTCCAGTCGCCGTTGGCTGTCTGCTCTTTTCTTATGCCTATTGTCAGGTTGCCGCTGCTGCCCACTTCGCATTCGAGTGTGTTGAGATAGTATCCTGCCTCAAACCAGTAGTAGGCGGCTTCCATGTTGTTTGGGATGTAGGGCGCGCCGCCGCCCCACCATCCGCTGCTTCCCACTCCAGAGACTGATCCTCCAAGCGACTGGTCAAGCGCGGCCGATGAGGCTGGGACTATGCTCACCTCATAGTTGCCCTTGTCAGAGTTGGCATAGAGTTTAGCGTACTGGTTGTCAGCGTAGTTGCCCGACTGGTACAGGCGGTAGTCGTCGCTGGAGTTGCCCATGCGGTAGAAAGCGCTGAGGCTCACACGATATTTGCCTTGTGTGAGCCCGCTTACATTCTGGTATGAGTCATAGTTTTTTTGGTAATGCTCGGCATTCTCTTTAGGGTTGGCTGCTCCGAAGGGAGTGCCGAGCCATCCTGTGACAATGTCATTATTGTCAAATCGTGGATTGACGATGTACGAGTCTGTCACGTCTATCCATATGTTTTGCGCTTGCGATGCCAATGTGGCGAGCGACAAGAGCACTGTGGTTGTGTATCTCTTCATATCATCATATGTTGGTTAGTTGGTTTCACTATGTTTGTCTGTTTTATTATAGTTTTAGCCTTTTAGGGTTGTGGCCCATGTGGCTTATGGCCGTCTCTGTATCTTGTCAGATGACTTATAGTCCTGGTTTTTTCCAGAAGTTGACTCCAATCAGCAGCTTGAGCGTGCCATACGTGTTGGTCAGTCCAAACTTGTCTTTCCTGTAGCTGTATGTGTGTGTCTCAAAGATAAGTCCAGTGAAAGCTCTTGTGTTGTTCCAAAAGAGCGACATGCGTATGTTCAGGTCGGTGGCCAGGTTGTTCAGTATGGACCTTTTCTCTGTCTGTGGCTCTGCGATGTTTGAGCGCCTGTAGCCTATTGTAGGCATGAGCGATGCGGCCAGCAGCACGTTTTTGCTTAATACGCAATTGTAGTTGTAGCCAACGCTGAGGCTGTAGTCTTTGTAGTCCACCTTGCTGAAGAGCAGTGTGGTGTCGATATCGTTCTTTATGGACTCGGGCAGCGCTTGCTTGTCCATTGTTATTTTCTGGTGGTTGTGCTGGAATCCCACGCTCCAGCTGCCGCAGCTTTTCCTTTGCACGGCGTTGGCTCCGAAGGCCGCGGGCCAAGAGAAATGCCTGTTGTTGAACATGTACACGGCGCTCCATCCTGTGCATTGTGAGTTCAGCCCGGAGTAACTCATGTCTTTGCCTTTAAGGTCCATGTTGCTCACACTCCTTATCTCTGCGCTTTTGCCAGAGTTGAACTTGTACCATTCGGCAAATATCTTTGCCGTGTGTAGCATCAACGTGTGGCGCATTGATGTGCCATTGGTCCGGCCAGCAGGTATGCCCAGGTCGTTCAGGTTCCAGTCGATGCCGTATCCCAGTATGCTGTAGTATATATATGCACCAGCGATGGCCGACGGGGCAGACTGAATGGTCATGGAGTTGTCGGTGGCCGATGAGCGCATGAAATAATAGTCATGCCACCATGACAGTTCGGCTTGGGCTGTCATCTGATATTTCTGTGGTGTGACATATGTGGTGTCGCACCCCATGAAGAACTCAGTGACGCTGTTCATCACTCTTGACAATACTGTGGGCTTGTTGGCAGGCTCTTCTTCCGTAGCCATCTGTTTCTGTGGTGAGGGCGCGGTTTCGCCTGCGCATACAGAATCATTCTGCATCCATGTGGCAGCACTACAGTGCACGGTCAGGCCTAGCGCAATGAGAAAGGCAACCCTTTTGAAATGACTCATGCTCTTCATCCCCAGTATGTGTTATTTGTGCGTATCAGCATTTTTTGTTTTTGCGTATTGTCATTTATTTCCTGTCGTTGTGTTTTCAGCAGCCTCACAGCTTGCCGAGGATGCGGTCCATCACCCAGTTGGTGGCTGTGGCACTGAGTGAGTCGCAGTCGCAGATTTCTTTGCCCTGCAGGTGTCGCACCACCTTTTTGATAAGTCCCATCTGCACGTGTGGCGGATTGGGCACCACAATCTCCTCCTGTCCCAGTTCGGTGTCGAGTATTATAGGCTCGTAGTCAAATACGGAGAAGACTATCTTGCCTTTAGTTCCAACAATGGAGATGCGGTCTCTTCTTGCTGACTGGTGAGCGACGAAGCACCATGAGGCGCTGCCTGTCAAGCCGCTGGCAAAGCGGAAGCATGCGTTGAACGTGTCCTCTACCTTGTAGAGTCCGGCCATGTTCTGGCAAAAGCCCTCTGCCTCTATGATGGGACCGAAGACATATTGCAGGAAGTCTATCTGGTGTGAGGCGAGGTCGTAGAAGTATCCGCCGCCGCCGGCTACCTCTGGCTGCAGTCGCCATGGCATCTCTTTGCCGTCCACGTGGTCCAGTTCTCTTGGGGGCACGGCAAAGCGTATCTGCACTGTCAGCACTTTGCCTATCACGCCGTTCCTCACAATGTCTATGACCTTCTCGAAGTAGGGAAGGTAGCGGCGATAGAAAGCCACGAAGCATGGAATGCCTGTCAGCTTGCTTATGCGGTTGACCCTCAGGCAGTCCTCATAGCTGGCGGCAAGGGGCTTCTCTATGTATGCTGGCTTGCCGGCCTTCATGGCCATGATGGCAAACGTGGCGTGTGACGATGGCGGGGTGGCTATGTACACGGCGTTCACCTCAGGATCGCTCACCAGCGACTGGGCGTCGGAATAGTATTTTTTCACTCCATGGCGCTCTGCGTATGAGCGTGCCTTGTCTTTATCGCGGCTCATCACAGCTACGACCTCACTGCCTTCAATCATGTTGAAGGCAGGTCCGCTCTTCTTTTCAGTCACTTCGCCGCAGCCGATGAAGCCCCACTTTACGTTTTCTATATGTTCCATACTGTATGATATGTGTGTGTCTCTCTCAACCTGTCTGCAATGTCTCTTTCTTTACATGTTGCAGTCTGTCGATGGCTTTGTAAGCTCGCCGGCCACCACTTCGCCTGCATGCTTCTCGCTGAACTCTCTGTTGATGTCGGCCAGTTCCTTCAGCCCAAGTATGTAGTCGTCATACAGGTCGGACAAGTCCATCCCGTCACAATCGCCTGCGCCAAAGCTGAGCGCATCCTGCACTATCTGCTTGCGCTCCTCAAGCGTGGTGTCTTTTATCAGTAGACTTTTCATCTGTTTATTTCCTCTATTTTATAAAAAAGTATGCAATGTCTTATAGAAAAAGCACGCATTGTTTCATATAATTGTGTGCATTGTCACTCATGCATTCTAAATGCAAAGTTACTCAAATTCTTTCAATGTGGCATCATCTTATAAGGATTATTTGCCTTTGTGTCTTGCTATAATACACAAGAATGCGGCAGAAATGTCAAACGTCGCTTTCGTACGTATCTCTATCTTAGCCATAATATGTATGCTAGGCTTGCCACACTGACGCTGACCCAAAGGAGGATGCCCTGCACAAGCGGGCGCAGTCCCACGCTGCGCAGGGTCTCGCGTGTGAGTGAGGCTCCGATGAAAAAGAGTGACAGTGTGATGAGATGTTTGGCAAGATTGTTGACTGCTCCGCTGACCTGGCTGCCTATGCTGGCCGCGGTGTCACCTATCAGCGCGCTGTTGCTGAGCACATAGGTGTTGAACAATATGGCGATGATGAACCATATGATGAATGTGGGCACGCATTGGTACCAGCGCTTTTTCACAATGCCGTCTGCTTGTGGCTGTGTGCGGTTGAAGAAGAATGGGGTGACGAGTGCAAGCACTACTATCCACAGGGCTCGTGTCAGCTTGATGGTGGTGGCCACTTCAAGTGCGCTGACACCTTCCCGGGCCATCAGTTCTGGGTGCATTTGGTCGTATGCGGCACCGGCACCTACCACCGACGAGGTGTCGTGTATGGCGATGGCGGCCCACATGCCAAACTGCTTCATGGTCATGTTGAGGGCATCGCCTATTGAGGGAAAAATGAATAGCGCTATGCCATTGAGTATGAAGACCACGCCTAATGCCACAGACATGCTTTCAGACTTGGCCGATATGATTGGGCCCACGGCTGCTATGGCTGAGCCTCCGCATATGGCTGTGCCTGATGAGAGCAGGTAGCTGGTCTGCTTGTCCACTTTCAGCAGCTTTCTGCCGTAGAGCCATCCGAGGGCGAGGGTGCCGCCTACACTTATTATGGTGAAGAGCATTCCTTCGCTGCCCGAAGCCAGAGCCTTCTCCACATTCATGCCGAATCCCAGTCCTATGACTGAGTATTGCAGCAATTTCTTTGACATCGTCTTGTTGAAGTCGGGAAATGTCTTGCCAAACATAAGGGCAAAGACGAAGCCTGCGGCCAGTGCCACAGGAGATGTTATCCACTGGGTGGCCCATGCCGCTCCACCTAGGCCAATGTTGAATGTCTCTGCGGCGAAGCCAAGCAGAAGCGACGCCGCCATGATGGTGACGATGCTGATATATATGATGTTGTTTTTCTTCATAAGGGTGTAATCATGCAACACCCCGCACGCCACATCTTTACGCATGTGGTGTGCAGGGCGCTGCTTTCGTTTGCCAGTCTGGAGTGGCTCTCCAGGCTTGTCATTTGTAAAACTCTTTCTTTCCTGCGCTCAGAGTGTTTTTCATCAGCGAGCATATTGTCATCGGTCCCACACCGCCTGGCACAGGAGTGATGTATGAGCATAGCGGAGCCACATTGGCGAAGTCGACATCGCCATTGAGGCGGAAGCCAGACTTGCGTGTGGCGTCTGGCACACGTGTAGTGCCCACGTCGATGATGACAGCTCCTGGCTTGACCATGTCTGCTGTGACAAAATTGGGCTTGCCGATGGCCGCTATGATGATGTCGGCCTGACGGCAATCCTCCTTCAGAGTCTTGGAGTGGCTGTGGCACACTGTCACGGTGCTGTCGCCATACTGCTTCTGCATCATGAGCTGGGCCATAGGCTTTCCTACTATGTTGGAGCGTCCAAGCACCACGCATTTCTTTCCGCTTGTCTCAATGCCATAGCGCTTGAGCAGCGTCACGATGCCAAGAGGGGTGGCAGAGACGTAGCATGGCAGCCCGATGGCCATGCGTCCCACATTGATGGGGTGGAATCCGTCCACATCCTTGCGGTAGTCGATGGCCTCGATAACCTTCTGCTCAGAGATGTGCTTTGGCAATGGAAGCTGTACGATAAACCCGTCCACATCGGGGTCGTTGTTGAGTTTCTCAACTTGCTGGAGGAGGAAGTCCTCCGTGATGTCGTCCTCAAAGCGGAGCAGGGTTGACTTGAATCCGCAAGCCTCGCATGCGAGCACCTTGTTCTTCACGTATGTCTCACTGCCTCCGTCGTGGCCTACCAGAATGGCTGCGAGGTGCGGACGTTTGCCGCCGTTGCTGACAATGTTGTCTACTTCTGCCGCTATCTCCTGCTTGATGGCTGCAGCTGTCGCTTTTCCGTCTATAAGTTGCATGGCGCGTGTGTTGTTTGTTTATAAACTATGAATGTGTGTCTGTATATTATATATTGTGTGCATGCCGAATAAATGCATGGCCTGACATGTGAATGATGCATGGCCTGGCATCAGAATAATGTATGGCCATACATTGTATATATGTGCATGCCGACAATGGCATGCCTTTAGAACTTAGGCATTCCAGGCATGCCTTTCATCTTCTGCATCTGTGCCATAGCCTTTGCCATCTTTGGGCTGGTCATCTGGCGCATCATCTTGCGCATCTGCTCAAACTGTTTTGTGATGCGGTTCACCTCGTCGATGCTTGTGCCAGAGCCCTTGGCTATACGCTGCTTTCTCGACATTGTCATGCACTCTGGATGCTCGCGCTCATATGGTGTCATAGAGCCAATCATGGCCTCTACAGACTTGAATGCGTTGTCGTCTATGTCTATGTCCTTTATGGCTTTTCCTACGCCAGGAATCATCGAAGCGAGCTCCTTGATGTTGCCCATCTTCTTTATCTGCTGGATCTGTCCGAGGAAATCGTTGTAGTCGAACTTGTTCTTTGCTATCTTGGACTGGAGCTTGCGTGCCTCCTTCTCGTCAAACTGCTGCTGGGCACGCTCCACAAACGACACGATGTCGCCCATGCCGAGGATTCGGTCTGCCATGCGCTCAGGGTGGAACACGTCGAGAGCCTCCATCTTCTCGCCTGTGCCGACAAACTTGATAGGCTTGCTGACCACTGTGCGTATGGAGAGAGCGGCACCTCCGCGTGTGTCGCCGTCGAGTTTGGTGAGTATGACTCCGTCTATCTCCAGCCTCTCGTTGAATATCTTGGCTGTATTGACAGCGTCCTGTCCTGTCATGGCGTCAACGACGAGAAGCGTCTCAGAAGGGGTGATGGCCTTCTTCACGTTTTCTATCTGCTGCATCAGTTCCTCGTCGATGGACTGTCGTCCGGCCGTGTCGATGATGACCACATCATATCCCTTTGCCTTGGCTTCCTGTATGGCATTCTTTGCCACAGTGATGGGGTCGGTGGCGCCTGGCTCCATGTAGCAGGGCACGCCCACCTGGTCGGCCAGCACTTTCAGCTGTTCCATGGCGGCTGGGCGGAATGTGTCGCAGGCTGCGAGAAGCGGCTTCTTGTGCGCGTTCTTCAGGCGGAGGGCCAGCTTGCCCGACATCGTTGTCTTTCCCGCACCGTTGAGTCCGGCCATGAGAATCACGGCAGGGTGTCCTGCAAGGTTTATCTCTGTGGCCTGTCCGCCCATGAGCTGCGCCAGTTCGTCGTGCACAATCTTCACCATGAGCTGTCCTGGCTTCACGGCTGTGAGCACATCCTGTCCGAGGGCTTTCTGCTTCACCGTGTCAGTGAAGCTTTTGGCCACCTTATAGTTGACATCGGCTTCAAGCAATGCCTTGCGCACATCCTTGAGCGTCTCGGCTACGTTTATCTCGGTGATTTTTCCTTCACCCTTCAGTATCTTGAAAGACCTTTCAAGTCTTTCGCTCAAATTTTCAAACATGTCCTGTTATCGTTATTCTTTTGTTCTATGTTATTTCAAAACCTTTTGATTCTTGTCGGTCGGGTCTGCGCGCGCTTAGAAATGCCAGCCGTGCTGGCCCGTGCATTCGTGTGACGGCTTTTCCCTCTTCAGCCTTCATTTCTTGATGCCGCAGGACCTCATTTCTTGATGCCCTTGTATATGAGGAACCCTATGCCTGCTGCCACAATGGCGATGGCTGCCACGCCGATGATGTGGGAATAGTGCGCGATGGTGTCAATGAGAGTCTGCTTTGGCACCGTGCTGTGGAATGCGTAGCCTATGCCCACCAGTATGCTGTTCCATACGCCAGCTCCCAAGCATGTGTAGATGACGAATGGCAGCAGGTGCATCTTGGCCAGTCCTGCCGGAATGCTGATGAGCTGGCGGATGGCAGGTATCATGCGCCCTATGAGTGTCGACACGGCTCCGTGCCTGTCGAAGTAGTCTTCAGCCTTCTGCACCTTGTCTGCGTCGATGAGGCACATGTGGCCGAATCTGCTGTTGGCGAAGGCATAGACGATCGGGCGGCCCAGAAAATAGGCAAGTGCGTAGTTGATGAGTGCTCCGATGAGCGCTCCGATAGTGCCAAACATGATGATCATGGGGTATGACATCTCTCCCGTCTCAGCCGCCATGTAAGCCGCTGGTATCATCACCACTTCTGAAGGAAATGGTATGAAAGAGCTTTCGATGGCCATGAACAGGACTATCCAGCCATAGTTGAGGTGGTCTAATGCGCCATTGGTGATGTTGAGTATCAATTCTTCCATAATGATGTGATGTGAGCGTATGCGCATGCTCGTGTCGGAAATGGTGAGCGGTGCACATGCTGTATGAAACTATAATGAGTGCAAAGTTACGCAATTTTAGTGAGGAAAACGGTGAAAAAACGAATAATTTCACTCTCTGGCGAATTTTTTTATGAAAAAGTTTGGCCATTTCATCAGAAAGGCATAACTTTGCACTCGCTAAACGAAACAGTCGTGTTTCTTGTGTTTTGTGTGATGGTCTGCTGCGAGGCAGCCAGACGCGACGCAGTTAGCTTACATGGGTAAGTCCTATACGACCAGCTCCCTCGGAATCCCCCAGGGCTTGACCGCAGCAAGGGTACTTGGTTGTAGCGGTGCGATGTAGATCGCTTACCCACCCGCCTCTTTAGCTCAGTTGGCCAGAGCACGTGATTTGTAATCTCGGGGTCGTTGGTTCGAATCCG
>CAKQRW010000059.1 GCA_934271655.1 uncultured Bacteroidaceae bacterium | reverse complement strand
CGTTTGCGGCGCTTATAGAGGACATGTGGTCTCTGATATACAAATGGCTTATTGATAATTCAGCAAACACTAATTATGAGCACCTACTTACCAGAGCCTATGCTTTAAAAAAAAGAGACAAAACTCTGCTTTACTGGTGTCAAGTCCTGTCATGACCTGCTGTCACGCAAAGACAGCCCACTGTCCGATACAGCGACAGTCCACTATCCTTAGGATTGCAAGCAGCTGCACTTGGTTTGACAATCAGCAATCATCCCGACGCCAATGGAGTGTCAAGCTCGCCCAGACGCTATGCTGAGGCGCAGCCAATCTTATTTAAAGCAGGCATAGTGACTGATAAACAGAAGGAAAATATGACCGGGAGAGAGTGCGCCAAATATGGGAGCGGCTTACCTTGATACTATAAAATAATTTTGAACACCTACTTACTATAAAATAATTCCACCTGTACGGTTGAAAAACGTAGTAGGTGCGGTGTCTTACCGCACATTTATGAATGGTGTTTAGCATTTTACAACTACAAATAGTCAGAATGTTCTTGCTGCTGTGCGGTGAGACACCGCACCTACTACATTGAACATCATTTATTGATGATCAGAACTAACATTTTCAACCGTACAGGTCGAAATAATTTTGAGTGCCTACTTATTAAGCAGGAAAAACAAATGTCCCCGTCGGGCAGTCTTCGCAACGACTTCCTGACGGGAACATTTGTTTAGCAAAGTGCAGCTGGGGTGAATAGGGTAGCAGCACACATGAGTTTTGCTTGAGGCGTGTGTTTCACTTGCAAGAGCAGATGCGCCTTTGCGCAGATGGGCGTCACTTGCATGGAATGTCTTCAATGCGCTTCTGGTGACGGCCGCCAGCAAACTCGGTGCTGAAGAACTCGTCGAGGCACTGGCGGCATGTCTCCTCGCTGATGAATCGGCCAGGGAAGACAATGACGTTGGCATTGTTGTGCTCACGGATGAGGTGGGCTATCTCTGGCTGCCACACGAGGCCGGCACGTATCTGCTGGTGCTTGTTGAGAGTCATGGAGATGCCTTCGCCCGAACCGCACATGGCGATGCCTGGATACACTTCACCCTTCTCTATGCCTTCGGCAAGCGCATGGCCATATGTGGCATAGTTGCACGACTCCTCGGTGTAGGTGCCGTAGTCCTTGTAGGCTATGCCTTTCTCTTCGAGATATTTCTTCACAAACTGCTTGAGTGGAAAGGCAGCGTGGTCGCTTGCCAGTCCTACTGTTTTACACTCCATAATGTTTCTTTTTTGAAGATGATGGTAGATTGATAAAAGCTGAGGCCCGAATAGGACATGGGCCTCAGCTTTGCTTGTGTTATGATTTGCTTATCTTGCTCTGCAGATGATTAGAAGAGCTTGTTCACCTGAGTGTAGACGTTCTCGGCTGTATAGCCAAGTTTCTCGTCGAGCACCTTGTATGGAGCTGAGAAGCCGAATGACTCCAGACCCCAGATAGTGCCTTCTGCTTCTGGCACAAGGCCGAGAAGGTTGACAGGAAGACCGGCTGTGAGGCCGAACTTCTTCACTCCGTGTGGAAGCACTGACTCCTGGTACTCCTTGCTCTGCTGGCGGAAGAGTCCCTCTGATGGCACGCTGACGATGCTCACCTTCTTGCCGTCCTTGCGGAGAAGTTCTGCTCCTGCAACAAGTGTAGATACCTCAGAACCTGTAGCTACGAGGATAACATCAGGGTTGGCGTCTGAGCCAGCTACCACGTAGCCGCCCTTTGCCACCTGGCTGTAGTCGTTGCCAGCAGGGAGATTGTTGATGTTCTGGCGTGAGAGGATGAGGGCTGTAGGAGTAGACATGTTGTTCATGGCAAGAGCCCAAGCCTCTGTTGTCTCCTTGGCGTCTGCTGGACGGAGCACGAGTGTAGATGGCTTGCCAGAGTGGTTCTTCAGCTTCTCCATGAGACGGATCTGTGCCTCCTGCTCAACAGGCTCGTGAGTAGGGCCGTCCTCGCCTACGCGGAAGGCATCGTGTGTCCAGATGAACTTGACTGGAAGTTCCATGAGGGCTGCCATACGTACGGCTGGCTTCATGTAGTCGGAGAATACGAAGAATGTGCCGCATGCTGGGATGACACCTCCGTGGAGAGCCATACCGATGCAGCAGCAAGCCATAGTGAGCTCTGCCACACCTGCCTGGAAGAAGGCGCCTGAGAAGTCGCCTGCCTTGAGAGCGTGTGTCTTCTTGAGGAAGCCGTCTGTCTTGTCTGAGTTGGAGAGGTCGGCTGATGCGCATATCATGTTTGGCACCTGCTCTGCAAGAACGCCAAGGCATGCTGCTGATGCTGAACGTGTAGCGTCGTTGTCCTTCTGCACGCACTTGCTCCAGTCAATCTTTGGAGCCTTGCCGCTGAACCACTCAGCCTGTGCGGCTGCCTTCTCTGGGTTGGCGTCGGCCCAAGCCTTCTCCTCTGCGTAGCGCTCTGCGCAGATGGCCTCAAGTTCCTTGGCACGGTTGGCGTAGAGTTCCTTCACGTCGTCGAAGATGACAAATGGATTCTCTGGGTCACCGCCGAGGTGCTTGATAGTGTTGGTATATGCGTCGCCTCCGAGTGGAGCGCCGTGAGTCTTGCAGTTGGCCTCGTATGATGTGCCGTCGGCCTTGAGCGCGCCCTTGCCCATGATGCACTTGCCGATGATGAGAGTTGGCTTGCCCTCAACCTTCTGTGCCTTCTCGATAGCCTCGCGGATCTGTGCAGCGTCGTTGCCGCAGATCTCGATGACTTCCCATCCGAGTGCGCGGTACTTGGCGCCTGTGTCCTCTGTCATGACTTCCTTGGTCTCGGTAGAGAGCTGGATGTCGTTGGAGTCATAGAACATGATGAGGTTGTCGAGACCGAGTGTGGCTGCGATGCGGGCGCCGCCCTGTGATATCTCTTCCTGCACGCCACCGTCGGAGATGTATGCGTAGATAGTCTCCTTGGAGAATGTAGGGTTGCCTGTGTGGGCAGCGAGGAACTTGGCTGCGATGGCTGCGCCGATGGCGAACACGTGTCCCTGGCCAAGTGGGCCTGAAGTGTTCTCTATGCCGCGGGCAATGTCAAACTCAGGGTGTCCTGTTGTTGGAGAACCCCACTGGCGGAGCTGCTGGAGCTCTTCGAGTGAGAACTTGCCGATGAGGCAAAGCTGTGAGTAGAGCATTGGAGCCATGTGGCCTGGGTCGAGGAAGAAACGGTCGCGGCCCACCCACTGAGGGTTCTTTGGGTCATACTTGAGGTACTCTGAATAGAGCACGTTGATGAAGTCTGCGCCGCCCATTGCGCCGCCTGGGTGACCAGACTTTGCTTTTTCTACGGCTGATGCAGCGAGAATACGGATGTTGTCTGCTGCATGATTTAATACACTGATTGGATTTGCCATGATGTCAAATGTTTTTGATATGTGATTAGATAATTAGTTTTTGTTGTCCACAGCGGCCTGTTCGATAGCGAGTCCACGCTTGTAGTTCTCGATGTAGGCGTTGAAGCCTGCCACGTCCTCGGCTGTAGGCTTGATCTCCTCGCCGGCGTTGCCTGCGAAGACGATCTGGTCGAGGTAGTCAGCGAGAGAGAGGCCCTGCTTGTTGTTGACAGCGTAGGCTGCGAGAAGGGCTATGCCCCATGCGCCGCCTTCGCCTGCTGTCTCCATGACGGAGATAGGGGAGTTGAGCGCAGCTGCGAGCATCTCCTGTCCCACACCCTTTGTGGTGAAGTATCCTCCGTGGCCAGTGATGCGGTCAACCTTGACTTTCTCTTCCTTAAGAAGGATGTCGTTGCCTATCTTGAGCACTCCGATGGCTCCGTAGAGCTGGGCGCGCATGAAGTTGGCGAGGTTGAACTTGTCATTGGCTGAGCGCACGAAGAGTGGACGTCCGTCGGCAAGGCCTGTGACAGGCTCGCCAGACACATAATTGTATGCGAGGATGCCGCCGCAGTCGGGATTGCCGTCGAGAGCTACCTTGAAGAGGTTGGTGTAGAGCTCGTTCATGTCGACCTTCATGCCCATGAGTTCCTGGAACTCCTTGAAGATCTTCACCCAGGCGTTGATGTCTGACGTGCAGTTGTTGCAGTGGACCATAGCCACGAGGCTGCCGTCTGGGGTTGTGACCATGTCTATCATCTCGTATGGACGTGACAGCTCTTTCTCAAGCACTATCATTGAGAAGGAAGATGTGCCGGCTGAGACATTGCCTGTGCGCTGCTTGACAGCGTTGGTGGCAACCATGCCTGTGCCTGCATCGCCTTCTGGTGGGCACACTGGGATGCCGGCCTTGAGGTGTCCTGACACGTCGAGGCGGTTGGCGCCTTCCTGTGTGAGGAAGCCTGCGTTCTGACCTGCGCAGAGTGATGTAGGAAGGATGTCGAGCAGCTTCCATGAGTATCCGTAAGGCTCGATGAGCTTGTCAAACTTCTCGACCATTGTAGCGTCGTAGGTCTTTGTCTTGGGGTCGACAGGTATCATGCCTGAGGCATCGCCCACACCGAGGACCTTCTCGCCTGTGATCTGCCAGTGGATGTAGCCAGCGAGTGTGGTCAGATATTCGATGTCTGCCACGTGCTCCTCATGATCGAGGATGGCCTGATAGAGGTGGGAGATGCTCCAGCGGAGCGGTATGTTGTAGTTGAACAGCTCAGAGAGCTCTGCTGCTGCCTGGCCAGTGTTGGTGTTGCGCCATGTGCGGAAAGGCACAAGGATGTCGTTGCCCTTGAAGGCCATGTAGCCGTGCATCATGGCGCTCACGCCGATGGCTGCAAGTGTCTCTATCTCTGTCTCGTACTGTTCGAGCACGTTCTTGCGGAGCTGAGCGTAGCAGTCCTGAAGTCCATACCAGATGGCTTCGGTGCTGTATGTCCAGAGACCGTCCACAAGCTGGTTTTCCCATGTGTGGCTGCCCTGGGCTATTGGATTGTTCTCCTCGTCGATGAGGACTGCCTTGATGCGTGTGGAGCCGAACTCGATGCCAAGCACTGCCTTGCCTGCTTCTATTGTTTGTTTTGCGTTCATTGTCTTGGTATTGTCTCTGGATGGAGAAAACCGCCGTTGCCGGATGGGTCTTCTCATCGTGGCGGCGATTTTCTCCATGACAGAGTGTTGCTGTTAATTATGGTGGCCAGTCACCTTACTTGAGGGCCTTGTTGAGCATGTAGTACACCTCATTGTTGCGGAGCTGGTTCTTGAAGCCGCTGATAGTGGTGTTCTTGTCGATGCTGATGAACTCGATGCCTGTCATCTCTGCGAAGTCTTCCCAGTATTCAGCTGTGATGTCGTAAGAGAAGGCTGAGTGGTGTGTGCCGCCTGCCAGAATCCATGCGCCGGCGCCCACTTCGAATGATGGCTGTGGAATCCAGAGGGCAGAAGCAACTGGGAGCTTAGGCATTGGCTTTGGCTCGATGCACTCCACCTCGCTTGTGATGAGGCGGAAACGGTTGCCGAGGTCAACGATTGTGGCCTTGATGCCCTTGCCTGTCTTTGATGTGAAGACGAGGCGAGCTGTCTGCTGCTTGCGGATGCCGATGCCAAGGAAGTGTACCTCGAGTGTAGGCTTGTTGACTGCGATGAGCGGGCTTACCTCAAGCATGTGGCTCTGGAGTGATGATGTGCCGTTGGCAGCGAAGTTGAGTGTGTAGTCCTCAAGGAATGAGCATCCCTTCTCCAGACCCTGGTTCATCACCCAGAGTGAGCGGTAGAGGCATGCTGTCTTCCAGTCGCCCTCAGCTCCGAAGCCGATGCCCTCGGCCATGAGACGCTGTGAGGCAAGTCCAGGAATCTGGTCAAAGCCTACGAAGTTTGGATCGTCGATGTCGGCATCGCCAAGGTCGTCGAAGTTGGTGGTGAAGGCTGTGGCGCCCTCGTCCTTAAGGACGCGGCGGAGAGCTATCTCTGCCTTTGCTGCGTTCTTGACCTTCTGCCAGTAAACCTCCTCGCCGCTCTCATCTATCTTGATGGTGTAGGCCTTCTTGTACTCCTCAACGAGGGCGTCAGCCTCTGCGTCTGTCACCTTCTTGAAGTAGCTCATGAGTGAAGAGACTGGGTAGTAGTCTACATGATAGCCAAGGCGCTGCTCGAACTCAACACGGTCGCCGTCTGTGACAGCCACGTTGTTCATGTTCATGCCGAACATGAGGCAACGCACGTTGTGTGCGTCGGCCACGCCGGCTGCGGCACGAGCCCATATGGCTATCTTCTTCTGGGCCTCTTCGCTCTTCCAGTAGCCAACGACAACCTTGCGTGGCACACGCATGCGGCTGCAGATGTGTCCGAACTCGATGTCGCCATGGGCAGACTGGTTGAGGTTCATGAAGTCCATGTCGATAGAGTCCCATGGAATCTCAGCGTTGTACTGTGTGTGGAAGTGGAGAAGTGGCTTCTGGAGAGCCTGCAGGCCCTTGATCCACATCTTTGCTGGTGAGAAAGTGTGCATCCATGTGATGACACCTGCACACTTGTCGTCGTTGCTGGCTGCCTTCATGATGGCCTCAACCTCTTTTGATGAGTTGGCTGTGCCTTTGTACACTACCTTGATTGGGATGATGCCGCCATTGTTCAGTCCGTCGACCATCTCCTTAGAGTGGCCGTCTACTATCTTAACTGTCTCGCCTCCGTAGAGAAGCTGTGCTCCGGTTACCCACCAGAGCTCCAAATTTTCATACATAGTCTTTAAAGTTTTATAGGGTTAATATTCAGTTGTCTTTGAGTAGCGTGCTTGGGGAGTTGTCTCCGCCGGCCTCTTGCGCCGGATGTGCGCGCACTCTGGGATTACTTCTTCTTCTGTCCGTAGTAAGCGTTTGGTCCGTGCTTGCGGTTATAGTGCTTCTCGATGAGGAGAGGATTCATTGTGAGGTCTGGGTTGACAGAGAATGCCACGAATGCCATCTTGGCGCACTGCTCCATGACCTTGGCGTTGTAGACCGCATTGTCGGGCGATGTGCCCCAAGAGAATGGGCCATGGTTCTTGACGAGCACGGCTGGAGTGTGGTCTGGATTGATCTTGCGGATGTTGAGGATCTCGTCTACAATGACATTGCCTGTTTCCAGCTCGTATGCGCCTTCCACCTCTTCCTTGGTCATGTCTCTTGTGCAAGGGATGGCCTTGTAGAAGTAGTCAGCGTGTGTCGTTCCGATGTTTGGAATGTCCTTGCCTGCCTGGGCAAAGGCTGTGGCATATGTAGAGTGTGTGTGTACCACACCCTGGATGTTGGGAAATGCCTTGTAGAGAACGAGGTGTGTAGGGGTGTCGGATGATGGGTTGAGGTCGCCCTCCACAACCTTGCCTGTCTCAAGTGACACTACTACCATGTCGCTTGCTTTCATCTCGTCGTAGCTGACGCCTGATGGCTTGATGACTACAAGTCCTTTTTCACGGTCAATGCCTGAGACATTGCCCCATGTGAAAATGACAAGACCTTGCTTAACGAGGTCAAGGTTTGCCTTGAATACTTTTTCTTTCAGTTCTTCTAACATAGTGCTTTTCTTTTTATAAGTTGTTGATGTTTTTCTTTAATGCGTGTGTGGAGCGCTTGGATTGCAGCTCTTGCCGTTTCATGATGGGCGGCTCCATGACTCTAAGTAGTTGTCGGGCTGATGGCGCATGCACTTACCAATAGATGACATAGATGAGTGTCACCATAAGGATAAGTATGATGCTGAGCGTGGTGAAGTTTCTGGATGTCTTGAACTCCTCCATGTCAAACTCAAGCGCATTGTGGCTCTCTGTGTGGCAGTAGCCGTTGGATATGCTGGATATTGCGCTCGAAAGGAACATTGTGCCGCCGATGAACAGCGAGTTGGTGCTGATGTCCATCATGTAGGCGAACATGTTGATGTCTGGCGTGGTGTCGGCTGGCATGGTGGACGATACCAGCATTGCCGCTATGGCTATGGCGTAGCATACTGCCGCTATGCCTGCCATGGTGAATCCGTGCTGGGTGAGCTTGCGGCGCTGTGTCGCTCCTAAGTGATTGTCTTGACGGGATGTCTTGGATGTCAATGACACAATGGTCATGAGTATCACGTCAAATATATATATGTATCCTATTCTTGTGAGGAAAGGCAGGTCGGGGCTGAGCTTGCCGAGCAGCAGTCCCAGAGGGAAGGTGGCTATGACAACAGTCACTGCCGCTCTCGTTGTGGCCTTATTCCAGAAAAGTCCGAGTGTCATGAGAGTCATGATGGCAGGGTAGAGGTAGCTTGACATCTCCTGTATGAAGGCGTATCCATCTTCCATCTTGTCGATGATGGGGTGCATGGCGATGGCAGATATGAGCAGGGAGGCTGCTGTGGCCCATCTTGCTGTTGTCACTATCTGTCTGTCTGTCGCTTTCTTGTTGATGAACTTCTTGTATATGTCAAGTGTGAAGAGGGCGGAGGTGCTGTTGCTCACAGAGGCGAGCGAGGAGATGACAGCCGCTGTCAGTGTGGCGAAGAAAAGGCCCTTGATGCCTGTCGGCACAGTGTTGGCGATGATCCACGCCATGGTGTCGTTGGATTGGCGTATTGTCGACCCGTATGTCATCATTCCGTTGCCTGTCTGCATGAAGTAGTAGGCGCTCAGTCCTGGAATAAGGATGATGATGGGCACCAGAAACTTCAGGAAGGCTGCAAAGATAAATCCTTTTCTCGCCTCCGTCACGTTCTCTGCGGCCAGGCCTTTCTGGATGATGGTCTGGTTGAATCCCCAGTAGCACATGTTCATTATCAGCAGGCCTCCCAGTATCATTCCTATACCGGGCATCTGGCTGAATCCATCTGTATCGCAGCTCTTGCGCATGATGAGGTGCAGGTGCATGTCGTGAGTGTGTCCGCTGGTGTGGAAGAAGGTGTATAGCTTGTCTATGCCGTCGATGAATGTGCCTTCTTCTCCTCCTACGGCGCAAAGTGTGAAATAGGCTGTGATGAGGCCACCGATGATGATGAAGATGAAGTGGAGCACATCTGTCCATGCTATGGCATTCTGTCCGCCCCATATGGAGCAGAATCCGGAGACGATGAGAAGGATGACCACAATGACGGTCCTGATGCTTATCTCTGTGCCGAGCAGCTGCACAGCGCATCCTTGGAGTCCGAGCATGTGCTCCATGGCGATGGAGCCAAGCCATGCGATGGATGTCAGCGTGAGGAAAATGTAGGTCAGAATCCACATGACAGAGAATGCCGTGCCTACAGCGTTGTTGTAACGTATTCGTATCAGTTGCGGGACTGTCATGCATTTCTTGCTGAAAAATATCGGTATGTAGTTCTTGGCCACAAGGACAATGACAAGTGTGGACATTACCTCGTAGGCAGCAACTGCTATGCCATACTTGTATGTGGTGCCTGTCATTCCTATCAGCTGTTCGGCCGACACGTTTACAGCTATGATTGTGGCGCCCATGGCCCACCATGGCATGGTGTGGTTGGCAAGGAAATACTCTTGTGCAGTCCTGTGCTTCGATTCTTTGCTCATGCACATGTAGATGCTCACGCTTACGACAAGGATGACGTAGGCGAGCCATATGAGCAGGTCAATATGCTCAAAGCCGTTGAGACTTAGTGACTCTGTTATGAGTTTTCTCGTTTCCACTGTGTGTCTGTTGTAAGTAGATGTTTATTTGTCTTATTGTATGTATTCGTATAGTGTGGCTCCTCGGCGTGATGAACCTTTGTCTATCATGTCGGTGGCCTGGATATATTCTTTGTCAGATATTGACCGTCGGAAATTCCTCTTGTCAATGTTGGTGCCGAGTATGCTCTCGTAGAGTGATTGCATCAGGCTCAGTGTGAAGTATCTTGGCATGAGATATTTGCCAATGGGTTTTGTCATGAATGACTCTCCGATTATCTGCCGTGCCTTCCGTACCATGTCGTTGTGGTCGAAGCACAGCTGTGGCAGATTGTCTACATCGACCCATTCTGCCTCGTTGTTGTTGGACAAGGCTGCTGTAGCATCGTCCATATTGGCCAGCGCATAATATACAATGCTTATCACACGCTCGCCTGGATCGCGCTCCACTTCACCGTAGGCGGCCAGCTGCTCCATGTACACGTTGTCCATTCCTGTGAAGTCTGTGAGTATGCGCTTTGCCGCGGCATCCACGCTCTCGTCTGTCTTGACAAAGCCGCCAATCAATGAAAGCTCGCCCATGCCTGGCTCGTATGGACGCTGATGTATGAGCACCTGGAGCTTGCTGTGCCTGAAGCCGAAGATAACACAATCGACTGACACAAGGAATCGAGGATATAAGTCGTAAGCTGTCATTGGTTGGTGGCTTTTGAAGTGTTGTTTAAAATGAGGGGCTTTTTAAAGTGGCTATGGATTCCTGTGTATGCCATGGACTCCATAGCCACTGCAATGTTGTAATATAAATAATGTATTATGATAATCTTAATAGATAATGTGTTAAGATAATCTTACCAGAGCAGAGCGTACAGGAGGATGGTGATGACGCAGATGCCGATAGCACCGTAAGTGTAGCTCTTTGTAGTGTGGAAGAGGCTGAGGTCGATAGGCAGTGCCTTTGGATCCTCCTTGGTGTCCTTCGAGTTGGAGATGAGGAACACTGCGCTTGAGCCTACGAGCACACCGAAGAAGTAGAATGCCTGGAAGCCTATGTCGTTCAGATATGCTATGACGTTGTTGTCTGGTGTAGCGTCGTCTGGAAGCATTGTGCCGCTTATTGTGACGATGGCTGCTGCGATGATGAAGAAGATGCCGAAGCCTCCGAGGATGCGGCCCCACTTCATCATGGCCTTGCGGTCGTCCTCTGAAGGGAGCTTGCACTCAACATACTTCTTGCTCATGAGGGATACGGTAACGAAGAATGTGAAGACGATGATGAAGATGTAGCCAGCGCGGAACTGGAAGGCAACCTCTGGCATGATGATCTTGAATAGCACGCCAAGTGGAATGGTGATGATAGCTGTCCATACGGCTGCTGTAGAAGATGCACGTTTCCAGAGAAGGCCGAGACCGAAGACGGTGATGATGCCTGGGTAGATGAAGCCTGAGTACTCCTGGATGTACTGGAAAGCCTGGTCGAGACCGCCGAGGAGTGGCTTAACTGCCACTGCTGCTATGATGAGGGCCACGACTGCTACGATACGTCCTACATTGACGAGTGCCTTGTCGGATGCTTCCTTGTTCAGGTACTTCTTGTAGATATCCATTGTGAAGAGGGTAGAGGTACTGTTGAACATAGAGGCGAGTGACGAGATGATGGCTGCCGCAAGGGCTGCGAACGAGAGACCCTTGATGCCTGTCGGAGTGAAGTTGCGGATGAGCCATGGATAAGCGTCGTCTGCTACATTGATAGAGCCCTGCAGGTGTGTGAACTGGTCAGCGTTTTGTGCCATGTAGAAGGCGCAGATGCCTGGAAGCACAACGATGAATGGGATGATAATCTTGAGGAAACCTGCGAAGACAAGACCTTTCTTTGCCTCCTCAATGTTTCTTGCAGCAAGACCCTTCTGGATGATGTACTGGTTGAAGCCCCAGTAGCCAAGGTTTGTCAACCACACACCACCCACGATGGCTGCGATGCCTGGCACGTTGGCAAAGGCACTCTCGTTGTGACTCTGCTGGATGACCAGATGGAAGTGTGTGTCCTTGGCGTAGTCGCCTGTGGTGAGGAACGTGTAGACCTTGTTGAAGCCATCGATGAATGTGCCGTCGTCACCTGCTACAGAGCAGAGAGCAAAGTAGGCTGTGATGAGACCGCCGCCCACGAGGAATGTCACCTGCATCACGTCTGTCCATGCCACGGAGGCCAGACCGCCATAGATGGAGTAGATTCCGGCGATGAGGAAGAGGGCTATGATGATGACCATTCGCATGGATATTTCCAAGCCGCCTATTGACACTGCCAGGCCCTGAAGACCGAGAATCTGCTCAATGGCGAGTGCGCCGAGCCATGCCACAGATGTGAGGTTGACGAACACGTAGAGGAAGAGCCACAGGATAGAGAAGGCCAAGCCCACTCCGTCGTTGTATCGCTCGCGGAGGAATTGAGGGATGGTGAAGATCTTTCTCTCTATCATGATAGGCAGGAGGAACTTGCCGATAACGACGAGTGTTATCGCTGCCATCACCTCGTAGGCTGCAATGGCGATGCCGTCTGCATAGCCGGTGCCTGACATTCCGATGAACTGCTCGGCTGAGATGTTGGCGGCAATAAGTGATGCGCCGACGGCCCACCATGTGAGTGTGTTGCCTGCAAGGAAGTAGTCATTTGCGCTTTTCTCTTTTCCCTCCTTGTCACGGCTGAGGAACATGCCGAGGCTGACAAGCAGAATGATGTAGACTGCCAAGATGATGAAGTCGACTGTCTCGAATCCACTCTGGCTTATCGCTTCGGTGAAACTTAGTTGTTGATTCATTTTGTTGTGGTATTGTTAAAGTTTATCTTTAATGGACTTTTGCATTCTTTTGGAAACAAATCCGTTGGATGCTTATCGTCCTCGTTGTTTTTGCAAATATGTTTGCTGTTTAGTTCTTCTTTACTGAACTTATGATTCTTTATTTCTCCACTGAGAACTTGTACATGCAGAAGCTATGGTATGGAGTGTCTGGTGTGACGAAGGCATTGCTGTCTTCCCATCCTGGCAAGTTGTACTTGTTTGGAGAGTCTGGATATTTCTGAGACTCCAGGCAGATGGCGCAGTGCTTCTGGTACATGATGCCTCCCTTGCCTGGTCGTGTGCCGTCCTGGAAATTGGCAGTGTAGCACTGTACGCCTGGCTCGTTGGTGTACATCTCCATCTTGATGCCGGAGCGTGGGTCTGTCATTGTCACACACACTTCCTTCTCGTCGCCCTTGGTGTTGAGGCACCAGTTGTGGTCATAGCCGCCGCCTGCAGCGAGAATCTCTGGGTCGCCAGAGTTGAAGTCCTTGCCAATGGCCTTTGGCTTGCGGAAGTCGAAGACAGTTCCTTCTACAGGCTTTATCTCGCCTGTTGGCATGTATGTGTCGTCTGCTGGAGTGTAGTTGTCTGCATTGACTGTGAGGATTGACTCATCGATAGTGTTGTTGAGGTCGCCTGACAGGTTGAAATATGTGTGGTTGGTCATGTTGATCACTGTCGGCTTGTCGGTAGTGGCATCGTATGAAATGCTGATGGCATTGTCATCGCTGAGTGTGAACTTGACTGTAGCTGTCACGTTGCCAGGGAACTTGTTGTCGCCATCTGGTGAGTCGAGCTTGATGGTCAATGAGTTGTCTGTGGATTCCACAACATCATAGACTTTATACTGCCACCCAGTATAGCCTCCGTGCAGGCAGTGGAAACCGTTGTTGTTCTTGTCGAGCACTACTGGCTCTGTCTCGCCAGGCAGGGTGAACTGTCCGCCGTTGATGCGGTTGGCGTAACGTCCTACAGAGCTTCCGAAGTCTGTCTCATAGTTCCATGGGAAATAGTTCTCTACCTTGTCGAATCCGCATGCCACGTCCACCAGTTTGCCATCCTTGTTTGGCACCATGATGCTGACGATGCGTCCGCCGAAGTTGGTGATGCACACCTCCATGCCGTTGCCGTTGGTGAGGGTGTAGAGCTTCACTGGCTTGGCGTTGGCCGAATCAGAAACGAAAGACTTGCTTTCATAGTCATAGGCTACGGCGATGCATGTGTCGTAGTCAGCTGGGTTGATGCCTGACTGTGTCAGTTCACTTGCTGGCTGCTGAGTTGAGTTGCATGCGCAGAGAAAAGCTACTGCTGCTGCGCTGCCTGCAAAAACTGTCTTGAGATTTTTCATAATTGGGTTAGATATATGATTAAGTTTATTAACAATCGTCCAAAGTTAGGCTTTTTTACACTTATTTTATATATGTGATAATATGTTATTAAACATAAAGTGTGATTTTGACACTCTTTATGCTTGAATAAACGTGGAAAAGGCTGAAGGGAAAAATGGAAAAAGGGCAGATTGTAAAGTTTATTGTACAAGAAGTAAGCATCCGAAAATAGCCGACTTGTATATTACAAAAAAACTCGCAAGTGTTCACTTGCGAGTTTTTTTGTAAT
>CAKQRW010000058.1 GCA_934271655.1 uncultured Bacteroidaceae bacterium | reverse complement strand
TGGTGGATGTAGTTCAGTTGGTTAGAGCGTCAGATTGTGGTTCTGAATGTCGTGGGTTCGAGTCCCACCCTCCACCCTTTCAAAGAAGAGGCTTGCATACAGCAGGCCTCTTCTTTTGTCATGTCTATATGTCTTGCCATTCTGTCACGCACAAAGCGACAGCTGTCAAGATGTGCCAAAGCGAGAAACTGCTTGTGTCCTCCAATGCGAGAACCCGCCACACACCGTCACCGCAACTATATGTTTATTCCATCATTCAGCACACGCTTGGCCGCTGGCGGCATCCGCAGCCCTGAAAGCACGGACATCACACGTTTATTCCATACACATGCTTGACCTCGTCCATAACGAATGTGCTTTCCAGCGAACCCAGATTGTCTATTGTGCCCAGCACGTTCAGGCACAGCTCCTGATAATGCTTCATGTCGGGCACGTGAATCTTCAGCAGGTAGTCGAAGCTGCCCGATATGTTGTAACACTCTGTCACCTCTGGTATGTCCCTTATGATCTTCATGAAGTTTTGGGCTATCTCGCGGTTGAGATGCTTCATCTTCACATTGCAGAACACCATGAAGCCTCTGTTGAGCTTGTCGGCGTCGAGCACAGCCATATACTTCTTTATATACCCGTTGGCCTCCAGCCTGCGCAATCGCTCAAACACAGGCGTGGAGGAAAGGTTGACCTTGGCAGCCAGCTCCTTGATGGTGAGGCGGCCATTCTCCTGCAACGCACGCAGGATGCCAATATCAGTTTTGTCTATCGTTTCTGTCATTCTGTTTAGTGTTTATATTTTGATTCTTTTCAGAACATGCGTTCTGTTCTATGACGCAAAGTTAGCCTCTTTTTCTATAATTCCAAAATTTCTTGTAAGATATTTCAAAGATAAGTAACTTTGCAGCGAAAACAAAAGGATAATAAAACCTCGCAGTGACACATGGTAAAAATTTATCCTTGCAAGGGGGCCGCCCCCAAGACAAAAGTGATTCAATAAACATTAACAACAAATAATAAAACAGACAAACACTATGGCACAGAACAAACTTCATTTCGAGACATTGCAGCTTCATGTAGGACAAGAGCAGGCCGACCCAGTCACAGACTCGCGTGCAGTGCCTATCTATCAGACAACATCATACGTGTTCCACAACTCACAGCATGCCGCCGACCGCTTTGGCCTCAGAGACGCCGGCAACATCTACGGACGCCTCACAAACTCAACACAGGCTGTATTCGAAGACCGCGTGGCTGCCCTTGAGGGCGGAGTGGCAGGTCTGGCCGTGGCTTCTGGCGCTGCTGCAGTGACATACGCTCTCCAAAACATTGTGCAGGCAGGAGACCACATCGTGGCTGCCGACAACATATACGGAGGCTCTTACAACCTCATCACACACACTCTCACCACTCAGGGCATAGAGAACACCATCATAGATATCAGCGACCTTGATCTTTTGGAGAAGTCTATCAAGCCAAACACCAAAGTGGTGTATGTGGAGACTCTTGGCAATCCAAACTCTGACGTGACTGATCTTGAGGCAGTAAGCGCAATAGCACACAAGCATGGCATACCTGTCATCGTGGACAACACATTCGGCACACCATACCTCATCCGCCCATTTGAGCACGGCGCAGACATCGTTGTGCACTCAGCCACTAAGTTCATCGGCGGACACGGCTCATCGCTTGGTGGAGTGATCGTGGACGGCGGCAAGTTCGACTGGAAGGCACAGCCAGAGAAGTTCCCTACTCTCGCCAAGCCAGACCCAAGCTACCACGGAGCAGTATTTGCCGATGTGGCCGGAGCCGCAGCATTCGTAACACGCATACGCGCCGTCATCCTTCGTGACACAGGCGCTACCATCTCTCCATTCAATGCATTCATCCTCCTTCAAGGACTGGAGACTCTCTCCCTCCGTGTGGAACGCCATGTGGCCAACGCACTCAAGGTGGTAGACTTCCTCACTCACCATCCAAAGGTGGCTAAGGTCAACCATCCATCACTGCCCGACCATCCTTCACACGCTCTCTACGAGAGATATTTCCCTAACGGAGCGGCAAGCATCTTCACTTTCGAGATAAAGGGAGGACAGGAAGCAGCTTGGAAATTCATTGATTCGCTCAAGATCTTCTCGCTCCTGGCCAACGTGGCAGACGTGAAGAGCCTTGTGATACACCCGGCAACCACAACACATTCACAGCTTTCGCCTGAGGAACTTGTCGAGCAGCACATCACTCCATCTACCATCCGCCTGTCTATCGGCACAGAGCACATTGACGACCTCATCGCCGACCTCTCTCAGGCTTTCGACCAAATCTGATTAGGACCTGATATGGCATCAAATCCGAAGTCAAGTCAAAGGACAGAGTTATAACGCCGCTCCATTACAGGAAGCATGACCAGCACAACAAGGGGGAACCATCCGATTGGTTTCCCCTTGTTATGTTCATCATTGTAGTTCCAAACAATGTTATTTATATAAAAAAGCAACCTGCAACAGTATTATTGTCTCTGAAATGTTTGTTTATTGGACAAAAAAACGTAACTTTGCAAGACAAACGACAAGTATAACTTATAATATGACAAGAGAAGAATATCTAAGCATAGACTGGAAACGCGGCAACATAGTTAAGCTGACAAATGGCAAAGAGTATGTGGTCAGGGCAGTGAAGAAGAAATGCCTTCTGCTCCACTCTGACGAGTTTTACTCCTACTTCGTCGCGGATCACAGAATCATTGATTGCAGGACATCTGACGCAACAGAGATAAAGAAGGAAGAAAGACCAGACCAGTACAGACCAAAACAGCAGTATAGAACGCAGCAGTACAGGCCGCAACGCCAGCAGAACAACCGGTACCATAACAACCAGTACAGAAGCAACCAGTATGGCGGGCAGCAGTATCGCGGCAACCAGTATGGCAACTCCACATATAGAGGCGCTCAGTATCGCAACAGCCAACCTGGAGAACCCCCATATGGCAACAGGCCATACAACAACAGATACGAGCAGAGATGGAACAATCCCAATGGCTACGCAAACGATGGCAACAACCAGTACAGGTTCAATCAGCGCATGGACATGGGTGGAGCAAATGGTGTGGCTGACAGTGGCATGGCCCCTCAATTTCAGCAGGCAAATGCCAATGAGATGTTTGCGCCCGCTGCATCGCAGCCTGTTGGCACACAGGAACTCAACACATCGGCAGGCAATGCTCCTGAGCTTCAGGACAGCACTGTAAAGAGAAAAAGACAGCGCATCGTCGTGAAAAAGACAATTGCAGAAAAGGTTGAGTATAAGCCAAGAGAGAATCAGGAGCAGTGAAGCACTGGCTTCACGCTCCATGCATTCCATCTATCCTGGCATATCTTCGCAGATGCCCAAAGGCGTATTCCTTACAATTATCCGTTCATGATTCAAATGCTTTGACCATGCGGCTTAGCCAAGCCAAGGTAAAAAGAGACATCACCAAGCAAAGGTCTTGTTGCACAAGCAATTGCCTGAATTATTTTAGGATACATATCTATCAAGCCAGCACGCATACATGCACATTGTCTGCGCTGGCCAACTCTGCGCAACGCCCTTGCGCCCGGAAAAGCTAAATACTTACAAACACAATACTATCATTATGGCAACAATTACAAAAGAGGCTGCTCTCAAATATCATGAGACAGGTCGCCCTGGCAAGATTGAGGTAATGCCAACAAAGCCTTACCGCACACAGACTGACCTCAGCCTCGCCTACTCTCCAGGAGTAGCATTCCCATGCCTGGAGATTCAGAAGACTCCAGACGACGCTTACAAGTACACAGACAAAGGCAACCTTGTGGCTGTCATCTCCAACGGAACAGCTGTGCTCGGCCTCGGCGACATAGGCGCTATGGCCGGAAAGCCCGTGATGGAGGGAAAGGGACTTCTCTTCAAAATATACGGAGGCATAGACGTCTTCGATATAGAGGTGGCAGAGAAAGACCCTGAGAAATTCTGCGAGGCAGTGGAGAAAATAGCTCCAACCTTTGGCGGAATCAACCTGGAGGACATCAAGGCTCCAGAGTGCTTCTATATAGAGGAGAGACTGAAGAAGTCGCTCAACATTCCAGTCATGCACGATGACCAGCACGGCACAGCAATCATCTCTTCTGCCGGACTGCTCAACGCCCTTGAGGTGGCAGGCAAGAAGATTGAGGATGTGAAAATCGTGGTGAGCGGAGCAGGTGCTGCCGCAATCATGTGTACACGTCTATACGTGGCACTGGGCGCACGCCGCGAGAACATCCTGATGCTCGACTCTAAGGGTGTCATCACCTCTGACCGTGAGAACCTCAGCGAACAGAAGAAATTTTTTGCAACGGAACGTCGCGACGTGCACACGCTCGAAGAGGCCATGAAGGGGGCTGACGTGTTCCTCGGATTGTCGAAGGGCAACGTGCTCACACAGGACATGGTCCGCTCTATGGCCGATAAGCCTATTGTCTTTGCCTGCGCCAACCCTGTGCCAGAGATTTCTTACGAGGATGCAATGGCTGCCAGACCAGACGTGCTCATGTCTACTGGACGCTCTGACTACCCTAACCAGATAAACAACGTCATTGGTTTCCCTTACATCTTCCGTGGTGCGCTCGACGTCAACGCCAAGGCTATCAACGAGGAGATGAAGCTCGCTGCTGTGCATGCCATAGCCGACCTGGCCAAGCAGCCTGTCCCAGATGTTGTCAACCAAGTGTACAACGTCAACAACCTCTCTTTCGGTCCTGACTACTTCATCCCGAAACCTGTAGACCCACGTCTCATCACTGAGGTGTCTGCAGCCGTGGCTAAAGCCGCTATTGACAGCGGCGTAGCTCGCAAGCAGATAACTGACTGGGACAAGTACAAGCGTGAACTCCGCCTTCGCATGGGACAGGAGACAAGCGTGACACAGAATCTCTACGACACAGCACGCAAGCATCCTCAGCGCGTGGTCTTTGCCGAGGGTCTGCATCCTACAATGATCAAGGCCGCTGTGCAGGCTAAGGAAGAGGGTCTTTGCCAGCCTATCCTGCTCGGCAACGAGGAAATCATACAGAAGAAAGCGCAGGAACTCGACCTCAATCTCAAGGGAGTGGAGATTGTCAATCTTCGTCACGACCGTGAGCGTGAGCGCCGCGAACGCTATGCGAAGGTGCTTGCTGACAAGTGCTGCCGCGAGGGCTACACGTATGACGAGGCCAATGACAAGATGTTTGAGCGCAACTATTTTGGCATGATGATGGTGGAGACTGGCGATGCCGACGCATTCATCACTGGCGTGTACACCAAGTTCTCCAATACTATCAAGGCTGCGAAGGAGATTATTGGCATTCGTCCTCCTTACAAGCATTTCGCCACAATGAATATCCTCAACTCAAAGCGCGGAACATACTACATAGCAGACACTTTGGTCAATCCGACTCCCGACAAGGAAGCTCTCAAGGATATAGCTCGCCTCACATCAGACACGGTGAAGTTCTTCAATGACGAGCCTAAGATTGCCATGATATCTTACTCTAATTTTGGCGCTGACAAGGCTGGATCGCCACGTCTGATGGCTGATGTGGTGAAGGAACTTCAGGATGAATACCCAAGCATGAAGATTGACGGTGAGATGACTGTTGACCTTGCTCTCGACCATGAGCGCCGAGACGAGAAATATCCATTCCTCCGTCTGCACGGCGAGATTGTGAACTCAATGATTTTCACGGATCTCAGTGCTGCCAATTCTGCCTATAAGCTCATCCAGCAGTTCTCTCCTGAGACTGAGGTCATCGGCCCTATCCAGATGGGACTCAACAAACCTATCCACTTCACCGACTTTGACTCAAGCGTGCGTGACATTGTCAACATCACTGCAGTGGCTGTCATTGACGCATACGTGGAGAAGCTGAAGAAAAGATACCAGTAAAAACTGAATAGCATTGGTTCGGCATTAGGGATGCTTGTGGCACAGGCTCCCTGCACACCAAAGCTGAGTACGGTTTCTATATATATCTAATATACCGTATCTTTACATATTTAATATATAGGGCGCGTCAAAGTCGAATGACTTATGACGCGCCCTCTGTATGTGTATTTTATCAGTTGACTTTTTTACTTAGACTTCAGTCTCACACACTTATATACATAATAGTTTACATATTGTTCCTATCATATATATATATTACAGTCAAACAGATATGGTTTGAGAATACTTTTTGCCTCTATATCCGACAGATAAAGCATTCATCTTCTTATTCCATATCTGTTTGACTATATGTTATCTCTATCACTTCTTTGTAGTAAGTAGGTGTTCATAATTATTTTTATATTTAGCGTGCTCTATCCCCGGGCAGATTTTCCTTCTGTTTGATGGAGCTATGCGGGCATAGTGACTGATAAACAGAAGGAAAATATGACCGAGAGAGAGTGCGACAAATATGAGAACGACGTACTTTGATACTATAAAATAATTTTGAGCACCTACTTATATCTCTATCACTTCACCATCATATGCCAAGTGCACATGTTGTGGCAGCAGAGACTGCTCTTCCTCATGTGGCGCGATATCGTGGCTCATATGCACAATCCATGTTTCCTTTACGCCCAACATTTTGGAAAAGCTGACCGCGTCATCTATTGTCTGATGACTCGGATGCTCCTTATGGCGCAGTCCGTTGACAATGAGGTATTCCACACCATCAAGATACTGCCACTCAGAGTCGGGCATGGTTTTCATGTCGGTAATGTAAGCGAGCTTTCCTATACGAAATCCAAGAATAGGCAATTTGCCATGCATCACCCTTATTGGCATCACACACACATCATCTATATGTATGGGCACATGAGGCTCTATCTCGTTCAATTGTATGGCTGGCACCCCAGGATAGCGTCTCTCCTTCGGAGTGAAACAGTAGGGAATGCGCTCCATCAGATGGTCGGCGCAAAACTTCTCAGCATAGACGTTGACATCGCCAAAGACGCTGTATGGGCGCAAATCATCCAGTCCACCCACATGGTCGTAGTGTTCATGGGTGATGAGCACAGCGTCAAGCTTGCGAAAATCTACAGCAAGCATCTGTTGGCGAAAGTCCGGTCCGCAGTCTATCAAGATGTTTTTTCCATGCACTTCTATCAGACTGGAACATCTCTGACGTTTATCTTTGCTGTCCGACGATGTGCATACGCGGCACCTGCATCCTATTTGGGGAACACCACACGATGTGCCAGTGCCAAGTATAGTTATTTTCATTGACAGTTCATCATTTAAATGATACACATTACCTTACATTCTTTTTGCCTTAGTGCCCCACTCTACTCCTGCTGGGAAGAATGTTAGCCATAGGCTAGATGACATTGACTTCAGGACAGGAGCCATGTGCTCGACCCAAGCTATTGAAGTTAGCCTTTGGCTAAACGACGTTGACTTCAGGGTGTATTGACACTCCAAACGTCTCAAGCACGTCCTTGCAAATGGCCTCGCTGAGACGCATCACGTCTTCTCCGCTGGCTCCGCCATTGTTGACCAAGACAAGAGCTTGTTTGCTGTGCACACCAGCCTTGCCAAGTGAGCGTCCCTTCCATCCGCATTTCTCTATCATCCATCCTGCAGGCACCTTCACCCCACCTTCCACAACATAGTGCGGAGCATCAGGAAAACGGGATAGTATTTCCTTGAACTTATCCTCGCTCACCACAGGATTCATGAAGAAGCTGCCAGCGTTGCCAACAATCTTAGGGTCAGGAAGTTTGGCGTTGCGTATATCTATGATGACACGCCTAACGTCAGCCACCGTAGGGTTGTCAACATTGGCGAGCATGGCATGTATGTTGCCATAGTCCAGTTTCAGCGTCGGATGCTTGCTGAGTGTGTACGTGACATAGGTCACAGCATACCGGCCTTTCCATTCGTTCTTGAATATGCTCTGCCTGTAGGCATAATGGCAATCGGCATTGGCAACAGTATGTTTCGAGCCGTCGGCAAGGTCTACCAACTCAACCTCTGCTATCACATCCTTTGCCTCCACGCCGTAGGCGCCGATGTTCTGCACGGCACTGGCCCCCACTTCGCCTGGAATATTAGAAAGGTTCTCCACACCTCCATATGCATGGTCCACAGCCCAGGCCACGAAATCGTCCCACACTTCTCCTGCTCCCACACGCACACTCACCGTGTCTGTCGTGTCGTCCACTATCCTTACACCCTTGATTGCGCTGTGCAGCACCGTGCCATGATAGTCGTCCATGAAGAGCAGGTTGCTGCCTGCACCTATGTGCATGTATGGCTGCTTAAGATCCTGCAAGAAGTTGATGAGCTCTGCCTCGCTTGCGTATTCCACAAAGCGTTCAGCCTTGGCATCAATGCCGAAAGTGTTGTGTTCTTTAAGATTAAAGTTTGACTCTATCCTCATCGTCAGATAATTGCTTTTCTTCAGTCTGTTACATTAGTATTCCACCTATTATATTAGTATTCCACATCCACCAGCTTCCATTGGTTTCCGTCGTTTGTGAAGTGGAACTTAGTCTGCATGCCGTTGCTGATGCCCTCAAGCATAAGCATCTTGTTGTTCTGGCTGATGCACGTCTGCCCATAGTTTATGTTGACAAAAAGCTTGTCCTCAAGCGGAAAATCGGCCCTCATCCCCATCCATTCGTCGGGAGTGACATACCTTTCTTCCGTCTCGTCGTCAACATCATTTGACCTGATGACCATCCGCAGAGGCTCCGCGATGGACTCACGCTGGAAAATGGTGTCTGTGACAAAGTGTGTGTAAAATTCCATGAACCCGGCATTTGGAGTGTCCGAGATGCTTTTGTTGACAATGTCTGTAAGCATCCACTTGCCATTAACCCTGTTGAAATAGCATTTCTCCACATAGCCCTCAGGCAGATGATACCATTCAATGCCAACATTGCTGACAGTGGTGTCCTTCTGCAGCATGAGGTCTGACTCACGCTCGTATATCACATAATAATAGTCATTGTTGAGGAATCGGCTCTCTTCTTTCCACTGACGCCTTGTGAGATGCTTTGTCTCTTCTCCTTGCTTGTATGGCAACGGGAAAACCACACGATCCATCTGGAAGCGGGTGTCGTCAATAAAGTTGAAGAAGAAATCGCTGAAGAGCATATCGGCTGCTTTGGGCGGCTCCTTCTCCTCCTCAAAGAGATGAATAGTGTCACCCACAAAAACCTCTGCAGAATCATCCTCATTTTCTTCCTCTGGGGCAAATGCATTTGTCATCTTCGAGTCGTTGCACGACAGGAGCAGACAGGCGCAGGCCGCCGATGTGCTAAGAATCTTTTTCATATCACGTGTCAAATACTGTGCAAAGATAGTTATTTATCGTGAAACAGAATCAAAAAAACGGTTTTTATCAAATGTTTATCTGCTATTTTTAGGCATAAAGCACAATTATTCCATTAAACGTACCCCGTAATTTCAAATAATTGCCTAACTTTGCATATAAATATATACATAATCAAAGAAAATACTGCTACAACAATGTTAGACAAAATTCAAGCTTTACTCGACGAGATAGCGCATCTCGAAGCACACTCGGCCGAGGAAATAGAGCAGCTTCGCATCAAATATTTAAGCAAGAAAGGTGCCATCACTGCTCTTATGGCCGACTTTCGCAATGTGCCAGCCGAGCAGAAGAAAGAGATTGGAATAAAGATTAACGAACTAAAAAACAGCGCACAAGAGAAAATCAACTCGTTGCGTGAAGCTTTTTCTGTGCAGGAGACAGAGGCTGAGCATATTGACATCACACGCACAGCTTATCCTGTCAGCCTTGGCACTCGCCATCCGCTCACCATTGTAAAGAATGAGATAATAGACATTTTCTCACGCCTTGGATTCTCTTTGGCAGAGGGTCCGGAGGTGGAGGACGACTGGCATGTGTTCTCTTCAATGAATTTCCCTGAGGATCATCCTGCACGCGACATGCAGGACACCTTCTTCGTTGAGTCACATCCCGACATCATCCTGCGCACACACACCAGTTCTGTACAGGCGCGCGTGATGGAAAAGCAGCAGCCACCTGTACGCGTGCTGTGTCCAGGACGCGTGTACCGCAACGAGGCTATATCTGCTCGCGCACACTGCTTCTTCCATCAGGTGGAGGGACTCTATGTGGATGAGCATGTCAGCTTCACAGACCTCAAGCAGGTGCTTCTTCTCTTTGCCAAGGAAATGTTTGGAGAGGATACGCAGATTCGCCTTCGTCCTTCTTATTTCCCATTCACAGAACCAAGCGCTGAGATGGACGTTAGCTGCACACTCTGCAAGGGCAAAGGATGCAGCATGTGCAAGGGCTCGGGATGGCTTGAGATTCTTGGATGCGGCATGGTTCACCCTAATGTGCTGGAGGCTAACGGAATAGACTCAAAGAAGTATAAGGGATATGCCTTTGGTATGGGAATTGAGCGCATAGCCAATCTGAAATACCAGGTGAAGGACCTCCGTCTCTTCTCTGAGAATGACGTCCGTTTCCTCAAGGAGTTCGAGGCAGCCAACTAAGCATTGGCGCTCGCGCTTCACTTTTCTTGCACGGCATCTGTTCCGTGCCGGGAAAGGTTTTCAAACAGTTTTCAAAACGGACTTGATAAAATGCAAAGGACTCATATCATGCAGGAATTGAAGTTTCTTCCATTCCCGCTCGACCAAGATATGATGCCACTCCACTATTATATCTGCCCCAAGAGAGAGTGCATGCAGCAAATGCAACAGCCAGTTATCTTTGATATAAAGCACTTGCTTATGGTTGTTTTCGCAATTTGGCGCACTTTCTCTTGGGGCAGTTTTTTTATGGTTGAAGACAGAAAACTATGCTGGCACAGTGACGGGCAAGCAGAGAAGACTGATGACAATAAGAGCATGCAGCGAACGTAATGATGATATGCGTGCACCTACTTTGCGCAATCACTTTGTGCACATACTTTGTACAAACACTTTGTGCACATACTTTGTACAAACACTTTGTGCACATACTTTGTACAATCACTTTGTGCACATACTTTGTGCAATCACTTAAAGAATAGCTGCGTGCCACTAATGATAAGACATGTATATAAAACAGAGCATATATGAAAGCAATCGTTATGGGTGCCACATCGGGCATTGGGATGGAGGTGGCCAGGCTATTGGCCGCAAGAGGATGGCAAGTTGGCATTGCAGGCAGACGAACGGACAGGCTCGAAGAAGTGAAGAAGAGTCAAGACGGCATAGTCTGCTATAAACAAATAGACGTGACATCGCCTGATGCTCCTGCTCTTTTAATCCAACTCATAAACGATCTTGGAGGCATGGACTTATATCTACACAGTTCGGGCATCGGTTGGCAAAACAACATGTTGGATATAGAAAAGGAGTTGAAAACCATGGAAACCAACGGATTGGGATTTGTAAGAATGGTGGACACAGCCTTCAACTGGTTTGCAGAAAGGGATTGCGCAGATGCGCCATCTCGCATCGCATGCATCACATCTATCGCTGGAACCAAGGGACTTGGTGCCGCTCCATCGTATTCTGCCACCAAGCGTTTTCAGAGTCACTACCTCGAGTGCCTCAGTCAGCAAGCCCGAATGCGGCATCTCAACATCTCCATCACCGACATCCGTCCGGGCTTTGTGAAGACACCACTCATCGCAGGCAGCAAGTATCCATTACAACTCAATGCGAAGGACGTAGCCCAAAGCATCGTTCTGGCAATCGAAAAGAACAAAGAAGTAAAGACCATCGACTGGAGGTATGCTATGCTGGTCTTCTTCTGGAGACTGATACCTCGATGGCTATGGACAAGAATAAAAGCAAGATAACATCGTGGCAGAAGACACAGAGAGCGGTACATTCGCTGGCTGTGAATGAGAATAAATGTCAGATAACATCTTTATTGTCTATTATTTATAATATAAAGGTATGATAAACAAGAGGAACAATAAGGCAGTCGGCTCTGGCAAAAGCCAACTGCCATCAGAATGCACTACGATTATCGTAGGTGAGGAACAGAGTGCGGATGGCGCAAGATACCTATGTCGTTCCAGCGACTTTGACGCCATGCTCACTACCAATGTGGAGGTGCATGAGGACACCAAGCACGGACCAAAGGAATTCATTGCCAAGGACAGCAAGTTCCGTTGCCCACTGCCAGAAGAGGCGTTGGGATACACCGCCCTACCCGATTACCGCTACCCTGGAGAATGGGGAAGCGCTGGCTTCAACACTGCAGGTGTGGGCATGAGCAGCACGGAGACGATTTTCTCCTCAGAGAAAGCATTGAGCTTCGACCCGTACGTGGAGAATGGCCTCGCCGAGAACTGCACATACAATATTGTGTTGCCTTACATCCGAACTGCCCGTGAGGGTGTTGAACGGCTGGGTATGCTCATTGAGAAATATGGCTCCGCAGAAGGTTTCGGCATCGGATTCATCGACAACGACGAAACATGGTATCTGGAGAATGCCGGCGGACATCGTTGGCTGGCCTGCCGAATGCCTAAGGACAAGTACTTTGTGACAGGCAACCAGAGCCGTTTCCGTGACTACGACCCTGAAGACAAGGAAAATTTCCTGGCGTCTAAAGATCTGATTGAGTTTGCCACTGAGCATGGACTTTATAATTCGGACGGCATAGAGAAAGACAAAAACAGCAGGCCAAGCTTTGACTTTCATGAGGCTTACTCTCGCGACGAGAAACTCGACACTACCTACAACTACCCACGTGTGTGGAGCTTGCAGCAGATGTTCTCGCCTGCCATTAAGAACGATGTCACCAAAAACACTTTCCCTGTCTTCGCCCAGGCTGCCCGCAAGATTTCGCTTAATGACCTCCGTAAGGCTTTCCGTTACCATTATGACAACACTGAGCATGACCCTTATCTGCATGAAAATGGCAAGGAGCCTTATCGGCCAATAAGCATCTATCGCACCACACAGACACACATTATCCAGGTACGTAAAGATATGCCACAAGCCATCGGTTGCGTCACCTACGTGGCTCTCGGCATGGGCGACCTCAGCGTTTTCCTGCCTTTCTATCAAGGCGTGAAGAAGTTCCCAGAACTCTACACCCGCGTCGGCAACGGCGAATGCCACGATGACACAGCCTACTGGCGTTTCCGCAAGGTGATGACACTCGGCATGACACGCTACAACGAATTAGCTCCTGTCATCAAAGAAACATACGCCAAGCTGGAGGCAGAGAACGACCAGCTCCAAAAGGAGATGGAGGCTGAATACCTGAAGCTCTACCAAGACTTTCCGACGAAGGCAGCCGAACTCTTACAGAACTTCTCCGACAAGCTGCTGACACACGCCATCGAAGTAGCGGACGGACTGGTCAACAAGCTCTTCACACTGTTAGCTGAGAAAATACAAGAGGAGTACCTTTTCCATGGTGCATAAGCACATGTTAGAAATCCTTTTTATAAGTAGGAGCTCGAAATGATTTTTATATTTTACAGATACAAAGCAGTGTCATATTTTTCTGTTACTGCGCAACATACACAAGAAATCATGCGAACTGCAATACAAGCACATCAGCTTTTGACCATATGCTGAAACATTTCATTCCATGTCGTAGATGGCATGATCTAAAGAAGCGCTTCTTTACATCTTAAAGAAGCGCTTCTTTAGAGTTCGACGAAGCGCATCATTAGAATTCATGCAAGCACTTCATTGATGGAGTCATCTAAATGCAGTACAGATAACACATCATTGCAATGATCCAGCCACTATAAAATGCTTTTATTTTCATACACATTATTATAAGTAGGTGCTCATAATTATTTTTACATTTGGCGTGCTCTATATTGAGGCAGATTTTTCTTCTGTTTGAAGGAACTATGCGGGCATAGTGACTGATAAACAGAAGGAAAATATGACCGAGAGAGAGTGCGACAAATATGGGGGCGGCTTACCTTGATACTACAAAATAATTTTGAGCACCTACTTATGTATATATCACATATACATATTCCTGACTGACTATATGATGTCACTTTGCCTGCGGATCCTTTATTGAACAACGTCAGATGTGGTGTCCAATAGTGATATTTCCAGTTAACAATGCACTAAAACACAGAAAAGAAAAGCATTGAATATGATGTCGTACGACTATAGCACCTCATGTCGTACGACTATAGCACCTCATGTCGTACGACTATAGCACCTCATGTCGTA
>CAKQRW010000057.1 GCA_934271655.1 uncultured Bacteroidaceae bacterium | reverse complement strand
GTAAGAAATGAGACGAAAATTTCTTTATTTATAAATGGTTGGAGCAATTGTTAATGTTTTTTCGTGGACAGTAGTGAGTGAGGAGCATGCTGGCTACAACTGTACATAGTTTCTTGTTCATACCTTAACTGTTATATAAAGAAAGATTGTGTTGTTTTTTCGATTTATCTATGCTTACGGGGGGCAAAATTATATAATTTTAATGATTGTTCAAAGAATATTTAGAAAAAATATATCATTTTGATGTTAATTTTGTTGTTTCGCGACCGTTTTGCAATTTCTTTAACGGAAATTAGCATTATTATTCAAGCAGGGATTTATCCTTTTTTAATGATTGTGGGGTGCAGCCTGGAGGTGTTTTGAACACCTACTTAAATATACAGATGCACAAACCTTAGGGTAGCGACGCATAAAGTGTAGGAAAACGATACACTAACCTTAGGATAAGGACATGCAAGCCTTAGGATGACGGATGCGCAAAGCATGGTGTATTGCAAGGCCTGAAAAGCAGGGTGAGACATTATGCGCGACAAGTCATCAATAGTCAGTGAATGGCGAATGTTGCAATGCTCGACCAGCAGGCTTTACAGACACAGCAAACTGTCTGATGAATCAGACTCCTCATTGCCGTCACGACATCTGCCATATGTCTTGCCCTCCAACAAAAGGCCCAAAAGGAGAAAGGGACAGAAGTGACAAAGGGACAAGGGACATATCCTTGTCAAATTAGTCTAAAACACTTATTTTGTTACTTTTTACTATGTTTTGTCCCTTTGTCCCTTTGTCACTTCTGTCACTTCTGTCCCTTTGTGCAAGACTAGTGCATGTCCCGCAACACCATTTCCTATGCCTTCAGGCTGCACTTTCAGGGGTTGTCACAGCATGTGGCATGGTCAAGCAGAACAGATTCAGCGCAAGTTTGACGGTTTGAAAATTTCAACCTGTACGGTTAAAAGAACCAGCCCAATCAGCCCAATCCGTATTCAGAAAGAATCATGGCTGCATCCAGGGCAAGCTGAAAGCCCAATGCCCCCCCCACACATGGCCCTGGAAAAATGAAGCGACATCCTTGACGCATTGCCGTGAGGCAATGCATGCCTCGCCCTGCAATGGCAAAAGTCCTGGTTGTTCAGCAGTCGGCTACCGGGAAAATTCGCTGACACCTTAGTGTGACGTTATGCAAGCCAAAGGGTAAGTAGGTGCTCAAAATTATTTTATAGTATCAAAGTACGTCGTTCTCATATTTGTCGCACTCTCTCTCGGTCATATTTTCCTTCTGTTTACCAGTCACTATGCCCGCATAGCTCCATCAAACAGAAGGAAAATCTGCCCGGGGATAGCGCACGCTAAATATAAAAATAATTATGAACACCTACTTAAAGATATATAGTGCATGGTGTCTCTCATGCGTTCGGGCATGCATGGCTTTCTGTCTGAATAAATGCTCGTTTAATAAAGTGGTGTGAATAAAAAAACAAAGAGAGGAAATGATTTCTCATTTCCTCTCTTTGTGGTACCACCAGGATTCGAACCGGGGACACACGGATTTTCAGTCCGATGCTCTACCAACTGAGCTATGGCACCAACACCTAAAAACATTTTGCGTCACGTGAGACAGAGAGAGTGGTACCACCAGGATTCGAACCGGGGACACACGGATTTTCAGTCCGATGCTCTACCAACTGAGCTATGGCACCGTCTCTGATTTCGTTTTGCGAGTGCAAAGGTAGGCACTTTTTTCCAACTGGCAAAATATTTGGGCATTTTTTTTGCATGATGCGTCAAAAAAGACTGTTTGGGAGCTTTTTATTTACCATTAGCTTGCCAGAATGGATAGGCAGGGCCTTTATTTCTTGCCTATCAGCTGCAGGAAGTCATCAGGCTTGTCGTTGATGATAAGCTCATCGGGGAAACATGTCTCAGCAAGCAGCGGAATGGCATAGCGGTAGTCGCAGATAGCCGACGAGTGGTGCGCGTCGCTGCCGAGTATGATTCTTGTGCCATGCTTCTTGCACAGGAGCAGCATCTCCACAAACATGGGGTGGGCCAGTTGCTTGCCTCGCAGCGGATTGAGCGAGCTGCTGTTGAGCTCCAGCAGCGTGTCGTGCTCCTTGGCGGCAAGCACCACGGCTTCGAGGTCGAGCTGCGAGGCTGTGCCGTCGCATGGGTGCGAGATGATGTTCACCCTCGGGTTCTCTATGGCCCCAAGCAGGGCAGATGTGTTCTGCTCGCGTGTGCCGTCGGCATAGCACAGCAGGTGCAGGCCGGCGATGATGTGGTCCATGCCTCGCAGCGTGGCCTCGTCGGTGATGTCGAGATGCCCCTCATAGTCGATGATGTTCAGCTCGGCTCCCATGAGCAGCGTCATGTCGCCATAATGGCGCGGCACCACATACTGGTTGCGGAAATATATAGGGGAGCATGTGCCTGGTATGGCAGGCCCGTGCTCTGTCACCCCGAAGAGCGTGAGTCCGTGGCGGCATGCCTCGTCGACCATCTCTTTGAGTGTGCAGAAAGCGTGTCCCGACACGATGGTGTGGGTGTGCACGTCAAGTCTTGTGTCTATCATGTCGTTTGTTTGTCTACGTCATACTTATGCCTGCATAATATGATTATAATATGTGCGCAGGTCTTTTCGTGTGGCCTCATGCTGTGCGAAGATTGCGTGCAAGCATGGGCGTCAGCAAGTGTTGCGTCTGCAAAGTTAGTGCTTTTTCGTTGTTTATAGCTGCATCATGCTGGTCTTTTTCTTTTTTTTTCATATCTTTGCGTAATCTTTTGACCGCTTATCAGCTAATAAAACTAACTTATAACAACTTATCTATTTATCTATGACAAGGAAACTTTTGCTTGTGGCCGCCATGGTCTTGGCGGCTGTCACTTCAGTTTTTGCAAAAGACGGCAAGACATTCTCGGGTCATGTCGTTGCGGATGAAGGCGCATGGTGCTGGTTTGCCGACCCGCGTGCCATACACTATGAGAGCGCCGACGGCAAAATAAATGCCACCTACTTGGGCTACATCGACTATCATGGCTCTATCAAGGCCATGCAGATAGACCACAAGAGACACAGGAGCACGGAGGTGCTGGTGCGCTCATGGTTCCAGCCCGATGACCACGACAACCCCTCGTTTCTCGTGTTGCCCGACGGACGTGTGATGATAATCTATTCGCGCCACACCGATGAGGCCTGCTTCTACTACCGCATCAGCCGCGAGCCGGGCGACATCACCTGCCTGGGAGAGGAGAAGCGCCTGGCTACAGCCAACAACACCACCTATCCCAATCCGTTCATACTGAGCGACGACCCTGACCACATATACATGTGCTGGCGAGGCATAGGATGGCATCCCACGGTGGCACAGATGAGCATGCCAGACGCCAACGACGACATACGCTTCACATGGGGGCCATACCAGATGGTGCAGTCGACAGGAGCGCGCCCCTATGCCAAGTATGTGAGCAACGGCAAGGACAAGATATATCTGGCATACACGACGGGACATCCTGACAATGAGTATCCCAACTGGCTCTACTGCAACGTCTTCGACATCAATGACCGCTGCCTGTATGACATCAAGGGCAACAAACTCAGCGAGGTGGAGAAGGGCACGTTCAAGGTGCGCCGCAACGAGGACTACGCCAAGGCTTACCCCTACACGGTGGTGGACCGTCCGGCCGACCGCCGCGACTGGCTCAGCAACATGGCCTTCGACAAGGAAGGACGGCCTGTGGTCAGCGTGACCCGCATCAGCAAGGAGAAGGACTCGCATGACTATTATTATGCCAAGTGGAACGGCGAGGCATGGCAGGCGGCTTTTGTGACCAATGCCGGCGGGCACTTCCACCAGACTCCCGATGTGGAGCGATGCTACTCTGGCGGCATGGCGATAGACCGCGACAATGTCAACGAGGTCTATTGCTCTGTGCCTGTAGATGGAGTGTATGAGATAGTGAAGCACACCATGAGCGACGACGGCACGAAGGTGGTGGCCTCGGAGCAGGTCACACGCCATTCGGAGAAGAACAACGCGCGCCCATTTGTCATAGAGGGAACGAAGAAGGGCAAGTACCGCCTGGCGTGGATGCACGGCGACTACTACTACTGGATAGTCAACACAAGGTTCAAGAACGCTTATCCCACCTCGGTCATGATTGACACTCCGCTGCCTAAGAGAGACTGGAACAAGAAGAATGTGGTGATGGACTCGCGCATCGTTATCGACAAGAACAGGTATGCGGGCGACCTCGTCTATCTGGACAATGGCATAGTATATGGCGTGGATGACGAGCAGTATCCGTATGTCAAGATAGACGGCAAGGTGTGCAGAGGGCAGAATGTGCTCGGCACGGCAGACAGTTGGCAGACTGAGAACAAGGCCACTACCGACGGCAGGTGGCACAGCAAGACTCCGCTCTCTGAGTTCCGCCTGTCCATGAGCCTCGACGGCAAGTATCTCACGGTCTGCCGCGACGGCATGGTCGACATCAAGGTGCCTTGCGTGAAGAAGGCGCAGAGGAATGTCGGCGTGAGGTATGCTGACAATGTGGAGAGGGTGTCAGAGTAGATTGCAAAATAAAGGAAAATATACGCTATAGTGGCGCAAGGACGCTAAATGGCATCAAATTGTTGCAAAGATTATGCGGAATACAAAAAATTCTCTTATCTTTGCAACAATTTTTTTATTAACAAACCTAAAACTACATGAGACTAATCAGCACATTGCAGGCCATCGCGCTTGCCGCTACACTGGGCGCGCCACTCACAGCGTCGGCCCAGAAAGTTAAAGCACCTATTGGAGGCAAGGAAATCAGTAAGGACTTGATCGGCATCTTTTTTGAGGATATCAGCTATTCGGCAGATGGCGGACTCTACGCGGAACTAATACAGAACGGCTCTTTTGAGTATAACCCGTCGGAGCGCGACGGATGGGGCGCTGGCACGGAGTGGCGCTTCCTGCGTCCGGGACACTCGCTCGGCTACATGCGCCCGCTGATGGAGAATCCTATCCATAAGAACAACCCTACATACATGCGCCTGCACGTGGAGCGTGTGGGACACTACTATGACTTCAACGGATGGACCGGAGTGGGCATGCGCAACGATGGATTTGACGGCATAGCTGTCAAGGCAGGTGCCAAGTATGACTTCTCTGTCTTCCTGCGCAATGTGGACAAGAAGGGCAAGGAGATGCGTGTGGTGCTTGTGGGGGAGAAAGACTCTATCCTCGGCGAGACGACTATCGTGTCGGACGGCAGCAACGAGTGGAAAAAATATACGGCGGAAATCACTTCCAACGGCAATTGCGAGCGCGCCAACCTGCAGATGCTCTGCCTCACTACGGGCGACGTGGATGTGGACATGGTCTCTCTCATGCCGCAGGACACTTACAACGGACATGGACTCCGCAAGGATATGGTTGAGGCTCTGAAGGGACTCGAACCTAAGTTCATGCGCTTCCCAGGCGGATGTGTCATACATGGCGGAGGCGACGGCTTCTGGAACACTTACAGATGGAAGACTACCATCGGCCCTAAGGAGGAGAGGCTCGGCCTGAAGAACACATGGGGCTATCACCAGTCTATGGGACTCGGCTACTATGAGTATTTCCAGCTTTGCGAGGACCTCGGCATGGACGCTCTGCCTATACTGCCTTGCGGAGTGAGCTGCCAGGGCACCAACGGCGGATGGGGCATGAAGAACCAGGCGCAGGATGTGGTGCCTATGAGCGAGATGGACGAGTGGGTGCAGGACGCTCTCGACCTCATAGAGTGGGCCAATGGCGATGCCACCACCACTTGGGGACGTAAGCGTGCTGAGGCCGGACATCCTAAGCCTTTCGGACTGAAGTATCTCGGCATCGGCAACGAGGAGAAGATCACGAAGGAGTTTGAGGAGCGTTTCAAATATATATATAATAAGGTGCGCGAGAAGCATCCTGAGATAATCATTGTGGGCACAGCCGGACCTGGCTCGCACAAGGGCAACCCCGACTTCGACAATGGCTGGAGGATAGCTGAGGAAACAGACCTCGCCATTCTCGATGAGCACTACTATGAGCCAAGGGACTATTTCCTCAACAACCAGCACAACTATGACAACTATCCTCGCGACCGCAAGACAAAGGTCTATCTTGGCGAGTATGCAGCCAAGGACCGCCAGTTGCAGGACGCGCTGGCTGAGGCTCTCTACCTCCTCGGCGTGGAGCGCAATGGCGATGTGGTGGCCATGACAAGCTATGCGCCTCTCTTTGCCAAGAAGCATCATGAGAGCTGGAACCCAGACCTCATCTACTTCGACAACAGCAAGGTGGTGCTCACATGCAGCTACTATGTGCAGCAGATGTTCGGCACAACGGCCGGCAACTATTACTATGGCGATGTGGCTACCATCAACGGCGGCGACAAATATCAGGGCACTTCGTGCGTGCTCAACACGGACAAGGGTGAGCTCTACATCAAGCTGGTCAACGCAGCGGGCGAGGCTAAGGATGCCAGCATAGACCTCAGCCGCTTCAAGGGCCTGAAGTCGAAGGCTACCATCACCACCATGAGCGGAAAGCCTGAGCAGCAGAACTATTTTGACGCTCAGCCTATCGCTCCTGTCACAAAGGACATGAAGGTGAGCAAGAAGATGACTCTCTCTGTAGAGCCTTATTCATGCTCGGTGATACGTGTCAAGCTTTAAGCCGGATAAGCAGGTGAATATAGAATCGGGCGCTCATAATGCACATTATGAGCGCCCGATTGTTGTGTAAATGCGCGGCTGCTGGCTTAGTCTTGCTCGTGTGGAGAACGCGTGTATGCGACATCTGGAGCGGAGTGTGCAGGGTCTGCTGCCTCACTTTGGCTGTGGACTTTCAGCACACGCTCCACATGAGCCTTGAGATAGGGATACATCTCGCAGTCCTTGTACAGCGTGTTGCGCCTAATCATCTGGGCTGCGGTAAACTGGCTGTGGGAATAGCACGACAGCTCGTTGTCCATCTGCTGGCTGTTGCCTCCTGACAGGCGCTTTATCTCTTTCTCGCGCTCGCGCCGAAGCACGGTGCATACCGGCGTCATGGCTGCGTCGACGACATTCTCCATCAGGTGGTGGCCCTGGATGAAGAGGTAGGTGTTGGCTGGTGTGACTCCGAGATGCGCAAGCTCTTCCTTGAGCGGCCCCAGCTTGCCTTTTGCCTCCCTCACGTGATGCTGGAGCCATGCCAGCTTGCGGTTCACGCTGCGCCGCACGCGTTCCAGGGCATCGCCAGGCTTGTAGATGTTGAGCTGGTCGACCGAGGTGATGTTGTTGAAGGTGGTGAGGGGCATGTCGTTGAAGCGGCCCTGGCGGTGGAGCCATATCAGCCACACGAACAGGTCGTAGATGATTTCGGAATATTCCTTGAGGTAGCTCTCGAAGTCGAAGAGGCGGCGGTCGTTGAGCGTGGCCATCACGCACACGTTGTGCAGGCTCTTGGAGTAGCACAGGTAGTTCTCTATGGCATAGACATATGTGTGCACCACATAGGGATTGCCGAGCATCTTCTCCGAACTTGGGGTGTGCGCTTGCAGCAAGTAGTCGAGGTCGGCGTCGACGCAGGCTATCATGCACTCGCCGAGCGATTCGCCAAGCTTGTTCATCATGGCGGTCTTCTTTCCGCGGTTGAGGTTGCTCTTGCTTGGCAGCATCACTTCAAACTCGGTGCGCTCGTCTTCGAAGTCGCTCAGCACGCTTCTCCAGAAGAAGATGTCGTCATACGATTCCACGTATGCCACCACCTTCCGCTTGTGGGTGCGGGGGCGGAGCCGGTTGGCCGCCTCGATGTAGGCTGAGCTGATGTTTGATAAAAGGTTGCGTGCCATAAGTAGGTGTGGATTGGGATATTTTCGTGTATGTGGATGAGTGCTGCCAGGCGGTAGGGACGTGCGCGCAATGCCGACGGGCTGTCAGTTGGCTCTCTCATTCACTATGCTGACGGCTGTAGGCCGGGCTGTCAGTTGGCTATCTCATTTACTTCTGTCACGTTGCTCATCCATCCGTCCATGATGAGGGCGGGGGAGTGGGTGGACAGGATTATCTGCACATTGGGGTTGAGCTCGCGTATGAGGTCTATGAGCTGCTGCTGCCAGTCGATGTGCAGGGATATCTCGGGCTCGTCCATCAGCAGCACGTATTTCTCACGGTTCTCTACCAGGACGGTCATGAGTATGGCGAGCATCTGCTTCTCGCCGCTCGACAGCTGGTAGGGGGTTATGGTGTCGCTCGACTCGCCCATCTTCTGGATGAACTGTATCTCGTTGCTCTTGCGGTCTATCTTCTTGTGGGTCTCAGCAAAGAGACGGTCTATCATGTCCTGGAACTGGGTCTTGGGGCCGCTGACCTCAGCCGCCTTGGCCTGGTCGGCAGGATCGCCGCTGGTGAGAAGCTCTATGATGCGGTTGCCGATGTTGACCTGGTAGTCGAGATAGCGCTTTTGCAGGCGGTATATCTGCCAGTCCAGCTCGGTCTTGACGCGCGAGTCGGAGAGCTTCTCCAGCAGGTCGCTGTGCAGGAGAGGACGGTCGAACGAGCGTATGACATCAAACTTCACGTAGGTGGAGTCTTCTGGCATGAGTTTTATCCTCACTCCGCATGGAGCGTCGTTGGGCACTATCTCGCCGCGGTCTATGGCGGCAAGCATGATGGCAGAGTGATTGATGATGGTGCTCTTGCCCACACCATTGATGCCGCTGAGGATGTTGACATCGGGCTTTAGTGTCCACACTATGTGCTTGCCGCCTTTCCACAAAGCGTCAATCTCGATGCTCTGTATATAATCAGCTCTCTTTACCATGGTCTTGAAATGATTTTGAAATGCTTGTTCTTGTTGTGGAAGGATAGCGACGACGCATGGGGATGCAAGGCCGGCAGATGCTTGCGGCTTGGCTCTGGCGCATCGGCTATCCTGACGTAAAGATATGCAATATTTGTCATTCGGAGAATAATATCATTGCAGGAAAGCTGTTTTTTTAAGAAACATTTATGAATTTATGGCGTTTTGATGTTTTTACATCATCAAAATATTATAACTTTGCACCGTATTTTTAAAAACACAGAATAGATTATATATGGGAGGTTTTTTCGGAACCGTATCAACAGAGAAGTGCGCGGCTGAACTGTTCTACGGCACAGATTACCAGTCGCATCTCGGCACGCGCCGGGGCGGTATGGCCACTTACAGCAAGGAAAAAGGATTCTACCGTTCGATCCATAACTTGGAGAACACTTATTTTCGTACTCGCTTTGAAGCTGAATTGCCTAAGTTTGAGGGCAATGCGGGCATTGGCATCATCAGCGACACAGATGCCCAGCCTATGCTCTTCAATAGCCATCTGGGACGATTCGCCATTGTGACTGTGGCTAAGATCAACAATATGGATGAGATAGCTGATCACTTGCTTCAGGAAAACATGCACTTGTCGGAGTTCTCCTCTGGCAAGGTCAACCCGACTGAGCTCATCGGCCTCCTTATAGTCAAGGGAAAGGATTATGTCGATGGCATAGAGAATGTGTACCGCACGGTGAAAGGCTCTTGCTCTATGCTGCTGCTGACGGAGGATGGCATCATTGCCGCCCGCGACGCTTGGGGACGAACACCTATCGTCATAGGAAAGAAGAATGGCGCTATGGCTGCTACAAGCGAGAACACGGCTTTCCCTAATCTCGGATTTGAAACTTCCTATTATGTCGGCCCGGGCGAGATAGTGCATCTCACGGCTACGGGGATGACGCAGCTGCGCAAGCCTAACAAGAAGATGCAGGTGTGCTCGTTCCTGTGGATATATTATGGTTTCCCCACATCGTCTTATGAAGGCAAGAATGTGGAGGATGTGCGCTACGAGACTGGACGCGTGATGGGCGAGGAGGACCCTACGGAGGTGGACTCTGTAGGAGGCATCCCCGACTCGGGAGTGGGCATGGCTGTGGGATACAGCGCAGGGCACAAGACACCATACCAGCGCGGCATCAGCAAGTACACGCCTACGTGGCCGCGATCGTTCATGCCTGTCAACCAGGACGTGCGCAATCTCGTGGCGAAGATGAAGCTCATACCCAACAAGGATATGCTTAAGGGACGTCGCTGCCTCTTCTGCGACGACTCTATCGTGAGAGGCACGCAGCTGAGGGAAAACACTCAGGTGCTGAAGGAGCTGGGGGCTAAGGAGGTGCACATGCGCATAGCTTGCCCGCCGCTCATATATGCTTGCCCTTTCATCAATTTCTCTGCAAGCAAGTCTGAACTGGAGCTTATCACCAGAAGAATCATACGTGACCTGGAGACTCACTCCAACACGGCCACCATGCTCACAGACTCTTTTGACGGCAAGGAGGTGACCATAGCTCCTGAGCGCATTAAGGCTTACGCCACTACCGATTCGCCTGAGTATAAGGCCATGGTGGCGGAGATAGCCCGACGCCTGAACCTTGACAGCCTACAGTTCTCTAAGCTGGAGACTATTGTGAAGGCTATTGGCCTGGAGAAGTGTGACGTGTGCACACATTGCTTCGACGGAAGCTCTTTCTTCTCTCTTGAGGAAGAAAATGTAAATGAATGATAATGATAATGTTTGGGGCGGCAAGCGTGAGATAGCGTGATGCCGCCTTTATACAATATAGCTAACAATACCTAACAGTCATGATACGCGTATTCAAGAAGACAGGCGTGTGTTGTATAGTTTCTATCATAGTGTATATGGCCTGCACATTGACGGCGCTGGCCTATGATGACATGCCAGATAGTAAGATAGTGAAGATGGGGTGGCAGGAGAACTGCTATGGCCTGGCGGAAAAAGGTGAAACCAGAGTAGGAATCTCTTTTGACTATCAGGAGGAGCTGGCCCACCATCTGGGCTGGCGCTGTGACTATGTGTCTGGCACATGGGCCTCGTTGCTCAACGCTCTGGGTGAGGGCAGGATTGATGTGCTGCCGTTTGTCACGAAGAGTCCTGAGAGAATGGGCAAGATGCTCTTCTCTGATGAGCCTATGGGACGTGAGCGGTATGAGATTGTCATTATGCGCAAGAATGCGGGGATAGTGGCTGGCAAGCCCAGGACGCTCAACGGCAAGCGTATCGGGGTGAACCGCGGCAGCTATTCAGAAATAACTCTTAGGCGGTGGCTGGATAGGCAGGGCATCAAAGCAAAGGTCGTGGAGGTGGACGGAGATGATGATGCGAGGGCTAAGTTCAAGAAAGGGATGTTTGATGCCTTTATAGGTTTTGGCTCGCACTTTGCTAAAGATATGGAGCCTGTGTGCCGCATAGACAGTGCGGATGTGTATTTCGCCTTTAACATCCATCGCTCGGACTTGAAGGCTGAACTGGACAAGATGGTGAAGACCATGCATGATGCTGACACGTGCTACATGGACCATGTGCATGGCTCTTTGGCGGATAGAGACCTTTATCGCGAGCTGATGCCTGCGCAGAGAAAATGGCTGATGGCGCACGGACCTGTCAAGGTGGGATATGCTAAGGATAATCTGGCCTACTGCGCTAAGGATGAAAAGACAGGAAAGCTTATAGGAGGGCTGGAGACATTGCTGGGTGAGATATCTTCTGCCTTCCATAATATTGAGATTGACTTCGAGCCTGTGGCTTTCGACACGCACAGGGATATGTTGGATGCCATGAGAAGGGGCGAGATTGACTGTGCGTTCCCTTTGTATTCTAATCAGGAGTTGGCGTCTGAAAATGGATGCATGGTGTCTGCGCCTATGCTCGAGAGCACTATGTTTGCCATCACGACTAAGGCTGGACTCAATGAGAGCGACAGTAATGTGGTGGCTGTGCTTGATGGCAATGTGAGCAAGAAATGGTTTGTTAGCTATTATTACCCACAATGGAAGATAAAGACGTATGCCTCTGTGAAGGAGTGTGAGCAGGCTCTGCGGAGGGGCGAGGCGGACTGTCTTCTCTACTCATCATACCAGGCGTATCTTATAATTCCTTCGCTCGACTTCTACCGCCTGCCTTTGTCAAGGCATGTGCTTGTTGGCTTTGGAGTGAATAAGGATGAGCCTGAACTGCTTGGCATACTCAACCGCTCCACGCATGTGGTGTCTATGCCTGATGTGTTTGCGTCTATGACGAAGTATGCTGCCACGACACGGCAATTCTCCGTGTGGGAGTTCTGCCGCACATACTATAAGGAGGTGATTGTCATTGGCGTGATCATTCTCTTGGGCTTTGCCATGTTATCGCTGTTGCTGTATTTCAACTCTGTCAAGCTGAAGAAGGCTGTGCGTGTGGCTCTGCATGCGCGCAAGGTGCAGGAGCGCTTCTTGCAGAACATGAGCCACGAGCTTCGCACTCCGCTCAACTGCATATGCGGCTTCTCGCAGATTCTCTGCATGAAGGAAATGCGCGACTCTATAAGCGATGAGGAGCTGGATGAGTATGGCAAGATAATCACCAGCAATACTGAGATGCTGACTACGCTCGTGTCTGATATCCTTGATATATCCGACTTTGAGAGTGGCAAGTACAAGTTGCTCTTGTCGGATACAGACATAAACGACATGTGCCGCAGCGCATCATATATGGTCTCTTCACGACTGCCTGATGGCGTGAAACAGCGCATCGAGTCTGATGTGCCTGATGGGACTATGCTGTATACGGACAAGCGTAGAGTGTGTCAGGTGCTCACTAATTTCCTTACTAATGCCTATAAGCACACTACGAAGGGTGAGGTGGTGATAGGCGTTTCCACTACGGCTCATCCTGGGAACATCACTTTCTCTGTGACTGACACGGGCATGGGCGTGCCGCCAGAATTGCAGGACAAGATTTTCAATAGGTTTGAGAAAGGCATCTCCTCGCTTCGGGGTATAGGACTTGGGCTCAATATATGTGTGAGCATTTCGGAGGCTCTCAATGGACAGGTCTATCTTGACAGGGAGTATAAGAATGGAGCGCGCTTTGTCTTTGTGCATCCTTGCAATCTCAAGGAGGTGGCTCTTCCGGGAGCTGACGGGGTGAGTGTGGTCCGTTCTGGGGAAAAGGCAAGAAGGGATAACTGATGTGGAGCTTGAATACACAGGGCAAGCCCCAAGCCGGGATAGGCTTGGGGCTTGCTCTGTTTTTGTCTTTATAAATATGTCATGTGCTGGGCTTGCTCTATAAAGCAAATGTATGTGTGAGTGCACAAGGATGCGTCTGTCACGGCATGCAGGGGGCTGTTGTCGTTTGCGGTAGCCTGTCGTGCTTGCAGTTGCCTGTTGTGATTCACAGGCTCCTGTTGTCGTTTGCGGTTGCCTGTCGTGCTTGCAGGGATGTTTCTATAATAAGGTTATTAAATGTCTACCTACTCCATGCTTGAGATGGTCACATCGTCGAAGTCTTCTATATAGCTGAGCACGTCCTCATGCTTTTGGCCGTATTTGATTCTTAGCTCAATATTTGCCTCATATATCTCACCTTTGGATGTGCGTCTCTCCTTCAGCTCGTATGAGTGTATATCTATGTTGTGGTTCTTTATCCTCTTGATGGCGCTTTTCACGCTTTCCTTGGTGGTAGCAGTAAAGGAGACTTGCATTCTGGTGGATCCTAAATGGGGCAGGAAGGAGTTGAGCACTTCCAGGCCTAATAATACAAGCACGGTTGTGGTGGCCGCTGCCAGGTACATGCCAGTGCCGCAAGCCAGACCGATGGCCGCTGTCACCCATAGGCCAGCCGCTGTCGTCAGTCCTTTGATCATGTTCTTCTGGAAGATGATGGTGCCAGCGCCTATGAATCCTATGCCTGACACTACCTGGGCTGCTACGCGGGAGTAGTCGTGCTGACCGTCGCCAAAGCCGTATTGTGACACTACGCAGAATAATGCGCTGCCTAACGATACGAGAAAATGTGTTCTGAATCCAGCATCTTTGCTGCGGTATTCTCTCTCTATGCCGATGATGCCTCCGAGCAACATGGCTGATGCCAGGCGAATGATTATTTCTATGAGATTTTCCATAAGGCAAAAGTTATTGGTTGATGTTAGCGCTTGATGCTCTGTTTGGGCTGTTGTGCATGTGACTGTGCATGTCGGATGCATTAAGCTTGATGGAATACAAGAGCTGTATCATAATATAACACAAGGCTCGTATTATATATATAAGTTGTAAAATAAGAAAAGAGCAGCTGCAAAGACTTGCAACTGCTCTTGGTAGCGAGGGAGGGGCTCGAACCCTCGACCTCCGGATTATGAATCCGACGCTCTAACCGGCTGAGCTACCTCGCCATCACTATAGGTGTTTTGTTTTCCCTTTAGCGAGTGCAAAGTTACGACATTTCTGGAAACTGACCAAAGGTTTTGGAGATTTTTTTGCAAGAATGATGAAAAAAACATGAGAATCAATATTTTTTTCGTAACTTTGCACCCGATTTAAGGTAAAACAGCAAAAATAATTAAAAAAACAAGAAGGATTTATTTATGGCTTACAACTTGCTTAAAGGAAAGAAAGGTATCATCTTTGGCGCACTCAATGACCAGTCTATCGCATGGAAGGTGGCAGAGCGCGTAGTGGAGGAAGGAGCAGAAATCGTGCTCACAAACACTGCCGTGGCTTGCCGCATGGGTACTATAGCCCAGCTCGCAGAGAAGACTGGCGCAACTGTCATAGCTGCCGACGCTACAAGCGTGGAGGATCTGGAAATGCTTTTCACAGAGGCTCAGAAGGCTCTTGGTGGCAAGATCGATTTCGTGCTCCACTCATGTGCTATGAGCGCCAACATGAGAAAGAAGCGCACTTATGATGACCTTGACTACAGCCTTTTGGACAAGACTCTCGACATTTCTGCCATCTCATTCCATAAGATGCTCCAGGTGGCAAAGAAGCTTGATGCCCTGAATGATTGCGCAAGTGTGCTTGCCCTCACGTATGTGGCAAGTCACCGCACGTTCTTTGGCTACAACGATATGGCTGACGCCAAGTCTCTGCTTGAGTCTATCGCTCGCTCCTTCGGCTACATCTACGGACGCGAGAAGGGCGTGCGCGTGAACACTATCAGCCAGTCTCCTACATTCACCACAGCTGGCTCAGGCATCAAGGGCTTTGATGGACTCTATGATTTCTCTGACCGCATGTCTCCGCTTGGAAATGCAAGCGCGGACGAATGCGCGGATTATTGCGTCGTTATGTTCTCCGACCTTACAAAGAAGGTTACGATGCAGACTCTCTTCCATGATGGAGGCTTCTCTAACATGGGCATGTCGCTCCGTGGCATGACTCAGTACAATAAGTCTTTCATAGATGAGAATACTGACAAGGATACAGGCAAGATCATCTATGGCTAACATGAGTGTGCGCTGATGATGCAGCGCATGGCAGTCTGCGGTAAGTCTGCGTGTGTTATATAAATCTTACATGCGTGTATTATATAAATAATGATGTGCAGATATTATATAAATAATAATGTGCAGAAGCTGTTGTCCGTGTAATGACATCTGTATTATTATATGGTATAGGTTATAACGGCATCTGTATTTTTATATGGTATAGATATATCCTTTATATGGTATAGGCATCCTATTTATATGGTAAAAGCTCGCACGTGATTTATAGTAAAAAAGGTGTAGGCGATCCAAAGACAATACATGGCGAATAATAAAAGTGGAGAGAGTGGGGTTCTGTTATTGCAATAGCTTCTCACTTTCTCCACTTTTTTATGCTCTTATGTCGTCTTTCCTCAGTTTTTCGACTTTTTCTTTGTTGTTCTCTTTTCCTTCTTGCATCTTATCTTTCCTTCTTGCATCTTATCTTTCCTTCTCGCATCCTGAACGAATCCTGAATGAATCCCAAACCCTCCCGGTGTCCTCCCTGCATCTCCCACATGCCCATTTTCCCCGTCCGGCCACTCGGGCATTCCATGCCCGCCATCCATCTGCCCTCCCAAACCCATCCCCAAACCCCGCCCG
>CAKQRW010000056.1 GCA_934271655.1 uncultured Bacteroidaceae bacterium | reverse complement strand
GTTGGGATACCCGGACTCGAACCAGGAAAAACAGGACCAGAATCTGTTGTGTTACCATTACACCATATCCCAATTTTCTGTTTCAGCAATCTTGAACAAGCACCCCTCGTTCTCAATTGCGATGCAAAGGTACGCACTTTTTGTGATATGGACAAGTCTTATCCTGTTTTTTTTTGAAAAAACTGCAAAATAAGCCGAAATAATACTTTAAATATTACTTATTATAAATATAGTCTTGCGTTTGCGCATGAAAAGAAACGTTGTGCTTTAGTGCTGCGATATGGCAATCTCTCTGATTTTTTTATGTGCCGCACTCTCGTCGCTTGTGCTCAGTATAAGTTTGCCGTCTGCGGAATATATATCATATTGGCATCCGTTGCGCAGAGGCGAGTCTTGGCTGAAAAGAGGAATGTCGAACAGCGAGAAGTATGCCTGTCGCATGTCCATATAGTAGAGTCCAGGATGGTTGGTGGCGAGTTCGTGCCATGCCTTGTAGTCATCCTGTTCGGTGTCCATGTCTATGTTGGCAAAGACTATCTTGCTGCTGTCACATTGCTTCATGAGCGTGCATGCCTTGAGAAAAGCTGCCATGCTGTTGGCGTTTTTCTTGTTGAAGGCGATGAAGGCTACGGCTTTTCCCTGGTGCTCATTGAGAATGCTGTGCCTTAGATCTTCTTTGGTCAGTGGCATGTTTTGGCTGAAGTGTATGCGTGGCTCCTTGTTCATGTCAGAAATGGTTCGCCTCCATCGGTCAGTGGCTGTGTGGAGATATGCGCGCAGCGTCGTGTCCGTGATGGTTTGCATGAGCATGGATGCTGTGGCGCTGTCGTTGAGTGTGCTGTATGAGATGGTGTTGAAGAGCTGCACTATGTCCTTGTTGTATGTGAGCAGGCTGTCATTCTCATCTGTAAACAGTTCTTTCATGGGTTTTGTGCTGAATGAAGTCACATTGGTGAAGAAAGGGCACAGAGTCATGTGGGGACTTGTGAGTATTTCTGTATGGTATTTTGGGCCTGGTGTGAAATCGCAGAATGTCAGAGCTTGTGAGATGCTTGGACTGATACCTTGTGAATTGATGGCATTTTTTACCATACCGTTTATGTGGTTGCTGACGTAGTAGCAGTGCAAGGCAAATTGATAGTTGTTCACCATCCTGAGATAGCTGGCTGTTGGCGATGAATAAGTGCCATCGTGGTTGTAGGTCTCTTCCGTCTTGGTAAATTCATCGTAGAGCATGTTTCTTATGTCCTGGCTTGATGTGGCAAGGGCGTTGCAGTATTCATGGTCGTTCCTGTATTCGATACCTCCTCTTTCTTCCATCATGTTGATTTCTCGGTTGATGTTTGACAGGTTGCCGCCAAAGGCAACGGCAGGAAAGCGTGTATTGCCACAGCCCATGTCTATCATGATGGACATGTCTTTGCCTGGTTCAATAATGAAGGAGTTAGCTCTTGAGTCGCCCATGCTCATATATGCTGTAATGGGGAAGCAAGGATGCAGTTTTATTTGCGCTTTGCCCTCACGTGATATAGTATAGCTCTTGTTGTAGGCAATGGTGCCGAGGTCGAACATTGGGAATGTCAGGCGCAGGTCTGTCGCTGCTTCTGGGACATAGTTGAGTATGGTCACGCTGATGGTTGTAGAGTCATCACAGAATGTGGAGACAGGCAACTGGCAGTTGCCTGTGAGCCTGCCGTCATCCAGTCCTGCTGGCAAGTTTTCTGGCAGGTCTTCTTCCTTGTTCCTTATATTGCATATTTTCCAGCTGCCGTCTGCAGACGATTCGATGAAGTGCAGCAACCGTGTGTCGGCAGGCAGAGGCTGAAATGCCATCTCTAAATGCATGCTGCCGTTGTCTGGCATGCGGATGGGCTTGTCCAGTTTAGCTTTTGGCGCTTTCGTTATGTGGTATCTCTTGCCGTTGGATAACAGAGCTGTTTCAGATGATATGGTTATGTAGCTTCCTTTGGCGGAGTTAGCCACGGCATGTACCACAGTGGCATCCTCATTGAACTCTATTCTCTCAATCTTCAGGTTGTCGGTATTGGAGTAGCCTGTAAACGGATGCGCCAATTCTTTGTTTTGTGCCATAAGCCATGTGCAGGATAATGTCATGGCGGCAATGAGACTTGTGATTTGTTTCATAAGAGTATCTTTTATTGTATGCGACGGTATTCTGATATGTCTATGCTGATAGGACATGGGTCGCTTTCTTGCTTCCCTAATTTGTATATCGTCCCATTGGCTGTTTGTTCTTCAATGCATTTTTTGTAGTAGATTCTGAAATCAGGAATGGTTATGGTGTTTTCATGAATCTCTGGGCGTCTTTCGTGTTTGAATGTTACATACTCATATTCATTTACATGATACTCATCTCCCATGATGTCAAAATAGCTTTTATAACCACCTGTGTAGGAGATGAATTGTATGTTTACACTTGGATGTATAAGGTTCCATCGTCCTGTTGGCCATGAAAATATGGCTGATAAATTGATTCCGTTATATCTTATTTCACATGTTTTTGTGCCGCCTTCAAAATACATTTCGGGAGCGTTCTGGAGACGTAGTTGGATGATATCCGTTTTCGGTGCTCCTTGTTATTCTCTTCTTCGCGAGTGTGTAGTTCCCTTGGCTGAAGTATTCTTCATCCTTGTCATAGCTGTTCAGAGAAAGAAAGCATAGTCCTGATAGAATCGCTAAGGATGTCACGGTTCTTTTTTTCGCAATTATTTTTGTAAAATTCATAGAGTCTTTAATGAGGTTATAAAATGTTTGTCAAGTGATATGTTTAGTTATGTTCCTGTTAAGAAAAAGATGTTATTGTTCCATCTTACTTATGATAAAACATTGCAAATGTATAAAAAAAATATGAAATAAAAAAATAAGAAGTAAAAGAATAAAAGAATAAAAGAATAAAAGAATAAAAGAAAAAAAGTAATATGGATGAAGGATTGATTACTTGAAATCAAGAAGCCTCCGTATGCGTGTTGTATATAGCATGCGGAGGCTTGTTGTTTCAGAAAGATATTTTCCGTTTTTATTCTTATGCTTGCTTGTTCTCTTCAAGAGCGGCAAGTTTGGCTTTCACTTCTTCGAGGTCAGCCTTGAGCTTGTCCATCTTGCGGTTGAGCTCTTCCACGAGAGCGTTGCCCTGCTTAGACTTGCTGGAGAGGTTGAGGAAACCGAGGTTGTTCTCGTAAGTCTTGATCTCGTTCTTGAGTATGTCGAGCTGGCGTGTGAGTCTTGAGCGTATGTCACCGTTGTTGCCAGTCTTGATAGACTCCTTGAAACTGTCGAGGCGGCGCTTTGCTGCACTCTTGCTGGCATAGCCGTAGAGACGGTCCATCTGCTCGCGGAGAAGGCTGTAGATGCGGTCTTTCTCCTTGAATGGCACGTGGCCAATGTTGTTCCACTCTTCCTGGGCAGCGCGGAGCTTGGCGCGCAGGTCGCCTTCAAATTCTTCTGGCACGATGGCTGCGAGCATGTCGACGATAGATTTCTTCTTCTCAAGGTTGGCGCGCTGTTCAGATATGGCACCCTTGTTGGCCTCTTTCTTTGCAGCAAAGAAGGCATCGCAGGCTCCGTTGAAACGTTCCCATATCTGGTCGCTGTATTTCTTTGGCACAGTGCCGATGGCTCTCCACTGCTTCTGCAGGTCTACAAGTATGTTGGATGTGGCTGTCCAGTCGGTGCTGTCCTTCAGTGCCTCCGCCTTCTCCACAAGCTCAAGCTTCTTGGCGTAGTTCTTCTTCAGGTTCTCGTGGACAGACTGTATGTATTCGTTCTTGCGCGAGAAGAATTTGTCGCATGCTGCACGGAAGCGCTCGAAGATTTTGGTGTTCATCTTCACAGGAGCGAAACCTATAGTGCGCCATTCAGCTTGGAGGGCTGTGACCTTTTCAGATATGGCGTTCCAGTCGGCAAATGTCTTGAGTGTGTCGAGGTCGAAGCCCTCGATGGTCTCGCATATGGCTGTCTTCTTCTCCAGGTTCTCTTCTTCCTTCTTCTTGCGAGCCTCAAAGAACTCCTGGTGTCTCTTGTTGATTACTGTTGACGCGTCCTTGAAGCGGTTCCATATCTGCTCGCGCAGGTCGCTGGCCACTGGTCCTACCTCGCGGAACTCGAGGTGCAGCTGCTGGAGCTTGCGGAAGGCTTCGATGATGTCGGTCTCGTCGGCCAGTTTCTCTGCTTCCTCGCAGAGGGCTGTCTTGCGTTCCAGGTTCTTCTTGAAGTCGTAGGCGCGCAGTTCGTTGCTGAGCTTGAGTGTGTCGTAGAAGGCCTCCACTGCCTGCTGGTATGTCTTCCAGAGTGCTGTCACCTTGTCGGCAGGCACCTCTCCTATGGCCGACCATTGCTGCTGGAGGTCTTTGAAGTCGTTGTATGTGTGGTTGATCTCGTCAGCGTTCTCAGAGAGGTTCTTTATCTTCTCAATGATTTCTGTCTTCTTGTTGTAGTTGTCCTCGCGCACCTGTTCGGCCGCTGCTGCCGCTGCCGCGCGCTTCTCGCGGATGACAGCCATGCATTCTTTGAATTCAGGTTCCTCCATGTTGGGTTCGGGAACGAATTCTTCGGCCTTTCCGCCTTCTTCGATAAACTTCTTGTAGGCGGCGTCAGCGTTCTGCCTGTGTATGCGGTAGAAGGCGCTCTTCAGGCTGTCGAGTTCTTGTCTTGTCACTTCTTCGTCGCTGTTGACGATGTCTTTGAGTCGGTTGACTACTTCTGCTTTGGTCGTGTAAGCGGCGAGAGTGGTGTTAGAGGTTTCTGCCTGAGGTTCATTGGCTGGTGCAGTCTCAGAGTTGACAGCAGCGTCTTCTGTAGCTGCAGCAGCTTCTGTTGCTGGTGTGGCCTCTTCTGCTGTTGTTTCAGGAGAGGCAACTGGTTGCGCTGCTGGCTTGGCAGCAGTCTCCTCAGTGGGGTTCTGATTCTCAATCATAGTTAGGATGTTTATTGTTAGACCATATATCTGCAAGAGAAAAAGCTATAGTAGCTATAGAAAATCTATAGAGGCTATAGTAGCTATAGAAACTACGGAAAAACTATAGTAATCTATAGGGCATGTGCTGTTTTCTGCTTACAGATGCAAATTTAGCATAATTGTGTAGATGTATATCACAGCCGCTGGTATGGCTATGAGAGAGCTGTCGAAGCGGTCGAGCATGCCTCCGTGTCCTGGCAGTATGTTGCCAGAGTCCTTGATGCCAGCCTTGCGCTTGAAGAGCGACTCTACAAGGTCGCCCCATGTGCCCATGATGACGGTGAGTGTGGCCAGTCCAGCCCAGAGCAGGTTGTTCTCAATGCCGCTGACTGTGCTGGTGAACGGCACAAAGTGTGCCAGCACCTGCGATGCAGCTATGGCTACCAGTCCTCCGCCTATGCTTCCTTCCCATGTCTTCTTGGGCGAGATGCGCTCGAAGAGCTTGTGCTTGCCGAGGAGAGAACCGAAGACGTAGGCTCCGGTGTCGCTCGACCACAGGAATATGAAGAGTGAGAGGGCATACCAGTAGTAGTATTGCACACTGCCTGGCGTGTTGATCACGCAGAGTGTGTTGAGCGAGGCGAATGGCAGGGCTATGTAGAGCTGCGCCATGAATGTCATGCTCCAGTTCTGTATGGGGTCGGGATTGTCGAGATACAGCTCCGACACCAGCAGGTAGATGATGGAGATGAGATACGGTATGAACACCTCCGATCCCATCAGGTTGGTGTTGAAAGCCCATACAGCCATAAACAGGTATGCTGCTGCTGCTGTGGTGATGAAGCGGTTCACGTGCAGGTGCAAGTGCTTGTTCGCTATGGTGGTGAACTCCCATACTGTCATGGCCGTGATGGCCGTGAACAGTATGAGGAGTGATATGTGGCTTATCACGATGCCGCTTATGAGTATGGCGACAAAGATGATGCCTGTTGCTGCGCGTACGATTAGGTTTTTCACTTATCAAGAGTAAATGTTTGGTGTTTGTAAAAACTTTGCTGGGTCAAGGCGATTGCCAGGCTTATGCCTCATCGCTGCCTTGCTGATGTATGTCTGCCTTGTCTGCCTTGTCTGCATTGCCTTGGCTGGCTTGCTGGCCCTCTGGCGCATCCTCTGTGTTGGCTGCGCCTGCGTTGCCGTCAGCGGCCTGCTTCTTGGCTTTTTCCAAGACAGCGTTGACAATCTTCTGGCGTATTATCTCCTCGTTCTCCTTCTTGTGGCTTGTGGAGTAGTCGGAGTCGTCCTTGCCAGTCTTGCCTTCTTCCTCAGATGCCAGTATCTCGTCTGTGCGTGACACCCATGGGCGCTTGCCGAAGATAGCTTCGAGGTCTTCCGCAAAGATGACCTCGCGGTCCACGAGTATCTGTGTGAGCTGCTCGTGTCCCTCCTTGTGGTCTCTGAGCACTTGCTTGGCTCGCTCATATTCCTTGGCGATGAGCGCCCTCACTTCCTCGTCGATGGTCTCTGCCGTCTTCTCGCTGTATGGCTTGGCGAACTGGTATTCCTGGTTGTCGTAGTAGCATACGTTTGGCAGTTTATCTCCCATGCCTGCGTAGGCTATCATGCCGAAGGCGCGCTTGGTCACCTTCTCCAGGTCGTTCATGGCTCCTGTGGATATGCGTCCGGTGCACAGTTCCTCAGCGGCGCGTCCGCCGAGTGTGGCACATATCTCGTCGAGGATCTCCTCTTTGGTAGATATCTGTCGCTCCTCTGGCATGTACCATGCGGCTCCGAGAGCCTGTCCGCGCGGCACAATGGTTACTTTGACGAGAGGGTTGGCATACTCGAGGAACCATGATATGGTGGCATGTCCTGCCTCGTGCAGGGCTATGGTGCGCTTCTCTGCAGCTGTGAGCAGCTTGGTCTTCTTCTCCAGTCCGCCTATGATGCGGTCCACAGCGTCGAGGAAGCATTGCTTGTCGACCCAATCCTTGTTGCCGCGTGCGGCTATGAGGGCTGCCTCGTTGCACACGTTGGCTATGTCGGCTCCTGAGAATCCTGGTGTCTGCCGCGCCAGTTGCGCCACATCCACTGTCTCGTCTATCTTGATGGGGCGCAGGTGTACCATAAAAATCTCCTTGCGCTCGTTGAGGTCGGGCAGGTCCACATGTATTTGGCGGTCGAAGCGTCCGGCGCGCAGGAGGGCCTTGTCGAGGATGTCGGCACGGTTGGTGGCTGCCATGATGATGATGCCGCTGTTGGTGCCGAAGCCGTCCATCTCGGTGAGCAACTGGTTGAGCGTGCTCTCGCGCTCATCGTTGCCTCCCATGGCGGCCGACTTGCTGCGGGCACGTCCGATGGCGTCTATCTCGTCGATGAAGATGATGCAGGGGGCTTTGGCCTTGGCCTGCTGGAAGAGGTCGCGCACACGGCTTGCACCTACTCCCACAAACATCTCCACAAATTCCGAGCCTGACAGAGAGAAGAACGGCACTCCTGCCTCGCCTGCCACTGCCTTGGCCAGCAGGGTCTTTCCTGTGCCCGGAGGACCTACGAGAAGGGCACCCTTGGGTATCTTGCCGCCAAGTGCGGTGTATTTCTCTGGCTTCTTGAGGAAGTCAACTATCTCCTGCACCTCCTGCTTGGCTGCTGTCTGTCCAGCCACATCCTTGAAGGTCACCTGTGGCGAGTTCTTGTCATCCTTGTCTATCAGCTGCGCCTTCGACTTGCCGACGGAGAAGATGCCGCCTCCGCCCATGAAGCCGCCTCTGCCGCTGAAGCCTCGCATGATGAATATCCATATGAGCACTATGATGATCAGCGGAGCCACGTTCCAGAGGATGTTGGTCAGCAGGTCGTTGTCTCGCTCATACGATACCTTTCCGTTGAAGTGGCCAGCCTCGTGCTGCGTGTCGAGGTAGGTCTCCAGATTGTCTATGGAGCCAAACTCCACCTTGATGACACCGCCTTTTCCCTTGTCTGTGCCGAAGACCTCCTTCCGGTGGCTTGGCGTGACGGAGAAGACGAGGGTGTTCTCGTCCTTGTTGACCATTATCTCAGACACGTATCCCTTGGCCACCATCTCCTGGAAGGTGGTGTAGTCGATGTCTCTCGATGTGGACTTGCCCTGGCGAGTGAAGAACATTAGCGCCATGCCTCCGATGAGGATGATGTAGAGCCACGTGAGGTTGAACCTTGGACGCTTGAGGTTGTTCTTGTTCTGGTCCTGGTTGTTCTGTGTGTTGTTGTCCATTGTGTCAGTCTAAGTCTGGAATGTCTGTTATTTTAGCGTCCTCCCACAGGTTGTCTATGTCGTAGAACTCGCGGGCGTCTGGCACGAAGATGTGCACGACGACGTCGGTGTAGTCCACAGCCACCCAGATATTGTTGCGTGTGCCGTCTGTGCCTGTTGGCTTGGAACCTGCTTCCTTGCGTGCAAACTCGCGCACAGATTCTGTGATGGCGGCCACCTGTGTGGGTGAGTTGCCCTCGCATATTACAAGGAACTTAGTGATGGTCTCGTCGATGCCTTCAAGGTCGACCACGCGTATTCTCTTTCCTTTCTTCTCCTGTATGCCGTCAATGCAGGCCTTTACTAATTTCTCTGTGTCTGTCATGAGTGTTTGTTGAAAAAATAAGATGTTTATATTTGTGTAGAATGTTTTTGGTGTGTGATGCGCGCCTGTTATGTGATGCGCCCTCCTGTCTGCCTCCTCGGAAATCAGGGTCTGGACCGTGCTCTTCTCAGGTGCGGCATGGCGCAGGCCAGATGGGACTCTACAGCGCGTCTTCTTCCATCTCCCTCTTTTTCTTCTCGTCTATCATCTGGAAGTCTTTTGGACGAAGCACGAAGTTGCTTCCGAGGTATTTCTCCTTCACGATGTCGTTGCGCGAGAGTTCCTCAGGCGTGCCCTTGAAGAGGATGCGTCCCTCAAAGAGGAGGTAGGCGCGGTCGGTGATGCAGAGCGTCTCCTGCACGTTGTGGTCGGTGATGAGGATGCCGATGTTCCTGTCCTTCAGCTTCCACACCACATACTGTATGTCCTCTACGGCTATAGGGTCAACTCCGGCAAAAGGCTCGTCGAGCATGATGAACTTGGGGTCGATAGCGAGGCAGCGGGCTATCTCGCAGCGGCGTCGCTCGCCGCCTGAGAGCTGGTTGCCGTTGTTCTTGCGCACCTTCTGCAGGTTAAACTCGTCGAGCAGACGCTCAAGATGGTCTCTCTGTTCGTCCACCGACTTGTACTTCATCTCCAGCACGGTCATGATGTTGTCTTCCACACTCATGGTGCGGAACACGCTTGCCTCCTGGGCCAGGTAGCCCACACCCTTCTTGGCGCGGGTGGACACTGGGTCTTTCGTTATCTCCTGGTCGTTGATGAAGACTTGGCCGCTGTTGGGCACCACCAGACCCGTGGTCATGTAGAACGAGGTGGTCTTGCCGGCTCCGTTGGGGCCGAGCAATCCTACTATCTCACCTTGGCGCACACTTATCGACACGTTGTTGGCCACGGTGCGCTTGCCGTAGGTCTTGACGAGGTTGCGCGTGTAGAGCGTGTTGCGCTCGTCTGAGTACTCCGGGATGTCGGCGTCGCCAGCGTTGGTTATCTTGATGTTTTTTGTCTCCATGTTATATTAAATTAGCTACAAAAGTACAAATTGTTTGTTGATTAGTCTCTTTATAAAGGAAAAAACTATGTTAAATCGTGCTCTTTTGGCAGAAAATACTTAATTTTGCGAAGTATTTGCTATTTATAAATCAATAAAATCGCAACTAAGGTGTTATCAATAAAAACAGGTTTGACTCATTTGGGACGCTACGTGCAGCTCATGGAGCGTGTGCTCTCACGTCCCGACAGGTGGAGGATGTTTCTCAAGCAGTATGTCACGGAGATGTATCAGCTGGGCTACAACTCCATAGGTATCGTGCTCATCATCTCCTTTTTCATAGGAGCGGTGATATGTCTTCAGATAAAGCTCAACATCCAGAGCCCATGGATGCCGAGGATGGTGGTGGGCTACACCACGCGCGAGATCATGCTGCTGGAGTTCTCATCGAGCATCATGTGCCTCATCCTTGCCGGCAAAGTGGGCTCTAACATAGCCTCGGAGATAGGCACGATGAGGATAACGCAGCAGATAGACGCACTCGACATCATGGGTGTCAACTCTGCCAACTACCTCATACTGCCTAAGATTGCTGGCCTCATGACCATCATGCCCATCCTTGTGTCGCTGAGCGTCTGCGCCGGCATCGTGGGGGCATACGCCACGTCGCTCATGGGCACCACCACCGTGCCTGAGCTTACTGAGGGCTTCCGCTACCAGTTCAACCAGTGGTTCTTCTGGTGCGGAATGATAAAGGCTGTCTTCTATGCCTTCATCATCACGAGCGTGTCGTCTTACAAGGGATACACGGTCGAGGGCGGAAGCGTGGAGGTGGGCAAGTCGAGCACCGACGCTGTGGTGACGAGCAGCATCCTTGTGCTCTTCTCTGACATCTTCCTCACCAACCTGCTCACGTGATGCCTGCAGAGAACACGGCGGAGACATGAGAGAACATGAACAGGTAAAAGCGAAAAAAAACGAGACTGAAAAGAAATGATTAAGATAGAACATCTATACAAGAGCTTTGACGACAAGGCTGTGCTAAAGGACATCAACGCCACGTTTCGCGACGGAGAGGTGAATCTCATCATCGGACAGAGCGGAAGCGGAAAGACGGTGCTCATGAAGAACATCGTGGGGCTGCTCACGCCCACAAGCGGCAGTGTGTACTATGACGACCGCGATTTTGTGTCGCTCGGCAAGAAGGAGAAGGTGTGCCTGCGACGGGAGATGGGAATGATCTTCCAGAGCGCGGCGCTGTTTGACTCCATGACTGTGCTGGAGAACGTGATGTTCCCGCTCGACATGTTCTCCGACCTCAGCGAGGCGGACAGGCGCCGGCGCGCCATGGACTGTCTGGCGAGGGTGAACCTGCAGGGGGCGGAGAATAAGTTTCCGGGTGAGATATCGGGCGGCATGCAGAAGCGTGTGGCCATAGCGAGGGCCATCGTGCTGGGGCCTAAGTATCTCTTCTGCGATGAGCCTAACTCTGGACTCGACCCGAAGACCAGCATCGTCATTGACGAACTCATAGCGGGCATCACGCACGAGGACAAGATAACGACCATTGTCAACACACACGACATGAACTCTGTCATGGGAATAGGGGAGAACATCACATTCATCTGTGAGGGTCGCGCCGAATGGCAGGGCAGCAACAAGGAGATAATGGACGCGGACAACAAGAAACTGGAGGACTTCATCTTTGCAAGCGACATCCTGCGCCAGGCTAAGATGCTGCACGACCAGCAGAAGAGCACTAAGAGGGGAGAAAGGCAGGGATGATTGTTTGTATAGCCGAGAAACCGAGTGTTGCCCGGGAAATAGCCAATGTGCTCGGGGCAAACAGCATGAAACAGGGATATATCGAGGGCAACGGATACCAGGTGACATGGACTTTTGGACACCTGTGCGAGCTGAAGGAGCCTGACGAGTACACGCAGCGATGGAAACGCTGGGACCTGTGGGACTTGCCCATGATTCCGCAACGCTATTCCATCAGACTGAAAAATGACGAGGGCGTGAAGAGGCAGTTTGCTGTCATTGAGAAACTCATGCAGGCAGCCGACTCTATAGTGAACTGCGGCGATGCCGGCCAGGAGGGTGAGCTCATACAGAGATGGGTGATGCAGAAGGCTGGAGCACATTGCCCCGTGCAGCGCCTATGGATATCATCGCTCACAGAGGAGGCCATCAGGGAGGGATTCGGCCACCTGAAGGACCAAAGTGAGTATCAGGCTCTCTACGAGGCTGGACTATGCCGCGCCATAGGCGACTGGACGCTGGGCATGAACGCCACTCGACTCTACACGCTGAAGTATGGAAATAATAGAACGTACGGTAAGGACAGTCAGGTGCTGTCCATCGGACGTGTGCAGACACCTACGCTGGCTCTCATCGTGAAACGCCAGCAGGAGATAGAGAATTTCGTGCCGAAGCACAGTTGGACGCTGTCCACTCTCTACCGAAACGTGAAGTTCAATGCCATAGCTCATGACGAGGAGGCTGAGGCAGAGGCTGAAGCCGAGGTGAAGGCCGCCGCCGAGCAGGGAAAGACCATAAAGGGAAAAGGACCCATATACAAGGCGATGGAGTTCGCTTCTGAGGAAGAGGGCAACAGGGTGGTGGAGGCCATTGCCTCCGAACCATTCACAGTGGTTGACATACAGAAGAAGAAGGGCACGGAGGCTCCTCAGAGACTTTACGACCTCACGTCGCTGCAGGTGGCGTGCAACAACAAGTTTGGCTACTCGGCCGACCAGACTCTGCAGCTTATACAGAGTCTCTACGAGAAGAAGCTGACCACCTATCCGCGCGTGGACACCACATACCTCAGCGACGACATCTACGCCAAATGCCCGCAGACGCTGGCCGGACTGAGAGGCTATGAGCAATGGACGCAGCCGCTGGCTGGCAAGCCGCTGGTGAAGTCGAAGAAGGTGTTTGACTCTTCCAAGGTCACAGACCACCATGCCATCATACCGACAGGCGTGCCTGCCATAGGCCTCACGGACATGGAGCGACATGTCTACGACCTGGTGGCGCGGGCCTTCATAGCTGTGTTCTATCCCGACTGCAAGTTTGAGACGACCACCGTCTATGGCATCGTCAAGCCTCGCGAGATGGATGACGTGCTCTTCCGCACCAGCGGACGTGTGACTATTGATGAGGGATGGAAGGTCGTGTATAAGAACATGGCGGCAGAAACACAGGACAACGCTGGCGACACGGCCAGCGAGGAGCAGGGTGGACTGCCTGTCTTCCAGAAGGGGGAGAGTGGGCCTCACGTGCCTTCGCTGTCTGAAAAATGGACACAGCCGCCAAAGCCATACACGGAGGCTACGCTGCTTAGGGCCATGGAGACGGCCGGCAAGCTCGTTGACAACGAGGAACTGCGTGACGCCATGAAGGAGAATGGCATCGGACGTCCGTCGACACGAGCTGCCATCATCGAGACTCTTTTTAAGAGACGATATATACATAAGGAACGCAAGAACCTGATTGCCACGCTCACAGGTGTGGAACTGATTGGCATCATACATGAGGAACTGCTGAAGAGCGCTGAGTTGACGGGCATATGGGAGAAGAAACTGAGGGAAATAGAGAAAAGGAAATATGATGCGCAGATGTTCATCAACGAACTGAAGCAGATGGTCATAGATATCGTCAACACCGTGCGAAATGACCATACCAACAGGCACGTGGCTGTCACCACCGAGGATGACTTGAAGAAGAAGCGTACCTCTCGCAGGAAGGCTGATACAGCTAAGGCCGCTCCTGCATCAGGAAAGTCTGAGGGTACAGGCCGTGCGGATGGCGCTGGCAGTCTGACTCTCGACGCAGATTCTTCTGGCTCAGCAGCATCTGATTCTTCTGGCTCAGCTGCATCTTCATCAGCAGCATCTTCATCTGCTGCATCGACATCTTCATCATCTGCCGTCTCGAATGTGCCTGCCGGCTTCCGGCCTAAGGCCAAGCGCGCAGCTAAAAGCGCGCCTACGGTGGAGCAGGTGAAGGCTGAATATGACCCCGACGAGATGATAGGCATGCCGTGCCCATTGTGCAAGGAAGGGCACATCATCAAGGGCAGGACAGCCTATGGATGCTCAAGATGGAAGGAGGGATGCACTTATCGCATGCCTTTTGACAATAAATGAGGTCTTTGGCTCGTTATTGTATATGTGCGGCACCTACTTATTGTTAAAATACATATATGCAACGTCATTTCGTGAAATATAAAAAGATTTATATCAGGACAGCCCTGTGTCAGGTCGTGAGTGCTCTCGCCTTGGCATGGGGCGTGTCTTCTTGCAGCAACGAGAGCATAGCTTTCAAGAAAGCGGAGCAGAGCTATGCCATAGGGGAGTATTACGCGGCATCGCTCAACTACAAGAAGTCGTATGCGCGATGTGACCATAAGAACAAGGAGAAACGCGCTGTGAGAGCTTTTATGCTTGGAGAATGCTACAGGCGCATCGGACTGTCGCAGAAGGCTGTGGCCGCCTACCAGAATGCCATAAGGCAGGGTACAACGGACAGCTTGGCCTATCTGCATGTGGCGCGCCAGCAACTCAAGGCCGGACAGTACAAGCAGGCCGCGCAGAACTTCAGCAAATATCTTGAGCTGGATCCTTCAAGCGAACTGGCTCACAGCGGCTTGCTCTCATGTGAACTGGGCCCGCAATGGAAGGCTAAGCCCAACCAGTATTCTGTGAAGCGAGATGCCGCGCTCAATTCCAGGCGAGCCGATTTCAGTCCGATGCTTGTGGGCGATGAGGCTGACCAGATGGTCATATCTTCTACAAGAAACGGGGTCACAGGCGATGAGATGTCTGGCATCACAGGACAGAACTTCGGTGACCTCTTCTTGGCCAAGAAAAATGACCAGGGCAAGTGGCAGGCGGCTGAACCCATAGAGGGAGGCGTCAACACGGAGTATGACGAGGGAGCGTCGTGCCTGAGTCCCGATGGCAAGACTATGTATTTCACCCGATGCTCAAGCGATCCCGACTATCCTCGCTATGCCGAGATATGGAAGTCGCAGAGGAGCGACGCGGCATGGGGAAAGCCGGTCAAGTGCGACATCTCCCGAGACACGTTGTGCTCCTACGCCCATCCCGCTGTCAGTCCCGACGGCAAATGGCTGTATTTCGTCAGCGACATGCCTGGAGGTGAGGGCGGACTCGATATATGGCGCACGCAGATAGTGGAGAACGGTTTTGTTGGCATGGAGAATGTGGGACGACCCATCAATACGGCTGGCGACGAGATGTTTCCGACGTTCCGCCCTAATGGCGACCTGTATTTCTCAAGTGACGGGCATCCGGGCATGGGCGGACTCGACATCTTCTGCGCTCACGATGACTCGGTGAGGGGCACCGTGGTCGAAAATCTGCAGTATCCTCTCAACTCGTCGGCCGATGATTTCGGAATGACGTTTGAGGGCTTCCACAACCGTGGCTATTTCTGCTCGTCGCGCAACGACGGCAAGGGACTGGAGCATGTCTTCTCGTTTGAATGTCCCGAGATATTGCAGACGGTGACCGGATGGGTGTATGAGAAGGATGGCTACGAACTGCCTGCGGCTCTTGTGTATATGGTGGGCAATGATGGCACCAATGTCAAACTGTCGGTCAAGGGCGACGGCTCATTCACACAGGTGCTCAAGCCTGGAGTGGACTACGTGTTCCTTGGTTCATGCAAGGGCTATCTCAATGTGAAGAACGAACTGAGGGTGGAGCCGTCGGAACAGAGCGAGGAGTATACCCTGCAGTTTCCGCTGCCGCCTATCAATGTGCCTGTGCTCATAGACAATATATTTTATGAGTTTGACCGGGCCGACCTCACGCCTGAGTCTACTGAGGCTCTTGACCAACTGGTGGGGATGATGAATGAGAATCCTAACATCACCATTGAACTTTCTGCGCATTGCGACTACCGTGGCAATGATGCCTACAATATGCGCCTGTCGCAGCGCAGGGCCGAGTCGGTGGTCAAGTATCTCATTGCGCATGGCGTGGCGTCTGACCGCCTCACAGCTGTGGGCTATGGCGAGTCGCGCCCGAAGGTCATAACAAAGAAACTGGCTGAGACTCTCGCCGCTGGCGAACCTAAGTTGGAGGTGCAGGAGAATGACACTCTGACGGAGCAGTATATCAAGGCTGTGAAGGATGAGGATAAGCAGGAGGTGCTCAATGCTCTCAACCGACGCACGGAGTTTAAGGTGCTGCGCACTACTTATGGCACCACGCTCAATGAGTACAACCCGGAGAAGGAGGAGGAAAAGGCTGCCGCAAAAATGAAGGAGGAAGAGATGGACGATGATGAGAATTTCATTTTCTGATGAACGAAACGCCTTTCTACTGAAACAACTGAAGGCTTGAGATGGCATGTCATTACAGGCGCGCACCTCATAAGGCCAACACCTGCATCGTTCAAGTCATCTGCTTTATTTATATGCGACACGAAGCGCCCCGTAAAGGCAAAAGTCTTTATAATAAAGAACTTCTGCCTTTACGGGGCGCTTCGCTTATTTATTAAAAACGTTCGGTCGTAGCCTCTATATTTAGTGTTTGCTGAATAATATTCAACTAACTGATGATTAAGTTTTTATAATAGTATTTGCTTGCGTATTTAACAAAA
>CAKQRW010000055.1 GCA_934271655.1 uncultured Bacteroidaceae bacterium | reverse complement strand
CTTTTGATTTTAAAATTATGGTGCAAAGGTACAAACTTAGGGAGGGTGTTACAAGGTATAAACGCGGAGCCGCTTACCACTGATGACCACCTTATATCCAGCGTCTGCAGACACCGAGGCGCGTGTGGTCCATGAATTGGCTCCAATCAAGAAAGCCTTAGCTCCCACATTGTAGAGATACAGCGTGTCGCCCACGACCATGTCTGTACCTGCAGGCACAGGCTTCGTCCATGTCTGAGCGAAACCGCTTGCACTCATGCAAAGTGAAGCAATAATTAGTAATGATTTCCTCATAGCTTGTTTAGTTAGATAAGTTAATACAATATTTATTATTTGATTCTTTGCCTTAGTGATATTGTTTTTTTACCGTTCCATTTTCTTTTGTTCGCAAATTAAACAAAAATAAATAGAACAAACAAAATTTTATGCGAATAAAAACATTACAACATACAAAAAAGCGCGCAACCAAATGGATTGCGCGCCTTTTCTCATAGTATGTTTAGCAAATCCCTTTCCAAGGGACAGCCTCTGCTTTCATATCACTTCACATAAATCTTCACCTTCTCGCCGTTAGCCTTTGTGACGATGTTGACACCCTTCTGGAGCGACTTAACCTTCACGCCATTGAGAGTAGTGATAGACACTGGAGCTGCGTCGCCGCCAGCTATCTCTGTGCCCTCGATGCCTGTAGAAGGCTCCTTCTGGCTCTCGTTGCCAAGATAGCGGAGAGTGAAGTCATCGAAGATAGACCAGTCGGTGCTGCCCACCTTGACTGTCTTTCTCACACCGATGCGGAGCTTGCCGTCATCGCCCACCTTGACATAGAGCTTGTTGTACTCGTCTGTCGGCAGGTAGTAGCCAGCTTCCTTCCATGCTGTGAAGTCGGCCATAGAGCTTGGAACCGCAAGTCCGAGCTCCTCGTCGAGCACTGCACCTGTGGCTGGAGCTGAGCTTCCGTCTGCAGCGCCTGCGCTGAGCGACATGATAGCAGCCTGGCAAGTGTCGCCCTTCTCGCCGATGGCGTAGAGATAAGCGTTGTAGTTGTCCTTGTTCTCCTCCTTGAAGTTCTTGTAGTCGTCAGCAGTGCTGCCCTGGCGGTAGAATCCGGCAACAGACAACTCGTATGTTCCAGCAGGGAGACCAGCCAGATCCTGGTATGTGTCATAGTTCATGTTGTAACGTTCTGCACATGTAGACTTAGTGCCGCCAGCGCCGAACGAGTCACCGCTCCATCCTGTGAAGTCGCCCTCTGTGTCGAATGTCGCATTGACGATGACCTTAGACATGTCGATAGGATTCTCGTCGGAAGCGCCATCGTATACAGGAACCTTCAGCTTGGCTATGGCAGTCTCTATTCTTTCCAAGAGAGCATTGATTTCCTCAAGTCCGAGGGAATTGGCCATAGACACAGCATCCATGAGATTCTCAGCCTCTGTCTTTGCCTCCTCTGAAGCTGTTTCCTGGTTGTCGTCATAAGCCGTCACAAGCCTATCCACAGCTGGCTCGACTTTGACAAATGCATCAACAAGATCCTTCACTGCGGCGAAGTCCTTATTGCTGCTGAGGATAGCCTCCATCATCTTGTCAGCGTCGCCCGACTTGCCAGCAGCCTCTGCCTCCGCAATGATATTGGCAAGGTCTTCCTTAGCCTTATCACTCATATTGTCTTCGTTAGCCTCCTGATACTTCTGCATCTGCTCGATGTTGCTTGCGAGCACATTGCCACAAGCCTCGGCATTCTTGCCCTCGTAAGTGAGCTTGAAGTTTGACCACAAAGCCCATACACTAGTAGACTTGAGGTTGCGCACGCCGATAGTCATCTTGCCGCCTTGCACCAGACCGTAGACAGTAGCCTTGTAGCGGTCGGCAGAGAAGGCGATGGATGCTCCGGTCATGCCGTTAGGAGTATACCAGCCATTCTCGTTGATTGTAGTCTGGTCTGGGAGGTCATATCCTGCAGGAGTCTTTGTCGAGTTGTCAGCAAACAGATCGTTGCTCTGCCAAGAGTCTTGCGTGATGTAGCAGTTCACGCCGTCCACAGCATCGTCTGGGCTGATGCCATCGTCTTTAATGTTCTGCAGCGGAGTAGAGACGTCGTTCATGTAAATCTCAGCTGGAACACTTGTCTCATTAGCGTCGTCAAGACGGCAGAAGCCGTTGAGGCTGATAGAGTAGATGCCGTCAGGCACATTGTTCACCACCTGCTGGAAGTCAAAGATAGAGTGGTAAGACTCTGCGCATGGGAATGCGTCGAGACCGCCGCGAAGATTCTTGTTATTGCACTTGCCAGACACCTCAGTCCATCCCTTGCCGTCAGCTTCCTTCCATGCCGGATTGACAAGCATCTGAGTGCAGTCGTCACCGTCCTTGACAGATGTGGCGATACCCTCCTGAATGAGTTCTTCCACCTTGGCAATATATGCGGTTATCTCATCTGTAGAGAGCGTGTAGACAGCATTATTCTTGATGTCGTATGCAGTAGGCATAGGCCATGCCTCGTCATCGGCAGGCTGTTCCTCACCCTGCATGAAGTCGGCGAACTCGCCCCATCTTGTGCTTGTATAGTCATTATCTGTCTGTTGCTGTTCCCATCCATCAATCTTTGACAGGAGATTCTTATAGGCAGCCACATTGGCGTCAAGTGCGGCCTTGGCCTCATCGGCAGCCTTTGCGGCAGCAGTGATGTCCTCTGTAGTAGTGGCAGCGTCGAATGCGTCTACAGCTTCGTTGTATGCCTGGATGAGTTTATCCTGAGCCACGAGGTCCTCCTCAGCCTTCTCATACTTGTAAGACTCCTTGTAGAGCTTGGCAGCGTTCTCCTCCACGTTCTCATTGCCGTAGTACTTGAGGCTTGTGCCCTTGAATGCCACCCAGTTGAAGTTGGCTCCAGCTATGTCGAGACCGAACTCTATGTCGCCGCCTTCCTTCACCACAGCTATGATAGTGAAGTAGTTTGGCGACCAGAGCACGCTCTTGTTGCCAGAGTAAGTGATGGCTGTCTGCGACTGGAGGTCTATCTTCTGGTCGCCGAAGTACATGCTCAGTCCCTCAAACTTGTCGAGTTTGCCAGCCTCGCTGTAGGCGCGGATGTTGAGAGTGAACTTATACAGACCAGGAGCTGCGCTCTTGAGTGTCTGGAATATCTTCTGGTTTGAGAGTTTGCCGCCAGATGCCACCCAGTCCTCGCAGAACGGAGTGGTCATGTCTGTGCCGTCTGCTCCGTCGTTTGCCTCAGTGGACCACGTGTTGGTGTGCCATGTGCCTGTAGTGCCTGTATCTGTGAACTCGCGTGTCCAAGGGCCTATGTCAGAGCCATCGCCCACGAGGTCTGCAAAGTCTGTCGGTTCATCAAAGGTGGCGAGAGTAGACTTGTACTCAGCGATGAGCACAGGTATCTTATCTATAGCGGCCTGCAGTTCCTCCACTGTAGAGCTTGTGTTGTTGTATACAGCCTCTACAGAAGAGAAGTTTACCTTGCCCTCCCACTCTGCCTTGGCAGCCTCAAGAGTCTTCTTGAGAACCATGGCAGTCATGTACTGCTTTATCTTCACGATCTCTCCGTTCTCATTCTTCTCCGCTGCATTATAGTCTTCCTGAGACACGAATATCCATTTGTCGTAGAAGTTGCCTGAGAACACAGGAGTAGGCACATTCTCACCGTCCACATCTTTTTCGTATGTGAGCTCCGGGTTGTTGAGCCAAAGACGCGTGTTGTCGTTGTCCCCCTGCCAGTGCTCAGCTACGCCAAGCTTGTAAGCGGCAAGCGACCTCTCGCCGTCCGTGCCCTGATTGGTTATCTCATATGTGCCATCTTCCAGCTTGTCTATCTTCCACTGGTTGACATTTGCTCCCGTCAGATTGTCCACCCAGATGCTCTGCTCATTGTCCGCAAACATGGCCTTGACCGCACTCTGTGTCTCTACAGAGTCGCAGATGAGGTAGCATCCAGGATTGTCAACGGCTGCCTTGATGATGACTTTATATCCTCGTGGACCCACAGATGCACGTGTGTTCCAATTGTTTGCGCCCACAAAGAATCCTGGGGCCTCAGTGTTATAGAGATACAGCGTGTCTGACACCTATTCAGGTTCGCCTTCCGAGTCTGTGACAGTCTTGATGGTGAATCCCGCATTCTTGAACGTAGGCTTTGTCCACTGTGCGTAGCTGGCTGCGCTGACGCAGCAGATGGCTGCTACGAGGAGTAATCTTTTCTTCATAAGTTGTGTTAAGTTAGATTAGTTAAACATTTCATGTCGTTTCATTATTTGCTTTGTTGAGTAAGCATCATTCGCTTTGCCAAGTAAGCATGTCATAGGTCAATGGTTTTGTCCATTTCAGATGCAAACCAATAAAAAAAAAACGACTCTGGCAAATATTTTAACGGGAAAATAGCTCCAAAGCATAAAAAAAACGTCTATTCCTATTAAAATAATACAAAAGTGCGCCTTAAATGAGGCAATTTTTGTCCATTTACAATAACTGGCGCGACAGGTGTTTAGCAAGAGGATTAAGTCTGCGATACATGTACACCAAACCCTGCAGCCATGCTACAACAGCATCTCCACGATTCTGTTCCCATAGGTTTGCGCCACATTATCCTTAGGCTTACGACATGCTATCCTTAGGCTAACGATACGGATTCCTTAGGCCTACAAAACGGAATCCTTAGGCCTATGACAAGGATTCCTTAGGTTGGCAATAAGACATGCACAGGTTGGCGTATGCCGACCAGGCATTCTCCATGCGCAATCCACTACGTTGGCACCACGCTTTTGGCTGCACGCCATGCCAAACAGCCACACGCTCTGCACAAGTGCCGCTGCATTTTTCTTCCGCAGCGGCTTCCATCTACCATTTTTTTTCTAACTTTGCGCCTGATACCATAGTGGGCAACGTGTCTCACGTCGCCTATGCAAGGTTTGCGAGAATGCTATCTGACAGACCTTCATGTGCGATGAGACACATCAATCATGCGCGGTGAGACACATCAATCATGTGCGATGAGATGTGCCAATCATGTGCGGTGAGACACATCAATCATGTGCGGTGAGACGTGCCAATCATGTGCGATGAGACACATCAATCATGTGCGGTGAGACACCGCACCTACTAAATTCAAGAGAAATATGTACAGGAATATAAGACAAAGACTGGCATACAGCGGCATGGAAGCGGGCGAGGCTCGCGCCGTGGCGCTGCTGCTGATGGAAAAGATATGCGGCATGGACACAGCGGCAGCCCTTCTCGCTCCTGCCGACTGGGGCAGGGGGGATGGCAGCCATGTGGAGGAAGGCAAGCGTCTCAGCGAGGCTGTGGATAGGGTAGCCAATGGTGAGCCAGTGCAGTATGTGCTGGGCGAGGCAGACTTCTGCGGCATGGCCCTGCATGTGGAGAAAGGCGTGCTCATACCCCGAGCCGAGACAGAGGAACTGGCGAGATGGGCTGCGGAAGACAGCAAGGCGAAGCATGTGCTCGACATAGGCACAGGCAGCGGATGCATAGCTGTGGCTCTCGCACGCATGCTGCCTGAGGCGCAGGTGGAGGCATGGGACGTGAGCGACGTGGCCCTGCGCATAGCCAGAGGCAATGCCTGTGACCAGAATGTGAGAGTGCTTTTCAGACATGTGGATGTGCTGAAAGAGGGGGAGGCAGAAGCGGAGCGGCTGACTGGGACGATGGACACCATAGTGAGCAATCCGCCATATATATGCCATGAGGAGGCTGCGGACATGGAGGCTAATGTGCTTGACCATGAGCCGCACCTGGCGCTCTTCGTGCCCGACGACGATCCTCTGCTTTTCTACCGCCAAATAGCCCGCCTGGCTCTCACCATGCTGCGCAAGGACGGCAGGCTCTTCTTTGAGATAAACCGTCGCTTCGGCAAGGAGACGGCTGACATGCTTGCCAAGATGGGCTACAGGGAAATAATAATGCGCCAAGACCAATTCGGCAATGACCGCATGATCCTGGCGCATAAATAAAGCCTTATTTTAGTAGGCTCAGCGTCTCACTGCACAACACAAGAGCGAACCCAACAGCAGGTGTGTGCCTCACTGCCCGGGGCTGAAACAGTCCCACCGCACTTTGTCCTGTTGCCTCGACGTGAGACACGTCGCCCACTACAGAGACTCAAGCATTCTCTTGAGCACCACCGTGGCAGATATCTCTCTGTTGGCAGCCTCGGGGATGACAATGGATGTAGGAGCCTCAATGACATCGTCGGTGACGATCATATTGCGTCGCACAGGCAGGCAGTGCATGAAGAAGGCGTTGTTGGTCACCGCCATCTGTCGCTCCGAGACAGTCCAGTCGAGATAGTCGTGGTAGTCTCCGAGCACCTTGCCGTAGTCGTCGGGACGCGTCACACCCGGGCAGCTCCAGTTTTTGGCATAGATGAAGTCAGCTCCCTCAAAAGCCTTCATCTGGTCATACTCCACTTTTGCGTTGCCGGCAAACTGAGGGTCGAGCTCGTAGCCCTCTGGATGTGTGATGACAAAGTCCACGTCTGCCGCGTTCATCCACTCTGCGAAGGAGTCGGGCACAGCCTGTGGAAGAGCCTTTGGATGCGGAGCCCATGAGAGGACAACCTTCGGACGCTTGTTGGGCACACGGTGCACAGGCGAGCCTCCGAAAAGAGGATTGGGGGCTATGTCTGTCTTGTCCTTATACTCCTCTATAGTGATGAGGTCGGCGAATGCCTGGAGAGGGTGAACCGTCGCACTCTCCATGAAGAACACGGGGCGGCCGCTGTACTTGATGAACTGGTTGAGAATCTTCTCCTCATAGTCGTCCTTGCGCGACTCAAAGCGGGCGAACGAGCGCACGCCGATGATGTCGCAGTATGAGCCCATCACAGGAATGGCCTCCAGGAGATGCTCGCTCTTGTCGCCCTCCATCACCACGCCACGCTCTGTCTCCAGCTTCCACGCGCCCTGGTTCACATCGAGCACAATGACATTCATGCCAAGGTTGAGCGCAGCCTTCTGAGTGGAGAGGCGTGTGCGCAGAGAGTTGTTGAAGAATATGAGCATGGCTGTCTTGTTCTTGCCAAGCTCCTGATATTTATATCGGTCGTTCTTTATCTCGAAGGCCTCATCGAGGGCCTTTCTCAGATTGCCGATGTCTGATACGTGCTGGAAAATCTTCATATTGTCGTTGTTTTAAGTTGGTGTTCCACATTATTTATATATTATATAGCAGCTTGTGCCATGTACTGAGGGCAGCGTCCCCTTCATGGCGGCACACGCCAAGGCTACTGTTCTGTCTGGCCAAGCATGGCAAGAGCCTTGTTCTCCGCCGCCTCCATTATCTCGCGCTCTCCGGGTCCCTTGTCGTTGATGCCCACAAGATGCAGGATGCCGTGGATGATGACACGGTGGAGCTCCTCGTCATACGTTGTGCCCTGCTGCTCCGCGTTGGAGCGCACCGTGTCGAGGCTGATGAACAAGTCGCCCGATATGGTGTCCTTGTGCCCCATCATCTCCTCGTCCTCGCAGTAGTCGAAGGTGATGATGTCTGTGTAGTAATCGTGCTGCAGATACTGCCTGTTCACCTCCAGTATCTTCTCGTCGTCGCAAAAGATGTAGGCTATGCTGCCCACCTTCTTGCCGTAGGTGGCAGCCACCGCCTTGATCCATGCGCTTGTGTCGCGCCTGCGTATGGCAGGCATCTTCACTCCGTCGGTATTGTAACTAATCATAAGTCATCTCATTTTTTTATTCCTTTGAAAACATTCTCGTCCTTGATGGCCTTCAAGCCCTGCAGGTATATCTCGCTGGTCTGGTTGATTATCTCGAAATATTCAGACATGTCCCAGAGGTCGCGCGCCACAAGAGCCTTGATCTGCGTGTCAAGCATAGGTCTGGCAGCCTGGAGTGTGGAGTCGTTGTACTCTATCTTAGCCTCCTTGGCCCTCTTCAGCAGCAGGTCTATGATATCGTCGCCCACAGTGAAGTCGTTGAGAAACGCCTGGAAGCCCGAGCGCATGTCGGCCTGGTCGTAGGGCTTGTTCTCCGCCTTGCGCGTGCGGGCCTTCCTGTAGTCGCCCACCTTGTAGAGCTTCTCCATCTTGGAGCGGTGCTCGTTGAGCCACTTGAGCACGGTGGTGGTCACGCATCCCTTAGCCACCAGCTCCTTGTGCAGCTTGGTGTAGCGCGTGGTGTCGAGCGGCACATACACGTCGGGCATGATGCCTCCGCCTCCATAGACGGTACGTCCTCCGATAGTCTTGTACTTCAGTGAGTCGGGGAATCGGATGCTGTCAGCGTGCATCAGTTCGCCGCTGTTGAGCCGGTCGAGCATGTCCATCTCATACTTTTTCTTGTCTCCCTTCACGAAAGGCTTCTGGAAGCAGCGTCCCACAGGACTGTAGTAATGCGCTATGGTGAGCCGTATGAGCGAGCCGTCGGGCAGGTCGATAGGGCGCTGCACCAGTCCCTTAGCAAAGGTGCGACGTCCCACGATGATGGCGCGGTCGTTGTCTTGCAGTGCGCCAGAGAGTATCTCAGCGGCAGAGGCTGTGTAGCCGTCCACCAGCACCACAATCTTCCCCACATTTATCTTGCCGGCCTTGGCGTGATACTCATGCCGTCCTGTGGTGCGTCCCTCGGTATAGACAATCATCTCGTTGTTGTCGAGAAACTCGTCGGCCAGGTCGACTGCCGCCTGGAGGTAGCCGCCGCCATTGCCCTGCAGGTCGATGACGATGTCTCTCATGCCCTGCGCCAGCAGCGAGGCGGTAGCCTTGATGAACTCCTTGTTGGTGGTGGCGCCGAAGCTGCTGATGCGCACATAGCCAGTGGTGGGGTCGATCATATATGCGGCGTCGATGGTGTAGACAGGTATCTTGTCGCGTGTCACGGTGAAGCTGAGCTTGTCCTTGATGCCCTTGCGCACCACACCCAGAACGACCTTTGTGCCTTTAGGTCCGCGCAGCCTCTTCATGATGTTCTCCTTCGACATCTTCACGCCAGCAATGGCAGTGTCGTTGACGCTCACTATCTTGTCGCCGGCTATGATGCCCACTTTCTCTGAGGGCCCGTTGCTGACAGGCTGGATGACAACCAGCGTGTCCTCGTCCATGTTGAACTGCACGCCTATGCCGTCGAAAGAGCCATTGAGAGGCTCATTGAGCGACTCCACGTCCTTGGGCGACGTGTAGGTGGAGTGGGGGTCAAGCTCCTTGAGCATGCCCTGGATGGCGTCTTCTGTCAGTTTCTGCGCATTGACCGTGTCGACATACATCTGCAATATGGCGCTCTGGGCATATATCAGTTTCTGCAACTGCTTCTCTACGGAGCCGAGCTGCGCTGAGGCGCACTGGCTGATGACGGCGAAGACAAGGAGCAATGCCGACTTTATGTTGTTCATTTTTCTCATGGAAGGAATTGTTCTACGTTTTTATTGAATGATATCAGTTCGCGCACCACGCTGGAGCTGACCGACGCATACTGCGGGTCGGAGAAGAGGAGCACGGTCTCTATGCCCGTGAGCATGCGGTTGATCTCGGCCATGTCGCGCTCATACTCAAAGTCCTTCACGCTTCTCACTCCACGGACCAGGAAGTCTATGCCATGCTCTGCGGCATAGTCGGTGATGAGTCCACCCCATTGCGCCACTCTCACGCGCGGATTGTCCCTGTAGACTTTCTCTATGGCAGCCACCCTCTCGTCGAGTGTGAACATGCACTTCTTGGCATTGTTGGTGCCGATGACTACAGTCAGTTCGTCCGCCACGCTGTCCAGGGCCCTGTCGATGATGTTCTTGTGCCCCGTGGTGAAGGGGTCGAAGCTGCCTGCGAAGATTGCCTTTTTCATGTCTCAGTCCATTATCTCTGTTTCTTCCTCTGGCTTGTCCTCCTCGATGACCAGGTTGTTGATGATGAAGTTTTGCCTCTGCATGGTGTTCTTGCCCATGTAGTATTCGAGCAGTTCCTTCACCTGGTCGGTCTTGCGCAGAGTGACGGTCTCCAGCCTTATGTCCGGCCCGATGAAGTGCTTGAACTCTTCGGGCGATATCTCGCCGAGTCCCTTGAATCGCGTTATCTCGGGGTCGGGGCCAAGCATCTCAATGGCGTTGACCCTCTCTTCCTCACTGTAGCAGTATATGGTGACGAAGTCGCCCTTGCTGTCCTTGTGCTCTGCCATGTACTTGTCGAGCACCGACTTGCGTATGCGCTTCTTGCGGTTGCGCACGCGGAAGAGCGGGGTCTGCAGTATGTAGACATGGCCCGTCCTCACGAGTTCGGGGAAGAACTGCAGGAAGAATGTTATCATCAGCAGGCGGATGTGCATGCCGTCCACATCGGCATCGGTAGCCACTATGACCTTGTTGTAGCGCAGCCCGTCTATGCCGTCTTCTATGTTGAGAGCGGCCTGCAGGAGGTTGAACTCCTCATTCTCATACACCACCTTCTTGGTGAGTCCGAAGCTGTTGAGCGGCTTGCCTCGCAGGGAGAACACGGCCTGGGTCATCACGTCGCGGCTCTTGGTGATGCTGCCGCTCGCGGAGTCGCCCTCGGTGATGAAGATGGAGCTGTCCTCTTTCATGTCGCCCTTGGCGTCGTTGAGGTGTATCTTGCAGTCGCGCAGCTTGCGGTTGTGGAGGTTGGCCTTCTTGGCGCGCTCACGCGCCAGCTTGGTCACTCCAGCTATGGCTTTGCGGTCACGCTCGTTTTCTTTTATCTTCTCCTCAATGATTTCCGCCACGTCGAGGTTCTTGTGCAGATAGTTGTCCACCTCTGTCTTCACAAAGTCGCCGACAAACTTGTTGACGCTCACCCCGCCGTTGGGCTCCATGGTGAGCGAGCCGAGCTTGATCTTGGTCTGCGACTCAAACTGCGGCTCCTGCACGTTGATGGCTATGGCGGCTATGATGCCGGCGCGTATGTCGCTGTAGTCGTAGTTCTTGCCATAGAACTCCTTGATGGTGCGGGCTATGTGCTCCTTGAAGGCACTCTGGTGTGTGCCGCCCTGGATGGTGTGCTGGCCGTTGACGAAGGAGTGGTACTCCTCACCATACTGCTGGTTGGTGTGCGTGAAGGCTATCTCTATGTCATCGCCCTTCAGGTGGATGATATCGTAGAGAGGCTTGGCGTCCATGGTGTCTTTGAGGAGGTCCTTAAGGCCGTTGCGGCTTATGATGCGTGTGCCGTTGTAGTATATCTCCAGTCCCGTGTTGAGGTAGGTGTAGTTGCGGAGCATGTTGTTCACAAACTCGTCATGGAACTTGTAGTTGAGAAACAGCGTGCTGTCGGGCCTGAAGTAGATGTATGTGCCGTTCTCCTCCTCTGTAGGCTCGGTCTTGTCGTCCACCAGCTTGCCCTTCTCGAAGACGGCTGTGCGTACCGTGCCATCGCGGAAGCTCTTCACCTCGAAGCGTGTGGAGAGGGCGTTGACGGCCTTTGTGCCCACGCCGTTCAGGCCTATCGACTTCTGGAAGGCCTTGGAGTCGTACTTGCCGCCTGTGTTGAGGATAGACACGGCCTCTATCATCTTGCCCTGCGGTATGCCTCGTCCGTAGTCACGCACCGACACGGCCAGGTTGTCTTCCATGTTGACCTCTATGCGCTTGCCTGCATTCATCTTGAACTCGTCGATGCTGTTGTCGATGATTTCCTTCAGGAGCACGTAGATGCCGTCTTCCGCATGGCTGCCGTCGCCGAGACGGCCTATATACATGCCAGGGCGCAGACGTATGTGTTCCACGCCTGTCAGCGTGATGATGTTGCCGTCGTCATAGCTGCTCGGAGCGGGGGTGGGGGTGCTGTTATGGTTTATTTCTTCTTCCATATCTTTTACTTGATAGCCATATCTTTTACTTGATGGCCTTCTTGGTCCTTACTTGATGGCCTTCTTGGTCCTTACTTAATAGCCTTCTTGAAACATCTGCGGCGCTTGTGCTGCCTTCTCTCGAAATATATCCACTGCTGCTGCACCTTTGAGTTGGCTTCCAGCTCAGGGTTGGTCTCCACATAGTCATAGCCCTCAGAGATGTAGATAGGCAGCAGGTCGTAGAAGAGTATGGCGTTGACTCCCTTGCTCTGGTACTCTGGCAATACGCCCACCAGCATGAGGTCGAGTGTCTTGGGCTTCTTGAACTTGAGGGCCTTGAGCAGATGCCACCATCCGAAAGGAGTGAGCTTGCCCTTGGCTTTCTGCAAGGCGCGCGACATCGACGGCATGGAGATGCCCACAGCCACAAGGCGGCCGTTGGCCTCGGTGATGAGGCTCACCAGCTTGAGGTCGAGGATGGGCAGATACATTCTCACATACTGGTCTATCTGCTTCTGGCTCAGTTCGCTGTAGCCAAAGAGCGGTTTGAAGGCCTCATTGATGACACTGAATATCTCCTGGCCATAGTCTGCCGCTATCTTCTTGGCCGACGTGTATTTCTTGATGCGCAGGTCATATTTCTTCATCACTATCTCGGCTATGCGGCTCAGGCGCTCTGGCATGCCAGTCTCCTTGGGCACCGTCATGAGCATCTCTATCCAGTCGGCGTCTTTCTCGAAGCCCAGCTTCTCGATGTGGCGCTGGTAGTAGGGATAGTTGTATATGGTGGCCATGGTGGAAAGCTCCTCAAAGCCCTCTATCAGCATGCCCTCGGCATCCATGTCGGTGAAGCCCAGCGGACCCTGTATGGTGTCCATGCCGCGCTCCTTGCCCCAACGCTCCACTGTCTCTATCAGGGCCTTGCTCACCTCCTCGTCGTCGATGAAGTCTATCCACCCGAAGCGGACATTCTTCAGATTCCACGTCTTGTTGGCCTTCTTGTTGATGATGGCGGCCACGCGGCCCACCAGTTTGCCGTCTTTGTACGCAAGGAAATATGCAGCCTCACAGAACTCCATCGCGGCGTTCTTGTCTGAGAATGTGTTGAGCATGTCCTCGTAAAGGTCTGGCACAGAATATGGGTTGTTTTTATATAGCTCGTAATTGAATCGTATAAACTGTTTCAGCTCTTTCTTTGTACTTACTTGTTTAATTGTAACCATTGTATAGACTATTTTTCGGCAAATATACAAAAATTTATCCTGTAATTTTGTTTGTTTGTTTAAGATTAACTAATTTTACACCCGAAATTATATATTTATCAAAACTATTTCAGAATTATGCGTTATCTTAATTCACTTGTTGCTGCCGCTGTTATGGGCGCTTGCAGCATAAATGCCATAGCTCAAAACGAGACCTGTGGCAATTGTGAAGGCACACAGTGTGCCGAGGCACAGGCTCTTGGCTACAAGCCTTACTCGTATGGCTTTGTGCAGGTGCAGGGTGGTGTAGGAACTACGTTCACTGATGTCAGCTGCTGGAAGCTGCTCACCCCGACCTACAGCATCGGTGTGGGTGAAATGTTCTCTCCTATCGTGGGAGCCAGACTTCACGTCAACGGATGGAAGTCGAAGGGAGGATTTGACGAACTGGCCGCACAGGACGGAGGAAGCGTGAAGCTTGGCTCGCCTCTCAAGTATGAGTTCAACTACATCAACAGCAACGCTGACCTGATGATCAATGTGCTGAACATCTTCTCCAAGAGAGTGCACCGCCCATTCGACCTCTACGTCATTGGCGGTCTCGGCCTCAACTATGCGTGGGGCAACGACGAGTTTGAGAAACTCACGTCTGAGAACAAGGTGACAAGTGACATCTCCAACGCTTGGGGCGACAACCAGACTCCACGACACAATCTTCTGAGCCACAACCTGCGCCTGGGCATGCTCGCTGATGTCAACATAGCTAAGCACTGGAGCGTGGGCGCTGAGGTGGACTTCAACTCTCTTGACGACCGCTTCAACAGCAAGTACACTAATTCTGACGACTGGATGATGACCGGATCCATATCCCTCACATACAAGTTTGGCTTCAAGAAGGTCAGCAAGCCTGTTCCTGTAGCTCCTCCAGTGAAGGAAGAGCCTGCCGCTGTGATCATCCCTGCCAAGCCTGCGACAAAGGCCGTGGAGGTGGCGCAGCCTATCAAGGAGACTATCTTCTATGCCATCCGCGAGAGCGACGCCAATGCTGAGGACATCCTCAACAGCGTGGCCGCATGGTGCAAGAAGTACCCTAACAAGAGCATAACCATCGACGGCTATGCCGACAAGGGCACAGGCAATCCTGAGATCAACGCTGAATACGCTAAGTCACGCGCTGACAAGGCTGCGGCTGCCCTGCAGGCAAAGGGTGTGCCAGCATCGCAGATGACAGTCAAGTCATACGGCGACACCGTGCAGCCTTTCCCAGACAATGACAAGAACCGCTGCGTCATCATTGAGGGCAAGTAAGCTGTGTGCATACAATACATGACTGGAAAAACTGTTGGTATATACTAAAGTAGGGTGCGTCAAGATGACGCACCCTACTTCTTTTTTCTTGCTAAGCGATGCATAAACGCACTATATAATAGTATACTTCTTGCCGGTCAACTTTCAAATTGATAGTGCTCTGACTTTTTCTAGCGGACTCATGGGTACATAAAAAATGATGCAAAGATTTAGTGCTTTGACTGGTTGCTGCGGAGGGCAAAGGCCTTCCGCCACGCTTTTTGTTACGCATCCAGCAGTTTCCAGTCAATCAGTCCCTTGCCCATGTCGTCGAGTTCCACGGCAAGCGCGAACACCTTGTGCCCTGGAGTCTTGAACGGCTCGGCGTAGCGGTTGTCGCGCTTCTGTCGCTCAGCAGCGGCGATGCCACCGTTCTTCGTGAGCTTCAGCTCCATGACGTAGACGTTGCCATGCAGCTCCACCACCATGTCGATGCGGCCCGTGGCAATCATCTTCTCCACCTCCACACGGCAGCCGATGGCGTTGAAGATGGTGCTCATGATGAGGCGGTAGCGTTCCTCCATGTCCATCGACGCGAGCTTCTTGTTGCTGTAAGGCACATCGGCAACCAATGCCTTCAGGTATTTCTTCGCCTCGTCCACATTACCGAGCAGCAAGTGCATGTAGAGGTAAGACTGCGTTGACTGTATGTCGCCACGGCGGCGCATAGCCAGTGCCGGGAGCACAGTCTCGTAGAGAGCCTGGCGCACCTCATGGTTGGGTATGCCGAGAAGATAAAGGCCGTTCATGTAGCCCTTGATGGTGAGGTAGCCCGACTGGTAGAGGAACAGTTCGGCACCCCCTCCCGTCACGTCTGAAGTCTCAATTACGGGACTTATCAGCGCGCAGTTGTCGAAGTCCTTGAGGCGTATCTCCATGTCGCTTACAAACTTAGGCAGCAGCGAAGTGGCGCCGGACGACGCCCAGTAGTTTCTTATCCGTCCGTCAGACAATGCATTTACAAGGCTGAAAGGATTGAACACGTCCACCATGTTGTCTATACTGAAATGATAGCCGTCGTAATTGGCCTTCAGTTGACCGATAGTCTCTTCTACAGTCCATCCCTCGCGCTTGCCCATAGCCTCAATCTCGGGCATAAAGTTGTCGGTCATCTCCTGCTGGGTGATGCCGCACAGCGGGGCGAACTGCCCGTCGAAACTGATGTTGCTCAGATTGTTGAGCACGGAGAAGAGCGATATTTGCGTAAACTTGGTGATTCCGGTGATGAACACAAACTTCTCATAGCGGTCATCGGCCTTCAGAATGGCGAACACCTGGCGGTAGACCGCCGTGCAGGCATCGTGCTCGGGAGTGAGCCACGAGTGCAGGAGTGGCGAGTCGTACTCATCGATGAGTATAGCCACCTGCTGCCCGGTCTGCCTGTATGCCGCCATTATTATAGCATGGAAGCGGTCGGCAAGACTGTCGGTAGGCTTCGGCGCAATGCCACACTCGTTCTCGTAGTCGCCAAAGCAGTTGTTCAAGTAAGAGCGTATGCTGTCTGCCTCGGCTCCCGCGCGGCTCATGTCAAGGCGTATGACGGGGCGCTTGGTCCATTCCTTTTCCAAGTCCATTATCCGCAGTCCCTCGAAGAGTCGCTTCTCCCCCTCGAAATAAGCCTGGAGTGTGTCGACGAGCACCGACTTGCCAAAGCGGCGCGGACGGCTCAGGTAATTATACGTATTTCCATTGTTGGCAAGGTTCCAAATCAAGTCGGTCTTGTCAACATATACGTATCCGTCCTCTCTTATCTTATAGAAAGACTGGATGCCAACTGGTAATCTTCTGTAGTTCTGGTCTGCCATCGTTTCTCTGCATTTGGTTTCTTATGCAAATTTAGCGGTTTTGTGCGGTTCGGCAAAACACAATTGAATATTTTCTTGTTAATTAGGGTGTCCAGTTATATGTTCCGAAAAACAGATGCTGAAATCATCCGTTAAGTTGTTAATATAACGCTCTGAT
>CAKQRW010000054.1 GCA_934271655.1 uncultured Bacteroidaceae bacterium | reverse complement strand
CAGTAACAGCTATCAAAGAAATGCTGTTACTGCTTTTTTTGATTATGCAAGGTATAAACGCGGAGCCGCTTACCATTCCTTAGGCTTATGCCAGTTCTATCCACTTGAAATACCTACAATTAACACAAATGACACTTTTCCCCAAAAAAGCGAAAAAGTATCATAAAAGTATCAGCGAAGTATCATAAAAGCATCCGTTTTCAGCAAAAAAGCCCCCTCTTGCCAGAACATCAGGAGTATATCAAGCAGTTTTTCGCTCGCTTTGGGCACAAGAACGTGGCATTCGAGTACTTCTCCCACGAGATTGACTTCACAAAAAGACTTACACATATAGGAATGTTCAAGCATTCTCAGTCATACCTGAAGGAAAGAGTACTTCATGTCAGCCCTGCCGATGTTCTCTCAGCACACATGCGAGGAGCCATCTGCAAACACACGATGAATCCACAGTGACCAAGCCGTGGGCACTCGATGACCAAGCCTCGGGCACTCGATGACCAAGCCGTGGGCATTCGATGACCAAGCCGTGGGCAATGATTGCCCAAGCCTCGGGCAATGATTGCCCAAACTCCGTTCCCCCATTTGGGCAATGCATCTATCTGAAACAAGCTCCACATTTATCCGCCACGCTCCCTGCAACACAAGATTGGCAGCGCCAACCGCAGCTATCCGCTAACTATATATATCATATGATGGACTCTCTATAGACAAACTATAGAAACAATCCTCCTCTATAGATAGACCCTCTCTATACAACATCGCATGGCAAACTATGCGCATGCGCCAAGCCAACGATAATGAAGAAGTGAGACAGAAGCTGCCATTCCTTAATCAAATTTATAGCTATAAACCAATAAAACAAACAAATTGACAGACATTTTAAACTTTTACCATCAAAAACAAATGTTATGTCAATATTTTTATATAATTTTGCATTCGACAAGCAAACAAGCGGCACTATAAAATAAACACATACAACAACACAACACACAAAGTAAAACACAATTATGAAAGTAAAGAAAAGATGGATTATCCTGATGGCGGCACTCATCATCATAGCGATAATCGGAGCGTTCATGCCAGAAGAGGCAGGACTATGGGAATTTGAAGAGACAGACCAATGCACGGCAGCCAACGTGGCATGGATGATCACCGCCACCATCTTCGTGCTGATGATGACGCCAGGACTGAGCTTCTTCTACGGAGGCATGGTAGGCAAGAAGAATGTCATCAGCACCATTCTCCAGTCTTTCATAGCCATGGGAATAATAAGCATACTGTGGGTGGTATGCGGCTTCAGCCTCTCCTTCGGCAGCGATGTGGGCGGCCTGGGACTCATCGGCAACCCGTTAGACTTCTTCATGTTCCAGGGCGTGGGAGCCAAGGCAGCCTCAACCGACAGCAGCAATGAGGCCATACGCCAGTTGGCAGAGGGAGGCATCGTGACCATCCCGCTGGCACTCTACGCCCTCTTCCAGATGAAGTTTGCCATCATCACGCCCTCACTCATCACAGGCTCCTTCGCAGAGCGCGTCCGCTTCTCCGCCTACATGGTCTTCATGATGCTCTTCTGCATCTTCATCTACTGTCCGCTCGCCCACTGGACATGGCATCCACACGGCTTGCTGCATGAATGGCTCAACATACACGACTTTGCCGGAGGCATCGTTGTCCACGCCTCATCAGGTGTGGCAGCACTCGCAGGAGCCCTCTTCCTCGGACGTCGCACCAACGCCAAGTCGGGCCAGCACCTGCCAGCCAACATACCATTCGTCATCCTCGGAGCAGCCCTGCTGTGGCTCGGATGGTTCGGCTTCAACGGAGGCTCTGGCCTCGCCGCAGACGGCATAGCCGTGAAAGCCTTTCTCAACACCAACACCTCGGGAGCCACAGCCATGATGTGCTGGATATTCTTCGACTGCCTCAGAGGACGCAAGCCCTCAGGCATGGGTGCCGCAGTGGGAGCCGTGGTAGGACTTGTGGCCATCACCCCATGCGCCGATGTGGTGACAACGAGCCAGAGCTTCATCATTGCAGTCATCACAACACTCATCTGCAACATAGCTGTCCACTGGAGAGAGAAGTCAAGCATAGACGATGCGCTCGACGTGTTCCCGACACACGGCACAGGCGGCATCTTCGCAACCATACTCACAGGCGTGTTCTCGTATACAGGACTCGTGCACGGCGGATGGACAGAGTTCATCAACTCCATCATCGGAGTGGCCATCGTCGTGGCATACACCTTCGTGGTCAGCCTGCTGCTCTACTGGATAACCAACAAGATGATACCGATGCGAGTGTCGGTCAAGAGCGAGACGCTCGGACTCGATGTCAGCCAGCACGACGAGGCTTACGCCTTCTCCGACAGCGCAGAGCGCGAGATAGCCGAATACTTCGAGAAAGAGGAAGACAGAAACAACCAGGATTTCTAATCAAGCGCACCATACATGAAAGTTTCAAAGCATACAACACTGGCATTCACCCTGTCCATGCTGCTATTGTCACCAGCCGCCAGCGCACAAGAGCGCGCCATAGAGATGAAAGCAGACAGAGTGATAATATACCCGCAACGCATGGCACTGACAGGAGAGGAGACTCTCCTCGATGTGCTGCGCATGTATCCCGACCTGATGCAGAGCGGCTTCAGCAGCATGGGCGATGGCTACAACATACGCATAGACAACTCGCCTGTCAACCTCGACCCGCGCATCTTCCTCAACCAGCTAAAGGCTAAGCACATAAGCAAGATACAGGTATGCGACAACACGGGCGTGGCCAAAGGCACTACCGGCGCCAACCGTGTGCTCGACATCAACATGCTCCGCTACGAGGAAGGCGTGCACGGCATAGCTGGCGCACAGGGCGGAACAGACGACATGCTGGCATGCAACGCAGAGGCGCGGCTGGGCAGCAAGGCCACAGACCTCTATGCCTCAGCCTCCTACTCGTATAAAGACCAAGACCAGGCCATCGGTCACCAGCAGCATCTCTCTGCCCATATGACCAACTGGCTAGGCCCTCGCGACCGCCTGCTCACATACTTCACCCAACAGTATCAGAACACATGCGGCTACAGCTCTGGCAAGACGCGCGACACAAACGAGAAGTGCATGGCACGCGCACGCTATTTCCACGACTTCAACGACCGCGGCACAGAACTGCTCATCGTAGCCAACTACCAGTACACCAACACGCCACACACCGTGTATCTGCCCAATGAGAAGACTGTGACAGAACGTGGCAACAACTACTGGATGAGTCTCGTGGAACTCAACACGCCTATAGCCCAGGGGCTCGACATGATGCTCGGATGGGAAGGCGACTTCACCTACTCACACTACAAGCAGCAGCAGGAGGCAGAGCAGAAATACAACCAGAACAACAATGACATATACCTGCAGCTCAACTACCAGACAGGGCCATGGCGATTCACCATAGGCGACCGCATCATGTTCTACCGCTACGCCACAGGCAGCATGAGCCACAAAGACACTCGCCACAACACCGAGGCCAGCATTGTGGCATCACTATCCAGCCACAGCCAACTGCAAGCAGCCTACCATCGCAAGTTTTCCAACCCCTCGTTCAGCATAGACCACAAGATGACAGAAGAAGAATGGCTGCTCCGCAAGGGACAGCTCTACGCCTCCTACATCAACGAGTTCAAGCTGGCCTATGTATACTCATGCCCATGTTTCTCATGGAGCACCAACTGCTACCGCCTCAACATGGAGAGCGGTTCCGACTTGTGGAAGCTGCAAACGTCAGCCTATTTCCACACAGGCATCCTTTCAGCCACTGGCGGAGCCAACCTGTATAAGCTCCAAGGCGCAAGCGGCGACTTCGCCACCTTCCACATAGACCCTTCCGTCTCCCTGCCTGTCGGCCTCAACATAGGGGCACAAGCCATCTTCGCCACCAAGGCCAACGTGCTTCCAAACGACAAAGATGTCTACACAGCCATCCAGCTGAGCAAGCATTTGGGCAAGCACTGGACTGTCTGTCTCGACGGACACGACCTCTGCTCCAGCCACTATGCGGCATGCCTCGCCACGATGCAATACAGGTTTTGAGTTCAACACGCCCATGTCACCACATGACATGAAGGGCGTGTTGACCCGAAGTCAATATATCCCGCACCCATATGCCGACTGCATGCGAGCATCCAAGCAAGCTTGCATCTGCTGGCTGCATATGCCGATGAACCACTATTTTTCATATTAAGCAACATTTGTTGCGTTATTTTTACGCCATTTATTTTGTCAATAACTAAGAGTTAGTTAACTTTGCCGCGTAAAATCAACGCAACCAAACGATGAAAGAGCCAACACACACACAACGGATAAGAAAGATAATAGCTATGGGAGGCAGCTTCAACCCTCCGACATTAGCTCACTATCTGCTTATGAAAGAGGCCATTGATGCGGTTGACGCAGACATCGGCCTTTTCATTCCTGTAAGCGACGCATATCTGAGAAGGAAGATGAACCACAGCCATCCGCCTGTTGTGCTGCCGCCCGAGATGCGTGTGCGCATGCTCCAGGCAATGTGCACAGACAGCAGGATGGCAGTGTGCCAAAAGGAAATAGGCACCATAAAGCCCCAGACATCGGCGACAATGCAGTCGCTCCAGAGCGAATACCCAGATGCAGACATCTACTTCGTCATGGGAGACGACAAGCTGGAGCTGCTGGCCAGCCTTGCTCAGAAGCGTGATTTTCTGAGACAAGTCAAAGTCATTCTCTTCTCAAGAAGAGACGCCATGACAGACGAAACGATAAGAAGCAGCGAGATGCTGTCGGAGCATCCTGGCCGCATACTGACACTCAAGCGGCCCAGAGAGGCAGACGGCATCAGCTCGACCATCGTCAGGTCACGCCTGATGAGCGGAGAAGAGTGCAAAAGCCTTATGCATCCCGGTGTATGGGCACTGTTCAAGCAATTCACGCCAGCCGATTTCCCTGATGCAATAACACGGTTCAGCGGAGAATACGACTTCCTCAACAATCGCTACTCCTGCCGGTTCGTCTGGGAAGGACAGGAATACAACTGCGCGGAGTCGGCATTCCAGGCCTCAAAATGCCAGGATGAGTCAGACCGCAAGTTTTTTTCCAGATGCTCCGCAGACAAGGCATCAGCCAAAGGCAACGAGGTGACACCATCACCTGAATGGGAGCTGTCGAAGGTGGAAACCATGGCATCCATCATCAGCGAAAAATTCAGTCAGAACGCCCCGCTGCGTGAGAAGCTCCTTAGGACAAGAGGCAAAACCATAGTCTATGGCAACAACAGGCACGACACATTCTGGGGTGTAGACCTGTACAGTTGGCAAGGAGACAACCAGCTGGGCAAGATACTTATGAACGTCAGAAACAAGGAGGAACAGACATGAGATACGACATTGAGAAGATAAAGGAGACTGTCAGCAAAGAGCCAGATACTGGCATCGTATATTTTTGGGGACACACGCCAAATCCCAACAAGACCACGGCGGCATGCCTGAGCCAGTGGTACAACTGCCATTTCACGGTCGACGGAGTGGCATACCACACCACAGAGCAGTACATGATGGCAAGCAAAGCCCGCTTGTTTGGCGACGAAGACACATGCCGCAAGATAATGGAGGCAGAAACACCGCACGACTACAAGGCCCTTGGCCGGGAAATAAGCGGCTTTGACCAGGCCGTCTGGGACAAGATGAAACTGGACATCGTCGTGAACGGCAACAAGGCCAAGTTCTCGCAATGCCCTGACATCTGCACGTTCCTGCTTTCCACAGGCAACGCCATACTGGCAGAAGCAAGCCCTTACGACAGAATATGGGGCATAGGCCTTGACAGGGAGACAGCAGAGAGCCGCGGCGTAGAGCACTGGCGCGGCGAGAACCTGTTGGGCTGCGCTCTGATGGAAGTGAGAGACTGGCTGAGAGACTCAAGCATCACGCCAGACGGAGACGGACAGGGCCTGTGAGAAAGCGCGAGAAAGGAACCAGGCTGAAGAAGAGACTAAGAGAAATGACAACAGAAACAGCATACAGAACAAGCAGGAAAGGAAACAAGCGAGAATGAAAACAAATGAAGGTATGTACACATACAAATATCCACATCCCAGCGTGACGACAGACTGCGTCATATTCGGATTCGACGGGATGAGACTGAAAGTGCTGCTGGTGCAAAGAGGCATCGAACCATTCAAGGGACGGTGGGCTTTTCCTGGCGGTTTTCTGAAAATGGACGAGAGCGCAGAAGAAGGCGCTCTGCGTGAGCTGCAAGAAGAGACAGGGCTCCGCAGCGCATATGTCAAGCAGTTCTACACGTTCTCCGCCCCACAGCGCGACCCTCGCGAGCGTGTCATCACCATAGCCCACTATGCGCTGGTGAAGATACAGGAAGTGAAAGGCGATGACGATGCCGCCGACGCGCGATGGTTCGCCCTCGACGAAGTGCCGCAACTGGCTTTCGACCACGACCAGATACTCCACAAGGCAGAGAAGGCCCTGCGCCAGCAGATACTCTTCGAGCCCATAGGCTTTGAGCTGCTGCCCGAAAAATTCACCATCAAGGAACTGCAGAATCTCTACGAGGCCATACTTGACATGCACTTCGACCGGCGCAACTTTTACAACAAGATGAAACGCCTTGGGATGCTGGAACAGACCGACGAGGTGGTCAATCCCTCTCAGAAGAAGGAGGCCTTCCTCTTCCGCTTCAACGCAGAGAAGTACGCGGAGCTGAAACATAAGGGATTCAAGTTGGAATTTTAAAGGAAAAGAGACGACACAATGGAACATACACATCACTACACAGGACTGACCGACGCGCAAGTGGCTGAAAGCCGCAAGAAGAACGGGCCCAATGTCCTGACACCACCAGAGAAAGAGCCTCTATGGAAACAGTTTCTGGAGAAGTTTGGCGACCCGCTCATCATCATACTGATGATAGCAGGCGCTTTGTCAATAGGCATATCATGCTACGAGCATTTCGGACTGGGGCAAGGGCCAGCCGTGTTCTTTGAGCCTGTTGGCATATTCGCTGCCATCCTCCTCGCCACTGGGCTCGCTTTCTACTTTGAGACGCAGGCCGACAAGGAATTCACCATCCTCAACCAGGTGAACGACGACGAGCCAGCCAAGGTGATACGCAACGGCAACGCCATGCTGGTAGCCCGCAAGGACATCGTGGTGGGCGACATAGTGATCATCAGCCCCGGTGAGGAAATCCCAGCCGATGCGGAACTGCTTGAAGCGACATGCCTGAACATGGACGAGTCTACGCTGACAGGAGAACCCATGTGCGGCAAGAGCGCAGATGTGAAAGATACTGACGATGGCGCCACCTACCCGGCCAATCATGTGCTGAAGGGCACGAAGGTCATGGAAGGCCACGGCATCTGCCGGGTCTTTGCCGTTGGCGACAAGACAGAGCAAGGCCATGTGTTTGTGGCGGCGCAGATTGACAGCAGCGTAAGGACTCCCCTCAACGAGCAACTCGACGCTCTGGGCAGCTGGATCACCAAGGCCAGCTACGGCATAGCGGCACTGATAGTGATAGGCCGCATCATCATGTATATCATAGCCAATGGCACAGAATGCTTTGGCTCTATGGAGCAGGTGGCCACGTTTGTGGCCTACGCACTGCAAACGCTTATGATAGCAGTCACTCTGGTGGTGGTGGCTGTGCCAGAGGGACTGCCTATGGCTGTCACCCTGAGTCTGGCATACAGCATGCGCCGCATGCTGAAGACCAACAACCTGGTGAGAAAGATGCACGCCTGCGAGACCATGGGAGCGGCCACCGTCATCTGCACGGACAAGACCGGCACGCTGACACAGAACCTCATGAGCGTGGACGAGATGAAGCTGTATGGCGACACGCCCAAGGAGGTGCTCAACGAGGGCATAGCAGTCAACTCCACAGCATCCATAGATTTTTCCGACCCTGACAGGCCGCAGATTCTGGGCAATCCCACAGAGGGCGCGCTGCTTCTGTGGCTTTACAAGCAAGGCGTGGACTACCGCCCCATCCGTGAGAGCGTGAGGACTGTGGCCGAGATAGCATTCTCCACAGAGCGCAAATACATGGCGGTTGTTGTGGAGTCGGCCGCTCTGAAAGGCAAAAAAGTGCTATATGTCAAGGGCGCGCCCGAAATAGTGCTTGCACTCTGCAAAAGCGCGGCCGCAAGCAAGGAAGATGTCGGCAAGCAACTTGCCGAATACCAAGACCGCGCCATGCGCACCCTGGGCTTCGCTTATCAGGTCATTGACAGCGAGGACGAGGCTGCTGTCAGCGGAAACGATATCATCGCCACAAGCCTTCACTTCATCGGCATCGCCGCCATCGCTGACCCCGTCAGGCCTGATGTCCCGGATGCTGTCAAGGAGTGTGCCGACGCAGGCATCAATGTGAAGATTGTCACAGGCGACACATCTGGAACAGCTAAAGAGATAGCGCGCCAGATAGGTCTGTGGCATGACGACAAGGACACGGAGCGCAACATCATAACAGGACCTGAGTTTGCGGCCTTGACAGACACCGAACTTCAGGAGCGAGTGCTTGGCCTGAAGATCATCTCACGCGCAAGGCCGATGGACAAGAAGCGACTGGTGGAGACCCTGCAGAAGCTTGACCAGGTGGTGGCTGTCACAGGCGACGGCACCAACGACGCTCCTGCCCTGCGCGCGGCCCATGTGGGACTGTCTATGGGCGACGGAACAAGCGTGGCCAAGGAAGCCTCCGACATCACCATCATAGACAACTCGTTCAGCAGCATAGGCAAGGCTGTCATGTGGGGACGCTCTCTCTACCAGAACATACAGCGGTTTCTGCTGTTCCAGCTGACCGTGAATGTGACGGCGTGCCTGCTTGTGCTCTGCGGAGCTTTCATGGGAACGGAGTCGCCGCTGACCGTCACGCAGATGCTGTGGATAAACCTCATCATGGACACGTTTGCCGCTATGGCCCTGGCCTCGCTGCCGCCTTCAGAGAGCGTGATGAGAGACAAGCCGCGCGACCGCAAGGCTTTTATCCTCAACAAGCCTATGCTTCGCGAGATCATCGGCGTGGGATGCTTCTTCTTCATCATGCTGCTCGCCATGCTTTACATCTTCCAGCATGCAGACGTCACCCAGCTCACCGACTTGCTGCATCTGCGGCTTGGTGCCAAGGGGCATGTGACAACCTACGAGCTGACCCTGCTCTTCACGACGTTTGTCATGACACACTTCTTCTATCTCTTCAACGCACGTGCCTTTGAGACAGGACGCAGCGCCCTGCATTTCAAGGGGTGCAATGGCTTGCTCACTATCACAGCCACTATCCTTGTTGGCCAGATAGCCATGGTTGAGCTGCCAGGCATACAGCAGTTCTTCAACGTGGAGGGACTGAAACTGACCGACTGGATCATCATCGTCACAGGCTCGTCGCTTGTGCTATGGACACGTGAGATATGGCACTTGCTTCACCGCTGACATTGGCTCACATGGGCACACACGACATTCACATTGCCAACGGCACATTCAGTAACTCATTAAGCCCCTGCCACATGAGGGGAGAAACATCATGGACACACAGACAAGCATGACTCCACTGCAGGAAAGGCTCTTCGCCATGCAAGACAAGGCTTACGCCGCTTTCCAGTCTAGACTGACGCCAGGCGTGCCGCAACACAGCATCATCGGCATACGGGTGCCGCAGCTACGCGCCTTCGCCAAGTCTTTCATCAAGGAAGCAGAGTGCGCCAGCTTCATGGCACAGCTGCCGCACCGCTACTATGACGAGAATATGCTCCATGCCATTCTCATCTCGATGGGCAAGGACTATGACGAATGTATCCGCCAGACTGACACCTTTCTGCCATACGTGGACAACTGGGCCGTGTGCGACATACTGTCGCCAAAGGTCTTTGCCAGACACAAAGACAGGCTCTTGGACAAAGTGAAGGAATGGAGCAAGTCGGCCCACACATACACTTGCCGCTTCGGCTTGGAGACGCTCATGTCGCACTTTCTTGACAAGGATTTCCAGCCAGAATACCTCGGCATACCGGCTGCGGCACGGAATGAGGATTACTACGTAAGGATGATGGTGGCATGGTTCTTTGCCACAGCACTGGCCAAGCAATGGGACGCGGCTGTGCCATACCTGGAGCGCAAGGTGCTTGCCGCATGGACACACAGCAAGACCATCCAGAAAGCCATCGAAAGCTACAGGATTACAGACAAGCAGAAAGACTACCTACGCTCACTGAAATCACACGCATAGAGGACACGAGGCATATCCTTTGGGGTATGCCTCTTCTCATTCATCGCTGACCAACCTTAGGATTACAATACGAAAACCTTAGGATTACGATACGGAATCATTAGGATTACGATACGAAAACCTTAGGATTACGATACGGAATCATTAGGATTACGATACGAAAACCTTAGGATTACAAAACGTGACTCGCTCTGATTTAAATCTTGACTGAATATCAAGAAGTTGGACATCTCTATATATAATATAGGTAACAATATGGAAACGAGCGGACTTCTGCTCGTTTCTGTATTTTGTCAATTACAAAAAAAAATGCACCGCGCCACTTAATTTTGCATCTCTTTTCTTCTTATAAAGATTACAAGCGCACCAAGACAGCAACGAAGCAAACGGAGCGCAAGAGAAAACAGTTCACTTAACATTTAACAACAAAATACATAATAAGGGGGAAAGACTATGAAAAGAGTATTCAATCTTTTGGTAGTAGATGAGAGTGGCAGCATGAGCATCATTGAAAAGCAGGCACTGGCCGGAATAAACGAGACGCTGGAGACCATCAGCAAGATGCAGAAGCATCACAAGGACATGGAGCAGAGGGTGACGCTCATCACATTTGACAGCGACCACACCAAGATGCTGCTTGACAACCAGCCAGCCTCTGACATCCGCCTCCTCACAAAGAAAGACTACCAGCCTGGCGGAGCCACTCCGCTATACGACGCCATAGGCATGGGCATAGCCAAGATAAACGCACAGACCACTGCCGACGACTCGGTGCTGATGACTATCATCACCGATGGCGAGGAGAACTGCAGCCGTGAGTATAGCCTGCATATGGTGAAGAACCTGATAGAGAAGCTGAAGAAGCAGAACTGGACTTTCACTTTCATCGGCACAGACAATCTTGATGTGGAGAACATAGCCATGGGCATGGGCATAGACAACCACCTGCAGTTTGCAGAAGACGCTGAAGGCACCAAGGAGATGTTCGCAAGAGACAGGAAGGCGAGAATGCGCTTCAACGACTGCATGGCATCCGACTGCGTCATGGCGCCTGGCAGCTATTTTGACGAGGACAAGTAGAGGAAAATGACAAGGACAAATAGAGATAATTGACATCACAAATAGAGATAATTGACATCACAAGCGCAAGGGAGGGACTGCCGAGATGCAGTCCCTCCCTTGCGCTTCCAAGCATAGCCAGCATTACATGCATGCACCCATGCGCGCTTATTCCAGTTCTTCCCAGAAAGAGGCTGGCAAGCAGACATTGCTGACATCTACGGCATTGCGGAAGAGAGGAGCTATGTCTGATGCGTCAAATCCTGCAATGCCGCATCCGATGGGAGTGACATAGAACGTCTTTTCGGGATGCGACTTGGCATAACTCACGAACTCGTCCACATACGGGCGTATGGTCTCCACGCCACCCTGCATCGTAGGGATGCCGTAGCTCTGCCCCTGCATACCTACACCCTGCCCAATGACAGCGCCAAACCTGAGGCAGGCCACACGGGCAGCTCCGCCGCCATGCATGCCTTCCAGGTTGCTGCCAAAGACAAACACTTCATTTTCCTTGAGAGAATCAATCCATTCAGGAGTGGTTCTCACCTCAACAGCCTTTCTGTCCATAATAGCATTATTTGATGTTTCGAAGAATGAGCAAGCTGGTGCCTCTGCGCAGTAATCCTCGTATGATGACATCACGGTGTTTTCCTCGAACGTGAAATATCTCTTGAAATAAGGTATGACAACATCGTGCATCACCTTCTGGTATCTCTGTGTTACTGCAGAAGGGGTCATGCCCAGCTGCTCCGCCACCTCCTTGCCCTTGAAGCCTTCCACCAATAGCATCTGCAAGATGAGCGAGTTCTTGCTGTCGCGCCCAAGGTAAGACACGCATATCTCCCTGACCACCTTGCGGAATTCTTGGGCATACTCATTGTCCACGATGTCCACTTGCATGCCTGTCGTCTCCTGCCTCTGCTCGAAACTCTCGAAGAGACGCTCTTTCTTTGTGCCCTTCAGGCGGTCGAGCAGGAGATAGCGGAAGCCGTTCACCATCCATGTCTTGAGCGACATGGTGGGCTTGCGAGCCTCAAGCGGCTTGAAGTCGTGTTTGCACAGATACAGGTAATACTCATGCGCGAGAGAGTAGAAATCCATGCCATACTTGCTGGCAAGACCATACTGCCTGTTATAGATGGCGTAAGCCACACGGCAATAACCATAGTAGTATTCTTTCACCACCCTTCCGTTTCCTTGCTTGAATCCACGGAGTATCTCCTCGTCTGTCAAATGCGATATTTCGTTTTCCATACATTAGTACATATTGCTCATATAATGTCTTTGCATGGCAAACTTACGGCTTTTTTTTTATATTTACAAGTTTTTTGAACAAAAAGCGGTTTTTGACTATATGGATAAGGGGACAAATGCGACAATACGCATCTATCCCCTATCAATTACCGTAGATTGCGGCATGGCCTGACTGGCATTTGCCCGTTCACGACAGGCTTTTGCCTTTTATAAGAAAGGCGAGTCCGTTCTCCTGCAGCACGGACTCTGGCTATTTTCTTCTGACGCCTCTCACTGCCTCTGCCTCCAAGGGATTCTCTGGCCAGTAATGCTTGGGATACCTGCGACGCAGTTCCTTGCGCACCTCAAAATAGGCGTTTTGCCAGAAGCTGCTCAAATCCTGCGTGAGCTGGACTGGCTTATAGCCAGGAGACAACAACTCCATCAGCACTGGCTGACGGCCTCCGTTGACACATGGAGTCTTCTCCATCCCGAAGCATTCCTGCAGACGGACACTGAGCACGGGAGCCGCAGCTCCCTGACGGTAGTCTATCCTTATCCTGCTGCCCGTGGGCACCTGTATGTGCGTTGGCGCAAGCCTGTCTATCTCTTGCTGCTGCTCATACGGTATCAGCGCCCATATCACCTCGGCCATGTTTATCTTCTTCAGCTCAGCCGCTGTGGTGCGGACGCGCCCTCCCTGCTCAAGATAAAACGGCAGCCACGACTGGGCTGTGGACAGCAAGGTGTCGGTGGAGACATCTGGCAACGAGAGTTCGGGATGCCATTCGGCCACGGTCTGCACACGCTGCTGAAGACGGGCCACGCTATCATTCCAGTCAAACATGCTGCGTCCATCTCTCTCTGCCGCAGAGCAGATGACCGACACGACAGACTCCCTGCCGACATCGTGCATAGGCCAAGACTCCACCACCAGCACGCCCACGACACGTTCTCTGCGCATGACGACAGAGCCGCTCTTCGAGTCCCATGAGACATTGTCACGCAGACTGGTACACATATCTTCTGCTCGCAAGGGAGCTGCGAGGAAGACCCTGCTGCTCTTCTCCGACACATTGAGCGAGGCTATGGCTATCCAGGGGCAAGAGGTGAGAGGGTCGTCTTTGTCAAGCTGAACGGTGCCGCCGCTTGACAAGCGGTAGTGCCCTATGTCATCCACCGCTTTGGCCACACGCTCAGGGTAAGCCAAGGCCACAAGCTGGCCTATCTCCTCGGGAAGGACATCGGCATTGTCTTCCGCTACCCTCATCATGCGCACATACTCATGGGCTATCTGTGCCACACGAGCCCAGCGCCCCAATGACTTGCGCCTGCGCGCGGTGCGGAGAAGGCTCACACGTAGACTGAGGTCTGTGCTTGCGCCCGCCGATTCAGCCATGGGATCCTTTTCTTCAAGCACGGCTGCCACATCACAAGCGAGACTGCTCAACCGGGCAGCAAAGCTTTCATTCACGCCGCGGCTCTTATGGCTGTCTTCCTGTCCTTTGCCGTCATGAGGCATCTGTGTGCCTATCATCATCCTCGACATGCGCGGATGGCACGGAAGCTGAGACATGCGCATGCCTGTCTGCGTGATGCGCGAAGCCTCATCTATGGCGCCAAGAAGACGGAGCAGCTGCTGCGCACGCGCCACAGCTGATGCAGGCGGAGGTGTGAGCCAAGGAAGGGACATCACATCGTTTTCGCCAAAAGCTGCCACACTCAGCGCCATCGGAGCAAGATCGGCCTCTGATATCTCAGGCATGCGCTGCTCGACCATCTTATGCTCCGTGGCCTTTGTCCACAGGCGGTAGCATATGCCAGACGACACTCGGCCAGCACGGCCGGCACGCTGCACAGCCATGTCGTGGCTGATGCGCACCGTGTCAAGATGGCTGAGACCTGTACGCGCATCAAAGACCTGCTTGCGGCAATAGCCAGAGTCGATGACTATGCGCACACCCTCGATGGTGACTGAAGTCTCTGCTATGGGAGTGGCAAGCACCACCTTGCGCTCGCCTGCTGCCGACGGGGCTATGGCATGACGCTGCTGCTGAGGGGACAGACTGCCATAGAGAGGACAGACGGATGTGGGTGCCAGGCTCTCGTCAAGCAGCTGCGCGCACTGCTGTATCTCGCCCTGTCCGGGCAGAAAGGCCAGAATGTCGCCATCATGTTGCCTGTGAGCGCGAGAGATGGCGGCCGCCACCGCACGCGCCACTTCTGAGGGGCAGGTGTCTTCTGCCGCATGCACCACCTCGACAGGATGCATCCGCCCGCCGCTCTCGATGAGGGGGGCACGGAGCGAGGCGCAGATGCCTGCCGTATCTATTGTGGCAGACATGATGACTATCCTCAGGTCGGGACGGAGAATCTGCTGGCACTGGCGAGTGAGGGCCAGGGCCAGGTCGGAATTGAGGCTGCGCTCATGAAACTCGTCAAAGATGACTACCGAGACGCCTTCGAGCGCAGGGTCGCCTATAAGCCGGCGCGTGAGTATCCCCTCTGTCAGCACCTCTATGCGTGTGGCATCTGACACTCTGCTGTCGAAGCGCACACGGTAGCCTACTGTCTGGCCCGCTTTCTCGCCAAGGATGTCGGCCATACGCTCTGCTATCTGGCGTGCGGCAAGACGGCGTGGCTCAAGCATGAGCACACGCCCGCCTTCCTGGCCTGAGCCTGAGGGCTGGCAGAACCCTTCCATCATGGTGAGCGGAAGGAGTGTGGACTTGCCGGCTCCAGGCGGGGCCGTGATGACAACGCACTCGTGCTCTGCAAGGGCATCATTGACCGAACCAGCTATTTCAGACGCTGGCAATGGCCCGGCCCTGTGTATTATTTCCTCTATGCGCATGTTCACTGGTTCTTGTATCTCTGACGGAAAAGCACCCTTTCAAGGCCGTACACATACCTGCGGAAACCTGGGCGGTAGGCCAGTGTCTTGTCAAACCAAGCAAGATGCTTGCCCACCATCCTGACGACTATTCCCACATAGACCATGGCGAAGAGGGTGCCTATGCCTACTATATACCATTGCCACGCTGAGAAGAACACATAGCAGAAGATGACTGCGAGGATGACCAAGGTGCAGTCTACAGCTATCTTGACCTTAGGAAACTCTATGCCTGTGACACGGCTTACTGCCACAGGGAAGCCTTCGCCAGGCATTGTCACCGAACCGCAGCGCACCTCAAGGGCTATGCCTATGCCGAGGATGGTGCAGCCTATGACTTGCGCCAGCACCTTTTCGAGCATGCTTGCCGGGACAAGCCACGAGGCGAGCAGCATGTTGAGGTCTATGAGAGAGCCAAAAACGAAGCCCACGAGCAACTGGAACAGCTGCACAGGCTCAAAGCGGCGGCGCAGGACGGCTATCTGGCCAAGGACCAAAATGGCGTTCATGATGTATGTGTACTGCCCGATGGTCAGCGCCGGAACACCAAGATGCTGCTTGCCTGCTGTCTCAAACACGTAGGGCAAAGTGGAGATGACGCTGGAGCCGAGCATGCTCTTCACGCATACGGCTACTCCGAGAGTCATCACAAACAATGAGATGAGCAGCAACACATGCTGCCATACAAAAGACACTATCATGTCTTTCTTCGTTACGTTTTTCATGGTATATCTGCTATTTGTTAAAAAAAAGGAATCATGGCTGCTTCACAATTATGATGCCGGCAACCATGATTTCATATTCCACATTATATATATACTAATTAGTGTTTGCTGAATTATCAATAAGCCATTTGTATATCAGAGACCACATGTCCTCTATAAGCGCCGCAAACGG
>CAKQRW010000053.1 GCA_934271655.1 uncultured Bacteroidaceae bacterium | reverse complement strand
AACATTTCACGTGAGTGATACAAAAAGAGGTCATTGCGCACATCATCGGTTAAGAAAAAGAGGCGTAAAGTGAATAGAGTGGTGCCAACTTCAGTGGATGCATAGGGGATGTTCGGTGAGTCTGTGTGCGTAGGTAAGAGAACTGAAAGTATATGCAGGTGTGTTGGATGGCTCTATCCCTAATCTGGGTGACAAGAAGTCTATAAGGTCTTTGCTCTTGTCAGATATTTGTAGAGCACTTGTAAGCCAAGAGTGCTTTTGCGCCATCTTTAAGTAGGTGCTCAAAATTATTTTATAGTATCAAGTTAGGCCGCTCCCATATTTGTCGCACTCTCTCTCGGTCATATTTTCCTTCTGTTTATCAGTCACTATGCCCGTATAGTTCCTTCAAACAGAAGAAAAATCAGCCTCAAGATAGAGCACGCCAAATATAAAAATAATTATGAGCACATGCTTACCGAAAAAGACAAGAGGTCATGTCCGCTGCCGTGCGGCATGCCCTCTTGTCTTTTTCGGTAAAATGAGAGAAAATTTAATGGTTGTCCAGTAAGAGTGTCACTTGTTGAACACGATGCCCTTCACATGGTCGTTGAGGTAGATGTTTGCCTTGTCGGCAGTCTTGTACCACTTTGGCTTGTCGGGCATTCCGTCGTAGATGAGTTTGCCGTTGATTTTCAGTCCCTCAAAAGTGATGTTGCGCACGGTGCGGAGAGAGTCGTATCCCAGAATCAGCGACATATTAGGCTCATGAGAGTCCAGACCGTCTTGACCGCCGTAGCCATAGTAGCGTATGTTGCGGAAGAGCACGTTCTCCACTCCGCGCCCTGGAGCCGTGCAGTATTTCTGGTTGTATCCCACCTTCACCTGCATGATGCTGCCCTGCTGCAGGTTCTCTATACGTATGTTGTCAAACGTCACGTCCTTGACCAGGTTGTTGTCGCCAGCGTTGATGGCGAGGCATCCCTGGTAGTCGATCTGCGGTTCGGCCTGGCAGAGGATGTCGATGTTGTCATAGCGCAGTCCGACGATGCTGTCCATCTTCTCTGAGTTGCCGTGCAGTCCGATGAAGATGGGGTGTGCCACGTCGGCCCAGAGAGTGGAATTGGTCATGCGCACATTGTGCACGCTTCCGCTGAATCCCTTGCGTGTGGCGTAGGCTGTAGTGCAGTCGTCGCTGTTGCGGCAGAAGACGCGGTCGTAGAGCACGTTGCTGGAAGCAAACACGTTGAGGCCGTCGCCCCATGACGGGTGAGAGATGCTGTGCACATCGTGAAGGGTCACTCGGTCGCTGCCGCCTACAGGACAGGTGCAGAGGGTCACTCCATCGATGAGCACATCCTGGCTGCGGTGCACCCTGACACCCTCGTATCCGCTTGAGGGGCGGCACACCCCTCTGCCTATGATGCTCACATCGTGCTTATCCTCGATGCCGAGCGTGCCGTTGATATATGCTCCTGGAGCGAGGTAGACAGTGGTGGATGATGGGATGTGCGCTACAGAGTTGCCTTTAGTCTCAGAAGCCACGTTGGTCTGTGTCTTTGAGTCAGTAGCCGCTTTCTGCTTGCTGCCAGAGATAAGCTCTTGCAGCGCAGCCATGTTGCTCTGGTCGTAATAGCCTGGAGCCACGTAGACAAAACGGCGGCCTTCTCGCTTGGCCTGCTTGGCGGCATCATTACGGCTGATGACAGGCTTGGATGTGAAGATAAGCAGGTTGTCGGTGATGTTGCCGTCAAACTCCACACTCACGTTCTCAGGCTGGAAGAGCAGAAACTGCATGGTGGAGTCGTTCAGCACGTTGGATATGACTCCCTTGTAGTCTGGACGCACCATCACCTTGCTGTATTTCTTGTTCTTGCACACCACACGCACAAAGACATCGCCTGTGAAGTCGAAGAAGGCGTATGATATCTCGCTCACCTTATGCTTGCCGCCAGCCACAGGAGCGTTGACCTTGGCCATGTAGGTGTCAATCCGCGTCCACTCCTTACTGCCGCGAGGCTGTATGAACACATCGTAGTCGTGTTTCAGCGGAGCGCCGGCAGGAGCAGGGTAGGCGAAAGCCCGGTGGAGCTTGGCATACTCTGTGGCCTTGTTCTTGCGCTTGCCCGCCTGCACCTCTATGGCCATCTTGGTGTAAGGCATGCTCAGTCCCTTGCGTCCCACATAGTGGTCGTAGGGCAATTGGTAGATGTCCCACAGCTTGCCACGTGACATCTGTCCTGGTTCAGTCCAGTCGTTGTATAGCCCTGTGCAGTCGGTCCATGTGGTGAAAGGCACGTCATAACCAAGATTGTACTTGGCAGTGTATTCGAATCCCTTCATCATGCGGTTGTCCAGTGCTCCCCAGAGGTCATCCCCCTGTTCCCATGCCATCTCGCACACTTGCGCCAGCGCCTCGATGCCGAGTTGTGCATGCCCCTGGTCGCGTCCGGTCTCCTGGCACTGTCCAGTCTCGCTTATGTAGTTGGGCAGTGAGCCGTTGTCATTGGCGTGCAGGAAATAGTCCACACTGGCCTGGTATAGCTCCTTGTCTTGCAGATAGATGCCGCAAGCCATGCGGAGACGGTTGACGATAGCTCCCCAGTTGCCGTTGGCATAAGGGCTGTCAGCCTCAAACTTGTCCATTACGGGTATCATGGCACGGTAGACCATCTTGTCCCATTCAGCTGTCTTGAAACTGCGGAGCAAGGTCATGGCCCGCACAAGGTCAAAGCACTGTATGGCGCAGAGCGGGGCATCGTGTCCGTCCAGTCTCTGCATTGTGGTGCTGTAGGCATTGATGATGGCCAGAGCCTTGTCTTTTGCAGCCTCGCTTTCTGCACCGCCCTTGGCATAGAGCTTGGCCAAGTCGTAGGCCGCCTTCATGTCACGTTCGCTGCCTGCCTTAGAGGCGCGAAACTCACCGTCGCGGGCCACTACCACGTATGGCCCTGCCATCTTATAGTCCAGTTGCGCATAGGCTGGCATGCATGAGGAGCCAAGACAGGCAAGCAGTCCGGCTGCCAGAAGCGCAGATTTGATTTTTTTCAGTTTCATGTTCTACTTATGTTGTCTTTATGTTTCTTTTTCTGTATGGAAGTCAATACTCATCGGCCGATAGAGTGTGCGGCAGATAAGTGGATGCTTAGAAGTTGTAGATTCGAGAATCAGTAGCTCATGTCTATCCATCCTCGTCCCTGTCCGTCGGGAGCTATGCTGAACACCCCATACTTGGCTCCGATCCATTTGCCCTCACGTGCTTGGAACGTGTGGCCAGTATCCTTGAAAGGGCTGCCGTCTATGCTGTAGGCCAGTGAGCACAAAGCACCTTTGCGGCATACGAGCATGAAGCGCACCTTGCATGTGTAGCAGTCCTTGGCTCCGGCGTTGAATCGTCTTGCCTTTACCGTAGCAAGTGTCTCGGACCTCTCCTTGCCCCCCTTGTCGGCATCGGCGCATGTGATATACTTCACCAGAAAATGCCCATCACTCAGTTCGAATGCGAGGCGCGCATAGTCGCGCCCCATGATGATGAATCCCGACTGCTGCCCGTCGGCATTGGCAGTCAGCACGGCAGAGATGGTGTCGGTGAAAGTCTCAGCCTCAAACTTCCTCATGTAGAGATTGGGCACACTCCAGAAGTTCACAAACGAGGAGTCGGTGTAGTGTCCATAGACGCGGCATCCGTCTTGCCTGGCAAATCCATAAGCCTGGCTGCAGTTGGAGTGCCATTGGTATGCAAGCGATGGCGAGGCGTAATCCAGATGTTGAGGCTTGTCGTCAGCATTGCGGCGCATCATGGGCCATCCGCTCCTCATCTCTACATCGAGCAGGTGCAGCACACGTCCGTATGGCTCACGCTCCTGGAAGCATACAAACTTGTCTCCGGCCCATCCGCCTTGGTGTATGCCGCCGTTGTCAAAGACCTTCTTGCTCTCATACGGGCCGTAGATGCTTTTGCTGCGCAGAGCCAGCTGGTAGCCTTTCTCCACGCCACCGGCAGGAGCGAGTATGTAGTAGTAGCCATCGCGCTTGTAGAATTTAGGGCCTTCTATGGTGTGGTGTCCTTCTGCCAGGCCGTCGTACACCAGCACAGGCTCGCTGACCGCCGATGCCCCGTCGCCGGCAAGCTGCCGCACGGTGAGGACACTGTTGAAGCCACATCGGCTATTGGCCCATCCGTTGACCAGGTACATGCGCCCGTCATCATCCCATAGCGGGCTGGGGTCAATCATGCCCTTGCCGCTGACCACCAGCACCGGAGCGTCCCACTCTGCCGCTGGGTCATGTGTCTTCACCATATAGATGCCGTAGTCGGGGTCGCCCCAATATATATAATATGTGTCGCCATGCTTGCGTATGCATGGAGCCCACACCCCGCATCCATGCCTCACGTCGGCATAGTGATTCTGTGGGTCAAGCTGTCGCAAGGCATAGTTGACGAGAGTCCAGTGTGTCATGTCGGTAGAGTGGAGCAGGGGCAGGCCAGGCGTGCACTGGAAACTGCTGGCTGTGAGCCAATAGTCGCCCGACGCTCCTTCGCACACATCAGGGTCGCTGTAGTCCGCGAATATTATCTGTGCCTGTACTGTCAGGCAGACTGCCGTCAGCATGGCGGCCAAAAGTGTCTTTCTCATAAGTCTTAGAGTAGTAGCTTACTTATAAGTATTCGTTCAGAATTATTTTATAGAGTCAAATTATGGGCACCTACTTGTTTATCTTTATCTCGAAAGGCTTCACCGCCCGCTTATGCTTGCTGTCGCCATCTTTCACAGCTACAAGCCATGCCGAGAAACTGCGTTTGGGATTGTCGGTGCCGCACTCATAGGGATAGACCTCAAAGGCAAACCTGCTGCCGCTGCCGCCAGCCTCAGCATGTCGTCTGCCAGTGTAGCCCTTCTTGCTTCCAGCCAGCGGCCTCAGCGGACCGCATATCACTTCCACTCGTACGCCATCAGGCACACTGACAGTCAGCAAGTCCTTCCTGTCGTTCCACTTGCATTCAGGCTTATCCAACTCTACGTACTGTTTTCCTCTCGTGTCAGCATAGCGCCTCTCAGTCAGACTTGCCATCTCGCTGTCGAAATACCAGAAGGCATCGTGCCTGTCGCCCGTGTATTCTGCATAAGGGGCCAGTGCGGGCCGTTCATCGATACGGAAGATGTCATCCTTAGCCCCATTGCCGTCATTGGCTGGAATATCGGGACTATATCGGCATGCGAGGTATCCATTGCGAGGGTCCACTGCACGCAGCTGCTTGTCGCTCCATCTCTGCTCCATAGCTTTCTTTATGAACAGAGCCATGTATTCCATCGTCTCTTCCCGCAGGTCGAAATGTCCGGCTCCTGCGTCACAGAGAAAAGATATGCAGCTCTTGGGATACATCATGCGGAAGGCCAGGGCAGGGCGCACACGCGCTTCCCACCATTCATACTCTCCTTCCACCATCAGTCCAGGAATGCCGTCGATGTTGCGTGTGCGTCCCCATTCCACGTTAGACGTGCCATAGCCACAAAGATTGGTGCGTGGAGCGTCGCCATGGAAAGAAATCACGCAGAGAGTGCGGTTGCTGTTCCATGCGGCAAAGTTCCATGGAAACGTGGCTTGTGCTGAATGTCCGAATGGGATGACCGCGGCCCGCTCCAGTTCGGGATGGCCGCTCTGTCCCGCCAGCCCCGACATCATTTCCTCGAACACCTGCTGGCAACCGCTTTGCGGACTCCAGTCTTGTGTGAACCATGGAGCCACCCATATCAGTCCGATGCCCAAGTCGCTCATCCTGCTGCGGAAACGCTCGTTCTTGTACAGTTGCTCCTCAGTCATGTTCTGTTGCGCCAGCATCACGGCCTTCACTCTCTCGCATCCCTCTGGCAACCATAGGTAAGCTGTTGGGGCCTTGCCTGTCTCCGTAGACACGTATCCAGTCAGAGCCACGGAATGCTGGTAGATGCCGCTCTGGCCTACAGCATGGGCAGTTGCCGCTGCCATAATCAGAATGTATAATAATGATGTTCCCAGATGCTTCATAAACCTATAAGTAGGAGTTCAAGATTAATTTTGTAGTATCGAAGTAAGCCGCTCTCATATCTGACGCACTCTCTCGGTCATATTTTCCTTCTGTTTATCAGTCACTATGCCCGCATAGCTCTTCAAACAGAAGAAAAATCTGCCCGGGGATAGAGTACGTCAAATATAAAAATAATTATGAGCACCTACTTATAAAAAGCAGTCTGTGTCCTGCCGTGTTATAGTGAGACATGCCTCTTACTGTCCGCTGAGCCTCTTCAGCCGCAGCAGAGCTTCGATGTAATAATAGTCAGCATAGTTGATGCTGTAGTCCACCTCGCTGCCAGCCGGCATGTTGCCCACAGAGTGCATGAGGAAGGCCGGATTCCTGTCGCGGCTCTGGTAAGCCTCGCTGCTGAGAGATGTAAGGATTCTCTTTGCTGTAGAGAGGTACTCCTCAGCCTTGCTGGCATTGTGGGCAGAATGCCCTACGAAGGAGGACAGCTCCACCAGTCCCGACGCTATGACAGCTGCTGCGCTCGCGTCGCGAAAAGACTGCGGAATCATCGGGTCGCCCATGTCCCACCATGGAATGCCATCGGCAGGGAGCTGCTTGATCATCACGTCTGCCACCTTCTGCGCGAAATCGAGGTAGCGCTGCAGATGGGTGTAGCGGTACATCATGGTGTAGCCATAGATGGCCCAAGCCTGTCCGCGCGACCAGAGAGTGTTGTCTCCAAAGCCCTGGTGCGTGCAGTTGCGCAGGTGCTTGCCTGTGACAGGGTCATAGACAGCCACATGATATACTGTGCCGTCGGGGCGGAACTGGTACTGCATGGTGGTGTCGGCATGATGTATGGCTATGTCTATGTTATCCTTCTTGCCAGAGAAAAGCAACAGCTCCAGATTGATCATGTTGTCAATAATGGTGTTGTGGCCGCCAAACATCTCCACGTTGCGAGGCCATGAGAGAAGAGTGCCCACACGCGGATTGTAGAGAGTGGCAAGAGTGTCGGCAGCAGCGAGAAGCACATTGCGGTAGTGCGCGTTGGCGGTGGCCTCGCATCCCTTCAGGAACGAGCCTATCATGATGAATCCCAGGTCGTGGTCGTAGACAGGGCTGTAGGCCAGATACTCCAGTTCGGCCGTGTACTTGGCAGCCGCCTTGCGCTGTCCGCACATCCACAGTATGCCCGGATAGAAGCCAGCGCACCATTCCTCGGGAGTCTTCACGCTGCGCAGGTTCCAGTGCTTCCCGTCCGGCGCTATATTGCGCGGAGTCATGGTATAGTCAATGGGCGCAAGATCGTCAAGCGACTTGACCACTTGCCTTCTGCAATAATCCAGCTGCTTGTCCACGTCCAGTTCCTGACTTCTTGCGCCCATGCAGCATAATGCCGCAAGGAGTCCTAAAAACAACTTTCTTGTAATTACCATATTATGATTTTCTTTCCGTTGCTGATATAAATGCCTTTTCTCAGTTTTTCAGCCTTGCGTCCCAGAACATCATAGACCCCGTTCTCTCTCATGATGTCCTTTCCGCTCTCTACATCTTCGATGCCAGTAGAAGGGACACCCTTGTATGTGAGTGTGAAGTTGTCCCAGACAATCCATGTAGTGCCTGCGGATGGCTCGATGATGCCCATCTCCAACTGTCCTTCTGTGACGTTGACATCCACGGAGAGGAGGCCATACTGCGCGTCCTTGGCCATCATGTCCCGCTGTGCGTCGAAGTTAGAGCCTACGCTGCTTTGGCTTACTACATCCATGCTCTTCTCATCGCCAGATGACGCGTAGAGGTAAGCGGTGTTCTTGCCGTCGCCATTGGACATCTGGCAAGTGACAGTGTAGAGTCCGTCTGTCAGTCCGCTTATAGTCTGCGCAAACATGAAGTTGGTGGAATGCCATACTTCCACGGCACCGTTGTATCGCTGGTTGCCCCATTGTCCGGTCATTGTCCAGCCGTAGCCATTGCCCACAAACTCAGGGTTGACAATGAATGGTGTGACATCTATAGGCGTGTCCTCTGTCGCGCCTTCCAGATAGTCGTGCATGAAGCGGCCGCGCTCAATGGCAAAGACCTGGAGCTTGGCTATCTCAGAGTCTTTCTTATTGCAAGCTATCTCTTCCCCATCGCTGTATCCGTTGGCTGGTGTCCAAAGGCCGAGCCAGTTGCCTGGATACTTTCCGTTCTCGATAGTCCATGCTCCGTTGCTGTAGGCAGGAATGAGCTTGGACCATTCGCAGACGAGAGGCTGGTCGTGAGTGCGCAGTTGGTCTGGCCTGTCCCATTCGGTCTGCAGCAGCAGACCGTCATAGTCGATGTTGCGCAGGCTGATGCCTCCGTCGTACAGTTCGATGGTGAACACTTTCGACAAGTCATCCAATGGATTGGCTGTGTTCTCGAAGAAAAGAGCCTTGTTGCCGTTGTGAGGAGCGTCCTTCAGACCTATGAGCAGATCAGCCTCATCGCTTGCGAGCACGAAGTAGTGGTCAGCAGCCAGTGCGTTCATCTCTTCTGTTGATGTGACGAGCTCGTATCCATTGCTGGCGCTGAGTACGGAATAATAAGAATAGCCTGCTGTAGCCTTCACCTTTATGTCAAACTGGTAGTCAGCTCCATTGTATGATGCGGTGAGGCAGACATCCTTCTGTATGTTTTCGATGTGTCGTGTAGTGCCAGTCTCTCCGTCGCTCCATGTCACTCCGTCGGGGTCAGCCAGCTTAGGAATGGACAGCTGTAGTGTCACATCCGCTCCACCGAGTACTATTATCTCCTTGGCCTCAGTGCCGTTGATAAGTTGTACAGCAGGCACCACATTGATAGTGAAGCGGCTTTCGCTGACAGCTCCGCTCTGGTTGGCATACTGGCAGGTGTATGTGCGTGAGTTCATCAATGCAGGAATGGTCACCACACTTGATTTCTGGCCATTGTCCCAGAGATAGTCATTGGTCCATCCTGTGGTGGCGCCAGCATAAAGTGTCACATCTGTGCCAGCCAATACGGTCTTTTCCGTGGCGCGTTCTATCTGTCCGTCCACAGTTATCTCATTTGTCATCAGGTCGGGATCAGCATCACCGCTCACGGCTATGGCAAACGCCTGGTGGCTTACAGCGCCATTGGCAGCTGTGTAGGTGACACGGTAGATGTAGCTCTTGTCGGCCTTCACGGTAATCTGCCTTGTCGTCTCGCCGGTGCTCCACTGCCACAGCCCGCTGTCCTCAGCCCCTTCAGGCAACTGCGGTATGAGCGTGATGTCGCTGCCGTCGGCAGGTATGCCCTTTGACGGGCACACGCTGTAGTTGTACTTCAATCCGCCAAGGTTTGTCTGGTTGGCAAGAGTCTCGCCTTTGTACACGATGTCACCGCTCAGTGGAGTGATGGCATTGTCGGCGGATACAGCTGGCCGCCAGCTGGTGAGTGTGGAGAAGCCCAAGGCGTCAAAGCCACCAGAGTTCTGGCTGTAGTTGCCTCCTCCTCCGTCTGGACACACTTTGGCACTTGCTTGCTCGGCATACTGCAGTTTCACACCTCGCAGTCCCTCATAATATCCTATGGCCCTGTCCCAGTAAGGTCGATATTCACCCATGCCGCCAGTGTTAGGCCCTGTCTGAGCCCATCCCGCGCCCATGGTTCCGCGGCAGTCGGCATAGTTGTATGTCACCCACGGCAGCGATGAAGCCTCCACTCCGCCGAAGTTGAGCGCTGCCACATGCTCTGTGCCAGCGGCAATCCTGTCGTTCATGTAGGCGAAGAGGTCGTCACCCTGGTTGAAGCCCACCTCGCAGATGTCAAGCGCAAGACCGAGAGCCATCAGCGCATGTCCTTGGTCACGTCCGCTCTCCTGCATCTGGCCGAGATAGCCTAACGGGCCTCGCTCGTCGGGAAGCACCACAGGCACAAGATTGCCGATGAACTCATTGCAGCCATCGTTCGTGATGACATTCTGTCCCGAACGGTCCTTGAAAGAGCCCACATGGTCGTACTTATAGAAACTGACTCCTTGGTTGTACATGTGCACGTCGTCACAGAGTATGCCTATGCTCATCACGCACAGGGCATTGCACAGTCCCCAGTTGCTCCAGTAGTGTCCTGGGCGCTCTCCCAGCGACGCATTGCGTGCGTTGAGCCATGTGTCATGTCTGCGGCGCAGGAAATCTATGGACTTGTTGTAGAAGACATCTATCATCCATTGCTTGAACTTGGCGAAGTCCTCCTTAGACCACCCGTCATAGTCTCGCATCAGTTCTGCGGCATTGGCAAACTCGTGTCCGTAGATGCCGGCAGCCAATGACATGTTGGTGTCGCCGCCCACGGCCTTGCATGCGTTTGCCCATGCCATCATGATGCGCACAGCAGCATCGGCGTTCTCTCTTGTGCCGCCTATCTTCCAGCGCAGTGCGTTCTGGTATGCCATTGCTGCACCGCGTGCGCAGTTCATATAGTTCTGTCCTGAGCCTCCGCCACGAACCACAATCTCTGTAGGCCATGTGGCGATGTCAGCATGTGAGTATTCGTTGGCGCAGAGTATGTCCCATGCTTTCTTGATGCGCTGGTCGCCAGCAGCCAGCAACTCTTTGGCACGGTCTATATCTTCTTGCGACACCAGACCGCCAGGATGCACGAAGCCGTGGTCATCGCTGTGGGCAAACACGTGCTTCGCCACGTAGCCAGCAGTCTGTTTAGCGGCGTTGAGAGCAGACTGCAGCGATGCCACCTGCTCATTGATGAGCATCTGTGAGCCGCGTCCAGAGCTGATGGACATCTTTGCTGCGTCCACAGCATCGTTCAGTTCAGCTGTGGCGTTTGGCGCATAGCCTTCTGTCGCTCCTGCGATGAAAGCCTCGCATTCAGCCACAGTGGCGTTCAGAGTGCTGAAGTCACCGTTGCCGCCATGTGTGTATTCTCTATCCAGTGCGCTTGTAGCGGATGCCAGTTTAGCCACTTCGGCATTGTCCAGCGCTTTGTCATACACTTGAAAGTCACATACCAGTGTCTGCTTCAGGTAGCTGTCTGTGGCGAAAGGCGCGCGTCCTATCCAGTTGTAGGCAGGAATGCCTGTGAAGGCTTTTCTCGGCAAAGGCATGTCTGTTGCTTCGGCCACCTTGGCTCCATCAACAAACAGCTCGCCATGCTGGCCAGTCTGGCGATACAGCATGTGCATCCATCGCCCCTTGGCCGTGGCAGATCCTACTTCCATGCCTTTCTCAGCCCCCCATCCTCCAGTGGATGCGGCCATGCGCTGGGCGTTGAGCCTGTAGCCCATGTACGGAGCAGAGGTCTGAGTGTTGGCAGCCGATTGGGAGAAGCACCAAAGGAAGTGTCCTGAGCCTGAGAGAGAAGCGCCAGAAGACACACGGTAGTATACAGACACAGTATAGTCATCTGTGTTTCTCATGAGCCTTCCTGCATTTTTCGTCATGTCAAGATAGCCGTTGTCTTCTCCGAGATCGAGCACATGCTTGCTGCCCATCTCCACTACCTTGGCATTATTGACCAATTGGGCCTTCACTCCTGAGATGGGGTCGCTCACTTCTGTGCCGTCGACATCCTCGAAGTTGAACTGCATCTTAAGATTCTCTTGAGCATAGGCTAAGCCAGTCCACGCAAGCAGAGTCAGCATGGCACTAAGTAGTCTTTTCTTCATGATATGTTTAGGTGTATGGTTGTAAAATTCTTTTGTAGGTAGTTCACTTGGTCAGCACCTTCTTGGCCTTTCCTTTGCCATCCTTGTAGATGTTTATTCCAGAGAATGGCGTTGCGGTCTGGATGCCGTTGAGCAGGAATGGCACGGCCTCTGCCTCATTTGCCTCTTTGACACCGTTTATCGCAGTCTCCACACTGTATGGCACCAGCTCAAACGGAAAGTCGTAGAGAAGATTCCAATGGGCGAAGAGAAGTTTGCCGCTGTCGTCCACATACCAGTAGTTGTTGTCCTTGTCGCTTATGATGCAGTGGTCAGAGCCTTGAGCAAAGGTGATGACGTGTGGGCGTGTCTTCAGCTTCAGAAAACATCCGTTGGCCTTCAGAGCCATGGAGTCGGCCAGCGACACCATGTCATATCGCTTCATGGAGTAGCGGACGTACCAGGCCTGCGCCTTGTCCTTGTCTGCGCTCAGAGGCTCAAGCACAGCCGAGTCGCCACGGTTGGTGAGATAAGTGTCGGTAGGGATGTGGTGAATGCGGTAGTTGCCTTCCTCTGCCACCCTGTCTGCGTCAGCCTCACCGTCGTTGACGAAGATGCGGAATGTCTTCCATGTCTTGCGTCCTCCCTGATTCTGGAAGCATCCTTTCACGGTCTGTGTCTCCTTCACGTTGCTCACGGTAATGCTGTTGCTCGTTTTGCCGTTTTCCCAGATGTAGTTGCCGAAGCCGTCAACGCCGTTGAGTGTGAGTGTGACAGACGCTCCCGATTTGACAACAATGACGCTGTCGGATGTGGTGTCGCCACTCTTCATGGTCTGAGTGACCTTGGAGTCGTGTGTGTCTTCCTGCACAGCGATAGGGAAGCACAGACTGCTTGCAGCTCCGTTGGCGTTGGTGTAAGAGACGCGGTATATGAATGAGCGGTCGGCTGTGACAGAAATCTCCCTGCCTGTCTCGCCAGTGTTCCATTCCCACTTGCCAGTGTCTTCCTCCCCGTCGGGCAGGCAGGCGCGCAGAATAAGCTGTGTGCCCTTGGCCAGAGCACGCTTGCTCACAGCTGTGGTCTGGTAAGTGTTGGTCAGGCCGCCCAGCTCGTTGTGCTTGATGGTGCTTCCGTTGTAGACTATCTCAGGCTGAAGCTCTGATGGAGGGTTGGGATTGAGCCAGAAATCGTTTGTGCCGTCGCTGAAAGTGTTGGTCAGCACGGAATATCCCAGGTGGTCATATCCTCCGCTTGTGGAGCCTTGCCCGCCTTCGTCTATGCCCATCTTAGTGTATGCCCACTCAGCGAAAGGCATCTTCACGCCCTTCACACCTTCGTAGTGTCCGATGACTGTGCCCCAGTATGGGCGCATCTGCACGCCAAGTGCAGGAGCGGTCATGAGCCAAGCACGTGAGTCTGTGTAATATATTCCGTTGGTGCCATAGTGGTAGTTGGTCCATGGCAGGTTCTCCACACCCTGGCACTGGGCTGCCACATACTCTATGCCGGCTGCCAGACGATGGTCCATGTATGAGAAAAGGTCGTCGCCCTGGTTCCATCCCACACGCGCTATGTCCACAGACAGTCCGAGAGCCATGGCTGCGTGTCCTGTGTCACGGCCACTCTCGTTCATCTGTCCCACCTTGCCATAGGCTCCTGTCTCCTTGTCCCACTCAGATGTGGTGACGATGAGGTTGCCCCAGAACTCGGTGAGTCCGTCGTTGCGTATAGGGTTGTCGGTGCGAGGATCCTTGAACGTGCCTACCTGGTCATATTTGATGAAAGACATTCCCTGGTTGTAGATGAACACGTCGTCACACAGGATGCCGATGCTTATCACAGCCATGGCGTTGCACAGTCCCCAGTTGGACCAATAGTGTCCTGGAGCCTGCCACCACTTGCCAGAGTTCTCCCATGTGCCGTTGCGGTAGCGCAGGAAGTTGATGCATCCGGGATACCACACGTCCAGCATCCACCGCTGGAACTTGCTGAAGTCCTCACGGCTCCATCCTTCATAGTCGCGCATGAGTTCTGCGGCCTGGGCAAACTGGTATCCATACAGTCCTTTGGCAAGGCACTGGTCGCTGTTGCCTGTTATGTTCTTTGTGGTGTTGCACCACGCCATCAGCACCTGCACGGCATGCTTGGCACAAGCCTCGTTGCCTTCAATCTTCCAGCGCAGGGCGTTTTGGTATGCTATGGCAGCTCCACGTGCGGCGTTGATATAGTTCTCCCCATTGCCGCCGCCTCTCACTATAGTCTCTGTTGGATAAGTAGCGGCTCCGCTCTGGGCGTAGGCTGCGCTCTTCAGCACCTGGTAGGCGGCTGTGACCTTCTTGTTGCCGTCGGCCAGCTGTTGCTTTATACGGTCAAAATCGCTTTGGGTATGCAGACCACCAGGATGTATGAATCCGCGGTCACTCTGTGTCTGTCCTGCTGCCGCACCGAAAGTGGCGGCCATTGCCAAAGAAAAAATGAGTCTCTTCATAAATATATGTGTGCGTTTGTAAGTAAAATATTGGTTTCTGGCTGCAAAGGTACACCTTATTATTACAAGCGCAAACTTTTGTGCTGCGTTTTTGTTCCATTCTCTTTGCAATAGAGCTGTTTGAGTCCTACTTGTTGCATATCACGTGTTTAGACTGCGTGTCGGCGAGTCTGTATGAATTTATATGGACTCTTTCTTGCGTGTATGGAATATAATTCATACCTTTGTGCCACGCCAGTCAGGCATAAAAACTCTTATAGAAATATAATACCGTTGTTCATGAAAAGATTAGCATTCCTTATATTGCTGCTTCATAGCCTGACCGTCTACAGCCAGAACTTGCTGCAGCGCTCAATGGATAGAGAAAGTGTGACACGCATTGCAAAGGCGGCAGACGGAGTGATGCTCTTGGGCACCGATGACGGACTGATGGAATATGACGGGCAGCAGGTGACGAGACTCGTTACTGTTGACTGCAGGCGACCATACAATTTTGTCAATGAAATAGCCGCGCTCCATGACGGAACGGTGCTGGTGGGAATGAGAAATGGACTATATGTGGCGGACAGAAAAAATGCTCTGTGCCGCCGCATCTATCCGGAACTGGCAGAAGTCACGTCCATCATAGCAGGCCATGGCGACAGTGTCTACATAGGATGTAAGGACGGACTCGCCATAATGCCGTCCACGCTTACAGGCAGGGTAAGGGTGGTGCCTGTGGACAAGACAAACGTCTCGTCGCCCAACAACAGCATAGCCTGCCTTGCCATCGACGGCGGCCATGCCTTGTGGGTAGCCAGTGGTGAAGGCCGGCTCTTCTCCTACAACACAAAGACAGGCCGTCTGAAACATCACCGTATCGATGAGTCTCTGCTGTCGAGCGCAGTGACGAGCATGGCGGTCATGGGTCGTTATATCTATATGGCCACGCTCAATAACGGGCTGCTGCGCTTCAACAAGGCTACAGGTGCCACAGAACGTATAGCCGATGTGTGGCCATCGGTGAAGGAGGTGAGACGATGTGGCAACGCCCTCTACATCTGCACCGATGGCGACGGTGCACAGATGCTCAGAGACGGCGTGCTGACACGCCTGGCCACCATGCACAACTCCGTGTATTCCTGCTATCATGATGCGAGTCTGGACATAGACTGGTTTGGCTACTATCAGAACGGCATGAGCAGGGTCAACGCCGCAGCCTCCATATTCGACACATACAGCTATGGGGCATTCGACAGCCGTGGCATCTTTGTGCGCAGCTTCTGCAAGCGTGGCAGGGAGATGGTCATAGGCACTCTCGACGGCATATATTACATAGATGAGGCAAAAGGCACAGTGAGACATTTTGACCGCCGGCAGATGGGCTGTGCCATAATCACCGACATAAAGCATTTTGCCGGACAATTCATTGTGGCAAGTTATGAGCATGGCTTGCTGGCCTTCGACCCCGCAAGCATGAAGATGACACCGCTCTTTGCCGGCACCCGATGGGCTGAGACAAGTTGCAGCCGTCTGGTGGCCTCACCCGATTCGTCCTGTCTCTACGTAGGCAGCAGCGCTGGCATCCTCTGTCTCGGCCGCCATCTGGAGTTGGCTGGGCTATATGACAGCCGGCATTCCGACATATTGGGAAATTATGTATATGACATGGCTCTTGACAAGAGCGGCAAGCTATGGGTGAGCACGGCAAAGGGCATGAGGATACTCAACACGCACACTCATCGCTTTCAGAACACTGGTTATCCTCAGGGATTCTGGAACACCGTGCCCAATCTCACTTTCAGTTTCACGAAGGATGGCAATGTGCTTGCCGCATCAGAGACATCCCTGCTCTACAGCAAGGCCGATCTCTCCTCCACAGCCGAGCATGCCATCATGCAGCGTCTGGGCATAGGACAGATAGACTTTATCCTTCAGCGCGGCGACGGATATATGGCTGGCACAGACCGCGGCCTGTTCTTGTTCGACAGCCATTTCAGGTCTTTCAGCCAGTATGGCGAGGCTGACGGACTGCCATCATCACGCTTCACGCGCTATGCTCCAGCTATAGACGAGGAAGGTAACATATGGATGGCCACCAATGCCGGACTGGTGTGCCTTGGTCAGCGCGGCATGCTTGACATGGGGAGACGCATACGTGCCAAGGTGCATGTCAGCCATTATGCCATAGAGCATGAGAATCATGCGGTGGAGATTGCCAGCGTCAATGACGGGACTATCAGCATGTGGTGGAACTTTGGCACAGGCAGGCTCTCTATCGCTCCAGGCATACTTGACTATGCCCAGTGCTCATCGCGCCGCTATTATCTATGGAGCATTGACGGCAAGGCCGACTCCATAGCCTTCGACCAGCAGGACATACTCTTGGACAATCTCACTTTGGGCTCGCATATGCTGCGCATACAGTTGGCAGGACACCCTGAGACTGCCGCCACGCTGACAGTGAGCGTGCAGCCGTCGGCCATGTTCTTTGTGGAGATGTTCGTCATCCTGCTTCTCCTTGTCATAGCCTTCATGCTGATGAGAATGAACAAGCGCAGGCATGAGCGCGCCAGGCTTGTGCGCCAAAAGCACGACATGGAGATACAGCTGGCATCGGCCAATGCTGTCAACAAGCACAAGCTGCAAGAGAAAGAGCGGCTGGAGATGGAGGCTTCTCTGAAAAAGCAGGAGAAAGAGAATATGCTGAGAAACCGCGCCGACGACTACAAGCAGATATGCGCCAAGGTGGAAAAGCTTATGCTGAACGACAAGCCATACTTGCGTGACAACATGCGTCTCAGCGAACTGGCTTCCAGTGTTGGCACCAATGCCACCACTCTCTCACAGATGTTCAATGATTATCTTCACACGTCATACTTCGACTACATCAATCGTTACCGTGTGGAGGAGTTTAAGCGGAAGGCACTTGACCCTGAGTGCAGCCAGCTCACCCTGCTCGCCGTCTCGGAAATGTGTGGATTCAAGCGTTCCAGCTTCTTCAATGTGTTCAAGAAGTTTGAGGGATGCACGCCGAGCGAATGGGTGAAGGCACATAAGGAGGAATGAGGGTGCGACACCTTTTTTCACGCTGGTGGG
>CAKQRW010000052.1 GCA_934271655.1 uncultured Bacteroidaceae bacterium | reverse complement strand
TTGAACATGACTTTTTTGCTGCAAAGTTATGCAATTCAAATGTGGTGGGAAAGTCGGCTATTTTCGGATGGTTACCGACTTTCCAAGGCGGCACAGCATCCATCTCATGCACACATATAAAGAGGAGAGCGACCCGGCACTCAGCCAGCTCGCTCTCCTCTTTCTATTTTTTCCAATTATGAACGCCCATCACGCGGACAAGACAGTCATGATTGTCCTTTATTCATTCCACACCATCACAGGCCAAGATCCTTCTTGATAGCGTCCACCTTAGCCTGCGCCTCAGCCACAGCTCCTGGGTAGCACTTAGGGCACTCCATGTGTCCCTTCACCTCAACATAGAACTTGATCTTAGGCTCTGTGCCTGAAGGACGCACCGATATCTTAGTGCCGTCGGCTGTGAACCACTGAAGCACGTTGCTTGTCGTAGGCATGACGATGTCAGTCACCTTGCTGCCTTCAGTCTGCTTCAGCGTCTTGTAGTCCTTCACGCATACTACTGGACTGCCGCCAAGCTGTGCAGGAGGCGTAGCGCGGAAGTCCTCCATCATCTGCTTTATCTCATCAGCGCCGCTCTTGCCAGGCTTAGTCACAGAGATGGCGTTCTGGTAAGCGAAACCATAATCAAGATAAATCTTCATCAGCAGGTCATAGAGAGTCATGCCATTGTCCTTTGCCCATGCCGCAATCTCGCAGAGCAGGCAGATAGACGCTGGGCTATCCTTGTCGCGCACCTTGTCGAATGGCAGGTAGCCAAAACTCTCCTCGCCTCCGCCAATATACTTCTTCTTGCCCTCGTCAAGCTTTATCTCGCGGGCAATCCACTTGAAACCTGTGTACACATCACGTATCTCCACATTGTTGCGCTTTGCTATCTCGGCAATAGTCTCGGTAGTCACAATAGTCTTCACCATAAACTCGTTGCCCTTCAGCTGGCCCAGCTTCTTCTTGTTCTCTATGATATAGTATGAGAGCATCAGAGCTGTCTGGTTGCCGTTCAGGATGCACCACTCGCCCTTAGGGTCACGGCACACCACAGCCAGACGGTCAGCGTCTGGATCGGAAGCCAGCACGAGGTCTGCGTTGAGACGGTCGCCAAGCTTCATGCCAAGAGTCATGGCCTCTGAGTTCTCTGGGTTAGGCGACACCACTGTAGGGAAATTGCCGTCTATCACCATCTGCTCCTTCACCACATTGATGTTCTGGAAGCCCCATGTGCGCAGAGCTGCAGGGATAATCACACGGCCCGTGCCGTGCAGAGGAGAATAGACGATGCAGAGGTCCTTCTGGCGGTTGATGACATCCTGGTCAATAAGAGCCTCATGAACAGCCTTCAGGTAGTCAATGTCCATCTCTCCGCCAATAATCTGTATGAGGTCATTGTTTGGCTCAAACTTCACCTGGTCGATAGACACCTTGTTCACCTCATCGATGATGCCTGTGTCATGTGGAGCCAGCACCTGTGCGCCGTCGTCCCAATAAGCCTTGTATCCGTTGTATTCACGCGGATTGTGGCTTGCTGTGATGTTCACACCGGCCTGTGCGCCGAGCTGGCGTATGGCGAATGATATCTCTGGTGTAGGGCGAAGGCTCTCGAACAGATAAGCCTTGATGCCATTAGCGCTGAAAATGTCAGCCACTGTCTCGGCGAAGAGACGCGAGTTGTTGCGGCAGTCATGTCCCACAACTACTGAGATGTCTTTCTTGCCTGCAAACGCTTTGTTTATGTAGTTGGCAAAGCCCTGTGTGGCCATGCCCACGATATACTTGTTCATCCTGTTGGTGCCCGCACCCATGATGCCACGCAGTCCGCCTGTACCAAACTCCAGATTCTGGTAGAAAGCATCGATAAGAGCTGTCTTGTCGTCAGCCTCAAGCATAGCCTTCACCTCAGCCTGTGTGTCGGCGTCAAAAGCAGGAGACAACCATTTCTTGGCCTCCTCTGTGCACTGTTTAATCAAATCCTCATTCATAATGACTTAATTATATTTATTGGTTTACGTATTTTCCTATTACAGACTTACATGTTTTCCATTTACTGGCTTGCATGTTTTCCATTTACTGGCTTACATGTTTTCCTATTACTGGCTTACATGTTTTCCTATTACTAGCTTACATGTTTTCCTATTACTAGCTTACATGTTTTCCAATGGCAAAGTTAAAGCAAAAATCCGAAATCACCATCATGATTCCGGATTTTTTAGCGTTAAAGTGAGCTTATCAAAAGAAAAATAGCACTATTTCACCATTACCTTCTGAGTTTGCATCACCAGTTTGACTCCCTTCAGAGCATCAGACGACACATCCACCCTCACTTTTCCCCCTGTGCGGGTGCTGCGCAATATGCACTGCATATAGCCGTTCATCATCTTTTTCTCCTTGACATCGAGGAAAAGCTCATTGGTATAATGGTCACCGTTGTCCATAGCGACAAACGAGGCTTCGCCTGTCACCGCCACCTTTACCATCTCGGCAGCGTCGGGCACCACGCGTCCCTTGGCGTCGACAGCATAGATGTTCAGATACTTCAGCGACATACCGTCGGCCTTCCACGGACGTTCCTCTTCCGTCACCTTCAGCGCCACGGCTGGTCCCGATGTCTCTATCACGTCGCGCGCCACTTCCTTGCCACGCGAGCGTGCCACGGCCACCAGCTTGCCGCCTTTGTCGCCATAGTCTATTCCAGACCACAATATGATGTTGCGTTTGCTCAGTTCTGTAGTGTCATTCTTCTGCACGCCCAGCGAGCGGCCGTTACAGAAGAGCTCCACCTCATCGGCATTGGTGTATGTGAAGACATTGGGATGCGAGCCAGGCTTCTGATTCCAGTTGCGCGATATTCTCTGCTGCCCCACCTTTATGTCGTTCCATTCCAGGCTCTCGCCCTTTCCATCGACCACACCTATCCTCACCAGTTTATCCTCTGGCCTCAGACAGGCTTTGATAAGATAGGCCTGTGGATAAGGCTGGAGCGTGTGCGAGAAGAAGGAGTAGTTCCATCCCTTCTTAGGCCAGCCATTAGACTCGCCCCAATACTCTATGGCTCCCCACCAGCACAAGCCCACGCTTCTCTGGCGGTCCATGCCGTAATATGGTTGCTGCAGCTGATTGGTCACAGCCTCGCTCTGGAAGAGTATCAGGTCTGGCTTATAGTCATAATAGCCATGGTAAGCGTCCCATTGATAGTTGAACGATGCCACCTCTGTCACGCAAGCCAACTCTGGCGGCACAAGGTATGTCTTGAAGTCGGGAGTGTTGCGCTGCGCCCCGGCCCTGGCAGGAAACATGGCCACAGTGGTGGGGCGTGTCTTGTCATACCTCTTCAGCATCTGGTCAAAGATCCTGTATGTGGTGATTCCCCAGTCGTCAGTCTGGTAGCCATACCATCCGGCATTGGTCTGCAGTTCGTTGCCCAGGCTCCACAGCACCACCGACGGGTGGTTTCTGTCTCTCTTCACCCACTCCTGCATCAATGGCGCCCATATGTTCATGAAAGGTTCTCTGCCGCCCCAATATTCCTTGTTCGACCACTTGTCTATCAGCTCATCCACCACCAGCAGCCCTATCTCGTCGGCCACATCATAGAGGTCTTCCGAATAGGGGTTGTGCGAGCAACGTATGGCATTGTATCCAAACGACTTCAGCATCTTGAGCTGCCTCTCCACAGCCGAGCGATATGCTGCCACGCCCAGCGCGCCCAGGTCATGATGGTTGGCTATGCCAGCCAGGAAGACCTTCCGTCCGTTGAGCTTGAAGCCAAAGTCGGGTCCATACTCGATGGTGCGGAAGCCAAACCTTTCTGACACAGAGTCTATCACACATCCATTCTCCATGAGCACAGCCTCTACGGTGTACAGGTTGGGCGAGTCAATGTCCCATATCTTGGGCGACTCCACCTTCATCGCCGGCATCATCACCTCCGTGTTGTTCTGTATGGTATGGTCAGGCATTCCAGCCACAGCCTGTGCCACCACCTTGCCGTCAGCATCCCTGACAGCCGTACGCAGGGTGACATCATGCTTTTGCCATCCCACCACCTGCACCTGCGCTTTCACCACATCACCTTCTGTTGTGACATAAAGTCCATGTCTGGCTATGCGAGTGGCGTTGCCAGCCCTCAGCCACACATTCCTGTAGATGCCGCCTCCGGTATACCAGCGGCTTCCATTGACAGGGCCTGTGCTGGAATAGACAGCCACCACATTCTCTCCGCCATAATTGACCGCCTTCGATATGTCGGCCTCAAAACCTGTGTAGCCATATTCATTGCTCGCCACCTTCTTGCCATTGACGTACACGTCGGCCACATACATCACGCCCTCAAAGTCAAGCACAAGCCTCTGCCCCTTGAGCTTCTCTGGCACCGTGAATGTCTTACGGTACCATCCCTCACACATTCCCTTGAAGCCACGTCCCTTGTTTTCCTTCTCGTCCCACGGCTGCTCAAACTGGTAGTCGTGCGGCAAGTCAAGTGTGCGCCATGCAGAGTCGTCGTAATCGGCCCTTTCCGTTCCCTCAGGATTGCCAAGCTCGAAGCGCCAGCCAAAGTTAAGCAGGCGGCACCGCTCATCCCGAAACGCGCTCAGCGGCGCATTCACGTTGACAGCAGCAGACTTGCGCTCCACATACTGAGCCCAAGCCCCCTGGCTGCCGATGACCGCCATGACAGCCATGGCGGCCAATGTCCTTTTCATTCTATTCATAAGCAAGTATATTAGTTTAATTGTTTTTTCCATAAGGTCTCACACCTTTTATGAGATACTTTTCATTAGTGATGCCAATTAGTTTAATTGTTTTCTCATAAGGTCTCACATATGATGATGTGCTGATAGTTTCAAGCCTATCACAACCTTCTATTTTTGTTTTTAGCGGCAAAGGTACGAAAAAATTCGTTGCAACCAGTCAAAAAAAGAATCACATCCAAGAAAATCACATACAGAAAGAGAGGTCTTGGGCATCATCTTCTTTGTCCAAGACCTCTCTTGCATGTCTTTCATTTAAGCTTGTGTCATTCACTTAATCTTGTATCTCTCACCCTCGCTCTCCACGATTCTCTTTCTGTAAGCCTCAGGATATCCCGGTCTGTCAGGCGAGTCAGCCAGACCATCCTTTGTCTTAGAGAAGCGCTCCTCCAAAGGTGTGTCCATGCCGTTGACCTTCTTCACAGCCATGTCATTATGCCTTACCACCAAGAACTTGAACAGCTCGTTCCATTGCTGCATCATCTGCTCCGCACATTCCTTGCTGTAGTTGGTGGTGTATTCAGACATATTGCCATTAGTGCCTGTTATGGTCTTCTCCCACACAGCCGTCCGCGACTCAAAAGCCTCATCCAGTTTGTCGCGGTAATGCTTCAGGTCAGGAAACATCTTGTCGTAGTAAGGGTAGACCATATTGCTCACGGTATTCTGCAGCCAGAAGGCCGACTTCCATGAGAAGGTGACATCGTCCTGCACGCCCTTTATCTTCCGGAAGCACTCTGGCACCTCCGACATAGAGCAATACAGCGGCACGAACGGAGCCATGTTGGGGTCATCATTAGTGACCCACGCAATGCCTCCTATGGCATCAGGCATGCTGCTCCTCATCTGTCCCACAAAGCAGAAGCCTGTCTGCTGTGTGCTCACGGGGCGCTCATTGAAATATTCCGCGCCGTCGCTCTTCCACGACAGCGGAGTGGGACGGTAAGGCATGTTGTAAGGTCCGGCTCCGAGCTCGTTCCTGATATCGAAAGGCGTGCCCTCATAATGGTCTCTCATGCCATTCATCACATCATGCAGCGTGACCTTGTGATTAGGCTTCATATAAAGAGGCATCTCGCCCTTCATGTCCTTGCCCGCAGCATAGTCCACATACTTGTCCATGCCGTCGCACATCCTGTTGAAGATGCTCCACACACGAGTCTCGCAATATCTCACGGCATCAAAATTGTTTGGGGCATAAGCGTCACGGAAAGAGAAGTCTGCATCCTTGCCAGAGAAATAGCCTTTCTCTCTGGCAAACTTGATCACATCCTTCGAGCACATCAAGCTCTTCTTGTCATACTGGCTCAGACGGGTGATGCGGCTCTGGTTGGCATGCGCCGACACGCAGTCGTCTGGTATGCGCACAGCTGCCCACACGGCTCCTTTCTGTCCCTTGCCCTTGCCGACCATCTCCATGATCCATGCCTCGTTCTTGTCACATATAGAGAATGTTTCGCCCTCAGAGCAATAGCCATACTCATCCACGAGCGATGTCATGATGCGGATGGCATCCCGTGCCGATGTGGCACGCTCCAGAGCCACATAGATGAGCGAGCCATAGTCCATGATGCCCTCTGTCTCCCACAGCTCTTCCCTTCCTCCGAAGGTGGTCTCTGTGACAGACACCTGGTTCTCATTCATCTGGCCCACCACATTATATGTGCGCAAGGCCTGCCTTATCTTTCCATGATAGGCATTAGTGTCCCAGTCATATATCTCACGCATCTCGCCTGGCTGGTGCGTGCCCCCCTTATGGCTGTATATGTTGCCATACATGCCATAAGAGTCGGCATTGTAACTCACAAACACCGAGCCGTCGGCAGACGCCGCCTTGCCCACTATTATATTGGTGCAAGCAAAGGCGCTTGCCGATACAAGCGCCATCACCGATAACAGAAGTTTTCTCATATACTTTCTTCACTTTGTTCCCTGGCAGGTGCATGGCAATGCAGCAAACGCCGAGGAACCCCTGTCTTTTCTATTTTATCACAAGCTTGTCCGAACCCGCCGCCTTGAACGACATGTCGAGGCCCTTCACCGAGTGGGTCAGGGCGCCGAAAGAGATGAAGTCAACTCCTGCCTTGGCATAAGGAATCATAGTGTCGAATGTTATTCCGCCAGAAGACTCCGTCTCAGCCCTGCCGTCCACGAGCTTAACAGCCTTGGCTGTGTCCTCTGGAGTGAAGTTGTCAAACATTATCCTGTCACATCCCTCTGCCAGAGCCTCTTCGAGCTCTTTCCAGTTGCGCACCTCACACTCTATCTTCAGGTCCTTGCCGTGGTCCTTGCAATACTGCTTGGCCCTTGATATGGCATTGTGCACTCCGCCGCAGAAATCGATGTGGTTATCCTTCAGCAGAATCATGTCAAAGAGTCCGATGCGGTGGTTCATGCCTCCGCCTATCTTCACAGCCTCTTTCTCCAGCATGCGCATGCCAGGAGTGGTCTTGCGTGTGTCCAGCACACGTGTCTTGGTGCCTGCATCCACCAGAGCCTGCTGATACTTGTGCGTCATTGTGGCTATGCCGCTCATGCGCTGCAGGATGTTCAGCATGAGGCGCTCCGTCTGCAACAGCGACTGCTCCTTGCCCTTCACCGACATGACTATGTCGCCTGGCTTCACATGCGCTCCATCCTCTATATACACCTCCACCTCCATTGTGGGGTCGAAACGGTGAAACACCTGTTTGGCTATCTCCACTCCGGCAAATATGCCCTCCTCCTTGATGAGGAGCTTGCTCTCGCCATACGCATCAGCTGGTATGCAACAAAGTGTGGTGTGGTCACCGTCGCCTATATCTTCCGAAAAAGCGAGGTCAATAAGTTTGTCGTTCAATTCTTCTACTGATAACATAATGTGTTTTTGTTTTTTTTGTTTTACACAGATGCCCATATACCCCATTTATCATATTTGTGGCACGTGAATGCCGTTCAATATCCCGTTGTCCATTATCATATATGTCAATGTCACGCTATTGTTCCAAATATTCCAAACTGATTCTTGTGCGTCTGCCTGAAAAATGATAACTAATAATCAGCTTCTGAAACCTGCGCCTTATGCTGAGTGATACCTGCGCCTGGCGGCAGCTTCCATGATGCCATACGCTCTATGCGCCCCGTTGACCTTGTGCCTCAGAAGAGCCATCCGAGACCAACCTTAACGCCAAAGCGGCTCTTGTCTGAGAAGTCAGACAGAGACACGTCGTAATATACCGAAGGCTCCAGCGTCAGATGCCCGTTAAGGAAATAGCAATATCCCACCTCTGGCGTGATCTGCACGTCATTGAAGTTGGGCGCTCCATGCACATATTTCGTTCCGAGCTGCAGGAAGAGTCCGTTCTGCTCAATGAGATACCTGCACTTGGCCCCGACATACAGCTGCTGCATGTCCGAGTTGCGGTAGTCGAGCCCAGCCTCGCCAATAGCCATCCAAGCCTCCTCAAACATGTAGCCGGCGTTCACGCCAAGGTTGAGGCTGAACTTGCTTTCCTTGCTGTAAGACAAGCCGGCGGCATTAGTCGTTGCCCCCACATACCACTTGCCCTGCTCAAACTGGGCCTTCATGCCAGAAACTCCTGCCACTACCAACAGAACGGTGAGAAATATCTTCTTCATTACACTAATGTTTTTTTAGGCCACCACCATGCGAGGAGTCTCACATCAGCCGTCGCGGCAAGACCATTCATCCTCAGCCTGCCGCAAGAAGCCTTTTTTGCTGCCACACACACAGCAGTCGCCTGGTGTTTAAACTAAATATCCTTCATCTATCTCTTATCGCTTCTTGTACTGCTCTTTCCTATACAAAGCCCAAGCCAAGGCACCGCATATAGCAGCATAGCCTATGATGTGCGGCAGATACATCATCCATCCGTTCCATGTCAGACCGTTGTATATGTAAAAGCCCAGTCCAGCCAAGAAGAAGGCCACGGGCTGCCATTGATATCTTTTCATGCCTATTGATATGTGTTTTCTCGCAAGCAGGCGCTCTGCACATACACATGACCTCTTCCATGACAGGCATGTTGCATTTGGCAAGCTCCCGCTGCTGTTATTGTTAATAATCTTGATGTGTGCATACCTGGCACTCGGCACAGCCAGAAGCCCGACATGTGCTTGGCTGACGGATTGCCCTGATCAAATGCCAGAGTATGATTTCTCATGCGCCTACTCGCGCACATGAGCCTTGGAGCCATCCAGCATCCGTCCATACCAGCAGCAGAACAGCACCAGCAGGCCGAGGCTCACAAACAGGCCCAATCCGTAGGACAGCGCATGATTGAACTGGAAGCCCTCCGGAGCTATGAAGATGTATGTGGTGCACACCATCGTCATCCACACAGCCGGCACAAGCGACATCACGCAAGCCAGTTTCTTCTCGCCTGTCTTCACGCTTCTCATGGCAAGCCAATGTGTCACAGCCCACAGGGTGAATACTGACAGCGTCTGGTTGAACCACGCGAAATATCTCCACAGCACGTCAAACTTGACAAACATGAGCACGGCGCTCACCACAAAGATAGGCAGCGAGAGAGCCACTCTCTTATAGAGCTTGTCCTGCTTGTACTTCATGAAGTCGGCGGCTATGAGCCTGGCCGACCTGAATGCCGTGTCGCCGCTGGTGATTGGAGCTGCCACCACTCCCAGCAGGGCCAGCACACCGCCTACGGTTCCCATCCAGCTGTTGCTGATGGCATTCACCAGAATGGCAGGAGAGGCCTTGCCCGTCTCAGGATTGGTCATGGCTGCGAGCAACTTCTCGTATGGTGTGTCTCCGGCCACGTTCAGGCTGTCGGCAAACTTTATCGAGGCGGCAGCCCATATCAAGGCCACAATGCCCTCTGTTATCATGGCTCCGTAGAACACCGGACGGCCATACTTCTCATTCTTCATGCACCTGGCCATCATAGGGCTCTGGGTGGCGTGGAATCCGCTCACAGCTCCGCAGGCTATCGTGATGCACAGGCCAGGGAATATAGGCATAGTGCTCGACGGATGATGGTTGCAGAATGCCTCGCTTATCTCTGGCATGCCACCATTGTGGGTGAAGATGCCCACAAACAGTCCGCCAGCCATGATCAGCAGGGCTGCACCGAAAATAGGATACAACTTGCCTATCAGCTTGTCCACAGGCAAGAGAGTGGCAAGGATGTAATACACGAATATAATCGACACCCAGAAGAACTTTGTGCCGAAAAAGCCCTCATCGGGGGTCATGCTGTCAAGGATGTCGGCTGGTGTAGTGGCAAACACGGCTCCCACAAGCACCATCAGCACCATAGCTGCCACGCGCAGTACCAGACGGCACGTGCCGCCAAGCTCCGAGCCCACTATCTCTGGCAGGCTGGCACCCTTCATCCTCATGCTGATCATGCCCGACATGTAGTCGTGCACCGCTCCGCCAAAGATGCATCCCAAGACTATCCACAGATAGGCCGCAGGACCAAACAGCATGCCCTGGATGGCTCCAAAGATGGGGCCTGTGCCCGCTATGTTCAGGAACTGTATCAAATATACCTTCCATGTTGGCATAGGAATGTAGTCAACACCATCTCTTTGGGCATAGCAAGGAGCCTCCCTTTTGGGATCTGCCCCAAACACCCTCTCAACAAATGCTCCATACAGCACATACCCAAGCACCAGGAGCAACATCGAACAGATAAAAGTAATCATTTCCTCACTAAATATGTAAAATATGCTACAAAAGTAAGGAATAATCTGTACCTTTGCAAAAAAATTAACGTAAATAATGAATAAAGCATACATCAGGCGACTTTTTGTGCCACTTTTCATGCTCACGGCTGCAACGCAAGCTTCTTTTCCGCAAACAAGCAGACATGCTGACACACCATGTCCACAGGCTGCGCCAGCCGCTTCAGACACACTTCCCGACACCTCTCTATGGCATGCGCGCCAGCCGCTGCGCGAGACACGTGCCGTGTGGCTGACCACCATCGGCGGCATCGACTGGCCGCGCACCAAAGCCACCGACCCTGCCAGCCGACTCAAGCAGCAGCAGGAACTGACAGCCATACTCGACCAGTACCAGCGCGCCAACATCAACACCGTCATACTGCAGACACGCGTGCGCGCCTCGCTCATATATCCGTCGGCCATAGAGCCATGGGAGACGAGCCTCACAGGATACGCTGGCAAAGACCCTGGCTACGACCCGCTGGCCTTCTGCATCGACGAGTGCCACAAGCGGGGCATGGAACTGCACGCATGGATAGTCTGCATTCCCATCGGCACACAGCAGCGGCAGGCTGCCTACGGCAAGGCCTCTATCGCCCAGCGCCACAAGCACATGGTCAAGAAAACGGCCAGCGGAGAGATGTTCATGATGCCAGGACACCCCGAGACAGCTAAGCACATAGCCGCCATCTGCCGCGAGATAGCCGAGCGATACGACATAGACGGCATCTCGCTCGACTACATACGCTATCCCGAAGCCACCTACCGCTTTTCCGACGACAACCTGTACTCGACATCCACACACATGAGCAAAGCCGACTGGCGCAGGGACAACATCACACGCATCGTGCGCAGCGTGCACGACGCTGTCAAGCCCATCAAGCCATGGGTCAAGCTGAGCAGCTCTCCTATAGGCAAGTATGCCGACACGCGCCTCTACAGCGCAGGAGGATGGAACGGCAGGGACGCTGTCTACCAAGACCCCAAGCTGTGGATATCGCAGGGCTACCAGGACATGCTGTTTCCCATGATGTATTTTCTGGGCAACCATTTCTACCCATTCCTGTACGACTGGCAGCAGACGGCGCAGGGACACCCCATCATCCCCGGACTGGGCATCTATTTTCTCGACCCACGAGAGGGACGCTGGTCTCTCAACGACGTGCGCGCCGAGATGCACGCCGCGCGCTCATGCGGCATAGGAGGCATGGCCTTCTACCGCAGCGACTTCCTCACACGCAACGTGAAGGGACTGCTCGACTGTGCCTGCGACGAGTTCTTCCCCTATCCTGCCCTCACGGCACGCATGACATGGCAGAGCGACACCATAGCGCCTCCTGCACCGCTGTCGCTCTCATACCGCGACGGTGTGGCAAGCTGGACTGCCTGCCCTGCCGGCACATCTGCCAGCGAGCCCGCCACATATATCATGTACAACGTGTACGGATCCAACACATATCCTGTCGACACATCCGACCCGGCCAACCTGCTGCGAGCCAACCTGCGCACCACTTCCTACGCTCTCGATGCGCGCGCCATGCGACTCAGCTACTATGCCGTGACGGCCATCGACCGCTTTGGCAACGAGAGCCAAGCCACACAGTTGCCTTCTCCACGCGCCACCTTCCCCGACAGCCTCAACGTGCCGCGGCTCATCAACCGGGACGTGAAGCACTCACGGAAGAGATGATGCAATGGCTGAGTTTGAAAGGAAGCTCAAAGCGCTTCCTTTCAAACATCTACTTATTACCTTAATTCTATATGTGAGCCAACTTGAAAAAGTTACATCATAACAGAGAGGTGCCTCAAAATGCTTACAGTTTAAAACTAAAAAGCATAAGAAGAGCTGTCCCGCATGAATTTTATAGCACTAAAGATCCCTTTTTAGGCTAACTCTTACTACTCAACTTTCAGATTGACAGTGCTCCGACTTTTTCAAGTAGACTCTTTAGATGGAATTCCGCCAATAAGAGGACGCAAATGTTTCTCGACACCGTTAGGTGACACATCGCATCCACAACGTCGTTTCTACGGAGGCTGCGGATATTACAGTCGATTACTTACATGGCGCACAAATCCAACTGTACAGCCATAGACATCCTTTAGCCATTATTTCTCATCAACACCCCCAAAAAAGACAGGCGGCAAGCATTACTACCTACCGCCTGTCTATATACATCAAGCAATATAAGATTTTGCAATCACATCACATCCGTTTTTCGTCTCACCTCTTGTATGTGATCATCAGTTTGCCGTGGTCTACCACAGCCTGGAAGCCATGCTCACGCCTCTCTGTCAGTTCCACCACGCCGTCCAGGCCTCCTTGTTCTCTCAGCCTGTCCCACAGCACTATAGACAGCACACCCATATTCATTCTCATGTTCATCTCCACACACGGATGCACCCTCACTTCGCCATCCACCACCACCTTCATCATGTCCACACCCACAACGCCTCTATAGTCCAATGCGCCAAGCCTCGACTCGTGATGCCTCACCAGCTTCGCCAGCAGGGTTTCGTCCACGTCTATCATGCGCGCCAGCCTCTCCTGGCTATCGACATAATTATATCCGTAGGCTCCGCCATCGGCAGCATGAAAGACCGAATAGCCAAGAAACTCCACCCGGCCGTCACCCTCCACAAAAAACTCCATGGCAAAATCCACCAGCTTGTCCTCATAAAACCTGTCGGCAGCAAAGCCGCCCTGAGCCGTCACAAAGCCGTCGAGCCTCGCCCTGACATTGCCACCCATCTCCCTGGCCACAAACACGCCTCTGCCCGATGATGACCAAGGCGACTTGAAGATAAGGGGGAAGTCATGCAACCACTCAGGCCCGGCCATGGCGCCAGCCTCATCGTGCCCCTCCATGGCCTCCTTATTCCACGGCATCCTGCGCCACTCCTCGCCACTCACATATCTCATTTTGTCTCCCACGAGTCTGTCGTCATCCATCGCGCACAGCAGTTCCCTCACATATCCACAGGCAAACTCCCTGCTGGACAGTTGCCTCACCGTCATGAGCCAAGCGTCATCCGGCAGCTCACACTCATCCACTCCCATAAGCCTATACCTCTGCTTGGCAGCCACGCTCCATCCCCATGGACCAGCAAACCTCGTGCCGTCCCACCAACGAGCCAGGCCAGCCAACTCGTCTTCCATCTGCTTGACACGCTTCGGCGGCACATACTGCCTCACATCAGCAGCCAAGGCCATGTCGTTGGAACAATTGAACAGGCTCCTCATCGTCTCTCCCTCATCACAAAGCTCACGGCAGGCACCCACTCCCTCACAGCCTTGTACGACTGCAGGGCTCTCTCAGCCGCCACACACTCCAGTCTCTCTGGCTCAATGCCGAACTTATCCACCAGAGCCTTCTTCACAGCCTCAGCCCTGCTCTGGGCCAGATGCGCATGATACTCCTCGTCCTCATCAGGCACCACATCAGGATGGCCCACCACATCGAGAGCCACCTCCGGATGCTGCCTCAGAAACTTGGCCACCTGCTCCACCTTCATCAGCGTCACATCGTTCATGTAATAGAAGCCGGCATAGAAAGGCACCTCTGCTTTCATAGCCTCGCCAAAAGACACTGTCTCTGGCTGAGACACGGCGCAGTCAGCCAGCACGGGGTCGACATACACCTTCCCACCAGGATCTGCCATGCGCCTCATGCCCTGCTTGCCATTCTTCAGATGGTAAGAGACACTCAGCATGGCATCCAGATAGAAGTCGATAGTGTTGTTGTTGGACACGCCATTATAATTATTGTCTGTCACATTCATGCGAAGCTCCAGGCCCACGTCCCACGCCTTGCCGGCCTGCACGCAGCACTGGGTGCCCAGATGCCCCACAGCATACATGCCGCCCTCGCCATCGACAGGATAGTATGTCAGCAGGTTCCATTTGTCTATCACCTTCTTCTCGAAGCCAAACGTGCCTACCACACCGCCGCCAAACAGCATGTTCCACGTCAGCGTACGCATCTGGTCATAGCCGAAGAACAGGTTCGTCATGTTCAGCACTCCCGACATCTGTGCCGACCAGCACTTGAACTTGTACATGCCGTCGCCATACACCTCTGGCAGACTCTCCGACAAGGCCTCGTTGCATCTCGATGACTGGAAATTCATGCCGCCTGTAAGCCGCAGGCCAAACGTGCGGCTGAAGTTGTGACCTATCATGACATTATACGAAGGTATCTGGTGGCTTATGAAATCCTCTGCCTGGGCATTCTCCGCCAAGCACTGGCTATAGCCCACACCAAGCCCCACATACCAGTCTCCATTCTTATGCTTCTCCTGCACAGGCAGCACACTCTGCGCCGCCATCGTCAGCGACTGTGCCAGCACAGCTGCCGCAACTATCATTCTCTTGTCCATTCTGCATGCATTTTATCGTTTGTATTGCAAAATTAGCACAAAAACAGAAGAACTTTGTAAAAATTCAAGAAAAAAACCCACTCTTGCAAAAAAAATAATGCTTGTTTCAACAAAAATGCCTACCTTTGCAATGGAAACGATAACAGAGGACGTTTTTTTCTGATTGTGTCCTCACGCCATTCCTTACACTTTTTGGCTCGGTAGCTCAGTTGAATAGAGCGTCAGATTCCGGTTCTGCAGGTCATGGGTTTGAGTCCCATCCGAGTCACAACGACGATGCAACAGCCTCCCCAGCATTTCGCATTGTCCGCAACACACTAAATGACGTATCGTCCAGCCTCTCCTTTCCTTTTTTATCATGGTTTTCCTCAAACAGTCCTACCCGATTTGCCGTAATGTGATGCTATGCGTCATGGCATATCTGGCCTTCATGTTGGCACATACTATGACAGCATGAAAAAGCTGCGGAAAATGTTTTTGCGGCCACTCTCGCACACGTGTATGCGCGCGCACACGTATAATTGTTTTTTTGACAAAAAAGTGTCAAAGTATCATTACTGGCATGTTTTCCAAATTCATCTTTCTGTTACTTAATATATTATCAACAATGACACTTCTCTAAAAATCATCAAAAAAGTATCAGTAAAGTATCATAGAAGTGTCATAAAAGCGTCATAGAAGTGTCATTTCGATACAAACACACCTCAAAATAAAGCGTTATTACGTACTCTTTAACAAGGAATCAACAACTCCAATATAGGCAATACCCACAAAAAAATGATTCAAGTCGTACGTTTGCAAATGACATTTCCCTCCATGAACAAGCCGTGGGCAACCTGTGACCAGGCTGTGGGCAATCTGTGACCAGGCCGTGGGCAACGACTGAACAAGCCGTGGGCAACCATTGCCCACACTGTGGGCAACGAGTGCCCAAAAACCATTCACAGATTTGGGCAATCATCTTGTCGTATCCCCCGTCTTCGCCTGTCCTCGCCACTTTCAACTAAAATAAGGAAAGTAACTGATAACCAGTAAACTTTCCTCATTCTTCTCTCAAATACTTTTTATATGCACTTTCTATAAACAAAATCCAAAGTATTGCCATTGCAATCTTTCCACTCTTTCCATCCATTGGCTGAACGTCCCAGAACATAACCAGCAGCAGTACTTGGGGCATCAAAGACACAATCCTGCTCCAACCTATAGCCTTGCGATACTTTGGTGCAGTGTTTTTGCAAAAAAACACAACGGGACATAGTAGTCAAAAGACTACCTGAGCCAGAAGCCAGAATAGAACCAGCTTGAAGGACAAATTTCTTTGTACATTCATCATAATAGCCAAATGCGTTGCAAAATTTCTCTCTCTCAGAAGAAATTCTTTTAATAAAGAATAATTGGTGTGATGACACTTCTTCCTTCTGCTTCTGAGGATTTTCAATTCCTTTAAGCATTTCCACTAAATCCGCATTAGATAAGAGATTGTCAACCACATTTGCTATGTTGATACAAGAATCAGTGTTCTCATTCACCACATAATAAGAACTCCACAACTCAGTATTACCACCTGTCCCAGATACGTCGTTATCCTCATAAAAAGGAACAATCAAGCCATTGAATGGCAAGACCCCTTCAGAATTATATTCACGCTCAGCATCAAGTATCTCCTGACGAAGAGAAGCATACCCCTCATCGTCGGGCGCAAAGATATTGGGGCGTTGTTCTCTACCGAATATCTCTTCATACTGCTTGTTGATGTCTATTTTTTCTTTCATTCAGATTTATTGCCTTTGAGATGTTCCATTTTTTCTCTTGTAACATCTATGTTTCCAATTACCGGTACTATATGTACAAGGAATCGCTGATTCCTACCTTCCTCTTCCAGCCAATGTCGGTAGTAATCTTTGTCTTCAGGATATTTCACACGCAAAGCAGCCTCATCCACTTCCACACGAGGTTTGCCGCCTTCGCCACTACCCGAAATGACCAACTCGCAACGAGGCATGTCTTCAAAATCAATCCCATTAGACTTCCAAAACTCATTAAGATATTGAGCACGCAAATATGACAGGGTGTAATTATTTTTCCAGTCATCTACATTGAAAGCCACCTTTGAAGACTGTCCTTCAATTACAATCAAGAACTTGATGTTCTTTTTAAGCCTGTCAGGAATAGACGTTTCCAGTTTCATAATCTTTGACCTTATGGTATCTCCTGCCGCTTTCACATCACTTCTGATTTTCTCGGCTTCCACAGAGTCATTGATGTCCTGCATCAACATGTCCATTCTATACTCCTTTTGCTGATACTGAATGTCAATCGTCATAAGATGTTTCAAATAAGAGGAATCATATCCGAATAGCCGAGAATCGTCTATTTCATTCACGGTCGAATATACGTTCACAATATTCTGGTATTCATCAACCAAAACCTGCAGTTGCTTCTCCTTAATCTTGAAACGGCTAAATGAAACAACAAACAGAACGAGCGTTATGGCAAACAGAGTTGTCATAATATCCACGTAGCTTGGCCAAAACGAGCCATTGTTCTTACCATCCATAAATCAATGAATTTATTTCCTTCCGATACCAAAGAATCCTGCAATCTTCTTCTCAACATCGTTGTTGCCATGATTCGCCGCAGCCTTCTCCACTCTCGCCAGAGCATCAGCAAGCTCCTTGAGCTTATTGTTCAGCACATCAGACTTGACAGAGTCTTTGGAGATAGACTGCAGCTGAGAGACGATTTCATTAAGTTTTCTGAGATTTGAGAAATCGGAATGTACTTCTTCTATATTTATAATATTTTGAAGCTCAGAAATGAAAGCTTTATGTTTATCTTGCACTGCTTTTGTCTGTTCAGATAGCATTTCTTCAAATCCCTGTATATGTCCCTCAATAGCAGCTTTATACCTTTTGTTCATTTCGTCGATGGCCTTTGTCTGTTCCTTATACAGATCTTCCAATTTGCCATCTGCAATGCCAAGATACTGATCTGCAATCTTGCCCTTCTTCGAGATACCACTTATTTGATTTTTTATCATAGTAATAACATCATTGCCAAGGATTTCGCGTCGAGTCAGTGCTTGGGCTGTCTCATTTATATTCTTTTCGAAATCAGATACTCTATCAAGAATCTGGCTTATCTTAATAGCCACCTCACGCGGAATCTTAAGAGACTCGTTATATCGGTTCTGAATAGCAATAGATTCCTGTGCGGCTGCCAACATCAATCGGCGTGCCTCCTCAAACTTATCAAGTGACTTCGTGATGCCAACAAAATGTTCAGCCGCTTCCACGTATTTATCCATTCCTCGGACTAAATCATCGCTTTTGAGATTTTCAAGCAATTTATGCTGAAGGTCAATGTTAGCATTGATTTTGTCCATGTTCTCTCCCATTGTCTTAACAGCTTCTGAAACGACGACCACATTCTTCTCAAAGTTATCGCCAAAGGCTTTTGTGCATCTGTCGAATGTGTTTTGAAATCTGTTTATGACTCCATCAAACGCTGGTTCGAACTTGTCTACAGTATCATGCAGTTTGCTGATGGCAGATACAAGACTGGCACTTGCAGTCTTTGTAACCTCTGTCTGTATGAAGTCATAAAATTCGTCCTTGTCATCTTCTATCTTCTTCCTAGCCTCACCGGCACTATGGTTGTTGATAGTAGTAAGCACCAATCCACAGAGGCTTGTGAGCATCGACACGAGCACACCAATCAGAAGATTTTTGATGGATTCATCTGTAATGTTGTTTGCGCCATCAAATCCCAAAAGGAAAGACAGAATACCCATGAAAACACCGAGAAAAGTGCCCATCAATCCCAAATAGGTAGGGAAAGCGATATGAACTGTAGACTGGTCGTAACGCATATCTAACTTGCGCTCGACTTTTTTGCGAATAAACTCATAATCAGACGTTCCCTTTGTCTTGAAGAGATATCTGTTTATCCCTTCTATCAGCTCATACAGGTCAGTATCCTGTTGACACACATAATTAATCTGAGGGTACGGATTTTTCTTCGTACCCTCTATGCGTGTAGAATAAGATTCATTCCTCTTGAAGAAATTTTCGAACTTCTCACGGCATCTCTTTGTTTCAAGGAAGTAATGAAACTGAAAGAAGAAGAATACTAATGATACTACGACGGATATTGTTATTGTAATATAGAACGTGCTCATTTTTATAACTTTGTCATTTCGTAAATAAGATTGGTGATAGGAAGGAAGAAGACAGAATCATACAGAATGACCTCGTTCTGATATTTCTCACGGACCTGCAACTTGTAGTATGTGTTAAGCGGTGTGGTCATATCCTCTTCAACAGCTTTGACGTATTTTGAGGTGTCAGTGCTATTATCAATCACTTTATCTTTTTTCAGCATTCCCAATATGGACTTATAAAGATTGTTGAGTAGGGTGTCCAGTTCGTTGTACCAATTTTAACTCACTTTTTTAAGAGTTTTGGTTCGTTCTGTAACCCAGTTTTT
>CAKQRW010000051.1 GCA_934271655.1 uncultured Bacteroidaceae bacterium | reverse complement strand
ATTGAACATGACTTTTTTGCTGCAAAGTTATGCAATTCAAATGTGGTGGGAAAGTCGGCTATTTTCGGATGGTTACGCAGAAAAAGCAGCCCAAACAGATGTTTCCCCTGTGACCATCAGATGGGCACTGGATGAACAAGCCGTGGGCACTGGATGAACAAGCCGTGGGCACTGAGTGACCAAGCCGTGGGCACTGAATGACCAAGCCGTGGGCACTGGATGAACAAGCCGTGGGCACTGGGTGAACAAGCCGTGGGCACTGAGTGAACAAGCCGTGGGCACTGAGTGAACAATCCGTGGGCACTGAGTGCCCAAATCTTGTTCCTGATTTTGGGCAATGCCTTTAACACATCTCGCTTTGCGTTTGATTATGGCAAATAAAACGCAAAATATATCAAATGACACACTGCATATGGCTAAAAAGCACTGAAAATTATAGAAAAATGATACTTCGCTGATACTTTTATGATACTTTTCACCTAAAAAACCGAGAAGTGTCATCTCTCTTACCTTACTTTATATCAATATATTACAGTCACACTTCGAACAAGGAATGATACTTTGACACTTTTTTTCAAAAAACTTTTTCACGTGAGAGCTATGCCCATGTGCAATCTACAGACATTAGCCGATATGCCCACATCAATTATACAAGAAAGAGAGAGGGTGTTCAGCATATATGCTCTGAAGCAATATCGAGGCTGAACATCCTCTCCCTATCCTCTTTCTGAAATAACTATGATAAGTAGGTGTTCAAAATTATTTTATAGTATCAAGGTAAGCCGCTCCCATATTGTGAGCACCTACTCACTGAGACTGGCCTGAGTTCAGTTTATTTCACCGCTGCCGAAGCAAAGGTGATGTTCCGCGTCATAGACCACACAGAACTGCCCTGGAGCAACGCCATGAATCTTCTCATCGGCCTGGAGTCGCCAACGCCCGTCAGCATCCTTCATCAGCATGCCTGTAAGACATTCCGGTGTGTGTCGTATCTTGAATGTGACTGGCATCATCTCCGTCCCGTTGTCCTTCAGCACCTTTCCTGCAAACATATCGTCTTCAAAAGGGTTGGCGGTGATGAAATGAAAATCATTCATCGTCACATGGTCCTTATACACCTTTTCAGGGTCATAGCCATGAGAGACAAACAAGATGTTGCGCTTCAGGTTCTTCTTCACCACGAACCATGGTCCGCCGCCAAAGCCGAGTCCCTTGCGCTGTCCGATGGTGTAGAACCACAGTCCCCTGTGCTCGCCTATCTTCCGGCCAGTCTCTATCTCGCGCACATCACCAGGATTCTCCCCCAGGTTGGCCTTGATATAGTCGCGGAAATCTATGTTGCCAAGGAAGCAGATGCCCTGGCTGTCACGCCGCTCGGCATTGAGCAGATGAGCCTTCTCTGCCACTTCCCTCACCTCATGCTTAAGCATGTGTCCGATGGGAAACATGAGTTTCCGCACCTGCAAGTTGCTTATCTGGCAGAGAAAATCTGTCTGGTCCTTTACAGGATCGGGCGATGTGGCAAGCCACACCCTGCCCTGTCCGTCGCGATGCGTGGTGGCATAGTGTCCTGTGGCTGTGTAGTCAAAGTCCTTGCCAGCCACATCCTCGAAGCAGCCAAACTTGATGAGCTTGTTGCACATCACGTCGGGATTGGGCGTCAAGCCCTGGCGGGCCTTGTCCATCGTGTATCCCACCACCTTGTCCCAGTAGTCCTTGTGAAGGTCAATCACGTCAAGCTTAAGTCCATATCGTCTGGCCAGCCACTGGCATATCTCCACATCCTCCTCCGAGGTGCAATTCCACTCTGTGTCCTTGTCTGGACCTATCTTTATGTAGAAGAGGTGGGGATTGATGCCCTGCTCCTTGAGCAGATGCACAGACACAGCCGAGTCCACCCCGCCAGACACAAGCGCAGCTACACTTTCTCCCATCATTTGCTGGCCATTGCCGACTTCAAGTTCTTCGATATCTCAAGCATCTTGTCGATAGGCTTGATGGCCTTCTCCGCCACTTCCTGCGGCACCTCTATCTCTGGCCACTCATACTTCAGCGTGTTGTAAAGCTTAGTCAGCGTATTAAGCTTCATGAACGAGCATTCGTTGCATGAGCACCCGATAGTCTCGCTCACTTCTGGCGGCGCAGGGATGAATGTCTTGTCTGGACATGCTTTCGTCATCTCGTGCAGGATGCCGCTCTCTGTGGCCACAATAAACTCGGTAGCCTCATCCTTGATGGCAAAATTGAGCAGTCCGGCTGTGGAGCCTATGACATCCGCAATCTTCTGTATCGGAGCAGGGCACTCAGGATGCACGAGCACCTTAGCTCCAGGATGCTCAGCCTTGATGGCCAGAATCTTTTCCAGCGAGAACTGCCCATGCACATGGCATCCGCCGTTCCACAGCAGCATGTCGCGTCCTGTCACGGAGTTGATATAGCCTCCGAGGTTCTTGTCTGGTCCAAAGATAAGTTTCTCGTCCTTAGGGAAAGAGTCTATGATAAGCTTGGCGTTGCTCGATGTGACCACCACATCTGTAAGCGCCTTCACATCGGCTGTAGTGTTGACATAGCTTACCACCTTATATCCTGGATGCTCATCCATGAAAGCCTTCAAGTCCTTTGCATTGCAGCTGTCAGCCAAAGAGCAGCCAGCGTTGAGGTCGAGCACCAGCACTTTCTTGCCAGGGCAGAGAATCTTGTTGGTCTCTCCCATGAAGTGCACGCCACACATCACAATGATGTCTGCGTCCGTTTTGGCAGACCACTGGGCGAGTGCCAGAGAGTCGCCCACAAAGTCGGCGATGTCCTGCACAGCTCCATCTGTATAGTAATGAGCCAGAATGACAGCATTCTTCTCCTTGCACATCTTGCGTATCTCGGCTTTCAGGTCTACACCTGCGGGCACCGCTTCGTCCACGTAGCCCTTTTCCACCCATGACTTTTTCACTTCCATAATCTTTTAATCTTTTTTCTTTTTACTTCTTCTTTTTACAATAGCTCTGCCGATTCTTTATCGCATGAGCGGCATTGCAGCCGCGCAGAATCTTACAGCATAGTCTTCGCTCCTATTGTTTTTTGTCACGCCACGCCCTTAGGCTGGAGCGATTATCCTTGCGGTGCAAAATTAGCAAAAAGCCTCAACATCATCAAATTTTCTCGAAGAAAACTGCTTTGGCAAGGCATTCCTTCCCATTTATCTCCTTTGCTTATAAATGAAATGGAACTATAGTCACCGCTTTAATAATGTGCGTGGCTTTCATCTATCCCCGAGCACATCTTCTGCACTTTCCCTGCCTTCATTGGTCTGGCAGTCGATGCGCCTCACATGCTCTTGAGCATTTCCTCAGCCTGCGCTATGGTGTCGAGTTTGCCCACATCCAACAGTTTGAGGTTGGGGTCGTACTTGCAGCAGATAGGCACACGGTCGCACACGCTGAGATAGAAATCTATGATGGAGAACTTGCCATGCCATTCCTCCATGAGAGGCAACAGCGACGGATCGAAGACCTGAATGCCAGAGAAAGCATAAAGATGGTACTCCGATTCCAGACGCTGGCGCAATGCATCAGCATCTATCATGCCGTCTGCGCCCATAAATGTCTCTGCCAGCATGCGGACATGCTCATATGGCGACTTTATCTGTCCCGTAGCCACATTCACCCATCCCGTCAGCCTGTCGTCATTGTCAAAGATGAGATAGCGCTGTGTCTTGCGCCTGGAGACAAGCAGAGTGGTGGCTTCTGCCTCGCTGTAGAAAGAAGCAAGGTCTGCATTGCTTATGATGTCCACATTATGCACAAGCACAGGCTCCTTGCCCGAGAGGAGCGGCACAGCCGCTTTCAGTCCGCCACCCGTCTCCAGCAACATCTTGGTCTCGTCGCTGAAGCGTATGTCTATGCCAAAGCTGTCGTTAGTCCTGATAAAGTCAATTATCTGCTGGGCAAAGTGATGCACATTGACCACTATCTCTTCAGCGCCAGCCTCCTTCAGTTTCTCTATGAGTATCTGTATGAGCGGCCTTCCGTCCACTGGCACCATGGCCTTGGGCATGGTGTTGGTGATGGGCTTAAGGCGAGTGCCCAAGCCTGCCGCAAAAATCATCGCTTTCATGATTGGCTGTGATTGTTTTGTGTCATTCATATTCAGTTGCTGCAGTGCGCTGGAAGCACGCTGCTGATACCACGCTCACGGTGACATAGTTGCACCTCCACACCAAAGATCTGGTTGATGTGTTCCGCCACATGCTGGGCGCAATAGACAGAACGGTGCTTGCCTCCAGTGCAGCCGAAGCTGACCTGCATGTCTGTGAAGCCACGCTCCATGAAACGCTTCACCTGGAAATCCACCAGCTTGTAGACACTCTCCAAGTAGGTGAGTATCTCACCGTCATTCTCCAAAAAGTCGATGACAGGCTTGTCGAGACCAGTGAGAGGCTTGAACTCCTCATAGCGTCCGGGATTGTGTGTGCTGCGGCAGTCAAAGACGAAGCCTCCACCATTGCCTGTGTTGTCGGCCGGAATGCCTTTCTTGAAGGCAAAAGAGAAGACACGCACCACGAGCGGACGCTCTGGGTGGGCATTGAGGTATGAGGTGTCACTGGCCAGATACGACTGGGCGTCACAGCGTTTTCCTGCATCATCATGCTTCTCCACTTCATTATCCTTCTTTTCTGCCGTGCCCTGCCTATGAGCCTCAATGAGCCTTGAGCACACTTCCCGCAAGTAGGGGTACTTGTCGCATGTGCCCAGGGCTATCTCCTCTCCAAGGTTGCTAAGTGCCATAGGTATGCTATTGATGAAATAGTCCTTTTTCTCCCACAAGCCTCGGAATCCGTAAGCGCCAAGCACCTGAAGGATGCGGAAGAGCGCAAACATGTGCAGCCTTGACATGAATGTTCTCTTATCCATCCGTTCATAGCGGTTAAGGCTATGCAGATACACGTCAATGAGCTTCATGCGCGTGTCGTCTGTAAAGCGGGCTGACGACTGCCATAGGAAAGAGGCCACATCATAGAACAGCGGGCCACGGCGGCCGCCCTGATAATCTATGAAACAAGGCCCGGACTCTGAAAGGAGCACGTTGCGTGACTGGAAATCACGGTAGAGGAATGTGTCACTCACATTGTAGAGCAGATTGTCCGCCAACGACTCAAAGTCGCGCTGCAGGCGCAGTTCGTCAAATTCCAGTCCTGTCAGTTTGAGGTAGTCATATTTGAAGTAATTAAGGTCAAACATCACTCCTGTGCGGTCAAACTCACGCTGCTGGTAGCAATGGTCAAAGAACTCGTCACATGAGTTGACCGCACCCTTGCCTTTTAGCACCTGCGGCATGAACTGTATGTCTGGCAGCGACTGCATCACTTGGCTCAACAGCCTCATTGCTTCGTTATCAAAAGAGCCGTCCTTCATGCGGTGCTGCTGCATGAAAGAGTGGAGCGACACGTTTCCACAATCAGACTGCAGGTAGGTCATCCCATCACTCGATGTCTCATACACCTCTGGAACATTGACACCAGCCTCCTTCATCTTCTCTGAGAAATAGACAAAGGCCATGTTCTCCTCCAAGCTTGTGCCTGCCACAGCTATGACACTTCTTGTCCCGTCCATCAGGCGGAAATAGCGTCTGTTGCTGCCCGAACCCTTTATAGGTTCTATGTCGGCAGGCCTGCATCCATATCTTTTCTCGTACAGGTCAGCACACCGATGAGCTGCCTCTTTTTCCCTAATCATCTCGTCTGTCATATTTTTTTCTTCTTCGCTTAATAAGCATCAGCACATCCGTTTAACAAGCATTCAATACATTCGCTTAACAAGCATCAGCACATTTGCTTTATAAGCTTTTCCCCATGATTCAACCATCATTTCCTGTTCCATATATTCATCACCTTCCTGCGCACCACAATGATATTAAACACGCTGACAATGGCAAAGAGCGCCACGCCAACCATGAGCGAGCCTACCACACTCGGCACCTCTATGTCCGGGAAGAAGCTCTCCAACATGTCCATATACACGCTGCGGCAAATAAGCATGAGAACAACAGCCAGCACAAGCACCAGCAGATTGAGCCCCACTGTGAGCATCTGGTACGGGAAAGACACCCTGGCTGGCGAATAGCCTATGAGCAGGAGATTTTCCAGCTTGGAACTGTTCTTCTGCACCAGCAGGAAGATGCTGAGCATGAGTATGTACAGCGACAGCAGGCTGATGACCACTCCCACACCCATCACGATGCTGACGACAAGCCTCAGTATGAAGGTTGTCTTGGAAGCGTTGAGTTTGTCCTCATCAGTCTCGTAGTCGTGTTCCTTAATGAAACTTGTCACACGCTCGTCAGTGGGATTGTTCACCTCCAGTATGAGTCGTGTAGGGTCTGGAGCAGGCTTATCCTCCGCATACTTTTTGTTGGCCCACTTCATGAATCTCTCTGGCACAAGAATCGTGTTAAGGCGAGAGGAGAAGCCCACTATAGAGCCGTCATACACATCATTCTCCCCGTCCTCACCCTGTATCTGTATCTTTAGCTTCATGGCGCTCAGAACACCGGCACTCAGTTTGGGCAAGCCCTTGCCCTGCGCATACCCGAAGTTATAAAGGTCGAGATAGTTCTTCGGCAGTATGATAGGGATAGCCTTAGCCCCCTCCTCATACTTCCATGAGTCGCTTTCCACATCCACAAACTCATCGGGCACACTCTCGAAAAACATGTCTGTGGAGAAGCGCATGAAGCCCTCCACATCAAACCAGGCCCTCACGCTGAATACACTTGGTGTGAAGGCTCCGACCTTCTCCACGAACTTCTCGTCCTTCACCTCCTTGATGTCGTCAGCGGTGAATCCGCTGGTATTGCCCGTCACGGACGAGAGCGAGCCCACCTTCTTGTTCAGTATAATGTAGTCTGCCCTCATGAAGCTGTCTTCATCATCCACAGCCTTGTAGTCGCTGTAAAACTGCACTCCAAGCAGTATGATAGTCATTCCTATCAAATTGGCCAGGAAGAATCCGCCCAGTTGTGCTACACTAATATGTTTTCTTAATAGTTTCCAAACCAGTTTCATACGTTCTATCCCCTCCTGCTATAGATTAAATACTCTGTCATAGTCAATGTCAATGTGCCTGCCGATGCTCGTGGCTATGACTCCAGCCCCCTGCTTCTTAGCCTCATCAAGGATGATGCGGCCCATTATCTCAGAGTTGGCGTCATCGAGATGGCTGATAGGCTCATCAATAAACAAGAAGTCGAAGGGCTGGCACAACGAGCGTATGAGAGCCACGCGCTGCTGCTGCCCGAACGACATCAGTCCCAACGGAGAGTCCACCTTGTCAGCGATGCCGAGCATGTCAAACCACTCCAGTATCTTTTTCTTCTTCTGCTTGCCCGTAAGCTTGTTCTTGATAGCCACATTCTCCAAGGCCGTCAGTTCGGGAAACAGGCGCAGTTCCTGCCACATAAGCGAGAAATGCTTCTTGCGGATCTCTGTCCATTGCGCTATGGAATAGTTGCGCACATTCTCGCCATCAAAGAGTATCTGTCCGTGGTAGTCGCTGCGGTAGCCATAGATGAAGCTGCACAGAGACGACTTGCCCGTGCCCGAATTGGCCTCTACGAGATAGACCTTGCCTTTCTCAAACTCCACCTCCTTGTTCCATATATCGCTCGCTATGTCGCTGCGGTTGGCAAACACCTCTGGCAGAGTGTTAATCAATTGTATCTTTTCCATCTTATCCTATTCATGTTTATTGCCATTTGCTCTCATAGCCACTAGTCAAGCAGACCCTTGAGGACGTTCTGGCTCTTATCCTTCATGTTGACATCAATACTCATCTTGCCAAACGACTTTGACTTGATGACCACAGACTCAAAGCCTGCCATGCGCATGCCCAACATTTGCGGCTGGCTGTCGGCTGGCAACGCCGAGCCGCCTATGTAGGCATACAGCCAATAGTCGGTAATGTCGTCATTTTTCACAATATGCCTTATCATCGTTCCAGACTCATGTTCTGGTCTACCGATAGTGGAGAGATAGAGATTATTGTTTTTCAGTCCCCAAAACAGTCGGACCGCCCCACCGGCATTGAGGCAATAGTCTGTGGCAGACACACGATTCATGCTGGCACCATATTCCTTCATGTCCTGCATCCAATAGTCCACATCCTTCATGAAGTCAGTGTTCTTGACCTGCGCCACAGCCGTATAGGAATGCTCCCTGTTGGGGCTCATGGCCACTACCATGTCACCGTCTACCGCTGCTATCATCTGCTCGATGTCTATGCAGCGCTCCAGCATGAAGAGATACTCCTTGCATGCGCTGTTCTCCTTCAGCTTGCTGAGCAGCCACTTGCCGTCCATGCCCATATAGGCCCACACAGGCGTGTCCTGGCACGACAAGTCATAGCCGTTGAATATACCGTTTATCTTATGAAGCTTCTCGTCCATCTCCTTCATAACTGCCTTGTCCTTTTCCGATTCAGGCAGCAACTCCGTCTCCACAGCTATCTTGCCGTCAGTGAAGTCAACAGACACGAAGGAAGCCATGTCGCCAAGGGCAGACAAGAACGGTAACGGAGTGTCTTTCGGCAGCACGTCCTGGAGTCCGCGGCGCATGTTGTTGCTCATAAGCACAATATCCTTGTCGTCAGCATCACTTGCAAACGTATATGTGCTCTTATAGCTCATGTCCTCATCCTGTTTCATCAGAGCCAGCGCCGCACGCATGTCTTTTTCTCCCGCACTCATCATCGAGTTGGCATAGAGCATCACGGCGCGACTGTCATAGAGGAGCGCGACCTCATCAAGGAGCTTGCAGCATTTCACACCGTCCCTCTCCGTAGTCTTTGACACTACCCCATTGCCTCTGAGCACAGCAAGAAAATTCTCCAGATCTCCGTCATCTCCAACCTTCATCACCAGGCCGTAGCTGCCATCCGCCCGATGGAACAGGCAGGCAGGCTCACGGAAGTCGATGCCAATCTTTGACGGATCATCAAGATATCCCATGGCCTTACCCTTATCCTTGGGGTTGACCACTATACCCATATTTTCTTTGGCCAAACCAATGGCCCGAGAATGCGCCAAGTCGGCCTTGTCAGCCACTCTCATCAGGTTTATCATAACCACGGCATCAGAGTCTGCTGGTATGACATTCTTGTAGTCTTTAGAGCAAGAACACATCATCAGCGTCACAATGGCACAGACAACATATCGAAATCTTGTCTTCATAACATTTTTATTTTATTACAGTTAACACTCATCTATTTGACAAGTTCATCATGTGCACAGCCACCAATGCGGCAGTCTCGGTGCGCAGTCGGCTCTTGCCAAGCGAGACGCCTCTGAAACCATTGGCCACAGCGAGCTTCACCTCCTCAACAGAGAAATCGCCCTCAGGGCCAACCATCACCACCACGTCCATGTCCTTGGCTATGCAGTCCATCAGTTCTGCCTTGTCGTCCAGTCCTGGCTCATCGTCATGGCAATGGCAGATAAACTTCTGCACTTCTCTGCCGTCGCCAGACACGCTCTCTCCCACCCTCTTCACAAACGAGGCGAATCCCTCCATCTCGTTCACTACAGGTTTCCAGGCCTTGTGACTTTGCTTCACAGCCGATACGACAATCTTGTTCACACGGTCTGTCTTGATGACCGTACGCTCTGACCACCGGCTCTTGATGAACGATATCTCGTCTACGCCAATCTCCGTGGCCTTCTCCACAAACCACTCCGTCCGGTCCATGTTCTTTGTGGGAGCCATGGCTATATGGAGATGCGGCTTCCACTGGCGTGGCTGAGGCAGCGACTCCACAATGCGGTAGAGGCATCGCTTCTTTGTAGACTCAGTCACCACAGCCTTGTAGAACACGCCTTCGCCATCCATCAGCATCATCTCATCACCCGATTCCATGCGGAGCACACGTGTGGCGTGCTGCGCCTCCTCCTCTGGCAACTCCGTCTGGCTGGCGGCTCCAGGCACAAAAAAATATCTTACTTCCTTCATATCCTATTTTACTCAACGTCTGTTTTTACTCAACGCCTGTCATATCCCTGCCTTGAGAGTCAAATGGCCCAATGTACCTTGAGAGTCCAATGGCCCGACGTACCTCAAACATGGAGCACACACACCCGCGCGCTCCTGCCCTTGCCGGCTGATGCCATCAGACAAAACCAAGACAAGGAATCATAAATGCCCTTACATCACCCTTCATCTACACAAAAGCCATTGTCTACACAAAAGCCAAAGGCTCTATAGTCATCCTTCAAGAGAATGCCCATAGAGTCTTGGTTTCCGTAGAGTTACTTTGTCATGCGAGCATACGCAGGCAAATCCACCGAGGCAAAGTCCTTGTCCAGATACTTGAAATAGCCCGTTATGCCAATCATCGCAGCATTGTCGGTGGTGTAAGAGAACTTCGGGATGAAGATTTTCCATCCGTAGCGCTTGGCATGGTCGCGGAATGCATTGCGCAGACCATTGTTGGCGCTCACTCCGCCAGCCACCGCCACCTGCTTGATGCCTGTGTCCTTGACAGCCTTGCGCAGCTTCTTCATCAAGATGTCAACAATCGTCTTCTCCAGCGACGCTGCCAGATCCTCCTTGTTCTTTTCTATGAAATCAGGATCCTCTGCAACCCATTCCCTCATATGGTACAGGAATGATGTCTTCAGACCAGAGAAACTGTAGTCATAGCCAGCTATGTCAGGCTTGGCAAACTGAAATTTGTCCGCATTGCCCTGTCTGGCCAGCTTGTCTATTATAGGTCCTCCTGGATAGCCCAGCCCCATCACCTTGGAGCATTTGTCGATGGCTTCGCCTGCGGCATCATCGATAGTCTGTCCTATTATCTCCATGTCCTTATACGAGTTGACCTTCACTATCTGGCTGTTGCCACCGCTCACCAGCAGGCAGAGATAAGGAAACGTGGGCTGGTCGTGGTCATCCTCGCTTTCCCTTATGAAATGAGCGAGCACATGGCCCTGCAGATGGTTGACATCTATCATCGGAACGCCAAGCGAAAGAGCGAGTCCCTTAGCAAAGCTCACACCCACCAGCAGACTGCCCATCAGTCCCGGTCCGCGTGTGAAGGCTATGGCGTTGAGGTCTGCCTTAGTAATTCCTGCTCTCTTGATGGCAGTGTCAACCACTGGCACTATGTTCTGCTGATGAGCGCGGCTTGCCAGCTCCGGCACCACTCCGCCATATTCCTCATGCACAGCCTGAGAGGCTGTCACATTGCTCAGCAAGATGCCATCTCTCAACACTGCCGCACTTGTGTCATCGCACGAACTCTCTATTGCAAGTATATACATACTATGTATCTTTTTTCTTGTTATTCTGTTATTTATCTATATATTGCTATACCACGACTTCAGGCTGGCCGCAAGACCGTGCCCGACTCTCATGCAGCAATGGTTCCGCATATAGACAATGCGGCCTAATCAGCACATACTACTTAACAAGGTATCTCTACACCTTAATAAGTAAGTATCTCCACACCTTCCTCAGTGAGCAGATAAGTGTGCTCCCACTGGGCCGAGTCGCTGTAGTCCTCTGTCACCACAGTCCAGTCATCCTCACTATCGATAAACACCTTCCAGTCACCAGCATTGATCATTGGCTCCACTGTGAACACCATTCCAGGCACGAGGAGCATGCCTGTGCCCTTGCGGCCGTAGTGCTCCATGTCAGGCTCTTCATGAAACTTGTTTCCCACGCCATGTCCGCAGAGGTCCCTAACCACAGTGAAACCGTTCTGGTGGGCATGCTTGGTGATGACTGCCGCCGAATCACCCACAAATGAATATGGCTTGCAGGCCTCAGCTCCCAGATCCATGCACTCTTTGGCCACACGCACCAGCTTCTCCCTTTCGGGCGTGGTCTTGCCGATGATGAACATGCGGCTGGCATCAGCGAAATATCCGTTGACAATAGTCGTGCAGTCCACATTGATGATGTCGCCTTCCTCCAGCACCTCTTCAGCATCGGGAATGCCATGACACACCACCTCGTTGATGCTGGTGCAGCAACTCTTTGGAAAGCCCTCATAGTTGAGAGGAGCGGGTATGCCGCCATTCTTTGTGGTGAAGTCATACACCAGCTGGTCTATCTCCAAAGTCGACATTCCCTCATGAATCTTCTCTGCCACCAGGTCGAGCACAGCCGTGTTGAGCTTGCCAGCCGTGCGTATGCCCTCTATCTGCTCTGGAGTCTTGATGAGGTCGCGTGTAGGGACAAGATGTCCCTTATTTTGAAATGACAAGATTTTCTTGTCCATCTCCGTCAGGGGCTGTCCGCTCTTGACGTGCCAGTTTCTTGGATTTCTTCTGATAAGTCCCATATATTTTGCTTTACCTTCTGTTTTTTCCCACAAAGTTACCACCTTTTTTTCACAAGCGGAACTATTTCGGGGATAATAATGCAATAAAAACCTTTTTCACTTGTGCAAATCACTTTCTTTTGCGAAATTTGTAGCTACAAACTGCAACCGAAGCGCTTGATACGGGCAGAGAGCAGCCGAAGCACCACCGCTTTTCCTGACGGCAGCCACGCCACACGACATCAAGGCGCCGACAAGCACGCATCATATATATAATAGATAACAGACAACATTTAAAATATAAAGCACAACAATTAAGGACATCACATAAAAGGCATCAGCAATGAAAGCACTAAGGAACGGCATAATGGCGCTTGCCGCACTAGCTGCCGCAGCGTCATGCGGAGACAGTAAAGACAAAGCACAGCAAGAAGAGCGCACAGTGGCCGAAACAGACTCTGCCACAGGCATCACAGCACTGCGAGACTACACGCTCAAGGACACCGTCACCATTGGCGGACGAGTCTACCGCTACACCTGCTCTCTGCAGCATGTGGACACAATGCCCACACTCATCAACTCGCAGGGAGCCGAATACAAAGAGAGCCGCGTGGTCATCAGCGTGAGCCGCGACAGCTCACAGGTCTTCAATAAGACTTATTACAAGAAAGACTTCTCGTCCATCATACCTGACGAACTTGCCAAGGTGTCCACCGTGGTTGGCGTGAACTACAATTACCTCAAGAGCAATGACCACACAGCCCTGCACTTCATCGTGACAGTAGGCGACCCGGACGAGACCTCCGATGTCTCCATGCCACTTGAGATAACCGTAGCTCCCGACGGAAGCAGCTCTGTGAGCAAGGCAGAGAATGTGGAGACTGCACCGCTCAGCGACGGCTATAATAAGGAGCCACAGATCTGAGCGCGCCCCAGTCTACAGCGCAAAGGCCAAGCATGTGTCATGCGCAACAAACATGTGAAAGATGAAAATTGAAGAAGCCATAATCTACGCCATCGCATCCAGAAACGGAGGCATGACCACAGAACAGATAGCAGAGGCTATAAACCGTAACAGGCTGCACATCCGCAAGGACGGGCAGCCTGTTACGGGCAAACAGGTATATGCTGTCATTTGCCACTACCCCAGCCTTTTCGTCAAGGACTGCGGCAGGATAATGCTCATGATGTGAGCCGTACCATGCTGCATGGCCTCACACACGCTGCAATGGCAGGGAAGAATAAGGGCCACGCACAGTCTGAGCATCTTCACACTGATTGGCTCATGCCTATTTTAATCATGGCATCGGCATAATTATAGCATCGCCTATAATATTATATCGGCATAATTATAGCATCGCCTATAATATTATATCGGTATGATTATAGTATCGCCAATAATATTGCATCGGTATGATTATGTATTGACATGATTATTGTACCAGCCATCATTCCTGCTTGACGAGGCTTATTGCCACACCTGCCAAATGATGCCCCAAAGCCACAGCCACCATGCCGAGAGCCACGCTTCCGGCCACATACAGGCACAGAGTCCCGTATTGCCCATCTTTCATGAGCGAATTGCTCTCGTTCATGAAAGTGGAGAAAGTCGTGAAGCCGCCACACAGTCCCGTGGTAAGCAACATCTTGGCGGATGAACTCATTTCTCCACCACCCCATGGCAACGCTGCCAAAAAGCCTATCAGCAGGCATCCGCCCACATTCACAGTCATAGTGCCCCACGGAAAAGCGGATGGAAAAGCATTCGCCATAGCCTGCGAGACAAGGTAGCGCAGCCCGCCACCCAAGAAACTGCCTATGCCAACTAAAATGAAATTCTTCATGCCGTCTTCTCCTTACATGTCTTTTCACGGTCCCTCATGATGGAGGCCATGTTCACTTCTGCCCACTCTATCAGGCCATTCATTATAGGGATGAGCGTCTCCGTGCGAAATGTCAGCGAGTACTCCACACGCGGAGGCACCTCTGCATACACTGTGCGTGTCACATATCCGTCTGTCTCAAGTGTCCTCAATGTGCTGGCAAGCATCTTCTGCGATATGTCGGGTATGAGCTTGCGCAAGGCGTTGAACCTCACCGGGCCGCCTCCATGAGCGTTGAGTGTATATATGACAAGCATAGACCACCTGTCACAGATGCGCGCCAACACATTGCGTATAGGGCAATCCTGGTACACATTTTCCTTCGTCATCTTTGCCATTCTCTAATAAGTGTGTGTTGCTTTCAAAATAAGTGTGTGTTACCGTATGTTTGTTTACAGGCTACAAAAGTAACCAACTTTCCTTTATCAACCATTACATTCACAGTTAATCATTGTTAAACCGCCATCATGGCATGTCCCTTGCCACCGCATTAGTTACTTTCACGTTACTATCTTACGTCTTTGTACCCTCTTGCACAGCCTGAAATTTCACCGTAACTTTGCATCGCAATCAGAAAGACAGCGCATCACATGCCACTGGCATGCACAAGAGAGGCTGAATGCGCTTATGATTGCATTCACACATGTTCCATCCTATTCTCTCAGATTTTCTGCTGGGAGATTCAATAGGCAAACAAGGAAAGTGACAGGTGAACAAAACAAATTAAAAAAACAACTAAATAGCGAACCAAAAATGAAAGAGGCAAAAAACATTGCAAAGGCTGCAAACTTCACAGCAGCCGACTTCGGCAAACTGAACGAAATCAAGGACTACATGCTCGAACTGGCTCCAGGAGTGAAGATACCTGGCAAGGTGTTTGGCGGCCAGACAGTGGGTGCCACAGGTGGCGAATTTTCATTCCAGTGCTTTGCTCCAGGACAAGAGACAGGCTTTCTCCACACTCACAAGAAGCATGAGGAACTGTATTTCTTCCTTAGCGGCAAAGGCGAGTTTCAGGTAGACGGACATGTGTTTCCCATTGGCGAGGGCAGCGTGGTGAGAGTGGCACCTGATGGCCGCCGCTCTGTGCGCAACAATGGTACGGAACCTCTGCTGATGCTCTGCGTGCAGTATTGCGGAGCCACTTTCACAGCCGACGATGCAGCCGACGGCATCATTCTGCAGGACAAGGTCGACTGGCAGTGAGCAGACAGCTGCGCCCCATCGGGCCAGTCCATCTAATAAGCGAAGTGTCTCATAAAGGTGAAAGTCCTAATAATCAAGAGCCTTCACCTTTACAGGGCACTTCGCTTCGTATATTCGTCATTATAGTCAGAACAAGGACGTTCGACCGATGCTTAGGTATCAGCTTCGTGTTGCATACTCGTCATTATAGTCCAAAGCGCAACCTTGAACCACATGCAGAAGTCACTCTACGAGACGCACATATTATGACACGTCCCATAGTGCTTATCCACTTATTTCACGTAGGCGTTGACTATCTCCACCACATAGACATCATGGAATCCTCCCTTGGCGCCGTACCACTGCAGCAAGCCCTTGTCCAGGAACTTCTCCTCTGTCATTGCATCCTTATAGAGTTTGCGGCATTCGAGTGTAAGCCGCGACTGCTCAAACCCGATGCAGCCATTCTCGGTCTCCACAGGAATCAAGCCTGTCTCCTGTGCCTTGTCAAAGTCACGGCCGCTCTTAGAACCACAGAAGTTGTATATCTTGCGGGCCTCCTCGCTGTTGCCGAGAAAAGAGAGCGTCATGCACTCATTGTTCTCTATGATGCCGTGGGTATAGCGTTCGGGACGGATAAAGACCATCGCCACAGGCTTGTTCCAAAGCCATCCAAGGCAGCCCCAAGATGCTGTCATCATGTTGAAGTCCTGCTTGCCTCCAGCACAAACCAGCATCCATTCCTTGCCTATTGTCTCAAAGACATTATCATTCAACTCTTTTACATCAATCTTTTTCATTTTATCTTTCCTTTTATTGTTGTTTAATTTCTGATTGTCAGGTGCTATGCCAGCAACCGACATAACCGTTATGCAAATATATAGAAAATTCCCGACAACACAGGCATCTTTTGAAAAAAATCATAACATAATGTCTCATGCCCCCGTCATTCCTCAAAAGATCTGCCCGAAGGCACGTGAAATGGTGTTGTGACACATGCGCTAATCTTGTACAAAAGGACAAAAAGACGGAATCAAGAGCAGGCAATATTCATGCAGACAACCATAGGCTATTCACGCAGACAACCACACGCTCTTCTTATTTTGCCTTTCTGTTAAAATAATCAAAGGTAAGGCTTTTTCAGTTTTTTATTCGTAACTTTGCATTCGGCTTTTTATTCGTAACTTTGCATTCGATATTCAAAAACAGAGTTTTGCAATCCTCATCGGATAATCTTGGAGATAGACTTGATAGCCGACTGGGTGAGACCATTCGCACCTGTCCTGCCATATTTTTCCCAAGCTTTCATGAAAAAACACCGCTTGACATTCCCCAAGAATCCATAATGAGCTGTTACAGACAAGCCATAACACACTATACAAGCCATAACACATTATAAGAAACAATGAAAGGAAAAGACTTAACCCAAGGCGGCATCCTCGGAAACATCATGACATTTTCCTTACCATACATGCTTGCATACTTCCTGCAAATTCTGTATGGACTTGCCGATCTATATGTCATTGGAGAATACTGCGACGTCGGCAGCACCACAGCCGTATCTAACGGTGCGCAAGTAATGCATTTCATCACAGTCGTCCTTATCGGACTGGCCATGGGAACAACCGTTCTCACCGCGCAGGCTGTTGGCGCGAAAGACAGCATGAAAGCACGTGCCATCGTAGGCAACACCATAACCATGTTTGCCGCTATCGCATGCGTGCTGACAGTTGTGCTGCTGTGCCTGAGCGACTGGATAGTGGAGATGATGGACACCCCTGCAGAGGCTGTCAACGAGATGAAACATTACCTCACAGTATGCTTCATCGGCACACCATTCATCATAGCATACAATATCATTGCATCAATATTCCGCGGACTGGGCGACTCGCGCAGCCCGATGTGTTTCGTGGCTGTGGCATGCGTGGCAAACATAGCCCTTGACTACCTCTTCATAGGTCTCTTCGGACTGGGCGCAATAGGCGCAGCCCTCGGCACCACCTTATCGCAACTTACGAGCGTCCTGTTTGCCCTTGCGGCGATACGCAGGCAGCGCGGACTGCTCGACATCACACGCTCCGACATGCGCCTGCGCCTCGGCACAATAAGACGCATCCTGAAAATAGGTGTGCCTATAGCCATGCAGGACGGATTCATACAGATATCGTTTCTGGCCATCACAGTCATAGCCAACCAGCGCGGCCTTGTCGACGCAGCGGCCGTGGGCATCGTCGAGAAGTTTATAGGACTGGTGTTCATAGTGCCGTCGGCTATGCTCTCCACCGTGTCTGCCATCTCCGCACAAAACATCGGAGCCGGCTGCATGGCCCGTGCCAAGCGCACCATGCTTGCCGCGATGACGGTCACCACCGTATATGGCGTGGTATGCGCCACTGTTCTCCAATTCGTTCCGCAGCTGGCTGTCGGCATCTTCACAGACAATCCTCAGGTGCTGGCACAGGGAGCCGACTATCTGCGCGGCTACGTGTGGGACTGCATATTTGCCGGCATACATTTCTGCTTCAGCGGTTTCTTCACAGCCTGCGGCTTCTCCGCCATATCCTTTGCGCACAACTTCACATCTATCGTCTGCGCGCGCATTCCTCTTGCCTGGCTATCATCGACCATGTATCCCGACACGCTCTATCCCATGGGACTAAGCACATGCACAGGTTCGCTCCTTTCTTGCTTAATCTGCATAGGAGCATATTGCTGGATGCAGAAAGCCGGCAAGCTGACCGTCCCAAGCCGCACTTGACAGGCTGCTCGGCAACGCCGCTGAGTCCACACCACTTCAGCCTATCCTGCCTCCAGGCACATTGAGTCGACGCTACGAAAGCCCGCGTCCACAGCCTCCATGTGGAGCAGCAGGCTCAGCTCACCATCAGCACATCCACCACATGACTGCCCGCGCCCATGAGGTCCTGGCGCTCGGAGATGCATTTCTGATACTCCAAGAAGCGCGCGAAAGTTTCCTCGCTCATGCGGTTAAGGTTTGTACGCATGTAGTCAGCTGCACCGTCTGGCGAGAAGATTGTCTTGCGCTCCAGTCCTGCCATCTCGTTGAGGCGGTTAATGTCGTCGATGCGCACATAGTCATACAGCTCGTCTGGGCTGGCCTGGATATGGAAGTTCTGGTCTACAGCTCCGCGCTCCATGAGCCCCACTATCCTCTCCTCCGCAAAGCAGTAAGTGAGGATGCTGTATTCGTTCATCAGGTATGCCACAAAGATAAGTCCCCCAGGCTTCGTCACGCGTTTGGCCTCACATAGAGCCTTGAGCTTTTCCTCGTCACCTATGAGATGATACAGCGGCCCCAACAGGAGCGTTATGTCAGCAGAGTCATCGGGTATTGACGAGAGGTGCCTTGCATCGCCCTGAATGACATCTGCTGTCGGCTCACGTTTCAGAAACACGTCGATGTTGCGCTGCACCAGCTCTACCGCCCTGACACTATATCCCTCAGCCATCAGAGCCGATGTGTAACGGCCAGTTCCAGCACCGATGTCGAGTATGCTGAAACTGGGCTTGAGGAAACGGTGCAGGTGATGCATGGTGGTGGAAAACTCCACGATGCCATGCCTGCGCAGCAGACGCAGATCTTCTGGATGCTTGTTGTAGTGACGTTCTATATTCGATAATGCCATTATTTACTGATATTTTGAAGGTAAAAAAAACATGATGCCATATTGACACATGACTTTAGTCTGTATGCAAAGTTACAAATAATTATCATAAGAGAGGGTAAGCGGTCATATTTATTTTTCAGAAAAGCCGCTTACCTTTGATGCTTTTTTGCAAGAAACATCACATGCCTGCACATGTGAGAATGATATCACGTAGAATAATTTATCGCTTATTTTCTTGTTTTTCCAAACTTTTTGTCTATCTTTGCATTCATATTACAAACATGAATCATTGCATCATGGAACAGCAAGTAAAACAAGTGCCATACGGTGTGGCTGATTTTGCCACTGTCATGACACAGAATCTATATTATGTCGACAAGACTATGTTTCTGGCAGAACTGGAGAAGCAGCCACGCAACCTCTTCTTCATCCGCCCCCGCCGTTTCGGAAAGAGCATCTTCCTCAGCATGCTCCACTCATACTATGACTGCAACCAGAAGGACAAGTTTGAGAGTCTCTTTGGCAACTTGTGGATAGGCAAGCATCCCACACCGTTGCAAGGCGCTTATCAGGTGCTGTTCCTTGATTTCTCTCAAATCACGGGCAAGATAGACGTGCTGGAGGAGCGCTTCAACGCCTACATGAGCATCAACATAGATGCCTTTGTGCGCCAATATGCCAGGCACTACCAGGAGGAAAAGCAGGAAATCCTGTCAAAGACTGAGTATGCTGACAAGCTGGAGCTTCTCTTCAAGGCAGCAAAGGCACATAGCTATCCACTCTACCTCATCATCGACGAGTATGACAACTTCACCAATGTCGTTCTGAACGAGCATGGCGAGAAGGTGTATCATGCCATCACCCATGCCGACGGATTCTACCGTGATGTCTTCAAGAAGTT
>CAKQRW010000050.1 GCA_934271655.1 uncultured Bacteroidaceae bacterium | reverse complement strand
TGCGGGAGAGTAGGTCGCCGCCTCCTTTCAGGGAGAGCCGCTTCCAGAATCATTCTGGAGGCGGCTCTCCCTTTTTTGTTCGACTGATAGGGGCTATAGGAGCTATGATGGCTATGGAATCTATATCTCGTTGCCCACAAGGCGATAATGCCCTAAAAGCTACATAAGCTATAAATAATATCATTGTTTAATAAAGTAATTATTTTATTATGTTTCGTAATCCTTTTAAAGATTTTCTGTATTTTGGCAAGGCAGACAGAAGGGCTATATTTGCTATATTGGCTATAGCTGTCTTTTGTACCGGCATTGTTTGTATAATTGATTCTCTGGAAAGAAACAGCGAGGAGGATAAAAGTGTGGGTGCTAAAGCAGCGTCTGTAAAAGGTAAGTCGGGTAGTGGTGAGGCTTATGGCTATGGCGAAAAATGTTTGAATGGTGAAGGTAAGGTTGCATTGCATGAGTTTGATCCTAATACTGTGGATTCTGCTACGCTGGTCTCTTTGGGTATAAAACCTTACAAAGTAAAGAACTTCTTGCACTATAGGGCTGCTGGAAAGATTTTCACGTCTGCTGAGGACCTTGGAAAAACTTATGGTTGGGATGAAGCTGATGTAGCTATGGTGGCAAGGTATGTGAGAGTGAGTGCAGATGTGGCAATGAGAAAGAGAAACAGCTATTCTCGTGCTGTAAAACATGGTGAAGATGGCATTGGGCATGAAACTTATGATAGAAAGGAAAGAAATATTGTTGATGGTAGTCATTATAATGCATGTACAGATGTTTCTGATGCTGTAGATGCTGGTGGACGCACGCCGTCTACTGGTGGCAGCAAGGAACAGCGCAAGTTTGATGCTCATACTGTTGTCGATGTGAATGAAGCCGATTCTGCTACGTTGAGACGGATTCCTGGTGTGGGTGAGAAGATATGTAGGGCTATATTGCGTTATAGAGATAGACTGGGAGGAGTGTATGATGTGGAACAGTTGCTTGATATTAAGATAGTTTCGCCAGAATTGTTGAGATGGTTTTGTGTTGGAAATGCCAAGGGACTAAGGAAGATAAAGATAAATGCTGCTTCTTTTCAAACTCTGAATGCTCATCCATACATAAGGTATGAACAGGCAGGAGACCTGCTGCGATATATTCGATTATATGGAAAGATTAAAGATGAAAAGGCACTTGCTTCGACTGGAATCTTTACAGTAGAGGAGATAGGCAGGCTAAGGCCTTATATAGAATATGACTGATTGTTGGCTTCTTGTGAGGATGTGACAAAAATTCATGTCTGTGCTGGGGCTGTATGTCCAGCGTAGTATATGTCCAAGATGCCAGCACCAATCGGGCCACCAATTATACCACGCTGTATGTCCAGCGTAGTATATGTCCAAGGCATGAAGAAGGCCGAACAATGGAGATTTATTCGGCTGTATGTTCAGTATAGCATATGTCCATGAAGTAAAACGATTGTGCTCATGGGTGGAATTATATAAAATAAAGAAAGCGCTCTGTAAATGGCAAAAGTATAAATGTTCAAGTACTTTTGTCGTTTACAGGGCGCTTTGTGTTGCATATCCGTAATTACAACCTAAGGCACGGCCTTTGGCTATTGAGAGGCTGCTTCTACGTGGTACCCCGGTTATGACACATCATCATTGGTGTTGGGACTATGGGTGGAAGCCACAGTAGTGTTATAGCTATGTTCACTTGTTCATGTCAGCATAGCGCTTTGTCTGCTCTGCTATGAGCTCTTTGTCATCGAAATAGTCGATGCGCATGGCATGTCTGACTTCTTCTATGGTCTTTGCTCCAATTTTGCGGGCCTCTTCTGTGCCTCGTTTGAGTATCTCGTACACTCCAGGAATATCTTTTTCGTATTCCTTGCGACGCTGGCGTATTGGTTCGAGACGGTCGTTAAGCACATTGAGAAGGAACTTTTTGCATGTGCCATCGCCTAGTCCGCCCTTCTGGTAGTGAGCTTTCATCTCATCGAGGTTGTTGTAGTCTGGAAGGAACTTCTCGAAATCTGAGTCAAGGCAGAAGGCATCGAGGTATGTGAAGACAGTGTTCTGGTACTGATGCTCAACTCCAGCCTCGTCGGTGTATGTGCCCTGAAGGTGTCCAGGATCTTCAATGTTGAGGTGGAGTGGGTCGGTGAACATGCTGTTGACCTTTTTCTTCAGTTCTTTGGGCGTGTCAGAGAGATAGATGCAGTTGCCGAGAGATTTTGACATTTTGGCTTTGCCGTCTGTGCCTGGCAGACGCAGGCAAGCAGCGTTGTCTGGCAGGAGAATCTTTGGTTCTACGAGTATGTCTCCGTAGATGTGGTTGAATCGGCGTACTATCTCATTTGTCTGTTCGAGCATGGGTTTCTGGTCTTCTCCAGCCGGCACCGTGGTAGCTTTGAATAGAGTGATGTCAGCTGCCTGTGATATAGGATAGCAGAAAAAGCCTGTAGGTGTGCCTCCCTCGAACTTGCGCATCTCTAGCTCTGTCTTTACTGTAGGGTTGCGCTGCAGACGCTGAACACTGACGAGGTTCATGTAGTAGAATGAGAGTTCTGTGAGTTCTGGCACTGCGCTTTGTATGAAGATGTTGCATTTTTCGGGGTCGAGGCCAGCAGAGAGGTAGTCGAGAGCCACCTCTATCACATTCTGACGTATCTTCTCTGGATTGTCCGCATTGTCTGTCAGTGCCTGTGCATCAGCAATCATGATGAATATCTTGTCGAACTCGCCAGAGTTTTGCAGTTCAACGCGGCGGCGCAGTGAGCCCACGTAGTGTCCGATGTGTAGCTTGCCTGTGGGTCTGTCGCCTGTAAGTATGATTTTTTCCATAAAAGTATATACTTTGTTGTTTTGAATTATTTTCTTATTGCAGTTGACGTTTTTGTGCGTGTGTAATATAAATATGTTACAAAGTTAGTGATTTCTGTTAAGATTACAGCCTGCCCACTGTGATTATTTGCAGAAAATGTGCTATGTATGTGCGGCAGGTCAAAAAAAAATGCTACTTTTGCGTAAGAGAAAAACACATGTCAGCCGATTGGCTGTAAATGCGGGTGAGTGCGGTGAATGGCTTGCCTGGCAATCTAACATAGAAAAATAAGTGTATAAATGGATAAAGGGAAGTGCATGGATAAGTGTGCTGGTGGCATGAGGATAGGAATATATGGAGGCTCGTTCAATCCAATACATAATGGGCACACGCAGTTGGCTGCCTCGATATTGGAGCAGGGACTGGTGGATGAGTTGTGGTTGCTGGTCTCCCCTCTGAATCCACTGAAGGAAAAGGAGTCTGCTGGCATAGCTCCTTATGAGCACAGGCTTCGTATGGCCCGGTTGGCTACAGAGGATATGTCGCATGTCAAGGTGTCTGACTTTGAGAGCCACTTGCCGGTACCTTCTTATATGGTGAACACTCTTGCTGCGCTGTGCAGGTCGTATCCCCAGCATGTGTTCACGCTGATAATAGGTGCCGACAATTGGCGGGATTTCCATAAGTGGCATCGTCATGATGAGATATTGCGTAAGTATGGCGTGATGGTGTACCGCCGTCCAGGGTGTGCGATAGACGAGACGGCGTTGCCAGATTCTGTGAAGATAGTTGATACGGAACTGTATGACATCAGTTCCACGCAGATACGTGACGCTATGCGGTCTGGCAGTGAAGAGATGGTGCGTGATTGGCTTGACAGGAAGGTTGTGGGGTATATAAAGGAACATGGCCTTTATAAGTAGGTGCTCAAAATTATTTTTAATATCGAAGTAAGCCGCTCTCATATTTACAGCAACACTCTCTGTCATATTTCCATTCTGTTTATCAGTCACTATGCCAGTGTTGAATAAGAATGGCTGCGCCTCAGCATATCGCCTAAGCAAGCTTGCCGCTCTGCATTCGGTTTGCACAATCTTTGTCTCCTTTAAACAGAAGAAAAATCTGCCCGGGGATATAGCACGTCAAATAAAAAAATAATTATGAGCGTCTACTTATGTGACGCTGTGTTGTCAGAATTGCCATTTCGCTTGCAGCAGCAAGTCTTCTTTGTGCGTGCTGTCAATCTTGTCCAATGCAGACCCTATGGCTTCTCTGTCGAAATATATGGTTGAGCCAAACTTTGTGTAGAGTGTCAGCGAGCGCTTTATTATGGGCACGCATGCGGTAAGTGTGTAGCGTAGACCTTTGTAGAAGTAGGATGTGTAGCCGAATGAGTATGGTGTGCTTGTCTCGTATCCGTAGACCCTTGCGTTGTAGCTGTCTGTGATGAAGCATGTCAATCCTGTGTCGGCCCATGCTTTTCCTGAGGCCTGTTTCCATCTTATGTTGCTTCCAAGGGCAAAGCCCTTTTCACTTGGCTTGGTGTCTGTGGCAATAAGTACAGCAGATGCGTTGGCCCGCAGCGTCCATGAAGGTGACAAATCCGCGTTGGCAGTCAGTTTTGCGCTATGGCTTGTGCTCCATCCTATTGCCGTTATTTTATTGCCAGACGAACCTTGCACAATTTGGATGTCTTTCTGCTTTGCCTTCATCTTGTACTTGAAAGAAAAGAGAGTGCGCTTGCTTTGGGAGTAGGTGGCTTGTGTGGCGTACTCATAGGCATAGGAGCTTCCAGACACTCCATATTTAAGCCATGGAAAGTACATGATGTCTGTATGCATATACAGTTGCAGTCTTTTTGCAGCTTTTGATGTCCACGACACGAACAGGCCTTCTTCATTCTGCACGGCAGAGTTTTCGCCAAATGCCTTTCCGTTGATGCTGATGAATTGCGCCCCATAATAGCGCCAGATGAAAGAAAGTGAATTGGCGTCGTTGACATCCCATCGAAGGCAGTTGAGTGATGCTGTCCCATTCTGGTACTGCGTTGAGCTGTAAGCCGTTTCGCCGCTAAACGCCAGTTTATGGCTCTTGTATAGATAGGCAATGCTGCCGACAGCGAAGTCTTTGCCTCTGGCTTGGAACTTTCTGTAGGCAGAAGCCTGTGTGCCATATGTGGGCAGCAGTGGCGTGTCGATATGTGTTGTGGCCATTGAGGCAGAGAGCATGAAATTTTCCTTGCCCCAGTGTATGTTGGCTCCCATGTCATTGACATGCACATTGCCTTTCTTGCTGCGTTCCAGATATGTGCGGTGCATGCCGTCTGTCTTGAAGGCGCTGATGCCTGTGGAGTCTTTCCTGAAAGTGGCGTCGACGTTTCGTGATGAGCCGTATACCGACAGTTCCCAGTCGCCCAGCCTTATTGTCATTGCTCCTCCGCTGAAATATCCCCATTCGCTCATGCCAGAATATTTGTCTACACCTGCATCTATGCGGTCTATATTGCCTGACATCATGGATTTTCCAAATTTTACAGACGTGTTTGTCACTAGTCCTTTGCCGTAGCTCACTTTGAAATTTCCTGCCACAGCTTCTTTCACGATGCCAATGTCTTTTATCATCACATAGCCTGTTTTGTAGTCAACGCCAGTTTCGCCTGCATCTTTTTCCATCTGCAGCCCAATTCTCAGGTGGCTGGAACAATTGAATGCGTATTTTAAAGCGTGATGCAGTCGGTCTCCGAGATAGATTTTGTTGGGATTCTTTTCCAGAATTTCCTTGTCCACATGTTTAAATCCAGCCTTGGTGTATAGCGGCAGGTCACTTTTCCATACTAACTCGTGCTTGCCTTTCTTCAGTTTCTTTATCATGTCAGAATAAGACTCTCTTTTATTGCTCACACATAGAAACATACGCAATATTTTTCTGTCATTCTCGTTGAGAGACTCTACCATCATCAGTTCGCCGAGAGACATCACGGGTCCATTCTTCTTCACATATTTTATTATGTCTTCCGCTTTTTCTGCGCTGATGAGAGGAAGCTCCATCAGTTCTTCAGCTTTAACCTTGTTGATGTCGTACGGATTGTTATGTATGTAATAAAGTTCAGACAGCCATTCTTCGTCCAGCTGTGTGCCGTCGATGTCAGGCTCGTCTATCATGTTGATGAAGTCATCCCATTGGATGTCGTTTCCGACAATGGCATTTTGTCCTTTAGCACAGATGGAAAGCGTGAGTGAGAATGTGATGATAAGTGGGAGCTTAGACATTGTGTTTATGTTTGAGGTAAAGATATAAACATATATTGAAGATGGTGGTTCAACCGGTCACAGGATAGCTCTCATTTGCTTCCACAGAACCAAAAACCACGAAAATGAAGTACAAATTTATATGTTTTGGGCAGTATGCACAAGCAATATGAGAGTAAGATTCACAATCAGAAGGGAAATGGTGACTTATGTCAAGTATTATTGACTAAAATGTAAAAAAACAAAAAAGTTTTTGTATGGACAATGTTTATGTGTATTTTTTTTAGTAATTTTACAACGATATTGCCAGAAAGCGGAGTTGATGCGGAGTTATAGCTGAGCTGTAGTGTCGTAGGAGAAGGAGGATTGGCCATGCGGAAAGCAGGTGAGAAGGAAGGTCGGCCATGTGGAAAGCAGGTGAGAAGAGGAAGCGATAGTCAGACGGCAGGCCAATGAGAGGGGATGACTGTAGGAGGAGACAAGGCAATATGCGCTGTCTGTGCGTCTGTGGCATAGGCGGGATGGAGTAAGATAAAAAAAAGACATGATATGAATTACCAATGGAATTACAAACCACCAACAGCGCAAGAGAAGGCGGTGGCGGACCAGCTGACAAAAGAAGTCGGTGTCAGTCCAGTCACAGCCCAGTTGCTTGTGGCCCGTGGTATCGTCACGCGACAGCAGGTCTATGCCTATTTTAGGCCATTGCTGCGCGATTTGCACGATCCGTTCCTGATGAAGGACATGGATAAGGCGGTGAACAGGCTCAACTATGCCATGGGACAGCGTGAGCGCATCATGGTATACGGGGATTATGATGTGGATGGGTGCACAGCTGTAGCCCTTGTCTACCGTTTCCTTGTGCAGTTTTATTCAAACATAGAATGTTACATACCCAACCGCAGTGAGGAGGGATATGGAGTGTCTGTGCGAGGGGTGGACTATGCTGCCAGCAAGGGAGTGAAACTCATCATTGTGCTCGACTGCGGCATCAAGGCGATGGAGGAGATACGCTACGCCAAGGAGCGTGGCATAGATTTCATCATATGCGACCATCATGTGCCCGATGCCGAACTGCCGCCTGCAGTGGCCATTCTCAACGCGAAACGAGTCGACAACACTTATCCGTATCTTGACTTGTCGGGATGTGGAGTGGGATTCAAGTTTATGCAGGCTTTCGCCAAAAGCAACGGCATACCGTTTAGTTCGCTCATTCCCTTGCTTGACCTCTGTGCCATCAGCATAGCCAGTGACATCGTGCCTGTGATGGGGGAGAACCGCATTCTCGCTTTTCACGGTCTGAGGCAGCTCAACAGCAATCCGAGCACAGGCGTAAAGGCCATGATAGATGTGTGCGGACTCACTGGCAAGGAACTTACCATGAGCGACATTGTCTTTAAGATAGGGCCGCGCATCAATGCCAGTGGAAGGGTGCAGAACGGCATGGAATCTGTCAATCTGCTAGTGGAACGCAATGAGCGCAAGGCCAAGGAGATGGCTGCCACCATCAATCAGTACAACGAGGAACGCAAGGAACTGGACAAACGCATGACTGAAGAGGCCAGCCATGTGGTGTCACAGATGGGCGACACAGAGGATAAAGGAGCTGTGGTCATCTACAATCCCAACTGGCACAAGGGTGTCATAGGCATTGTGGCATCACGCCTCACAGAGGAATTCTTCCGCCCTGCAGTGGTACTCACACTTGATGACGGCATCGTGACGGGGAGTGCGCGCAGCGTCAGCGGATTCGATGTCTACAAGGCCATACAGCACTGCGAGGACTTGCTTGAGAACTTCGGAGGCCACACCTATGCGGCTGGACTATCGATGAAGGCTGGTAATGTGGAAGCTTTCAAGCAACGATTTCAGGAGTATGTGCAGGCTAATATCACAGCAGAGCAGGTGAAGCCTAATATAGACATACATGCCATGATAAATTTCCGTGATATCACGACGAAACTGCAAGGCGAGATTAAGAAGATGAGGCCTTATGGCCCCAACAACCCTAAGCCTATCTTCTGCACGCAGAGGGTGTTTGACTACGGTACCAGCAAGGTAGTGGGACGTCAGCAAGAGCACATCAAGCTGGAACTGGTGGACAGCAAGTCCAACAATGTGATGAACGGTATAGCTTTCGGTCAGAGCTCGGAAGCACGCTACATCCAGACCAAGCACTCTTTTGACATAGTTTACAGCATAGAGGAAAACACACGCAAGCGTGGCGAGGCGCAGCTCCAGATAGAGGACATACGCACATGTGAGCATGACGAGGCTGAGGACTGATGGGCTGTTGGCGCCATTGGCCTGACTCCAGTGTACTGTTCTGTCTGTAAGCAACTAAGTAGGTGCTCATAACTATTTTTATATTTGGCGTGCTCTATTCCAGGGCAGATTTTTCTTCTGTTTGAAGTAACTATACGCAGCCATAGTGACTGATAGACAGAAGGAAAAACTGCAACATGGAGCATGGCAAATATGAGAGTGGCTTACGTCGATACTATAAAATAATATTGAACGCCTGCTTACGATAAACACACACAGTAAAAGTAATGTAATGCCAGAAGACATATATCGCAAAATACTCAAGGACTATTGGGGCTATGAAGATTTCCGTGGCATACAGCGGCAGATAGTGGACAGCATATCTTCAGGCCGTGACACCTTGGGGCTTATGCCTACAGGAGGCGGCAAGTCAATATGCTTCCAGGTGCCGGCACTTGCCAAGGGGGGACTGACGATTGTAGTCACACCGCTCATATCTCTCATGAAAGACCAGGTAAGGCAGCTGAAGAGCCGTGGTATAAGGGCGGAAGCCATCTATTCGGGACTGATGCATGATGACATAGTACGCATACTCGACAACTGTGTCTTTGGTGCGTACAATTTCATATATATGTCGCCAGAGCGTTTGTCCTCTCCGCTTTTCATTGCCAAGCTGGAACGTATGGCAGGCATTGTGAGTTACCTGGTTGTAGACGAGGCGCATTGTATCTCGCAGTGGGGATATGATTTCCGCCCTTCTTACCTTAATATTAGCAACATCAGGCAACTGCTGCCGCATGACGTTCCTGTACTTGCGCTTACAGCCACAGCTCCGCCCAAGGTGGTGGAAGATATTCAGGAGCGTCTTGTCTTCCGCAAGCGCAATGTCATATCAATGAGTTTCGAGCGCAAAAACCTCATATATGTGGTGCGGCGATGCCATAACAAGCTTGAGGAGATAACGCACATACTCAACAGCGTGAGGGATGGCAGCGCCATTGTGTATGTGCGCTCGCGCGCACTCACATCGGAGATAGCGCGCTATCTCGAAGAAAATGGCATTCCTGCTCTTGCATATCATGCAGGACTGACCACTGCAGAGAAGGATATGCGCCAGGCAAACTGGACCAGCGACCGTGTGCGGGTGATGGTGGCTACCAATGCCTTCGGTATGGGCATCGACAAGCCTGACGTGCGCATGGTCATACACTACTCCATGCCAGACTCTATCGAAGCGTACTTTCAGGAGGCCGGGCGCGCCGGACGAGACGGTAAATCATCGTATGCAGTGCTGCTATATACACCAGGCGACATGACCGCCATCAGCAGGCGCGAGGCGGAGACTTATCCTGAGCCTGACTATATACGCCAGACATATGAAAACGTCGCTTTTTTTCTGGGGGTAGGTGTAGGTGAGGCTGAGGGACGCACCTTTTTCTTCCCTATAGACACGTTCTGCCGCAAGTTTAGGCAGTTTCCTGTGCAGACCAACAGTGCTCTGAAGATACTTAGCAATGCAGGATATATCGAGTATCATGAACAGCATGAGTTTCAGTCTGCCATACACTTCATTGTGAACAAGAGTGACTTGTACCGCATACGTGAAGCCGATGCTGACACGGAGAAGGTGATGCAGTTTTTATTTCGCAACTACACGGGACTGTTTGCTGATTTTGTATATATAGAGGAGACGTTCATCTCTCATGGCACGGGATTGAGTGCGGACACTATTTACCATATACTGAAGAATCTGCACATACGTCGTATCATCGACTATATCCCGCGCCGTGTCACGCCAACGGTCACCTATACCGTTTCACGTGTGGAGACGGATCGTGTGCAACTCGCTCCGAGCGTGTACCAGCAGCGCAAGGATGATTATCACCAGCGTATAAGGTCTGTCATACAGTATGCATCTTCTGAAAAATACTGCCGAAGCCGCATGTTGCTTTATTACTTTGGCCAGAAGACCACAGAGGGATGCGGACGCTGTGATGTATGTCTGGAGCAGAAGAAGACTATGCGTGAGCGAGGCAGCGAACAGGATGACATCTCGCAAGCCGTGCTCCAGCTGCTGTCTGACGGAAAGCAGCATGGAATTGTGGAGGTGCACAAGCTTGGGCAATATCCCTATGGTGCTGTTGTCGCGGCGATAAGGTCTTTGATGGCAGAGGAGCGCGTTGTGGTTGACGGTACAATGATATGTGCCAAAAATCAAGAATGATTGTGTCTACTTACATAAAATATTATTTAAAGCAAAAGAAAACAAGGTATTATGACATCAGAAAACATTTTTTCTCGAATAGTGGAGTTGTCTAAAACTATACAGGGCAACCCTGATGATGTGGAGGCTCGCAAAGAGAGAGCTACTCTGCTGAGTGAAACGGGTATGCTTGATGACGCTCTTGCAGACATTGACCATGTCCTTGTGACCCTTGGCTTGCATGATGCAGATGCATTACAGTTGCGCGGGTCTATACGCATGCGGCAGGGTGACAAGGATGGCGCATTTGCCGACTTGCAGGAACTTGTGAAGCTCAGACCGGAAATACTTCAACACATGTCTGGTGAATATGAATCAAAAAAGAGTGGACATTGCTGAAAGTCAATGTCCACTCTTTTTTTTCATAAATCCTAATATGCAGGATGCCCTTATTTGATGTTGGCCCTGATTTTTGTCAGGTAAGCCTGCATGTGCTCCTCATCCCTGTTGTCTATTATGTCGATGATTTCCTTCATCTCCTTGCGTATCTGCTCCACCTGGTCCTTAGTGTAAGGATTGAAGAGTATTTCCCTCAGCAGGGTGTCGTCTTCAGAGAGCACGCCTTGCGCTATCTTCATATGGCGTTTGAAGGTGGTTCCAGGGGCGTCCTGGTGCTTCATCACAGCTGCAAAGGCAAATGTGGAGATGAATGGAATGGACAGCGAGTAGGCCACGGTCTTGTCATGCTCCTCAAATGTGTATTCGCAAATGTGTAGCTCCAGTCTGTTGTAGAGTTCCTTGAAGAAGCATCTGCCCATGAAGTCGCCCTCGTTGATGATGATGGCATTTTCGCTCGACAGCTTGCCTAGGTTGGCAAATGTGGGGCCGAACATTGGGTGCGTGCTTACGTACCTCATGCCAGTCTTTTCGTAGTACTCCTTGAAGCCGGTCTTCACCGAACTGATGTCTGACAGTATGCATGTCTGCGGAAGGTGGGGTATGACATCGTCAAACACTTTCAGGGTGTATTTCAGGCTCACAGCATTGATGACCAGTTCTGGCTGAAACTCGTCAATCTCTTGCATAGAGGTGAATCTCAAAGTGTTGTACATAAAACGCAGCTTTTTTGCGTCTATGTCGTAAACAGCCACCTCGTGCTCGAAGGAAAGCAGGTCTGTAAAGAACGCCCCCATCTTTCCTGCGCCTAATATCAGAATTTTCATGCCTCGTTGATGATTTTCATCTGTTGGTTGACAGACTCTTCGTGAATGGACTCAAAGACACTCTTGATGCACTCAGGTGCAATGCCCATCAGAGCGCCCTGTGCGCCTCGCTTGTCGAGAATCTCGCTGTAGCGTGCTGTCTGCAGGATAGTCATGTCGTGCTCCTTCTTGTACTGTCCTATCTCGCGGCTGATGCGCATGCGCTTGGCCAGAAGCTCGATGAGGCTGTTGTCTATCTCGTCAATCTGCTTGCGCAGCATGGTGATGTTTTCTGTAGTCTGTATTTCCTGGCGGATGACAAGGATGGAGAGAATGTAGTCGAGCACATCTGGTGTGACCTGCTGGCTGGCGTCGCTCCACGCTGCGTCAGGGTTGCAGTGGCTCTCCACGATAAGTCCATCCATGCCGAGGTCCATGGCCTGCTGGCAGAGAGGGGCGATGAGGTCGCGTCGGCCGCCGATGTGGCTTGGGTCATTTACGATAGGAAGTCCTGGTATTCTGCGCTTCAGCTCGATAGGGATCTGCCACATGGGAAGATTTCTGTATATCTTCTTGTCGTAGCTGGAGAAGCCGCGGTGGATGGCTCCAAGTCTTTTGATGCCAGCTCCGTTGATGCGCTCAAGCGCGCCAATCCACAGTTCGAGGTCTGGATTGACAGGATTTTTCACCAGCACTGGCACGTCTACGCCCTTAAGGCTGTCTGCCAGAGCCTGCACTGCAAATGGGTTGGCACTTGTGCGCGCGCCCACCCACAGTATGTCTATGCCATACTTCAGCGCCAGTTCGACATGTTCTGGTGTGGCTACCTCTGTAGCGGTGAGCATGCCTGTTTCCTTCTTCACTTCCTGCATCCATGGCAAGGCCTTCTCGCCGTTGCCCTCAAAGCCTCCTGGCTTGGTGCGTGGCTTCCATATGCCGGCGCGGAACATGTGGCATCCCTTTTCTGCCAGTTGTCTTGCTGTTGTCATCACTTGCTCCTCTGTTTCTGCTGAGCATGGGCCTGCTATCACGAATGGACGTTCGCTGTCTGAAGGCAGACCTAATGGTAAGAGTTCTAATTCCATGTCTTTATGTGTTTTATTTGTTATCTGTAATATGTTTTTGAGGTATGTAATGGGTCTGAGGCTTTGGAACCTGCCAGCCCCGCTCTTGAGTGATGGAGAGTCAGTATATTCCTAATCGAATATTTCCTTTATCCTTTTCAGTGCTTCTTTCATCTTTTCATCCTTGGCGCACAAGCTTATTCTCACGTATCGCTTGCCGTTGCTGCCGAAGATGAATCCTGGAGTGATGAAGACCCTCGCCTCATGCAGCACCTTCTCTGTCAGTTCTTCAGCGTCAGTGTACTGGTCAGGAATCCTGCCCCAAAGGAACATGCCCTGTTGGGTCTTGTCGAAGGTGCATCCCATCGTCTTCATTATCTCCTCTGCTATCTTTCTTCTGGAGGCGTAAGTCTCCACGTTGGCGTGGGTGTGCCATGCTTCCGAATTCTCGTAGGCCTGTGCCGCTGCCAGCTGCAAGGGGCGGAAGGTGCCAGAGTCTATGTTGCTCTTTATCTTCAGAACCCATTGTACAAAGGTGCTGTTGCTGGCGAGCATGCCCACGCGCCATCCTGGCATGTTATGGCTTTTAGACATTGAGTTGAATTCGATGCAGCACTCTTTTGCGCCAGGCACTTGCAGTATGCTGAGGTGCTCGTCCCTGTTCAGTATGAAAGAGTAGGGATTGTCATTCACTACCACGATGTCATGTCTTTTCGCGAAATCAACGATTTTCTGGTACAGTTCGCGTGTGGCTCTGCCTCCTGTAGGCATGTTGGGATAGTTGGTCCACATGAGCTTCACTCCTGTCAGGTCCATGGCTTCCAGTTGTTCGAAATCGGGTTGCCAGCCGTTGTCCTCCTTCAGGTCGTAGTTCACTATCTCCTGTCCGAGGATTTTGCTCAAGGATGTGTATGTGGGATATCCAGGATTGGGCACCAGTACCTTGTCGCCAGGGTTGCACAGTGCCAGGGTGACATGCAGTATTCCCTCCTTGCTTCCTATCAGCGGCTGTATTTCTGTAGTTGGGTCAAGTTCCACGCCATACCATCTCTTGTAGAATCCTGCCATAGCCCTCTTCAGTTCGGGAATGCCGGCAGTGGGCTGATAGCCGTGTGCGTCTGGAAGCTTTGCGTTGTCGCAGAGCACCTTGATGGTTTCCTCGCTTGGCGGCATGTCTGGCGACCCGATGGCAAGGGATATGATATCCATGCCTTCAGCGTTCATTTTTGCCACCTCTTTCAGCTTTCTTGAGAAATAGTATTCAGATACTAATGAAAGTCTGTCTGCTGGTTGTATCATGTTTCTATATTTTTTACTTGGCGGCAGCCTCAAGGAGTGTGCGTATTCCACATGGATGTAGTATTTCTCTCTCTCTCTGAATGTGTGGAAATGGTGGTTCTCTGGCTTTTGGAAGCTGTTTCTCTGAAAAGCTGGAAAACAGTTTTCAAGCAGAAAATCATGTCCATGCGCCTGCCTGTGTGTTTATACTTATGTTTATTGCACGGTATTCTTGCCTTCCCGGTATTCCCCCAGAATCTTCATCTGTTTGGTCAGCGGCCTGACGGCGTCAATACTCTGGCGATATCGTGTGTAGTCATCATACATTACGTCGATGTAGAACATATATTCCCACTCTCTGCCGATGATGGGCAATGACTGAATCTTGGTAAGGTTGATCTTGTAGAAAGAGAAGATAGACAGCACCTGTGACAGAGAGCCTTCGCTATGCGGAAGACTGAACACGATGCTTGCCTTGTTTGATTTGCTCGGTATGCTCAGTTCCTCGGCCTGCCATGGGTCTGCCAGCACCAGAAAGCGTGTGAAGTTGTGCTTGTTGGTCTCTATGCCCTCTTCCAGCACCTTCATGCCGTAGATGCTGGCTGCGGCCTTGGAGCAGATGGCCGCATGTCCTCTCAGCTTGTTCTCGCTGATGCGCTTTGCCGAGCCAGCGGTGTCGTCGGTCTCCACTACCTTCATCTCAGGATGGCTTTTAAGGAATTCTCTGCATTGCATCAGGGCCACAGGATGTGAGTTGACTTCTGTGATGTCCTGCCAGTCTTCATCAGGCAGGCACATGATGGAGTGCGATATTCTAAGTTTGTGCTCACCAACAATCTGCGCTCCGCTCTCGCGCAGCAGCTCGTAGTTGTGCAGCAGCGATCCCGCTATGGTATTTTCTATCGCTACCAGCGCGATCACATTGGAGTCTTTCTTCATCTCCTCAAACACCTGCTCGAAGGTATCGCAGCAGATGAGCTCAATGTCTTCACCCTCGAAGTAGCAGTGGCTTGCCACATCGTGGAATGAGCCAACTTCTCCTTGTATAGCTATCTTTCTCATACTACAAAAAAAGTCCCGCTCTATCTGAGCGGGACTATATAAGTTAATATCAATTTACATCATGTATCGACATACACCTTCCCGCTCTTACTTCTTGCTAAAGTAAAAGTAAAAATAAAAGTATGTGCCGAAAAATGATTTCATGTCTCAGAAGTGTTTTTTATGTTGTTTTTATAGTACAGGCGTTTCCACCCATGCTGTTATGTTGTTTTATCACTTTTTGTTGTGAAAAGATATGCAAATGTAAGCATTTCTTGTAAACTGGCAAGCGTTTTTCAGAAAAAAATGCAGTCAAGGTAGATATTTTCCATCTTGGCTGCATTTTTCACTATAGTCAGAGCGCACTCACTTTCCGCTCATGTATTTCTTTCCGTCTATTATGACTATTCCTGGAGCTATGTCTGACCTTTCCAAGCTTGCACCGCTCGTGCTGTATGTTCCTTTCGGATACATTTCTCTTCTCTGTCCAGTGGCCCATGGAGCTTGGATGGAGGTGCTCTCGTTGAGAAGGTGCTGGTGTCTCAAGGCAGATCTCACGGCATAATAGGCAGGTTTCCTGCTCATGTCGGCCCTGTAGAGCAGTGGGCTTGATGCGCTTCTCCAGCTGTCGTTGTCCTTCATTCCCCAGATGACCATGCTGTGGCAGTTGTCATTCTTCAGCGCAATGTCGGTGATCACGCGGTAGCATCTTGCCTGCTCAGTCATGTCGCTTGCTGAAGTGGAGGGCACACCCATGTCCAGTTCGGTGATTGTGCATTTCAGTCCAGCTTCCGCAAACTTCTTCATCGTCTTGTCAAGCATCACAGAGTCTATGTCGCCTGTGGAGAAATGGCATTGCAGGCCCACGCCGTCGATAGGTATGCCGTCGTTCTTTAGTCTCATGGCCAGATTGTAGAAGGCTGCGGCCTTGGCCTTGCCCTGCATCTCAACATCATAGTCGTTTAGGAACAGCTTGGCTTCAGGATTGGCCCTGTGGGCGTAGACGAAGGCCGAGTCTATGTACGACTCGCCTATGGCTTTCATCCACACGCTCTCTTCTCTTAGGTCGTATGCGTCAGGGTTGGTTCTCACGGTGGTCTGGTCATCGGCAAGACACTCGTTTACCACATCCCATTCGTCCACGTTGCCCTGGAAATGTTTCACTACATTATATATATGTGTCTCCAAAATTTTCAGAGCCTCTTCGCGGCTCCAGCCCTTGTCGTTCTTCTTTCCGTCGGCTGACACCCATGCTGGCAGTTGCGAGTGCCATGCCAGGCAATGGCCTCTCATCCTCATGCTGTGGTTCTTTGCATAGTTGACCAGATTGTCTGCTGCCCAGTAATTGAACTCGCCTCTCGAAGGCTCTATGGCATCAAACTTCATTTCATTTTCCGCCACCAGCATGTTGAATTCCTTGCCGGCCTCTTTGGATACATCGAGCGAGGCATTGGTGATGTCGTTCTTCCATGTGGAGATGGCAGTGCCTATCCACATGCCATCCTTTTCCGCATAGGCTCTCAGGCTCGTGTCGTCGAGCCGGTCATCGATGCCGTCATCATAGAAGGCTCCCATGTGTTCACCTTCCTCAGGCTTGTTGTCATCTTCTCCTGTGGTGCCGCCCTGCTGGTTTTCCAGCGATGTCAGTTTTGCGGCAAGTGTGTAGCCGTTGGCATCCTCGTGCTCCACAAGTTCCCAAGTGTACTTTTCTGGCTTTACGAGGTCGAATGTCCATGTACCCTTGTCGGTGTTCTTCTTCTCAGCCTTGACAATGACGAATTCATTGCCTACGTTCAGTTCGGCTCCTTCTGCCACAGTGAGCTTCACCATGGGATGTTTGTCGCTTGTGGAGAAGTCTTGCTTGATGTCGGTAAACTTGAGTTCACCAGCCACATCTATCATGTCGCAGTTTTGCTCTCCGCCAATTTCGATGTCCAGCGCAGAAGCTGGTCTCAGACACAGGTCTGGCTTGCTGCTTGCCGATGTGTAGTTGGCTATGTGCAGAGTGCCTATGCCATTGTCGCCAGGCTCTATGGTGCCATAGTTGTCCACAGTTCCTGCAATGTTGCCTGTGCCGCCAAGTACACCTTTTTCAAAGACGAAGGCTATGGCATCTTTGGCGCTGGCCTTTGCGCCAACTGCTCCTCTGAGTTTGCCGGCTTTGGCTTCCTCGGCGTCGTTCATCACCAGCACCTTGCCGTCTGTCACCCTCAGGCAACCGCTTATGTAATTGTTATTGCCTGTGATGCGGCATGTGCCTGTGCCCTCCTTTATCAGTCCCACGAGATGGGTGTCGCTGTAGCTTGGCGGAGCTATGGTTCCGGCCATGGATGCGTCGGTGTTGAGGGCTCCTACTATGAAATATGCAGGCCTTGTGCCCTTCTTCATGTAGCCCTGGATGCATGAGCCCTTCTCTGTCCAAAGTTCGCCTATCCTGAATCCCGCTCCGTTGGTGTTGGCCTCGCATGCCATAGTGGCCCCGTCGTGCAGCGTCACTTTGTTGTTTGCCATAGATGAGTTGACCTTGCCTGATCTTATGGCGTCTTCAATGTTTTCAGGAGAGAATGCTTTGCCCCCATGTGCCAGTATCACGCCATAGAAGCCAGCGTTCTGTGTTTTTTCCTTGTATGGATAGACGTGAACATCGCCTTTGAAAAGGCTCCAGTCTGGCCATGATGCCCCTTTGGCTGTGCCGAGATAGCAGCGCTCGCCTCCGGCGTGAAGGTTGAGTGTGCCGCTGCCTGTCACTTTTGACGAGAAATAGCAGTAGCGCGCCATGTACACGTCTGCCCATTTGTCTGAGGGAAGTGCCACCTGTCTGTCGTACGAGATGTAGTTTGATGAAGTATTGTTTCCGCTGATGTCTATCTGGGTCTGTGCCATGCCTTGCATGGTGCATGCTGCCACAACCAGCGCTGTGATGTGTCTGTTTGTCATACTAACTAAGTGTAAAAGGTGTGTGTAATTGTGGAATGTAAGTAGGGCACTCATGATTGTTTTTTTAGCCGATGTGCTCTGTTTTGGGATAGGCTGTTCTTCACCTGCCTAAAAGGACTATTCGGGCGTAGTGACTGATAGGCTGAAGGAAAAGAAAGTCTGGACTGGGCGCGGCAAATATGAGAGCGGCCTGCTTTGGTATAAAAGATGAAAAGCTGTTTTACTTTTGTTCGGTGAATGTGTATTAGTCTTGTGCCAGTCTCTTTTGTGGCTGGCGTAAGTGTAAGTGGCTGTGCCACGGCCTTTATTGGTGCAGGCTATGCTTGTAGGCCTTTCTGCTAGTAAGGCCAACGGTGCCATGGCACCGTTGGCCTTTGTCTTGTTAGTGGGCTTCGGTCAGTCTATGATGTTTACTTTGGTCGCCCTAAGGTCTTTTGTGCGTATCTTGCCCAGGCCGTTGCAACATTTCGTCAATGTGCCGCATTTGCCTTTGGCCTCTACCGTGCCTGTGCCATTAGCTGTGATATCAAGGGTCTCGCAATTGACCTTCAGGTCTGCGTCGCCAGTGCCGCTCACTATAGTCTTCACCGTTGTGGCCTTTGCGTCAATGTCCACGTCGCCAGTGCCCGTGCTCTCAATGTCTATCACGTTGCATTTGCCGCGCTTCACGTCCACATCGCCAGTGCCAGTCTGTCTGACAGAGAGCTTGTGGCATTTTATGTAGTCAATGTCCACGTCGCCAGTGCCGTCTGCGTCAACCATCAGGTCGCCCTCCAGCGCTACGGTGTTCTTCAGGTCCACGTCTCCTGTGCCAACGTTTCTTATCTTCCATATGGCTGGGGCATGCACCTCTATCAGCACTTCTGGATGGTTGGTGAATCTCCGCTGCTCTGAAGCTCTCACAGTAAGCATGTCTTTCTCCACGCTCACTTCATACAGAGCCAAGGCTTTCTCGTTGCCGGTGATGACCACGCTCACCTCATCGTCTTGGTAGAAGTCCACATCGGCGCATCCCTGCAGGTCTATGCCGCTGAAGGCTGCGACCGGTATCTCTTTGCTGACCACCTTGCCCCATGTCTTGCTGTCTCTGAAATCGTCATAGCGAGACTCAATGCCGAACGCTTCCTGGATACCTTTGCTGTCATTGTTGCAAGAGTTCATTGTCCCTGCCAGCATAAACATGCTGGCGAAAATTGCATACTGCTTTATTCTCATATACGTCAGGATGTTTTTAAGTTGTTTATTAAGAGTTTTTGATTCGTGTCATATCGTACCTGTTTAGGTGGTTGTAGGCCACATATATAATATAAGGAGTGCATGTGTGCTGGTATGTGGTATGCGCTTATTATTATATAATGTGTGCGGCATCAGTGGAGTAGCTCTGCCAGGGCTGTTGCCACTTCGTCTATGCCAATGCCAAGCATCTTCATAGCTGCTGCCATTTCAGGCAGTGACTTTGTGAAGAAAGCTTCTCTTTTCATGGAGAGTACCGCCGCTTTTGCTCCATCGCTAACGAAATAGCCGAGTCCGCGCTTGGTGTAGATGATTCCCATCCCCTGCAGCCAGTCGACTGCCCTCGCGCATGTGTTGGCGTTCACCTCCAGTGTGGTGGCATATTCCCTCACGCTCGGTATCTTGTCGTTCTCTCCCAGTTTTCCTGTCACAATGTCCTCGCAAATGAGGTCTGCTATCTGCAAATATATAGCTTTATTTTCTTTGAACTGCATAATAGTCAGTTTATTTTTTTGTATCTGCCATATTTAACAATACAGCTGGCGTATTTTAACTTTTATTTATTCCATTTGTCATATATCTGTGCCTTTTGAAAAAGCTTGTACCCTGCATAGTATATGCCTGCCGCCAAAGACAGCAAGGCTATGATGGCAATGGCGGTCGTGCAGTAGAATGTGATGCATTGTGTGGTGTTGCTAATATTATTGAGATATTGTAATAGGTCGAAATCTGAATTGCTGAGTGTGTAAAGCGTAATCTGCCATACGGTGTTGAGCAGGCCGCTCACGACGCTCAGTGCCACAAAGGTGAAGATGACATTGTACTTGAACATTATGGAATTGGACATCACGAACAAGGCTGTCTGCATTACCATACAGCTTATCTCAACAAGCACAAGCATGGTGATGAAGCCTAAAGAAAATGCTTCTTCGCTATTCCAAATGCTCAGGATGTAGTCTGTGCCATCTGCCAGCGCTATCAGAGTGGAGAATCTCCAATCAAATATTCCTGTAACAGCCCAGGTGAAAAGCACATTGAGCAGGTCGGCCACTATTATAGAGCAGACCATGGCAGCAAGACCTCCCACAACCATCAGCCCCGTGTGCCACAAGTATTTTTCCAGTGAAGACACTGGCAACGTGAGTACCCTGATTCTTCCTTGCTTCTTTCTCAGGCCGTGCGCCCAGCTGCCAGCCATGATGCAGATGCCGATGCTGCCAGCCCAGAGGTAGGAAGCCAGCAGAATCAGTGATGACATGTATATGAATACAGTTGCAGGCATTGGCTGTCCATCGTCCATAGGGGTGAAGTCTGTCCCAACAGCTTTGAATATGGCCCACTTGGTCAGTACTTGAAACAGCATCATTCCTATAGTTGTCATGAAGATGCTGATACCTGCATTTTTGTAAAAAATCTGATTGGCGTTGAGGTCATACTTGGCGTATGCCACGAAGCGCTCCTTGTTGAAATCTTTCATGTCTTGTTGGTTGTTGTTTAACGATGTTAGGTAGGAACCGAAAATTATTTTACAATGTCAAATTTGACATGTCTCTTATTTGCCGTACGCTCTTGAGCGCCTTTTGCTTCCGTTTGTCGGTCGTTGTGTCCGCATGGTTTCTTCTGGTAGAAAAGGAACGTCAGTCTTACGATGGCGCGAGTCAAATAGAAAAATAATTAGGGTGTCCAGTTCGTTGTACCAATTTTAACTCACTTTTTTAAGAGTTTTGGTTCGTTCTGTAACCCAGTTTTT
>CAKQRW010000049.1 GCA_934271655.1 uncultured Bacteroidaceae bacterium | reverse complement strand
CGGCAGGTGTGAGAACCAACTTCAGCCGTGCCTTCGGACTGATGGCGATGCCTAAGATTGCCTTCAAGTGGAGTCCGTCGGAGCACTGGGCATGGAGAGCCAACTACTCGATGGGCTATCGCTCGCCAAGCATCAAGGAGCTGTTCTTCAACTGGGACCACCTCGGCATGTTCATGATCAAGGGCAACGAGGACTTGAAGCCTGAGAAGAACAACTACGTGAGCTTCGGTCCGGAATACTCGAACGACAATTTCTTCATCTCTGGCAATGTGTATGGCAACTTCTTCCGCAAGAAGATTGAGGGCGTATGGCGCATCTACGACATGCAGTACAACTTCGAGTACACCAACCTCTCGAAGCAGAACCTCATAGGACTTGAGGCCATCATGCGCTGGCACTTCCTCAAGCATTTCACAGCCAATGCCACATACAGCTACGTGAACGTGAGCAAGAACGACGGCATCCAGGTGAACACCACTTCGCCTCATGCTGCCACGGCGAGTCTCGACTATAAGTACACGAAGAAGAACTACCGACTGGGCGCCACCTTCTCGGCAAGTTACATGGGCGAGAAGAAGTTTGATGTGCAGGACCGCCTCTCGTACAACGGTGAGAGCCACGATGCCTACTTCCGCTGCACCCTGCCACAGTATGTGCTATGCAACCTGTCAGTCATACAGACATTATACAACAAGGTGAAGGTGACGGTGGGTGTAGACAACATCTTCAACTATGTGCCAAAGACATTAGGCTCAGGCATCACCATGTTCAACGTGCCAGCCACGGCAGGAGCCAAGGCACACGTGCAGGTGGAGATTTTGGTAGATGAATTAGTAAAAGGACTCAGAAAGAAGAAATGATGAAGAATACACTACTATACACATTAGGCATAGCAATCCTGACAGGGTGCGTTTCTTATGAAGCGGAAGAATTCACCGGCAGAACCCTGCCACGAAAGACAGGCTACAGCACCGGAGTGACCAACGACTGGCTCTATTTCGACCTGAAGAACGGGCATCGTTATAATGTGATGAACCCCAACCAAAGCGTGGTGGCTACCATCGATGGCAAGACACCCACTGAGTATTACGGCAAAGACACGCTGGTGTACTGGTATGAGGGAGTGCAGAAGGATGAACGCGTCACCGTGAAAGAGTTTAAGGATGACCCCGACGACATGGCTTATCCAGCCACTGAATGGGACATAGCCTTTGACGGCTACCGCCTGCGCACCAACAGCGGCACAAGCGGCATAGGCAATGGCGGAGCGGCCGACATGGGATATGGCAACTATGACAAATGGACAAGCAAGGCTCAGGTGGATGCCTACCTCGCCAGCAACAACATGACCTTCACTGCAGATGACTCAGCAAGCGTCTATGTCACCATGTCACAGAACGACTGGAACAAATATCTCATCAAGAACCATCTCGACTTCAAAGAGAACCCATGGTTCGACCCTAATAACGGTCCAGCCAAGCAGCTTGTGAGCGCCAACCCTGTGCTGGCCAACGCAATGAGCTTCTCTGGCCCTCCTCCTGTATACTCTCCTTCGTTCCACACCTACGTCATCCGCTCTTGTGACGGAGAGAGGTATTACAAGATCCAGATCATCTCCTGGTATGACGCCAATGTGGAGATTGGGGATGAGGGTGGCAGGATAAGCTATTATCTCGATGAACTGAAATAAGCAGACATCGCTTGCCGCGCCAGAGTCCACGAATAGACGTATGCATAGGATTGCGATGCGCAAAGCATAGGGTAGCAATGCGCAAAGCATAGGATAGCGATGCACAAAGCATTGGGTAGCGATACACAAAGCATTGGGTAGTGATACGCAAAGCATCACACCCCTCAAATGTCCGAGCTGCGAGATTGCAGGACCTTCAGCCAGAACACATTTGACTGCACTATCTGAAAACATCCGCCGCCCCAAAGTGACAGAAGTGACAAAGTGACAAGTGACATATCCTTGTCCAATTCATCAAAATCACTTATTTTATATAGTTTTACTATATTTTACTGCATTGTCACTTTGTCACTTCTGTCACTTCTGTCACTTTGAGCAAGTTCAGCGCATGTGCAACGACAGCAGCGACAGCCCACTTCGTATAGAAGCGGACTGTCGCTGCTGTCGTTTGTCACATGCCATTCACTGGATGTGCACTATATGTGCAGGTCTCAGAATGATTACCTTTTTCCAGCCGAAAATCATCTTTCTCAGCAGACAGCCTGGCTATACCTTTATCTTGTCAAAGCCCTCGCCATACACTCCCTGAGCCTTGGTCTGCGAGATGAAGGCTGTGGGGTCTATGGCCTTGATGAGGCGGAAAAGCTCGATAGACTGGTTTTTCTTGATGACCACCATGAGTATGCTCACAGGTTCTCCGCTATAGCAGCCTGTGCCCTGGATAAGAGTGGCTGAGCGGTCCATCTGCGTGCGTATCTTCTCGTATATCTCGTTTGGGCGCTTGGTGATGATGAAGAACTGCACCGACTGCTGTATGTAGTTCATCACGTAGTCGAGCACTGTGGAGCACACAAACATCTCCACAAAGCCAAACACAAGCCGCCGCCAGTCGTGGAAGATGAAATAGGAGCAACTGATGATGATGATGTCAAGATAGAGGAGCATGCGGCCCAGGCTGATGTTCTTGTACTTGTTGACAATGGCGGCTATGATGTCCGTGCCGCCCGTGCTGCCCTGGTGGAGGAAGCACTGTGCCAGTCCCATGCCGCAGAGCGATGCTCCGATGATGACAGCCATGAACTCCTGTCCCTCCCCAAGTATCTTTGGCAACTTTTCAGCGTCAGTAGCATCGCCACCCAGGAAGAGCCTCTGCATGGCCCAGAGGAGAAAGGTGAGGGCCAAGACACCGTATATGGTCTTGAGGCAGAATCTCAGTCCGAGTATCTTCACTGCTGCGAGAAGTAGGAAGGCATTGAAGACAAGGTAGCTCACCTGCATCTCTATGCCTGTGACGTAGTAGATGATGGCGCACACACCAGTGAGGCCGCCTGACACGATGCCATAGGGAAGCAGGAAGGCTGTCCAACCCAGCGCATACAGGGTCAGTCCGAAGGTTATGAAGAGGTAGTCCATAACCTCATATTTAAGGTTGAAGTTTTTCTTTAGCATAGAAGTCTTGCTTATTAAGTCGGTTAGGTATATACTCTCATGTAGCTTCTCTCAGGTTTCCCGTCAAGAGAGCGAGCGTGGGCAATCGGTCATTTATGTCCTCCCATGCGGAGGCTCCACAGGCCACGCTCAAGAACATGAAAGCCCCAGAACACTTTTTCATGGCATTCTGAGGCTTCTGTCATATATGTGTGCTAATGTCCGCACGAGTGCTGAGTGTGGCTGTAGCGCAGCATGAAGCCTGCGTCCACGGTCAGTCCTCGGCTGGCGTGTAGTCTTCAGGCGCAGCGATGTCTGCACTTGCTGCGTTGTCGTCATCGTCTTCAGACGGGTCATACTCCTGCCCTGTGATGGCCGCATGAATCTTCTTTTCGATCTCTTCAGCCAGTTCGGGGTTGTCGATCATGAGCTGCTTTGTGGCATCGCGTCCCTGAGCGAGACGTGAGCCCTCGTAGCTGAACCAGCTGCCGCTCTTCTTGATGATGCCAGTGTCCACGCCAAGATCCACTATCTCGCCGCTCTTGCTTATGCCCTCGCCATACATGATGTCAAACTCACAGCGGCGGAAAGGAGGAGCCACCTTGTTCTTCACAATCTTCACCTTGGTGAGGTTGCCCAGTATGTCCTCTCCGTTCTTGATAGGAGTGCTCTTGCGCACGTCGATGCGCACGCTGGCATAGAACTTGAGGGCATTGCCGCCTGTGGTGGTCTCAGGATTGCCAAACATCACGCCTATCTTCTCGCGTAGCTGGTTGATGAAGATGCAGGTGGTGTTGGTCTTGTTGATATTGCCTGTGAGCTTGCGCAGGGCCTGGCTCATGAGGCGAGCCTGGAGTCCCACCTTGTTGTCGCCCATGTCGCCCTCAATCTCAGCCTTTGGAGTGAGGGCTGCCACAGAGTCGATGACTATGATGTCCACGGCGCTGGAGCGTATGAGCTGGTCGGCTATCTCCAGAGCCTGCTCGCCATTGTCGGGCTGGCTGATGAGGAGCTCGTTGATGTCCACTCCCAGCTTCTCCGCATAGAAGCGGTCGAAGGCGTGCTCAGCATCGATGAAGGCCGCTATGCCTCCACGCTTCTGGCACTCGGCTATGGCATGGATGGCGAGTGTGGTCTTACCAGATGACTCAGGACCGAATATCTCGATGATGCGTCCCTTGGGATAGCCTCCCACGCCAAGAGCCGCGTCGAGTCCGATAGAGCCTGATGGGATGACCTCCACATGCTGTATGTTCTCATCGCCCATCTTCATGATGGAGCCTTTGCCGAAATTCTTTTCTATGTTGTCCATCGCAGCCTGAAGAGCCTTGAGCTTGTTCTGCTGCGGAGTGAGTGCGTCGTCTGACGCCTTCTTGTCTTTTGCCATTATTGAGTTTTCCTTATATTAAGCAGGTGTTCAAAATTATTTTTAGTAGGACGTTCTCGTAGTCGCCGCACCTACTCTCATAGCGTATTGCCTTACGTGGCGTCTCCTTCTGCCTCTGTAAGGCCAGGATGCCCAGGGCACGCTGGCCGTCATCTGCATGGCTACAGCCAGAGAGGTGCACGGTCAGAGTTCGAGGTCGCCTCCGTGGATCTCATGCCATGGCAGTCCCTGCTTGTTGAGCTGCTCCATGAATGGATCTGGGTCAAACTCCTCCACATTCCACACGCCAGGACGTTTCCATATGCCCTTCATGAACATCATGGCTCCTATCATGGCTGGCACGCCAGTAGTGTAGCTCACGCCCTGCATGCCTGTCTCCTCGTAGGCAGCGCGGTGGGAGCAGTTGTTGTAGACGTAGTAGGTCTTTTCCTTGCCGTCCTTGAGTCCGCGGATGCGGCAGCCGATGCTGGTCTGGCCCTCATAGTTCTCTCCGAGGTCCTGAGGGTTGGGAAGCACAGCCTTGAGGAACTGCAGTGGCACTATCTTCACCTTGACTGGGCCGCTGCCGTCGGCTGCCTCGGCTGTGTACTCCACCTCGTCGATGCGCGACATGCCTATGTTCTGTATCACCTCAAGGTGCTTGAGATACTGCTCGCCGAATGTCATCCAGAAGCGAGCGCGCTTGATGGTGGGGTAGTTCTTCACGAGCGACTCTATCTCCTCGTGGTGGAGAAGGTACGACTCCTTGGGGCCTATCTCAGGATAGCTGAGCGGCTTGTGTATCTCCAGTGGCTCTGTCTCCACCCATTTGCCGTCTTCCCAGTAGAGTCCCTTCTGCGTGATCTCGCGGATATTTATCTCAGGGTTGAAGTTGGTGGCGAAGGCCTTGTGGTGGTCGCCCGCGTTGCAATCGACGATGTCAAGGTATTGGATCTCGTCGAAATGGTGCTTGGCTGCGTATGCTGTATAAATGGAAGTGACGCCCGGGTCGAATCCGCAGCCCAGGATGGCTGTGAGGCCGGCCTGCTCGAAGCGTTCCTTAAAAGCCCACTGCCATGAGTATTCGAAATGCGCCTCGTCCTTCGGCTCATAGTTGGCTGTGTCGAGATAGCTGACTCCGCTCTGTAGGCATGCCTCCATGATGGTGAGGTCCTGGTATGGCAGGGCAAGGTTCATCACGAGGTCTGGCTTGTAGCTGTTGAAGAGGGCCACGAGCTCAGGCACCTTGTCGGCGTCGACCTGCGCTGTCTTGATGCTGCCTGCTGGCACCAGTCCCTTGGCCTCTATAGCCTTAGCGAGAGCCTTGCACTTTGACTCTGTGCGGCTTGCTATCATGATGTCAGTAAAGATGTCGCTGTTCTGTGCGACCTTGTGTGCAGCCACTGAGGCAACGCCTCCTGCACCGATGATAAGTATTCTACCCATTTATATGTGTTGTTTTTTAAGGATTATTTTCTTTACAAAGGTAAGGTTATTTTGCGAGATAACACTAATAAAGGCATTTTTTATTTCTCTGCCTGCTGATATTTTTTCCTTATGCCATTGCCCAAGTCATTTTTGGGGGGAGCATCGCCAAGTTGTTATCATATTGCGCTGCCTGTCTTTTCCCTGCAGGAGGCCATTCCTGCCGCTGGGTCATTTTCTCCCGAAATCAGCAGGTATCTCGCCCCACTGCTCAGTGGGCCACTTTATTATGCGGTTGGAGTATGTGTTGTTCTTCAGCCACTGTTCGGCACGCTCGATGAGCTGGTAGAGCTTTTCTGTCTTGGCATTGCGTTCGAGGGTGGTCTTGCATTTCTTGCGCTTCACCCACAGCTGGGCGTTGACGCTGTCGCTGTAGACCGGCATGTCGTTAAGCCCTTTCTGCTTGAGGAGTGCCAGTCCATGCACTATGGCAAGAAACTCGCCTATGTTGTTTGTGCCATACACGGGACCGAAATGGAATATCTCCTTGCCTGTGCGCAAGTACACGCCGCGGTATTCCATCTTGCCTGGATTGCCGCTGCACGCCGCGTCTACGGCTATGGACTCGTTGATAGCTCCTTGGGGCAGGGGGGCTGGCGATGCGACTGGGGCAGGGGATGGGACTGACGTTTCTGTGGAAACGGCCGTTTCTGCCGATGCCTGCATGTAGGCGTCATAGCCCATCTCGAAGGCTTCCTCTGCTTCCGATTCTGTCTTGAACGATTTGTATTTTGCTGCCGGAAAGCCTTCCACGGCTTGCTGGCAGGCTTCCCAGGTAGTGTAGACCCCGTCTTCTACGCCATTCCATACTACGTAATATTTTTTCTTTGCCATTTATCATACATTTTCGGCAAAGTTACAGGTTTATTCTGAGATTTACAAATAAGCTGGTGCTCAAATTTATTAGAGCTGTAGGGTTAAGTAAGTGTTCAAAATTATTTTATTTATTGAAGTAAGCCGCTCCCATAATTATGAGCACCTACTTGCAGATGATGGTTCTGACCATTTATGACCCTACGGCTCGAAAAAGACAAAGGGTGCGCCGTCATGCGGCACACCCTTTGGATATATATTCAGATTTAGACAATCTGTCTTCTGCATTAGAGCTGTGGACCAGCTGCAACAAGAGCCTTACCAGCCTCGTTAGTAGTGTACTTAGCGAAGTTCTTGATGAAGCGAGCTGCGAGATCCTTAGCCTTCTCCTCCCACTGTGAAGCGTCAGCGTAAGTGTCGCGTGGGTCGAGGATAGCTGGGTTAACGTTTGGAAGAGCTGTTGGCACTTCGAAGTCGAACATAGGAATCTTCTTTGTCTCAGCCTTGAGGATTGAGCCATCGAGGATAGCGTCGATGATGCCACGTGTATCTGGAATAGAGATACGCTTGCCAGTACCGTTCCAACCTGTGTTCACGAGGTAAGCCTTAGCGCCTGACTTCTCCATCTTCTTGACGAGCTCCTCAGCGTACTTAGTTGGGTGGAGCTCAAGGAATGCCTGGCCGAAGCAAGCAGAGAATGTTGGAGTTGGCTCTGTGATGCCACGCTCTGTACCAGCGAGCTTAGCTGTGAATCCTGAGAGGAAGTAGTACTGAGTCTGTGCTGGTGTGAGGATAGACACTGGAGGAAGAACACCGAATGCGTCAGCTGAAAGGAAGATGACATTCTTTGCTGCTGGTGCAGATGAACCTGGCTGGATGTTCTTGATGTGGTTGATTGGGTAAGAGACACGAGTGTTCTCTGTGACCTTCTTGTCTGCGAAGTCGATCTTGCCTGCTGCGTCTACTGTAACGTTCTCGAGGAGAGCGTTGCGCTTGATAGCTCCGTAGATGTCTGGCTCATTCTCCTTAGAGAGGTTGATAACCTTAGCGTAGCAACCGCCCTCGAGGTTGAACACGCCCTCGTCATCCCATCCGTGCTCGTCATCACCGATGAGGCGACGCTTTGGATCTGTAGAGAGAGTAGTCTTACCTGTTCCTGAAAGGCCGAAGAAAATAGCTGTGTTCTCACCGTTCATGTCGCAGTTTGCAGAGCAGTGCATTGAAGCGATGCCCTTGAGTGGGAGATAGTAGTTCTGCATAGAGAACATACCCTTCTTCATCTCACCGCCGTACCATGTGTTGATGATAACCTGCTCGCGTGAAGTAGTGTTGAAAGCTACGCAAGTCTCAGAGTTGAGGCCGAGCTCCTTGTAGTTTTCTACCTTTGCCTTAGAAGCGTTGTAGATGACGAAGTTTGGCTCGAAGTTTGCGAGTTCCTCCTCTGTTGGCTTGATGAACATGTTTGTTACGAAGTGAGCCTGCCATGCAACCTCAACGATGAAACGAACAGCGAGGCGAGTAGCCTTGTTTGCGCCGCAGAATGCGTCTACAACATAGAGGTTCTTGTTGCAAAGCTCCTTCACTGCGAGTGCCTTCACCTGTGCCCAAACGTCCTCAGACATTGGGTGGTTGTCGTTCTTGTAGCCCTCTGTTGTCCACCATACCTTGTCGTGAGACTGTGCATCGTCAACGATGTACTTGTCCTTAGGCGAACGACCAGTGAAGATACCAGTCATCACGTTAACTGCGCCGAGCTCAGTTACCTGACCTACCTCATAACCTTCGAGGCCTGCCTTTGTCTCCTCTTCGAAGAGCTTCTCGTAAGAAGGATTGTGCGCAATCACTGTTGAGCCAGTGATGCCATACTTTGTCAAATCTAATGCCATAGTATTTTTGTTATTTATAAAGTGAATAAAATATCTTTTTACCGATTTTCATTTTGCTGATGCCTGCATCGTCCGCAAGGACCGCAACGGCCATCATTTTGCGGCTTAATATCCTATCAAGGCTACGCTCGCCCTAAATCAGCACAAAGTTAATAATTTCTTATCTTTACACAAAGTGTGCGGCGGTGAATTTCATAATTTTTCAACATGTTTATGTGAATTGAATCCGTTTTTCACACTTTTTGCACTGTGGATGTAATATTTGGTTTGCAACTGTGCCAGCCACTGAGGCGCATGGACAAAGTGTTTCCGCTATATGCCTTTATTGGCCCTGATGCCATAGAAGTATGACTTTATAACAGCTTTTCTTGAAATTCTTGCGAAAAATGTTTTGCCATAACAAAATTATTGCCTACTTTTGCAATGCTTTTGTTGAAAGGGCTGTCTTTTTTCATTAACGTCAGCCATGCAGCGAGCCTTATTTATAGCGGGATGTAGCGCAGTTGGTAGCGCACTACGTTCGGGACGTAGGAGTCGCGTGTTCGAGTCACGTCATCCCGACATAATCCACACTCATCAGCTTCTCAGAGAAGCGGTGCGTGTGGATTTTTCTTTTTGCGAGAAGCATGCCGTGCTCAGTGGAGTGTGACACATGTGGCGCAGACTAATGTGTTGTGTACATTTAATGTGAAGCATGCCACGCTCAGTTGAGTGTGACACGTGTGGCATGCACATCTTCCTTAAGGAAGAGGCTTGCGCATTCCCTGAATTTGGCGGGGGACTCGCTTGTGAGGTATTGGCATGTGCCTCCTTGGGTGAGCCGGCAGTCCATTTCAGGGTGGCGGCGCAAATAATCCTCAAGACTTGACGCTATGTATTTGCCCTGGGAGATGACCTTCACTCCTGCCGGCATGTACAGCTTGATCTTGTCGAGCAGCAGAGGGTAGTGTGTGCATCCGAGTATCACGGTGTCGATGAGCGGGTCTTTCTTCATGAGCTTGGTGATGGAGTCTTTCACGAAATAGTCGGCTCCAGGTTTGTCAAACTCATCGTTCTCTACCAGCGGCACCCACATGGGGCAGGCTTGTCCCACGATGGAAGTGCCTGGATAGAGCTTCTCTATCTCCAGCTTGTACGACTCCGACTTTATGGTTCCCTCCGTCGCAAGCACGCCTATATGCCTTGTCTTTGACAGTTCGCCCACTATTTCTGCCGTAGGGCGGATGACACCGAGCACCCTGTTGGACGGGGCATGTTCTGGCAGATACTGCTGCTGGATGGAGCGCAAGGCTTTAGCCGAAGCTGTGTTGCAGCCCAGAATGACAAGCGGACAGCCCGAGGCGAAGAGCTTCTTGACTGCTTGCAGCGTGAACTCATACACTACATCAAAGGAGCGGGTGCCGTAGGGCGTGCGCGCATTGTCGCCAAGATAGATGTAGTCATATTGTGGCATGCGCTGCCTTATGCCGTCAAGGATAGTCAGTCCGCCGTAGCCTGAGTCGAAGACACCTATCGGCCCTTTCTCATTTTTTCCTGTCATAAGCAGTTGTTCCATTATATTTTTTCTGTGAATCATAATAAGCAGGCAAGCATGATGTGCATTTTTTCGATATATCCAAGCAGCGTCTCAAGGACACTTGTCGTATAATAAGATGTGCATGATTTGCATTTTTCGCTATATCCGAATCTGATGTTTTAGATGGTAGTTATACAGCAGGATGTGCATGATTTGCATTTTTCGCTATATCCGAATACACTATGCCGAGCTGCTCATGCCGAAAAGGCCGTGCGCTTCTGCTCATCATGCCTTTACTTGATTCCCAACTGCACGAGCACTGCGTCAGTGCAGTCTTCACCGACACCACCGTCTATGTAAGGATAAGTGTTGGAATCAGTGTTGAGCACATAGGCATAGCCATTCTTCTTTCCCACCAGATATATGGCGTTCTTGAGCGCTTTGTGCACAGGCTCCATAAGTTCCTTCTCGGCATTGGCAAGTAGGCCTTCAGCTTCTTGCTTGAATTTTGTGTTTTGTTCCATGAGGAGCTGCAGTTCCTTCTGACGCTTGAGCATGATGTTTTCCGGGAAGTTTTTCTGTCCGTCGAGGTATTCCGCAAACTTCTTGGAGAACTCCTGTTCTGCCCTTTGCGCCTCCTTGTCATAAGTGTCTTTCAGACTGCTGAGGCTTTTCATTGCCTGCGCGTATTCTGGCAGCGCATGCATCACCTCTTCGTATGACAGATAGCCAAACGGCTGAAGTCTCACATCAGCCTTCATCATGTCCGCTGCCTGTCGGCGATTGGCTGTCGTGTCCTGTTTCTCCGTCAGAGAAACAGAAGGCACTGCCTCCTGCGCTGACACGAGGCCAGCGCACGCAAGCAGTGCTATCATCATTATTGTCTTTCTCATGTTGTGAAAGTTGTTTTATGTTACAGGCATATTCTTCTATGACTTATATGCAGAATGTCCTGATTACTTCACGCCGAGCTTAGCCTTCACCTTGTCTGTGATGTCTATAGCTGTGGTGCCAATGAATGGGATGCTTGCTGCGTCCAGCACATAGGCAAAGCCTTCTGCCTGGCCCACTTCCTTCACCGCCTTCATCACTTTTTCCTGGATGGCAGACATCTTGGTCTGGTAAGTCTTCTGGAGTTCCTGCTCGCTTGTCTGTCCAAACTGCTGGTACTCCTCATATGCCTTCTGGAGCTCCTGCTCACGGTATGTGCGGAGAGTCTCAGATAGAGTGGCTTTTTCCTTGTCGTAAGCGTCGGCCTTAGTCTGGATGTCTGTCTGCTTGCGCTGCATCTCGTCCTGGAACTGCTTCTGCAGGTTCTGGATTTCTGTCTGCAAGGCTGTGTAGTCACTCATGCCCTGAACGATGTCACCAGAGTTAACATGTCCGATTTTCTGAGCAAAGATTGTCATTGGCAGAGCCAAGAGGATAGCTAAAATAATTTTCTTCATTTTTTCTATTTGTTGTTTTAGTTATTGATTTTTCATGTTGTCATTAGCATGGTTAGGCAGCAGGAGCACCTGTCACCTTCATGGCAGGGTACTGCAATCAGTATGAGTAGCCCAGTTTAGTGAGCACTTCCTCGCTGATGTCTATCTTGGGCGAGGCATAGATGATGCTTCCGCCTGAGGCACGGTCCAGCACAAGCTGATAGCCTTTTTGGTCGCATATGTCCTTCACTGCGTTGTATATCTCGTCCTGTATAGGGGCGAGAAGGCTCTGACGCTTCTTGTATAGCTCGCCCTCACCGCTGAAGTACTTTTTCTTCAGGTCGCTTGCTTCCTTCTCTTTTGCCATTATTGCCTCCTCGGCTTTTGTCTTCTGAGCGTCGGATAGAAACACCGACTCAGACTGGTATTTCTTGTAGAGTGTCTCTGCTTCCTTGAGGAGTACCTCCACTTCGTTTTCCCATTTCTTTGAGACCTGGTTGAGCTGCTCGTTGGCACGCTCATACGCAGGCACATTCTTGAGGATGTATTCCATGTCCACAAGCGCAAACTTTTGTGCGCTGGCAGCAAGCGATGACGCCAGCACCATCATTGTGAGAATCACTTTTTTCATGTCTGTCCCTTGTTTTTAGTGTTTTTAGAACTCCTGTCCAAGTATGAAGTGGAATTGGCTTCCGCTGTAACTCTTCGAGCCGTTGACCTTGTCAAATCCATAAGCCCAGTCTATACCCATCATGCCCACCATAGGGAGGAATAGGCGCACACCTACACCGGCGGAGCGCTTCATGTCAAACGGATTGAACTTGCCCACCTCTGTCCATGCGTTGCCCGCTTCAGCAAACGCAAGCGCGTAGATGTTGGTTGAGCCCTTGAGCATGAGAGGATAGCGCAGCTCCATTGTCATGCGGTCATAAGCGTATCCGTAGTTATATCCCTGGGTCAGAGCGCCATTGTCGTAGCCTCGCAGACCTATTGTCTCTGAGTAGTAGGATGACGAGTAGCCCGACATTCCGTCACCACCCACATAGAAGGTCTCGAATGGCGACTTCTTGTATTTGCTGTAGCTGCCCAAGAGTCCGAAGTCAAAGCGTGTCATCAGCACGAAGCACTTGTCCTGCTTGCCAAGTGGCACGTAGAAGCGCGAGTTGAATTTCCACTTATGGTATTCAATCCAGCGGTACTTTCGCTTCATGTCATTCTGGTAGTTGGCGTCCAGATAGCTTGTGGCCATGTTCTTGTAGTCAACTCCGTCAAACAGTGAGTATGGCGGCGTGAACGACACTGAAGCAGAGATGGTTGAGCCACGGCGTGGGAACATAGCGTTGTCTATGCTGTTGCGCGAGAGGCTCAGTGTCAGGTTGATGTTGTTGCAGTTGCCATTAGTGATGAGGAAGTATTCCCAGTCTTTCATCATGTAGCGCGTGTAGCCGAGCGAAGCGGAGAAGCTGAATCGGTTGTCTGGCCATGTGAGGCGCTTGCCAAATCCTATGCTCACGCCAAGCATCTCGATGTACTTGTCAGGATCATAGTAGTTTGAGTAGCTGTTGTAGTATGAGCTGTTATAGTTGCCGTAGCCATAGAGCATGGAGTAGTAGTTATTATAGTATGAGCTGTTGTAATAACTGCTGCTGATGTCGGTCTGGCGTGAGAAAAAAGCACTCACAGAGAACTGATTAGGGCGCTTCCTGCCGAACCATGGGTCGAGGTACGATATGGAATATGACTGATAGTAGCTTCCGTTGGTAGAGGCGCTTATCTCCACTTCCTGTCCATCGCCCTGTGGCATGATGCCGCGGTGCAGTTTGTCCTTGCCAAGCAGGTTGCGCATAGAGAAGTTGGTGAGCTTCAGTCCCACCTTTCCTATCACACCTGTCTGTCCCCATCCGAGCGAGAACTCTATCTGGTCACTCGACTTAGGAGTGAGTCCCAGCTCTATGTCTACAGTGCCGTTGAAGCGGTCGGGCACAGGTTTGGGGTTCATCTGCTCTGGGTCGAAGTGTCCCATCTGCGCTATTTCCTGCACAGACTGTCTGAAAGCGTCCATGTTGAAGAGGTCGCCCGGCTTCATGTAGAGCTGACGTCTCACCACTTCCTCATACACGCGTGTGTTGCCATATATCTTCACCTTGTTGATGGTTGCCTGTATTCCCTCGTAGATACGTATCTCAAGGTCTATGGAGTCGCCCACCACATCCTTCTCCACGTCATTGATCTGGTTGAAGACATATCCCTCGTTGTAGTAGGAGTTGCTGACAGACAGGCCATCGCCCTGGTCTCTGAGTCGCTTGTCAATGAGCACCCTGTTATAGACATCTCCCTTGTTCATCTGGAGCACCCTGTTCAGCGCGTCTGTGCTGTAGATGGTGTTGCCCACCCATTCCACATTGCGGATATAGTATTTCTCACCCTCGTCGATGTTGATGTACACATCCACCAGGTTGTCACCCACATCCACCACACTGTCTGAGTATATGAGTGCGTCACGATAGCCCAACTCGTTGTACTTCTCTATGATGCGGTCTTTGTCCTCTTTATATTTGTCCTGTATGAACTTCTTGGCTTTGAAGAAGCTCTTGAAGCCTTTCTCGTTGGTCTTTTTCATGAGGCCTCCAGAGAAGAAGCCACCATGGAACTTCTTTGTGGGGATGTTGTCATTGCCAGCAATATGAATCTTGCGCACCTTTACCTTCTCCTTCTTGTCTATGTTGACATCCACGATGAGCTGTCCCTCCTTGGCAGGGTCGTCACGCTGCACGATGTCCACCTCGGTGTTCTTGAAGCCCTTGTCGGCATAGTATCTCTTGATGATAATCTTGGCCTTGTCCACCATGTTTGGAGTGATCTGGTTGCCCTTGATGATGCCAATCTTCTCCTCTATGTCGTCCTGTTCAGACTTCTTCACGCCGTTGATGTTCATCTGCGCCACGCGCGGACGCATGGCGAGCTTGATTTTCAGATACACATTGTTTTCCACTATACTGTCAGCCTCGATGCTTACAGATGAGAACAAGCCATGCTTCCAGTAGCGCTTGATGGCGTCAGTGATATCCTTGCCAGGCATCTCTATGACCTCTCCTACCGACAGTCCTGATATGCCGATGAGGATATAGTCCTCATAGTTCTTCACGCCTTCCACGGTTATTCCGCCTATCACGTATTTATCGCTATGGTTGCCATATACTATTTGTGGCTCTGTCTGCACCTGCGCCCTTGCACTGATGGAGAGAAGCATCAAAATGGCCGATGCCAGTATGGCGATCTTTTTTCTGCTCATGTATGTGTTGCTTTATTGTTCTTTGCTCTTATATATTATATAATGTGCGGCTCGTTCTTGCAATGCGTTGGATGCGTTCTTGCAATGCGTTGGATGCGTTCATGCAATGCGCTGGATAAATTCCTGCAATGTGCTAAATACATTCTTACAATGTGCTGGACACGTTCCTGCAATGCGCTGGATACATTCTTTGAACATGAAAGGCCAGCCACCTGTAAGAAATTATATATTCAGCATTGGCAGGGCCTCCTGCTGCATGTTTCGCCGAGACTGTCATTTGCTTGTCACCTGCTCGCCCGTCTTTCCGAACCGTCGCTGCCTGCCCTGATAGTCAACGATAGCATGGCATAGTTCCTCCTCATCAAAGTCCGGCCAGTATGTATGTGTGAAATAAAACTCCGAATAAGCGCACTGCCACAGCAGATAATTGCTCAGCCTTTCCTCGCCTCCCGTGCGTATCATCAGCTCGGGGTCTGGCATGAAGTTGGTGGCCAGATGCTGGCTTATCACATCTTCTGTGATGTCCTCTGGTTCAAGTTTGCCTTCCTTCACCTGTTGTGCCATCTGCCTCACAGCCTGCGTTATCTCCCATTTAGAAGAGTAGCTCAGCGCGAGCACCATGCATGTGCCAGTGTTGTTCTTGGTGCGTTCTTCCAGATATTCACACGCTTTCTGAACCATCCCCGGCAGTCTTTCCATATCGCCTATAACCCTGAATCGGGCGTTCTTCTTCATGAACAGCTCTTCCTCCAGATGCTTGAGGAGCAGGGACATCAAGGCAGCTATCTCGGCCTCAGGACGTTTCCAGTTCTCGGTAGAGAAGGTGTAGAGAGTAAGGTACTCCACACCAAGATTCACCGCAGCGGTCATGATGTCGTGCACGCGCTCGGCTCCAGCCTGATGTCCGTATGTGCGTTCCTTTCCTTGCGCCTGTGCCCATCGTCCATTGCCGTCCATGATGATGGCTATGTGACGAGGCACTCGAGTCATATCTACTTGTTCCTTGTACATGTGTCTTTTCTATTCTGTGTTACACCTGCGGTATTTAGGGCAGAGGTCGTATGATATGTAAAACATCGTCATCGAGTAGCTGTCCTTGTTTTTCAGGAAACCGCTTTTTATCCTGTAGGGGTCTTCTATGCCGTCCAGCTTATCGCTCATAGAGAATCGCATTGTCCAGTCTACGCCGACATTCCATCGCGGCTTGACCTTGTATTTTATCCCGGCTCCGACGGGAATGTTCATTGTCAGCGCATCATTGCAGTAAGTGAAGCCCAAGCCCACCTGTATGTACGGCACGAGCCTCTTGTGGCCCTTGTATCCGCCGCCCACTCCATAGCCCCAGAAGTTCAGCTCATACTGCGCTCCTAAGTCCACAAGCGGGTTGTCAAACTGCCATACCTGCTCTGGCGAATCTGGGAAAACGTTCTTTCCCTTAGAGGCATCTCCTTTCACCTTGGCATAAGCGAGGTCAAACTTTAAAGCCATGCGCGGGTTGATGTTGTATCGTCCCATCAGTCCGCCGCCTATTGTCGTATTCTTGTAGAATCCATCAAGGTTGGCATCACCCATGTAGAAGCTCGGTCCGGCCATGGCTCCGAGTTCCAAGGCATATTCCAGGTCCTGGGCATGGACGCAAGCTGCGACCAGCAAGGCTGCCATCAGAGAATAGAGCCTCGCCATATCTTTCCTTTTTCCTGGATAATCCATAGCTGCGAGCCTACCGCCACCATGCTTGCCACACCATTATGCGGATTGAGGTCAGATGGCAACGGATATTTCTGCGGCAGCTGATGCCATGTTATTCCGTTGTCTTCAGAACGGTACATGCGGCCGTATGCGCCATCTTCCGTGCCCATGACATACAAGGAGCCTTCATATATCACCATGCTCATGCCTCCAAGATGAGGCAGGCCATAGACATTGTCTGCCGTGACCTCCATGTATGCCCATGGCTGGCTGGCGTCATTTGCTGCGGATGTCTGCTTGAACCACGCCACTCCATTGGAGCTGTTGGCGCTTGACAGGCCTGCCATCACAGCCACACATATGTCATCATTGGTTTTTGATGTGTAATATACGGAACTGCAATAGCTGTCTGGCAGCATATTGATATCGGCAGTTCCCTGCACGCTCCATGTTTCCATATCGGCCGAACCTATGATTTGGGTACCGTCAAGGGCGTAGACATTGTAGCCGTCAGCAGCCAGCAGCCTGTCCACATGGCGGTCTGACACCTTTTCCCACACAGCTGCATTTTCATCCCCTGACGCATATATGTAGCCGTCTTCACTCAGGCCGTAGAATGCGTTGCCGCGCTTGATGACCGAATTGCTCTCCACTGGAATCATGGAAGGATTGCTCCATGAGGCGCCATCCGTCTCAGCTGTATATGCGCTCACGTCATTGCCGTTGCCGTCTCTGACAAACGCGATGACCTTGCCATAGCTGTTGTACATGCGTCCGCCGCCTACATAACTCAGATTGGAGTCTGTCGATTTCCATATCAGCGTGTCTGTGGCAAGCTTGCGCTTATAGATGTCAAGCTTGTAGGCCTTGCGCGCCACTCCGTCTGTGGCTACACACAGCAGGTCCACAGTCTTGCTGACATCCACTGAGTCTGAGCCCGAGGTGAGGCGATAATACAGGTCATCCTCATCTGGCACCTTGTAGTACAGATTGCCATAGCAGCCGAAGGAGAGCTTCACTTTTGACAGGTCCACCCAGTTGGGCAGTGAATCTGTTGTGTATATATGTCCGTTGACCTGGTCAATGTTGAAGCTTATGTCTGTGCCAAGGATGCTCTTTGTCTTCACCACATCCTTAGCATTGCCATCTTTGTCATATTCTGTTTCCACCACCTCCGTCTTTATAGTGCCGACGCCGAAGGACGTGACAACACATTCCGGAGACGTCGTGGCAGTGGTGTCGTCATCGCCCACACACGATGCCGTTGACAGAGAGATTGATACAAGGGCCGCTATTCCCAATATAGTATGTTTCGTTCTTTGATATTTCATCTGTTTCTTATATGTTCGCTATTGACTCATGTAAAAAATCGTACAAAATTACGAACTATTTTTTCATCAGCGAAGTCTCGACCACTATTTTAACGGTTTTTATGCTATTATATATAGTGTTTATTAGTAAAATAACTTATTACGCCTAATTATTAGACAGATGTAGGCATTCTCACAGAGTCTTTTCCACATCGAGCATGGCGCAGAGTTCTTCCATGCCTTCGCTTGCGCCTTTCATGATGTGATGCACTCCGAGACTGGGGTCATAAGGCACCTCCTTGGGATCTATCAGATAAATCCTGCAGTGGTTGTTGACAAAGTTGAGCAGTCCGGCCGCTGGATACACATTGAGTGATGTGCCTATCACCACCAGCAGGTCGGCCTTGTTCACCTCAGATATAGCAGGCTCTATCATCGGCACACTTTCTCCAAACCACACGATGAACGGCCTGAGCTGACTGCCATCCTTGGCCTTATCGCCCATCTTGATGTCGAGATGGTCTTCTGGGAGAGTTATGATGCAGTTGGGATCATTGGGCTCTCTGCTTGACGTGGCCTTCATTAACTCGCCATGCAGATGGATGACTTTCGTGGAACCAGCCCTCTCATGCAGGTTGTCCACGTTTTGTGTCACCACAGTCACGTCATACCTGTTCTCCAGACTTGCCACAAGACGGTGCCCCTCATTAGGCGACACATGCTGCAGCTCCCTGCGCCTTTCGTTGTAGAAATTCAGCACCAGCTCCGGATTCCGCTGATACCCCTGTATGCTCGCCACGGCTTCCACCGGGTAGTGTTCCCAAAGTCCGTCGCTGTCACGGAAAGTGCTGATGCCGCTCTCTGCCGACATTCCAGCTCCTGTCAAGAAAACAATCTTCTTCATAGTAATGGTATTTATAAAGGCAAAGATAACACTTTTTGTTCGTTTCTCCACACAAGTGCTTAAAAGAATGAGCTCACACACGCCATATTCAGCGAAATACAGCGGCTTTTGAAAAAAATAGTCACCCCGTTTTCGCTTTCTCTGAATTTATCCTTACCTTTGTTCCTCATAAGGGAAACCTCAACTTATAAACAAAAAGAAACACAATCATTAACAAGTAATAGCTTCTGTTTATGACTCTGCCAACACGTAAGATAAGCATCATCATGGCTGTGGCATCCTTGATGATGGCCGTCCACGCCACCATCGCCCGCGCCGATGGCGAATGGAAAGTGTATGCCTCATACCATAACGCCACAAAAGCCGTGAAAGCCGGTTCCAGCATTTTTGTGCTTGCCAACGGCAACCTGTTCAGCTATGACACTGAAGACAACCGCTTGTATACCTATGACAAGACCAATGTGCTGAGCGACATCAGCATCTATGACATAGCCTATTCCTCTGCCACAAAGCAGCTTGTGGCGCTATATGCCAATGGCAACATTGACATCATCGGGACGGATGGCAGTGTGTGGAACCTTGCAGACATGAAAAACAAGTCGTTATCTGACAAGACGCTCAATGAGCTCAGGATATGCGGTTCACGAGCGCTCATAAGCCTCAACTCCGGACTTGTGGTGGCAGACCTTTCCAAGCACTATTTTGTCAGCCTCTACTACTTTGACGGAAAAGTGAGAAACGCCAACATGGATGGTGACAACATCTACGTGAACACCAGTGCTGGCATCATGAAGGGAGACATGACCACCAACCTCAACAACAAGAACAACTGGACCAAAGTGTCCACAGCCCCTGTCACCTTCGGCACTACACAGGCAGAGAAGGAAGAGGCCGCCGCTCTGCTGGAGACGGTCAAAGACATTGACATCAACTCGCCTGTGCGCAACATATCCTACAAACTCAACATGGTGGGAGAGCGTCTGCTTGTGGCTGGCGGATTATTCTCCTATACAGGTTTGCATGAACCTGGCACCGTCATGATGTATGATGATGGCAAGTGGTCGGCTTTTGACGAGGAGAAGGTGATAGAACTGGTGGGCAGTTCTGCATACCGCGATGTCACAGATGTGGTGCAAGATCCTGATGATGACACGCATCATTGGGTCGGCACGGCTCGCAGCGGTCTGTATGAGTTTCGCGATATGCAGCTTGTCAATCATTTCACGTATGACAATTCACCGTTGACGACTATATTGCCCAATGATTGGCATCCTGAATTGTATGTGCGCATCACAGCTCTCAACTATGACAAAAATGGCAATCTGTGGATGTGTAACAATTCGTGTGACACGATTGTACGCATCTTGAAGAAAGACCGCACGTGGAAGGCTATATATATCAGCAGCATTTCTAGCAAGCCTACATTCGACCACACTGTTTTTGACCAGAGAGGCTGGGCGTGGCTGGTCAACAGGCGCACTACAAACACGACAGGGGCATCCGGCATTATGATTATCAATACTAACGGCACCATTGACAATACAGCAGATGATGAGTATAAGTACATGTCCACTATAACAAACCAGAATGGAGTGCGCTACACCCCAGACCTGTACTACTGTGTGACGGAAGACTTGAATGGTGCTATGTGGATAGGATGCACTCAGGGCGTATTCATGACATCTGCTCCGAGCCAAGTCTTTGACAACAGCTTCACGCTCACGCAGCCTATTGTGCCGCGCAATGATGGAACAGGTCTTGGCGACTATCTTTTGGACGGAGTGTCAGTGAAGTGCATCACGGTGGATGGAGGCAACCGCAAGTGGATAGGCACACTGGACAATGGCGTGTACCTTGTAAGCCCTGACGGACTTGAGGTGACAGAGCATTTCACGACAAGCAACAGTCCGCTCATCTCCGATGAGATAAATGACATTGCAATCAATGGAAGCACGGGGGAGGTCTTCATATCCACATCGGCTGGCCTATGCTCTTTCCAGGGCGATGCCACTGACCCTTCTGCAAGCATGAGCTCCGATGCCTTGAAGGTTTTTCCTAATCCTGTCCGACCTGAATACACAGGCAGAGTGCATATCACAGGACTGATGAGCAATTCGGTGGTGAAGATTGTCAGCGCATCTGGCAAGCTTGTCACAGAGGGCACAAGCGTGGGAGGCGAGTTCTCTTGGGATTGCCGCTACGCCACAGGCAAGCGTGTGGCGTCGGGAGTATACTTTGCCTTATGCACAGATGAAGAGGGTAGGGAAAATGCTTGTACAAAGATTCTGATAGTGAAATAAGGATGGATACATGAGCGTTCTGTTATAGCCAAACAGAATTGGTATGAGAAAATTTCAAGGGATTATGTCCGATGAATGAAGGATATTCATTCTCATTCATTTTCTGTTCGACTATAGTAACGAGCGCCTACCTAAGAGATTTAGATCAACTACTTATGAACCCACTTTTACAAGTGGGTTCAACTATTGTTATGAAAAACGCTAGTGTTTGCCTGTGGCTTTATGCCGAGGCACATGCGTACAATTTTGTATGGAGAATGTTCTGCAGCTATTGATACAAGTATAGGCCCCAAAATTCCACATGTCACGTTTAAAATGTAGAAGAATAAGAAGAATTGCTCGTTATAAAATATCTTTTTCCAAAGGATAAGTTCTACAAAAGGCTGAAAAATGAATGACATCAAGTAAATTTGGTAAATTCTGTTACTTATGAATGATAATTTTATGGAAAGATGCTTTGATACAAGCATGGCAAGTGATACCGTGGACAGGATGCCACACGTAGATGTGAGTAATGGCGTGTTAGCGACATAGAGAATGGAATACATGATGGACAAAATGATACTTACCCATGCTCCTCCTAAATATTTATACACAGAATATTTAAAAAATACTATTCCTAAGAAAAAGTAGACGAAATATTTGTTTAGGTTGACTATGTTGAAGTAGTTATATGGATAGAGAAATCTTGTGTCGCAGAAGAAAAGCGCAATCGAAAGGAAAGCCGTGATTGCCATTATCCAAACCTTGCTACATGACTGCCTATATAATGGGTAAAAAAGCATTAGCGTCATGAGTGTTGGTAAAAACCACAAATGTGCAGATGGATGATTGCCATAGATTATATATGATTCCAAATAATAATCAAGGGAGAAATTTAAAGGAGTTTTAACGTAATTGTTTAGTAGAGCTTTAATTATAAAATACAGGTTGACAAAAAAAACAAAAGGTATCATTATCCTCTGAAGCTTGTCTTTGTACAATTCTCTTGTTTGTATGCCTTTTTGAATTCTGCTTAGGTATAGCAATCCTCCAGATATGAATATGAAAAGTGGCATTCTTATAGGTGTGAAAGGTTCCGATATATATCGGCAAAATGAATGGTTTTGACCTGTGCTCATGTCTATGAGTTGTACGTGAAACATGACCACAAGTATGATATTTACTACTCTGAGTAATGTTAGCCAATGTATTGTACGCATTTTAGTTAAAAATAAGATAATTGTGAATTCAAGAAAATGATGTGTTGTGGTAAGTAGTCAAACAGAATATATTCGATAAGTTCTCAAATAGATTCTGTTCGACTATAGTAATTGTGCAGTAATGAGTCCACTTGAAAAAGTGCCATCAAAACAGAGTGGTACCTCAAAATGCTTACAGTTTAAAACTAAAATGCATAAG
>CAKQRW010000048.1 GCA_934271655.1 uncultured Bacteroidaceae bacterium | reverse complement strand
GCACTTGGACACGATAAGCCTGTGTCGGTAGGCTGCCCATTATACAATGAAGCGTCAGCCGTTGGAGGCTGTTTGGTATTATCTTCCAATGTTGTATTCAAAGGTTAGATGAAAAACCAATAGACTTTTTCTTGATAGAATTGTCAAATATTGACTACAAAAGTAGGAAATCTTATTCAGACGAAAGAATAAATCATTGTAGATCTTTGCTTTTGGTGGCACATTTCTGTAATTTGAGGTGAATTGTAGCAATTGATACTACAATTCGCCTCTCGTTGTCATTATCTGGACAAACCTTGTGCCTTCTTTTTTGATAGTGTTCCTAATCCCACTTTCTGTGTTCCGTCCCAATTTATAAGTTGGTCAGCGCAACCATTGGAGCCACCAAGTGAGACATAGGTGTCTGCGCTGCACGACATGTGGTCAATGAAAGAAAGGAAATTCTGAATGATGGGCTCGGTATAAACGACCTCATCAGTAGCAAAGAGTTTTGCCCAGTGTGCGACACATTCTCTCCGATAGTTGCCACAACCATTCCAATCCATGTTTGTAAGAAATCTGTCAACGGCAAATTCTGCTCCTTGGGGAGAGCGAAGCGCAATGTCGCATTTTGTGGCAGTAGCCATAATGCCATAATAGACGGCATTTGCCTCTTTCTCATCGAAATCTATTCTGCCTGATTGCGAAAAGGCTTTGAGTTGTTCATGGCCATCGCTGATGAATCGGTCAAGTACACCTTGGTATCTGTCTTGCCTTGCCTGTTCCTCACGTTTATCTTTGCCACATTGGTGGCTCGCACCGACATTGACCTCATCGCTTTGGACAAAGGCAAGACTACCACACGGAAAGTGGTGGACATGCTTATGGAAAAGATGGAGCAATATGCTAATTTCGGATTTTCCTTCATTGCAGAAAAGATGGAGGACGACCCAAATTATTTCTTCAAGGAGACTGCGTTCCTTCACCTGTTCCTGTCGTTTTTGCCTAAAGATGAAGAGCACGATGAAAGCGAGCTGGAGGAGTTGCGATTGACGCATTCATCATTGCTTGCCTTGCACAGGCGCATCGGTCTGCACCGGTTCCGCCACCAGGCATAGGCTGGCGCAACAACAAAGAAATCATAGCCGACTGATGTTCAGCAGTCAACATTGAGACAACAAGCCCACAGTCCAGGACTATGCCCTGCGCTGTGGGCTTGCTTTGTCTTCTGCCCCGACACATTCTTTCCGTCTACATTCTCTTGGCCTTGCCACTTGTCATGTCACATTTTTTCATGTCATAACTTTGCTGTCTCATGTTTTATCGCTACTTTTGCAGCCAAGAAAGGAAAGACACATAAGTACAGACAACAATGAATGAACTCGCACACTATATGAAAGCCTTCCAGTCGCTGCACGTCAACAAGACGCACGGACTCAAGGCTCCACACAAGGCCGTATTGCTGCTGGCGGTGATAGACCAGGTGGAAGAAGGAGGCATCTCTTCGCCTCACGTGGTGCTTACCGATGCCCTCGTGGAAGGCTTCAACACGATATGGAGCAGATATGTGGGGAGCTCCACGTACTTCAAGCCTGGCATCTGCCAGCCGTTCTTCCACATGCAGCATGAGACATTCTGGCGGCTTGTGGAGAGGGAGGAGGCTGAAGACAGGGCATGCGGCATGGCGGCAGAGAGCAGGCTCTTCGGCGGATTTACAGGGGAGCGGAAGATGCTGCCGCGCAGTGGATACAGCATCAACAGCATGCGCTCAGCATTCGCCTACGCCGAGATGGACGAGGACCTGTTCTTGCTTCTGCGCAACGCTGACGCTCGCGCCATGCTGAGGGTATTACTCATCAACACATACCTGACCAACCAGCCCACACGGACTATGCCAAACATTGCGAAGCTGCTGGCCATGCTGCCACTGCTGACACTGGCGGCATGACGGGCCGGCACAGACTTTCATTCTCTCGGATTTTCTTATATCCATATAGGGCAGGCGCTCACGGCCTTTTCAGACATGACAAAGAACAGCAGTCTGCCATTCAGACATATACAATAAATATAGCTTATATTCATGCACATCAGAATATCATTCTTAGCAGCACTCGCATGCTGCCTCCTGACGACAGTCTCATGCTCTGACGATGACGACTGGACACAATCGCTGAAGAGAAACGACAATGCCAACACTGACACGGAGAAATCGGCCGGAAGGCTGGAGATGCCACACATGGACGGGGCCTTGTTTTACGCTCCACACTATGTGGCATACGAGGGACGGGCCGTGATGAACCTGGCTGTGGAATGGAGTCCGCTGTTTCGCCACTCCGCATGGGTGGCTTTCTCGTGGGACGCCTCCACCTCGCAGGACAATGTGAAGAGAGGCGGCAAATGGAAATGGGACCCTGAGATTCCCGACAGCCTGGGCAGCGTGAAAGAGGCTGACCACACGGGCGACGGATATGACAAGGGACACTTGTGCGCATCAGAAGACAGGACCTACTGCAAGGATGCCAACGACCAGACTTTCTACTACAGCAACATATCGCCTCAGATATCCTCGTTCAACCAGAAATTCTGGGCGCGCCTTGAGGCCAAGGCACAGAGCTGGGGCAGGATGACACAGACAGGAGTGTATGACACTGTCTATGTGGCCAAAGGAGGCAACCTACGTCTGCTGCTGACCAACTTCACAGGAACGGCCAAAGGGGCTGACGGCATCTTCCCATATACCGACCAGGACGGATTCTCTAAGGGAGGCATGGCTGTTCCGGCCTACTACTTCATGGCGCTGCTGGCCCGCAAGGACGACAGCTACCAGGCCATAGCATTCTATGTGCCGCACACTGAGACACTGCCCGTATCGCCCACTGCTGCCGACTTCCAACGCTACGCTGTGTCGATTGACGAACTGGAGCGGCTCACTGGCCTGGACTTCTTCTGCAATCTGCCCGATGTGATAGAAGACTCGGTGGAGAAGACATGCAACACGGCATTGTGGAATTGGTGAGGCTGCCACAGGGCAAGGCATTGAATAAAATAAAAGATAATAAATCACATGCATTATGTATGGCAAGTACCTAATACTTCCACGTAATGTCATAACTAAATATTGAAGCTATGGGACTATTAGATTCATTTACAGGCAAAGCGTCTTCAAGCAAGAAGGGCTATAAGGGAGGACGATGCTACAGAGAGAAAGGTGACCGTGACACGATGCGTGACGACGAGCTGGAGGACGGCTTTGAGAATGGCTGCATGGACTGCGATGGTGACGAGTATCCCGACTGCGACCACGATGACTATGGCAGCAGCGAGGACGATGAGTGCCGCGAGGACGAAGGAGAATGGTGAGAAGGCTATGAAGAGCATCATGAGCCAAGGTCTATCTGCAACATTCCTGGGATTTTTCTTGGCGGAATGATTTAATCTTTGTAATTTTGCCATGGACAAGCAGGCCGAGACTGAAACGGCCTAATATATAAACATAAACATCAAGAAAACACTACTACTATGATTAGACTCAACTGTTTTTTCAAAGCAAACGAGGGCAAATATGATGAAGCCCTGAATGCAGCCATCGCACTGGTGGCTGAGTCGCAGCGTCAGGAAGGTTGCGTGGCTTATGACGTGTTTGAAAGCGGCACACGCGGCGACGTGTTCATGATATGCGAGACATGGGCAAGCCAGGAGGCTCTTGACGCCCATTCGGCATCTGAGCCTTTCACTACCCTGGTGCCTGCCATACAGGAGTGTGGCGAACTGAAGCTGGAGAAGTTTGAATTCTAAGCAGATGCGCTGATATATTTCAGTACAAGCAGGGGCTCAAAATCATCTTATAGCATCGGGGCAAGCCGCTCTCTTGCTATAAGGGTCTGCGCCTTGCTACTGGACACACGATAAGACTGAGTATAGAAACCTATGGCTTACAATGGGTAAGCCATAGGTTTAGCAATCAAAAACCATAGGATAACGACTATGAACACAAGGACTTTTATAACGGCTGCCGCACTGTCGATGAGTTGCGGAGCTTTTGCCCAGCAGGTCATCAAACTGCCTGAGCCTGACAAGACGATGAAAGCCATGAGCGTGGTGGAGGCTTTGGACACACGCCATTCGGTGCGTGAATATGCCGATGAGCCATTAAGCCAGCAAGAACTGGCCAACCTGTGCTGGGCCGCATGCGGCGTGTCGCGCGACAACGACCACCGCACTGCCCCATCGGCCATGAACCGTAAGGAGATAAGGCTGTATGTGTTTGACAAAGAGGGTGTGTATGAGTATGACGCTGTGGCGGGCACGCTCACCAAGAGAGCTGAGGGCGACAAGCGCAGTCTGATAGCTGGCGGCAAGGCCTTCAAGCAGGATTTTGTGATGCAGGCTCCTGTGTGCCTGCTCATGGTCATTGACTTTGAGCGCATGGGAGGCAAGAGCGAGCATAGCACGATGATGGGATGTGTGGACGCTGGCAATGTGAGCGAGAACATCAACCTCTACTGCCAGGCTGTGGGCCTCGCCACTGTGCCAAGGGCTACGCACGACACTGATGGACTGCGAGAGCTGCTCGGACTGACTGAGATGCAGCTGCCCATCATGAACAATCCTGTGGGCAAGCCCAAGAAATGAGCGTGGCCTTTACACATTATTATATATAATATATACATGCAAATGAACAAGCAAGAGGGAAAAGACCCCATGGCATGGGACGTGCTGGAGAGCGAGTATCTGCATAAGTGCCCATGGCTGACTGTGAGACGCGAGCACGTCAAGTTGCCTACAGGAGCTGAGATAAAGGATTTCTACGTGCTGGAATATCCTGAATTCTGCAATGTCATTGCCATCACGAAGGACGGCAAGTTTCTGATGGAACGGCAATACAGGCATGCGCAGCATCTCACTGCCATAGAGATACCTGCCGGATGCGTGGAGAAGGGCGAGACACCACTCGATGCCGCCAAGCGTGAGCTGTATGAGGAGACGGGGTATGCAGGAGGCGAATGGTCGAAGCTGATGACCATAAGTCCCAATCCCGGTACATGCACCAACAGCAGCCACACATTCATTGCCACTGGCGTGGAGCCGGTGTCGACCCAGCATCTGGAGGTGTCGGAAGACATCAAGGTGGTGCTGCTGGAACAGGATGAGGTGATACGCATGCTGAAGAATGATGAGTTTCACCAAGCCATGATGGCGGCTCCGCTGTGGAAGTATTTCGCCATGAGGGGGCTTATCTGACCGTCCATAAGAAAACGGCCATGTGCCATAGGCAGGGCAGCAAGCGCTGATGCTCACTAAAGGGGGCAGGGCTTGCTGCCCCTATTCATAAGTGCCCGATTGCATTTATATATTTCTTCCTCACTCATTATATTTTCTCCTCACACATTCTTCATCACTTTTTCTCACCTTCCTTTTTTACTTTTCTCCTTCCGCAGGGTCTTATATACGCAACGTCCAAAGAAAATGAGCTCAACGGGAGGACAAAGCGTGACTAATGACAAACCAATTAACTAAGAGAAAGGAAAAGAATATGAAGAGCAAGAATGTATTTATAAGGATGATGGCTGTGGCCATTGTGGTGACGGCAAGCATGGCAGCAGCAGCCTGCACAGTGGGCACGCACAGGGTGTTGCCGCAGATGGGCAGCGTGGCAGTGGTGGTGAAGCCTGGGCCTGGCCTGTGCAAGAAACATCATAAGTGCAAGAGACATCATAAGTGCAAGAGACATCATAAGTGCTGCCGATGCGCAGGAATAGTCCGCAGATAAAGACATGGCCACAAAAGACAAAGACATAATAAGCGCTATAATGAAATCGCCGCAGACAGGCTTCAGGATGCTCATGAAAAAGTATCAGGAGCCTGTCTATTGGCACATCAGACGCATGGTAGTGCTGCACGATGACGCGCAGGATGCCACGCAAGAGACTTTCATCAGAATATACAAGTCGCTTGAACAATGCAGGGACTCTGAGTCTTTCCGCAGCTGGATATACCGCATAGCCACCAATGAGGCGCTGAGGGCTATAGGCAGGCGCAGGAACGAGATGGTGTCGATGGACTCTGAGTCGACAGGAGCGAGCCTCATCAAGGCTGATGAGTATGTTGACTATGACGACATCATGGGGGTGAACTTCCAGAAAGCCATACTCGCGCTGCCGCCTAAGCAACAGCTTGTCTTCAACCTGCGCTATTACGACGACATGAGTTTTGACGAGATAGCTAAGGTGGCAGGATCGACAGCCGCAAGCGCAAAGGTGAACTACCACATAGCCAAAGAGAAGATAACCAAATACATGAAATCCATAAATTAAACAGCCATGGACGACAATTTTGATTTTGACAATATAGGCAAGCGCATGCCCTACTCCACTCCAGACGACTTCTTCGAGAACATGGAGGAGCAGGTGATGGACGCAGTGGAGAACTTCGAGCCTGCCGCACCGCGAACTGCAGGCAGCAAGTGGCGGACGGCATTCAAGCCGCAATGGAAGAGAATAGTGGCGGCTACAGTTGCTGCAGCTGCTATCGTCTTGGTCGCCAGCTTCTTCGTCAAGTCGCAACAGGCTGAGGACAGCCTGCCTGACGTGGAGCAGGCTTTTGCCCAGCTCATGCCTGAGGACCAGGACTATCTGCTGAACATCTATCAGGACGATATCTTCATAAATGACTACAATTGACAAGAAACATTTACAACACAGGGAAAAGATGAGAAGAACTATCAGACTTTTTATTGTGGCCGCCATAGCAAGCATATGCGTGGTTGCCAACATGGGGGCGCAGAAGACACCCGCGGAGCAACGCATGTCGCGTGAGCAACTGGCCATGACGCAAGCTCGGCACATATGCCGCGAACTGGCCTTTGACGACAAGACAGCGGAGAGGTTTACCGACACTTACATCATGTGCCAGAAGGAGGTGTGGGCTTTGGGACCACGACGCAACAATGGGGAGAACGAATCGGACGCACTGACCGAGCAGGCCATAAAGCAGAGGTTTGCAATGAGTGAGAAGATTCTGAAGATAAGGCAAAAGTACTACAAGGTATATTCGGAATTTCTGACACAGAGACAAATACAGCGGGTCTACGAGATTGAGAGGCAGATGATGAAGCAACTTGCCAAGCACAGGGGGGAGAACAGGACTCGCCAAAGGCGATAACATGCAGCCGTTTCCTTCCAACAAGCGGCTGGCGGACTTGCTGGAATGCGGCCGCATCATGAAAGAGGAAGCATAGCAAATGGTTGCACTTGCGCCACCATTCGCAAATGTTCCTCACATATGGACACAGATTGCCCGATGGCAAATGGTTGCGCTTTCAGCATCATTCACAAAAAACAATTAGTCAACAATATTCTTGAAATAAAAATGAAAAGCATTAAGATTGGATTGGCCATGCTGATGGCATTGGCATGCACACATATACAGGCATATGACTCGACAAAGAAGATAATGACAGCCATGGGTGTCACGATGCCCTACCGCGAATGCATCGTTGCCTCGGAAGGCAATGAGAGCAAGCCGTCGCTGGTCATATATCTGCACGGAGGCTCAAGCAAGGGCAACGACAACATGAAGCAGGTGCTGGAACCTGGCACCGACTCCATTGCAAATTATCTGGCGGCTCATGAGCAGAACGCCATCTTCCTCATTCCTCAATGTCCGTCGGACAAGTCGTGGGGCGGAGTGATGAACGCTGTGCTGAAGTCGATGATAGAACGGTATGTCAACGCTGGTATGGCTGACCCGGACCGCGTGTACATATTTGGAGGCTCAATGGGAGGCACTGGCACATGGGGCATGCTCTCAGCATATCCCGACCTCTTCGCCGCAGCCATGCCAGTGGCTGCCAATCCGTCTAAGTGCGTGGCAGAGAATGTGGCGCACACGCCAGCCTATACCGTGATGGGCACAGCGGATGTGATAATGAGTGTGCAGACAGCGGAGAATTTCGTAGGGCAGCTGAAGGCTCTGGGCGATGATGTGGCGATGGACACAGAGGAAGGATGGACACATGAGGTGACATGTATAGAAAGTTACACGACAGGACGACTCGACTGGGTGTTCGGCCATGTGCGCGGCACCTCAACGGGTGTGGGCAATCTTTCAGGCGGAGAGACTGACGTGATAGAGCGATGCTATTATTCCATAGATGGCAACAAGGTGGAGGAGATACGGCCGGCACAGGTGTACATAATGAAGGAGACACTGGCCAACGGTAAGACACGATGCAGAAAAGTGAATGTACAATAGCAGAAAAGCGAATGTACAATAGCAAAGAAGTGCATATACAATAGCAGAAAAGCGAATGTACAATAGCAGAGAAGCGAATGTACAATAGCAGAAACATCGGCAAGGCTTCATGCCACATCTTCCACAAGGCTTCATGCCACATCTTCCACAAACGAGCAGACCGATATGGATAAGTGATCCATATCGGTCTGCTTCATTATCCACTATCACTTTATTGCGTGATAGTGATCTTGTCTATCGGAGATGCTCCAAAGAGTTCTCTTTGCCTTTCAGTAATCAATATTTGAAAGCACCTTTCTTCACATATATCTTATAGTCCTTGATGGCTCCTGGCACGTTGCTCTCCATGCGTGGGAGATACTGCAGGGCTGTCACGGTGCGCTCCTTGCCAAGGTCGATGACTATCTGGTGAGGGAACTTGACGCCTTTGACTGTAGACCAGAACGTAGACTCCTGGAGATCGTAGATCTTGTCGCCTGCGCGGTTGCCTGTCACGATGTCCTCGCTGTCGGCATAGCTGATGCGCCAAGGCTCACGCGAGAGGCGCTCACCGTTCTCATCGAGAAGATAAAGCTCTGCTATGCATGCATACTCATCGCCATTGTGGTTGTTGAGAGCCTCAAGACACACGTAGCGTCCGGTCTGCGGAGCATTGAACTTCACTTCCTGCCATCCGTTGCCAGCCTTGAAGCTGCCAGCTGCAGCGACAGTCTCGCCTGCCAGGTTGAGGTTCTGGCCTTCCTGACGATGCACTGGTGGCTCAGACTTCTGGAGCTTGTCGATGACAGGCTTGGCGAGTCCCTCGCTCTTAGCCTCATTAGGGCCAATGATGTCGAGCACGATAATCTCGTTATTGCCTTTCTTCAGCCAGCATCCAGGGCAATAGAGTGTCTGCTGAGGGCCAATCTCCCAGATGCGTCCGAGAGCGTGTCCGTTGACATAGACGAGTCCCTTGCCAAATGTCTCAAAGTTGAGGAACGTGTCGCCTGTCTTCTTCAGATTGAATGTGGCGCGGTAGTAGCCAGGCACGCGGTCTACCCCATTCTTAGGGCTGACTGTAGCGAGCGGCTTGTAGACCTGCTGCTTGGCAAAGTCGTATGTGTCGGGGAAGAGGTAGTTCTTCCAGTTCTTGAGATGAGCGGTGTAGTCGTTGCCATCAATGCTGATGGTGAGGTCTACGTTGCCTTCTATACCCTTGAAGTCCTTGATGGCTCTGCCGAAGTTGATGCGGCCCATGGCCTCGACAAGGATGTCCAAACGGCTGCCCTTGCTTACGGATGGGAGCACAAGGTCTTTGTCGCCATTGCGGCGGTCGAGAGCGCCGACATACTTGCCGTCAACGAAGACCTGAACATAGTCGTGTCCGCCCTCGATGCGCAGCTTGCTCTGTCCGTCAATCTTTGGCAGTGTGGTGCTGTACATGATAGAGCCCCATCCCTGGTCAAACTCTTCCATGGTCTTCACCTTCTCTGTCATGACAGCTGCCGGCAGGTTCTCAAAGAGAGGAGCGTACTGGGTGAAGTTGAACGCTGGCACTGTGACTATAGGCATGGCCTTTGGCGCAGCCGGAAGCTTCTTGTCGGAATATTTCTGGAGCATGTTGCGGAGCTCGTCAAACTTTACCGTTGTCTGACCATACTCATTGATAGGCGCATCGTAATCGTAGCTTGTCACGTCGGGAGCGAAACCTGGAGAGTTGGCTCCTGCCCAATGTCCAAAGGATGTGCCTCCATGGGTCATGTAGAGCGAGAAGGATATGTTCTTGTCGAGCATCTCGCGCAATCCGTCTACCATGTCTTTTGAAGGACGGGTCTCGTGCTTGCCGCCCCACTTGTCGAACCATCCACTCCAGAACTCTGAGCACATCAGCGGTGACTTGGGTCTCACTTCCTTCAACTTGCGGAACTGCTCGTCGATGTTGGCTCCTGTGCCGAAGTTCATGGTCCATACGAGGTCGTCAAGGCCGTTGTTGAGGAAATTGCTTGACCAGTCGCACTGGAAGAGAGCCACCTTGTCAAAGCCCACAGAGCGCAGGCAGTCGCGTATCTCGCTGACATATGCCTTGTCTACACCATACGAGCCATATTCGTTCTCAACCTGCACCATGATGATTGGCCCGCCTTTCTGTATGGTGAGCGGAGCAAGCTGCTTGCCCACCTCTTTCTCGAATATCTTCACACGCTCCATGAAGTAAGGGTCACGCTCGCGGAGCTTGATGTCTTTCTTCTTGAGCAGCCACCATGGCAGTCCGCCCATCTCCCATTCGGCGCATACATATGGTCCTGGACGTACTATGACATACATGCCATTCTTCTGGGCCAAGCGGCAGAACTCAGCCACATCGTTGTTGCCGCTCCAGTCAAACTGTCCCTCCTTCTGCTCGTGAATGTTCCAGAAGATGTAGATGCAGATGGTGTTCATGCCAAGTGCCTTGCACATCTTGATGCGATGCTCCCAATAAGCGCGGGGGATGCGCGGATAATGCACTTCGGCAGCTTTCACGATGAAAGGCTTGCCGTTGAGCAGGAATGTGTTCTCGCCCACCTCAAATGTGCCCGAATGCTTCTGCGCGCAGGCAGGCGAGGATACTAATGTCGCGGCGAACAGCGACAGCATCATCAATGTTTTTCTCATTTCTGATAAATAGGTTTTATAATGTTATTGTTAATCTTTTTAAGTTATATTATTAGCAAAGATAATACAATTTGGAGACTGAGCAAAGAAAATTCGGAGGATTTTTTGTTTCCGCAATGAATTAGGGACTGCGAGGTTCTCTTTTTCTGTTCTTTTATATATCTGAGGCAACAAAATGCGCAATTCATATATATATATATATTACATTACATCGCAATATCACACTAAGTAATGGTGCATGGCGCAAGCACATAAACGATAGAAACAAAAAAGGTCCCAGAAAGCGTTGTGCCTTCTGGGACCTGCGTATTATCTGAGATGATTATTCTCGGATTAGTTGTTCTCTGGACGAAGCTGACGAACAACCTCTGCTGTACGCCACATCTCTGAGTCGTGGAGAGCAGCAAGCTCCTTCTCAAGACCGACACGGTAGTCTGGCTTTGAGTTGGAATCGATAGAAATCTGAGCCTCGTGACCAGACTTAACAGACTGGTAAAGCTTCTCTACTACTGGCTTGATAGCATCGTGGAATGGGCCCATCCAGTCGAGCGCACCACGCTGTGCTGTTGTAGAGCAGTTAGCGTACATCCAGTCCATACCCTTCTGAGCGAAGAGTGGCATGAGCGACTGAGTAAGCTCCTCAACTGTCTCGTTGAATGCCTCTGATGGAGTGTGTCCGTTCTCACGGAGCACCTCATACTGAGCTGAGAGAAGACCCTGGATAGCTCCCATAAGAGAACCACGCTCGCCTGTAAGGTCTGATGTAGCCTCGCGCTGGAATGTAGTCTCAAAGAGGTAGCCAGAACCGATACCGATACCAAGAGCGAGTGTGCGGTCAAGAGCCTTGCCTGTAGCATCCTGGTATACTGCATATGAAGAGTTGAGTCCGCGTCCCTCAAGGAACATAGTACGGAGAGATGTGCCTGAACCCTTAGGCGCAACCATGATCACATCGATATCCTTTGGTGGAACGCAGCCTGTGCGATCGTTCCATGTGATAGCAAAACCGTGTGAGAAATAGAGAGCCTTGCCTGCTGTGAGGTGCTTCTTGAGTGATGGCCATACAGACATCACAGCTGCGTCAGAAAGGAGGCACATAACGATAGTACCCTTCTCGGCAGCCTCCTCGATAGAGAAGAGAGTCTCACCTGGCACCCATCCGTCGTTCTTTGCCTTCTCGAAAGTCTTGCCCTGGCGCTGACCAACGATTACATTGAATCCGTTGTCGCGGAGGTTGCAAGCCTGGCCTGGGCCCTGTACGCCATAGCCGATAACTGCGATAGTCTCATCCTTGAGAATCTCACGAGCCTTGTCAAGTGGGAATTCTTCACGTGTCATTACCTCTTCGATAACGCCACCAAAATTCATTTTTGCCATTGTTGTGTTTTGTTTTATGCTTGACCAGGGACAACTTGCTTTAAGTCCTGGCCTCGCTGGTTTATTATTTTAGTTTGTTTTTTTTCGTTTCTTAGCGCCTTTGCTTTGCCAATCATGCAACCGAACATCTGCTGCGACATTACGGCCAGCAGTTGGCATGCTGACTTTCATCTCTGCATGGCATATATGCAAAACACGTGCCAATACATGCATTTGCACTATGTCATTGACATAAAGTCACACATACATGACTTGTGCATGTCAGTCTTGTCATAATCTGTGCTGGACAGATGCGCTGCCATCTTTTCATCCCTTGACGGAAGACACTCTCTTGGCCTCGCGCATTGCCAGATACTCGTCCAAATGCTCTGTACGGCTCTTGGTGATGCAGATGCGTCCGGTGCGCACAAACTGCACCACGCAGTCAAGCTTTTTCAGTTCATCATAGAAATTGACAATATCCTGCGGCATTCCGTTCTTCTCCACCACAGCGTATGTAGTGTTCACCTCTACGATGCGGGCATCATAGAGACGCACCTTGCGGCTGACATCTGGATTGCTGAGCATGACAGGAGTGGAAATCTTGAGAAGTGCTGTCTCATTGATGAAAATCTCATCATCGGTATAGAAGTTGGCCTGCAGCACCTCTATGCGCTTTTCCATCTGAGCTGTAAGCATCTGAGCTGTATACTCATCACAATAGGCAGTGACAGTGTACTTATGCGCTCCAGGCGTGCTTGAGGCACACACATTGAGCGACTCGATGTTCACCTGCCTGCGTGTGAACACAGCTGATATCTGTGAGAGCAAACCAGGCACATTCTCAGAGTATATGAGGAATGTGTAGAGTTTAACGCTTGAATCCTGTTCCATAACTGGAGTCTTACTATTTTGTTGGTCTGAGGCGCAGCACTGTATATCCTCCGCCCCATCATTGTTTGACTTTTCTGTTTTCACCCGTTCCAGCACCCGCTGGCACTTGCCACATGTGGAGCATTCCCCACACTGGCCTCCGAAGGTCCTTTGCTGCATCAGCCTTTTACACTTCGAGCAGCATCTCGTCAATGTTGGCTCCTGGAGGTGTCATCGGAAGCACATTGTCCTCTTCCTTGATGGCGCACTGAAGGAGATATGGGCCTGGGGTGGCAAGCATCTCTTGGATGGCTGAGTCGAGGTCGCTGCGGTCTACGACAGTCTTTGCAGGAATGCCATATCCCTTTGATATGAGCTCATAGTCAGGATTGTCCATCGGTGTGAATGAATATCTGCGATGGAAGAACATCTCCTGCCACTGGCGCACATTGCCAAGGAAGTTGTTGTTGAGGAGGATTATCTTCACAGGAGCCCCTTGCTCCATGATCGTGCCAAGTTCCTGGATAGTCATCTGCAGTCCTCCGTCACCCACGAAGAGGCACACTGTACGGTCGGGCGCGCCGAATGTGGCTCCTATGGCAGCGGGAAGTCCGAAGCCCATTGTGCCGAGTCCTCCAGAAGTGACCACCGAACGGTTCTTGGTGAACTTGAAATAGCGGCAAGCCATAAGCTGGTTCTGACCCACATCTGTGACAAGTATGGCCTCGTTGTGTGAGGCCTCGCTAACCTTGCGGATGACCTCTCCCATGAGCAGAGGGCCCTCACTAGGATGCAGAGCCTTGTCTATGACCTTGTCGTATTCTTTCTCGTCATAAGGTCTGAAGCCTTCTATCCATGCCGAATGCTTGGCTGGCTCGATGAGCTTGGTAACCTCTGCCAGTGTCTTCTTGCAGTTGCCGAGCACCTTGAGGTCGACCTTAACATTCTTATTGAACTCTGCAGGGTCTATATCGAAATGGATAATCTTTGCCTGTTTAGCGTATGTGGCAAGGTTGCCTGTCACACGGTCGTCAAAGCGCATGCCCACTGCTATGAGCAGGTCGCACTGGTTGGTCATCACGTTAGGACCGAGATTTCCGTGCATACCCAATATTCCCATGTTGAGCCTATGGTCTGACGGGATGGCTGAAAGACCAAGGAAGGTTGTGCCACACGGCATGTCAGCCTTCTCCAAGAAAGCCTTCAGCTCGTCGCAGGCATTGCCGAGTTCCACTCCCTGTCCCACCAGCACGAAAGGTTTCGCGCTGCTGTTTATCATCTTTGCGGCAAGCTGTATGTCAAACAGCTCTGGGTCCGGCTCTGGGTCATAGCTTCTGATGAAGTTGACATTCTCAGGCTCATAATCCACCATTCCTGTCTGGGCGTTCTTTGCGAAGTCAAGGACGACAGGCCCTGGGCGTCCGCTGCGGGCAATGTAGAAAGCCCGTGACACAGCCCAGGCTATGTCCTCAGCCCTGCGTATCTGATAACTCCACTTGCTGATTGGCGAAGTGACACCAACGACATCTACCTCCTGGAAGGCGTCTGTGCCAAGCATGGCCACACCGACCTGTCCGCAGATGACCACCATCGGCGTTGAGTCTATCATGGCGTCTGCTATGCCTGTCACTGTATTGGTTGCTCCAGGTCCGGATGTCACGATGGCGCATCCAACCTTTCCACTCACCCTCGCATATCCCTGAGCTGCATGCACAGCTCCCTGCTCATGACGCACGAGGATATGGTTCAGTGTCTTCTTATGATCATAGAGTGCATCGTATGTAGGCATGATTGAACCGCCTGGATAACCGAAGAGGACATCTACGCCCTCATGCTCCAAGGCTCTCATCATTGCTTCTGCACCTGTTATTTTCTCTGCCATTATCTCTTAAAATCTTACTGCCAGCCCAACACGAAGAAAGACCTTGAAAAAGGAGTTTCCGGTTGCGTCACCCACAGCATATCGCTAATTCGATTTCTGTCATTCCTGACTCTTACATGGAGGACACGCGGCTGCAATATTTTTTATAATAATCAGTCTATAATTCTTACGCCACCCTTGTCTGCGCTTGCCACGCTCTGTGCGTAAGCCCTCAGAGCCTTGCTCACCACACGCTTGCGCTTGAGTGGCTGCTGCGGACGCGCTGCAAGTTCCTCGTCACTGAGCTTCACATTGATAGATCGGCTTGGAATGTCTATCACGATGATGTCGCCATCCTTTATCTTGCCGATATTGCCTCCCGACGCAGCCTCTGGAGATATGTGACCAATAGAAAGGCCTGATGTGCCACCAGAGAAACGTCCGTCTGTGATGAGAGCGCATTCCTTGCCCATGTGCATACTCTTGATGTACGATGTAGGGTAAAGCATTTCCTGCATGCCGGGACCTCCCTTAGGACCTTCATGAGTGATGACCACGCAGTCGCCCTTCTTCACCTTGCCGCCAAGGATGCCTTCGCATGCGTCTTCCTGTGAGTCGAAGCACACGGCAGGACCTTCAAAATGCCAAAGTTCTGGAGCCACACCTGCTGTCTTTACCACACAGCCATCCTGAGCTATGTTGCCAAAGAGCACTGCCATGCCGCCGTCTTTGGTATAGGCATGCTCTATGTCACGGATACAGCCATTGACACGGTCTGTGTCGAGTGATGGCCATCTGGTGTCCTGCGAGCCCATCTTGGTTGAGAACTTGCCTGCTGGCGCTGAATGGTAGATGCGGTCTGCCTCAGGATCGATGCTGTCACCAGTGATGGAATATTTCTTTATGTCCTCGCCAAGTGTGGCGCCGTTGACACGTTTGCAAGTGAGGTCGAGCAGATTGCCCTTAGCCAGCTCGCCAAGGATGCCGAGTATGCCGCCCGCGCGGTTCTCTTCCTGCACAGAATATTTCTGCCAGTTAGGGGCAAGCTTGCAGAGGAATGGCACCTTGCGTGAGAGGGCGTCTATGTCGGACATCTTGAAGTCCACCCCACCCTCCTGAGCCACAGCCAGGAGATGGAGGACTGTATTTGTAGAGGCTCCCATAGCAATGTCGAGTGTCATTGCGTTGAGGAAAGCCTGGCGTGTTGCTATCGAGCGAGGAAGGACAGAGTCGTCGCCATCCTCATAGTATGCGAGAGCGTTCTTCACGATAAGCTTGGCAGCATCCTTAAAGAGCTGGATGCGGTTGACATGTGTGGCCAGGATAGAGCCGTTGCCTGGCAGTGAGAAGCCGAGAGCCTCTGTGAGGGAATTCATGGAATTGGCCGTGAACATGCCTGAGCATGCGCCGCATCCTGGACATGCGCTGTGCTCTATCACCTCAAGCTCCTCATCGCTCACTGTGGGATCACCGCCCTTAATCATCGCTGTGATGAGGTCGGCGTTCTCTCCGTTGACCTTGCCTGCCTCCATTGGGCCTCCGCTTACAAAGACCGCTGGTATGTTGAGGCGCATAGCTGCCATGAGCATGCCTGGAGTGACCTTGTCGCAGTTGGATATGCACACCATTGCGTCAGCCTTGTGAGCGTTGACCATATACTCCACTGAGTCTGCGATGATGTCGCGCGACGGAAGCGAATAGAGCATTCCGTCATGTCCCATGGCGATGCCGTCATCCACGGCGATGGTGTTGAACTCTGCCGCATAGCAGCCGAGCTTCTCTATCTCAGCCTTTACAATCTGGCCTATTTCGTGAAGGTGTGTGTGTCCTGGGACAAACTGAGTGAACGAGTTGACAATGGCTATGATTGGCTTGCCAAACTGCTCACGTTTCATGCCGGTGGCTACCCAAAGAGCGCGAGCTCCTGCCATGCGGCGACCTTCTGTGCAAACAGCACTGCGTAACTGATGTTTCATATCTTATGTTTTCTTTTATTCTTATATATAATATATGTGTAGCGATGTCACTTTCTCCAGCAGGTGTCAGCCCACGTTTTCCACAAAGCGCACGCTTGGAGTCGATGATGTCATTTGTAAAGAAAAGCACTGCTCCATTGTGGTGGAGAAGTGCCCAACTCGATGCAAAATTACAAATTTAGGCCGACACTTACTAATATTTGACTATAAAAAATGGATTATCTACGATATTTGTAAAGTATTTCAGCCTTTTTTATTACAACTTTGCACAAAAAGATATGTTTTGTGAACAATAGTCATATCACCTTATTGCATTTCTTCAAGACATTCACTTATTGCCAACAGCCTTGCCTATCATGTTTTTCACAAACCATCCTTTCCCTACTGGCAAGAAAAGGTTGTGTCCATCTGCATTAAGATGCGCTGTGTCGTTCGTCCCTTGGAAGTAATGTTTCCGGAACTCATCATCCCTCACCTTGATGACGCAGTCCTTCGAATAGTTCACCAGCACAGGCACGCCACGCTTGCGGCACACCTTGCGTATGGCCTTGCACACGGGGGCAAAGCCTGCCCGATGCACGTACCACGGAGTGACATAGCCTATCTTTGCCTTTGGGCACAGCTGGTGTATCTCATCAAGCATGACTGTGAGCGAATCCACAAACATGCGCAGCGAGTCGCGGTTGTCCTTCACCTTGTCTGCATCATTATGCCCCGCTATGATGAGCACATAGTCAGCCTCCGGATCCATGGCCTTGCACCTCACCCACATAGCCTCGCCAAAATTGTAAGGTCCGTCGTGCGTGCAGTCAAAGGCCACACATGATCCGTTTCGTCCATAGTTATTATACTTAAGCCCCAGTTCCTTCGCCATCTTGTAGTGCCAAGTCTCCTCTTTCGGGCGTCTGTGATTGGCCACATAACTGTCTCCAATGACATTCAGCACCTTCTCTTGCGCATCCATAGCCACAGAACATGATGCCATAGCTACCAGCATCCCCATAATACGGAGCATCTGCATTGCCTTCCTTTTCATGTTCACTTGTCGAATGATTGCAGTCGAGCTATATATTTACCGATAATGTCAAACTCAAGGTTCACCTTGCTGCCCACCTTTATCTGGTGGAAATTTGTATTGTCATAAGTGTATGGAATGATGTTCACCTGGAAACTGTCGTCCTGGGAATTGCACACGGTGAGGCTCACGCCGTTGACCGTCACGCTTCCCTTGTCCACAGTCATGTAGCCTTTCTTGGCCATATCCCTGTCAAAGGCATACTTGAAGGTGAATGTATAGCTGCCTTGCTGGTCGGCGATGTCCACACACTCTGCAGTCTGGTCCACATGTCCCTGCACGATGTGGCCGTCCAGACGGCCATTCATCATCATGGAGCGCTCGACATTGACCTTGTCGCCCACCTGAAGGAGGCCGAGATTGCTTCTCTGCAGGGTCTCTTTCATTGCTGTGACGACATACTTGCCATCATAAATTCTCACGACTGTAAGGCATACACCATTATGGGCCACACTCTGGTCTATCTTGAGTTCGTCCACAAATGAGCATGTGAGCGTGAAATGCACATTTTCCTTTTCCTTCTCTATAGCAACAACCGTTGCGAATTCTTCTACTATTCCACTGAACATTTTGCAAATTATATTTAATTATAATGCAAAGGTACTCATATTTTCCGTAAAATTCAATACCTTTGCAAAAATTACATTCAACATAACAAACAAAGCAAATAAAAAAATGAGAACAAAGACATTTGCGCATGCCGCAGTAGCATCCGCGCTCTGCGTGTCACTCTTTGGCTGCGACACTGATTCAGACGCTGTGTCTCGCCTGCCTGTGATGGGCGACGTGACATTCGACAAGACAGAAGTGCATGCAGGAGACACCATCAAGGCCACCCTTAGCCTAAAGGATCCTGGAGATTACACTAAGACCACTTACTCATATTCCAGCACGCCCAAGACATTCAAGGCTGGCACTTTCGACTGCGGAAGCTCACAAGACAAGGTCTCTTTCGATATTGCCATAGAGGAAGAGGCCGACACTCTGTTTGACAACACAGAAGACGAGAGCCTGCAAGTGACTGTCACGGTGACAGCCCAGCGCGTCACCTCCTATGTGGGAAACCAGCTGTATCTCGATCCAAGCTCTATAGGAAAGAAGACACAGACCTTCACGCTTCTTAAAAGAAAATAAACGAGGGGAACGCCCAATAAGCTTCTTCTGGCATGCTCAACCCGAGCACCAAAGCGGCAGCCCGGATTTATTCACGAGCACACATATATTTATCACTTAATTTACACTAACAAGCCTAATGAAACATTTTCTGTATTCAGCCCTGCTGGCAGCTGGTTTTTTGCCTGCTATGGCCAATACTCCCGACTCTGTCTATGTCAAGCCTGACGTGAACAACGGAGTGCGTGACTTCCAGATAGCTTACTCTGTAGACGGCAAGCACTGGAAGCATGTCGCATGCAACCTCTTCGAAAGCGACTATGGCACATGGGGCGCTGAAAAGAAACTTTACTACCCAGTCCTGTCATTCGATGGTAAACTTTACCACGCTTCTTTCATCCCGAATCTGAAGAATGCGCAGATTGCCACCACTTCCTCTGAGAATTTCTCTCTGTGGAAGCCGCAGGACTATCCTTTTGTGGAAAAGAGCAGTTTCCAGTCTATCGTGGAGGCTCAAAAGAAAGCCTCAGAGAACAACATCATAAAGGTGCCATACAAAGCGCTGCAAAACCTGCTCGACAAGAAAGCCAAAGCAGAACGCAACGGAGCATGGGACCGAGATGACTTTGTGGCAGGTGGAGCTAACATTGCCACTATGGCCGAGAAGATAAATGCGGCTATCGACGTGAAGTGGAACGACCGCAAGGACATCTCTCCAGAGCTGATGGGTATATTCTTTGAAGACATCAGCTATGCAGCCGACGGAGGACTTTATGCCGAGCTCATACAAAACCGCGACTTTGAATACTCAAGCAAAGACCGTGGCGGATGGGAGGCCAAAACTGCATGGAGACTGGAAGGGGAAGGCACTCAATGGAACATCAGCACAGACAGTCCCATACACAAGAACAACCCACACTACTCCACGCTCACTACCACAGCCCCTGGAGCTAAGCTCATCAATGAAGGATGGGATGGCATTGCTCTGAAAAAGGGAGAGAAATATCTGCTGAGCCTGTTCGCCAAAGGCAACAGTCCACTCAAGATATCTGTGGTGGAAGACGGTAAAGTGCTGGCCACGACCACAATAAAGCCTTCAACGCAATGGAAGAAGCAAGACAAAGTGCTCACAGCAAGCGCTTCATCTAAGAAAGCCCAGTTGGTCATCGAGCCAACACTGGCTGGCGAGACTTCAATAGACTTTGTTTCTCTCTTCCCGAAGAACACCTTCCACGGCCATGCCAACGGACTGCGCAAAGACCTGGCTGAGACCATAGCCGACCTTCACCCTAAGTTTGTGCGCTTCCCTGGAGGATGCGCCACACACGGCCAAGGCATAGACAACATATACCACTGGCAAGCTACCATAGGCGACTTGTGGGAAAGACAGGGAGATATGAATATATGGAACTACCACCAGACGCGCGGACTCGGCTTCTATGAGTATTTCCAGTTCTGCGAAGACATCGGCGCACAGCCTCTGCCTGTACTTGCCGCAGGCGTGCCATGCCAGAACTCATGGAAAGGTGGAGCTGGACAGCAGGGCGGCATACCATTCGAGAAAGACCTCAATGGCAAGCCTTCACCCTACACTTACGATGGCAAGCCACTCACCATGGAGAGCTATCTGCAAGAACTTCTCGACCTCATCGAATGGGCCAACGGCGATGCCAAGACATCCGCTCTGGCCAAGAAGAGAGCTGAGGCTGGACATCCCAAGCCTTTCAACATGAAATATCTTGGCATCGGCAACGAAGACCTCATCAGCGACGTGTTCCTCGAGCGCTACAACTTCCTTATCGAAGGTGTAAAGAAAGCACATCCTGAAATAACTGTCGTGGGCACTGTGGGACCTTTCTGGGAAGGCAGTGACTATGAATACGGATGGCGCGAAGCCAAGAAGAAGAACATCGATATTGTAGACGAGCACTACTACAACTCGCCAGGATGGTATTTTCACCATCGCGACTTCTATGACGACTACGACCGCCAGGGCACAAAGGTGTACCTCGGCGAGTGGGCTTCAAAGGGAAACAACGTTTCCAACGCACTCGTTGAGGCTGCCTACCTCACCAACGTAGAACGCAATGCGGATGTGGTGGTCATGTCTTCTTATGCCCCACTCCTTGCCAAGGAAGGACACACCAACTGGAATCCCGACCTTATCTACTTCAACAACACGGAGATAAAGCCTACAGCCAATTACTACACGCAGCGTGCCTTCGGACAAAATGCAGGACAGACATATGTCTATTCCAATCTCAGCGTTAACGGAGGCAATACTGTAGAACAACGGCTCGACCAATCCGTCGTCATCGACAAGACTACTGGAGATATCATCATCAAGATTGCCAGCCTGCTGCCAAAGGAATCAAGTGTGACAGTCAACCTCGGTGAGGAGGCCGTCAAAGGGCACTCAACGACTGCCTCATGGTCTATCCTTGCCTGCAACGGCAATCCCAACAAGACAAGGACATGGGATGTGAACGAGACACGCTCTCTCAACGTCAGCAGCTCTTTCACCATCGATGTCCCTAAATACTCTTTGTCTGTCATCAGAATAAAGAAGGACAAGAAAAATAAATAACAAAGCCACCAATAGCATTGTCTTGGGCTGCACAACAAGCAGCGCAAGGTAATGCTATTGCTCTTTTTAATATATATGCCATGAAAAAAGCCATCATCACCTTTGCCTATCTGACACTATTTTGTGGCAGCATCACGGCTCAGCCGAAAGTTTCTTCATACCTAGACAAAACACAAATAGCCCTACCGACAGACAGCCATATCGTCTACACAGGACGGATAGAAAGAACTTGTCCGGACAGACCAACATTCACATATCCTGGCATTGAGATAAAAACCGCGTTCACAGGCAACAGCATCGCCATGATTGCCAAGCCGCACAGTGGCTACTTCATGGTGAAGATAGACCAATCAGAACCTTTTAAGATAGCATTCATCAACGACAGCATCGCTGAGATATTCAATGAATCAGGCAATACCAGCCATAAGTACACAGAATATTCTCAGAAGGCAACTGACACTCACCAGCTTACCATAACCTATGCTGGTGAAGGATACCATACTCGCCCCGAATTCAGAGGGTTTCTTCTCAGCAAAGGAACTACGCTGACAGCTCCTAATCCACTGCCCACACGCAAGATTGAATTCATAGGCAACAGCATCACATGCGGCTACGGCATAGAAGCAGACGAGCCATCTGCACCATATGAGGAAAAAACAGCAAACTACTACTACAGCTATGCCGCACAGACTGCCCGGAGGCTCAATGCCCAAGCATTTGTTGTGGCACGCAGCGGCATCGGAGTGTACCGCAACTACAACGGTCCACAGACAGGAGACGCTGTCAACATGAACACCGAATACCCTTATACCTTACTATACGACGACAGCCATCTATGGGACTTCACAAGCTACATCCCCGATGTCGTCTGCATCAATCTGGGCACCAACGACACTTCTACTACAGGCGCTGACCCAAAACTATTGACACAAGGATACACCAGACTCTACAGACAAGTAAGGAACCACTATCCGCAAGCCAAAATCATACTCATCTCAGGATGCATGATGAAAGGTAACGCCCTGGCAATGGCCAAGCAAGCCATGGACAAAACGCAGAAGACCGCACTCATGCAGGGTGACAGTCTTGTGTACCGCCTTGATTTTCCGCCACACGACGGAAGCCTCGGATATGGAGCCTCTTGGCATCCTTCCATGAGACAGCATACCAAAATGGCAGACCAACTGACAAAATACATTCAACAACTAATGGACTGGATGTGACATTACAAATAAAGCGCAACCAGTCCATGGCATAGAAACGTCACAGGATAAATGGACTGGATGTGACATTACAAATAAAGCGCAACACACCCACTCGCGCCTTTTTTCAACGATATAGATTGCCTGGCAAAAAAACAGCACATTCTACAGCCCAACAACAGACAATAACAATGCAGGAAAGCCCCATAACACATAAACAAGTCGTATATACATACGGCTCTTACCTATACAATGCCAAGGAACTCTTATGCATAGCAAAAAGATTCCACATCAACTGCATCATCAACCTGAGCGCTGATGAACGCAACATCTCTGAGGACATACGCAACAACAGCATCCTCTATGGATCATTCTGGCAATATTTCGAAAAGAACTACGTCACAGTTTCAGACAAACACAACAAACTATCATACGAGAAAGCCATACTTCACCCACAAATCATACAAGGTTTGGAACGCATAAAAAAAGGTGCAGACCAAGGCTACAGACTGATGCTGATAGACCATACACCCGACACTCAGAAAAGTGCCAGATACACCCTTATAGGCAAATATCTGACATCTGCATACAGCATCATGCACATTATCACTCCAATGTTTCTGCTTTCACAAGAACAGCTTGAAACGAAGCTACAACAAAAAAGAGAAAAAGACATGGCGAAAAAAAAAGAAGCCGCAGAACTTGGAACAACGGGAGAAGAGATAGCTGGACTTTATCTCACACAACATAATTTCCGCATCCTCGACCACAACTGGAACCTGCACAAAGGATGCGAAATAGACATCATAGCTCTAAAGAACAACAAGCTACACTTCATAGAAGTCAAGACACGCTCTTCCGATAAGTATGGACCACCAGAAGCAGCCATTACCCCACAGAAGATGCGCAACATACGAAAAGCAGCCATAGAATACAGATATCGCCACCAGATAACAGACATGCCCTACCAGATTGACAGCATAGCCATAGTCTACCACAGTTTGGAAGACTATACCATCCGATATTTTCCAGACATACAGCAACATGCCTATCAACGCAACTACAATAAGCCTTATCGCAATCACTAATAAAAGAGAAAATGGAGATAAATACCATAATACCTAAAGCTACTATAACCTCTATAAGCTTCTATATAGCTTTATAGCCTTATAGCTTCTATTGCCACTATAGCTTTATAGCTTCTATTGCCACTTATAGCTTTATCAGTCAGATACAAAAAAAGGGAGAGCCGCCTCCAGAATGATTCTGGAAGCGGCTCTCCCTGAAAGGAGGCGGCGACCTACTCTCCCGCA
>CAKQRW010000047.1 GCA_934271655.1 uncultured Bacteroidaceae bacterium | reverse complement strand
CATAGTGACTGGTAAACAGAAGGAAAAGATGACCGATAGAGAGTGCGACAAATATGGGAGCGGCCTACCTTGATACTATAAAATAATTTTGATCACCTTCTTATACATAACCATATCAAACAGGCGCTCATATGCTCTTGAAAGCGGCATACTACTGATAATGTCTTGAGCACCTGCCCAACAAAACAAACATCACTCATCATGGACAACAAAAAAATAATTATCGCCCATCTGTGCCTTGTAGGTTCAGGAGCCTTTTGGGGTCTGATGGCTCCAGTGGGCAAAGACGCCATGCTTCATGGCATAGACGGAATAGACCTTGTGTCATTCCGCGTACTTGGCGGAGCTATACTCTTTTGGATAGCATCATTCTTTGCAAAGAAAGAGCATGTGCCCGTGAAAGACATCTTCCGTCTGGCAGGAGCCGGAATATTCGCCCTGGTGTTCAACCAGTGCTCCTACACCATCGGGCTGAATCTCACATCGCCCACCAACTCCAGCATCATGACCACCTCCATGCCCATCTTCGCCATGATTCTCTCTTTCTTCATCCTGAAAGAGCCTATAACATGGAAAAAGGCCATCGGCGTGCTTATGGGATGCAGCGGTGCCGTCATCATCATCATGACAAGCGCATCGTCATCCAATGCCAAGGTTGGCAACATTTGGGGCGACCTGCTCTGCATGTCAGCGCAGCTTTCCTTCGCCCTCTACCTTGCTCTCTTCAAGCCGCTGGTGCAGAAATACTCGCTCTTCACCGTCAACAAATGGATGTTCACATGGGCTACCCTGCTGATATGGCCATTCACAGTCGGCCATGTGTCGGCCATCGACTTTCCCAATGTGCCCATGTCCACATGGTGGGAAGCAGGCTATGTGGTCTTCTTCGGAACATTCCTCGGCTACATATGCATGATGATAGGACAGAAGTCACTTCGTCCTACAGTAGTGTCTGTATACAACTATGTGCAGCCGCTGGTGTCTGTGTCTGTGAGCGTGCTCACAGGACTCGCCGTCTTCAAGGGCACACAAGCCTTTGCCGCCGCGCTTGTCTTCGCAGGTGTATGGCTTGTCATCATATCCAAGTCAAGAAAAGACGTGAAAGCAGAGAAGAGGGCACAGAAAGCTTGACTGCACGCCTGCGGGCAGAGGGCATACACACCCTCACACCAGGCGTGACGCGCACGAGAAATACACACAATAGAAAAGGTGGGAAACATGTTTTGCAGCGCATGTTTCCCACCTTTGCGTTTCTATCGTTACGTGAGCTTTGCAGAGACATCTGCAGATTGTCCGGTGCGACACCTCTTTTCGCGCTGGTGCGACAGAAATTTTTTTCTGGTGCGACAGAAAAAAATTTCTGTCGCACCAGCGCAAAAAAGGCTGCCCTCACAGGATGCAGCGACAAGCGCCACACACCTGCATGTCAGGCAGCCTTTATCCTATGCTATGCTGTACTTATTTAACCTCCCAGATGTCGTTGGTCTCAAGCAGCTCTGCGAAGTTGTGGTACTTCTTGGCAGCCTTGACCTCCTCTATCTGCGCTGTCACACAGTCGTCGTATGTAGGAGCGTCCACGTCGCGTATCACGCCAAGAGCCACAGGCCATTCCATCTCAGCGAGCTTGAGCTGCAGAGTGTTGTCCTCGCACTTTGCGTCATGCACAAGCACGTCAGCCTCCGTGTAGCCATCCTCTCCAAGCTTGACAGCCTTGACTCCAAAGCCGTCCTGCACGATGCCATACTCGTTGTTCTCTCCGAAAAGCATCTTCTCGCCCTGCTTCAGGTAAATGGCGTTCTTGGCACGGCCTTCCTTGGAATAGACAGCATCGTGTGTGCCATTATTGAAGATGACGCAGTTCTGCAGAATCTCGCACACAGCCGCACCCTTGTGCTTGTAGGCAGCCTTGAGGATGTCTACTGTGCCAGGAGCATCAGTGGCCACAGCACGCGCAAAGAAATGTCCACGTGCGCCAAAGCAAAGCTCTGCCGGGCGGAACGGATCCTCCACTGTGCCGTAAGGCGATGACTTTGACACGAAGCCACGTGGGGAAGTAGGGGAGTACTGTCCTTTAGTCAAGCCATAGATGCGGTTGTTGAGCAGAATCATGTTAAGATTGATGTTGCGTCGGTTGGCATGGATAAAGTGGTTACCACCGATGGCGAGGCCATCACCATCACCGCTGACCTGCCATACTGTGAGGTCAGGATTAGTCACCTTGCATCCTGTAGCGATGGCTGCCGCACGTCCGTGGATGGTATTCATGCCATAGGTAGCCATGTAGTGAGGCAGGCGTGACGAGCAGCCGATGCCTGAGATGACTGCTGTGTTCCATGGGTCAACGCCTATCTCCGCCATTGCCTTGTGCAATGATGCCAGGAAGAAGTGGTCACCGCATCCAGGACACCAGCGTGGCTGTCCTTTCTTGAAATCTTGAGCTGTATATGTTGCCATAATGAATATCCTTTCTGTTTCTTAAAAATGATTTAGTGTGCCTGCTTACTTGTTTAAGATCTCGTCGAAGTAAGTGACAAGCTCGCTCACCACGAATGGCTGTCCCTTCACCTGGTTGAACTGGTAAGGAGCGAAGTTGTCTACCTTCATGCGGAGCCATCCAGCCAGCTGGCCCATGTTCTGCTCGGCCACGACCACCTTCTTGTACTTCTTCAGCACCTCGGCCGTGTTGGCTGGCAGAGGGTTGATGAACTTGAAGTGAGCCAGAGCCACCTTCTTGCCCGCAGCTCTCATCTCGTCCATGGCAGCGTGGAGATGTCCGTATGTGCCGCCAAAGCCCACAATGAGGAGGTCAGCATCGTCCTTGTCGCCCAGCACCTCAAGGTCTGGCACAGGAATCTTGTCGATCTTCTCCTGGCGGAGGTGTGTCATGAGGTTGTGGTTCTCAGGGTCAGTAGAGATGGCGCCAGTCTTGTTGTCCTTCTCCAGACCTCCGAGTATGTGCTGGAAGCCCTCACGTCCTGGCACGGCCCAGTAGCGCACGCCTTCCGCATTGCGCATGTATGGAGTCCATGTGCCCTTCAGCTCCTCTGGCACGTATGGAGGGTTGATGGCAGGATAGTCTGCGAGGTTAGGCAACTTGAAGGCAGCCGAACCGTTGGCCACATATGCGTCAGTCATGAGGATGACAGGTGTCATGTGCTCAAGAGCCATCTTTGAAGCGGCGTAGGCAGCCTCAAAGCAGTCGGTAGGCGATGTGGCTGCGATGACAGGCATAGGACTTTCACCGTTGCGGCCGAAGAGAGCCTGGAGCAGGTCTGTCTGTTCAGACTTGGTAGGAAGGCCTGTGGCTGGTCCGCCACGCTGCACGTCGAGCACCACGAGAGGCAGCTCCATGATGACAGCGAGGTTCATAGCCTCTGACTTGAGGCATATGCCTGGGCCTGAAGTGGATGTCACAGCAAGGGCTCCAGCAAAAGAAGCTCCTACTGATGAGGCACATCCTGCAATTTCGTCCTCGCACTGCACCGTAGTCACGCCGAGCGACTTGTGCTTGGAGAGCTCGTGCAGCACGTCTGTGGCTGGGGTGATAGGGTATGATCCAAGGTAGAGCTTCAGTCCGGCCTTCTCTGCTGCCGCGATAAATCCGTAGGCAGTGGCCTTGTTGCCTGTGATGTCCATGTAGCGTCCTGGCACCTTGTGCTTGGTCTCTATGCGGTACACGTTTGCCACAGAGCTGTGTGTGTTGTGTCCGTAGTCATAGCCAGCCTGAATGACCTTGATGTTGGCCTCTGCCACACCTGGCTTCTTGGCAAACTTCTCCTTCAGGAAGTTGAATGCTATGTCGAGGTCGCGGTCGAAGAGCCAGCACACGAGTCCGAGGGCAAACATGTTGCGGCACTTCAGCATAGCCTTTGTGTCCATGCCCGAGTCTGCCAGGCAGTCCTTCACCATCTTAGTGATAGGGCATGCTATGACGCGGTCGGGGTCAATGCCCATCTCTCCGAGGTAGTCGTCTGTGGCAAAGGCAGCCTTCTTCAGGTCTGCCGCCTGGAATGAGTCTGTGTCGATGATGATAGCCGCTCCTGGCTTGGCGTATTTGTACTGTGTCTTGAGCGCAGCCGCGTTCATGGCTACAAGCACGTCGCACTTATCGCCTGGAGTGTAAACCATCTCAGCCCCGATGTGAACCTGGAATCCGCTCACACCTGTCAGCGAGCCTTGCGGGGCACGGATGTCCGCAGGATAGTCAGGGAATGTACTGATACTGTTGCCTACAGTGGCTGACACTGTAGAAAAAATGTTTCCGGCAAGCTGCATGCCATCGCCAGAGTCGCCAGAGAAGCGCACTGCCACTTCTGCAAGCTCCTTCATTTCCAATGTTTCTGCCATAAACTTCAAATTGTGGCGGAGTCTTACCTCCGCCTTATGTAATAAATTATATAGTATTCCTGTCTTTTTGCAATCATTTTGTAGACCGTCATCTATTGTCTACTTACATTTTGCGAGTGCAAAGTTACATCTTATTGACATAACATCCAAATCATAGCGCAAAAGAATGACAAAATTGTACAAAGAAAAACCTTTGCCCTAAAAACTGCGTACAAAAACATGACAATATACACCACTGCACAACTTTTTACACATCTTTTTACCATGAAATAAAAGAAATGCGCTATCTTTGCAATCAAATAAGTTGGTACAGGCATGAAAGCCCATGACTTTCACACACTCACGCCACGTCCACGTGAAACTAATAAAATTATAAACCTATAAACCATTTACTTTATTGATGAAAAAAATCATTGCACTCACTCTGGTGGCAGCCTCTGCCATCAGCATGACCGCACAGGACAAGAACGGCGGTTATCCTATCACGCAGGTGCCTTTCACAAAAGTGAAGGTGGCGCAGAACACATTCTGGGGACAGCGTCTCTCTGCCAGCCAGGACGTGACCATACCACTCGCCTTCTCCAAGAGCGAGGAGACAGGACGCTACGCAAACTTCAGCAATGCGGCACAGCACATCAAGGACCCAAGCAAGGTCTTCAAGATCAAAGACGGCACCATGTCTTTTGACGACACTGACCCATACAAGACCATAGAGGGAGCCAGCTACCTCCTGCAGACCTACCCCAACGCCAAGTACAAGGGAGGACGTCTTGACAAATATGTAGACAGCGTCATATCTGTCATCGCCTCTGGACAGGAACCTGACGGCTATCTCTACACCTCACGCACCCAAAATCCTGAGCACCCACACCCATGGTCTGGCTCAAAGCGCTGGGAAAGGGTGGAAGACCTCAGCCATGAGTTCTACAACCTTGGACACCTCTGCGAGGCCGCTGTAGCACACTACTATGCCACAGGCAAGAAGAACTTCCTCAACGTGGCCATCAAGTACGCCGACTGCGTGTGCCGCGAGGTAGGCAACAAGCCAGGCCAGGCAAGCGTGGTGCCAGGACACCAGATTGCAGAGATGGGTCTTGCCAAGCTCTACATAGCCACAGGCAACAAGAAATATCTTGACGAAGCCAAGTTCTTCCTCGATGAGCGCGGCAAGCGCAACCCTGAGTGGAAGCAGACCAACAAGGGTCTCTACGACAAAGACGGCTACTTCCACAGCCTCAGCGAATACAGCCAGAGCCACAAGCCAGTGGTGGAGCAGGACGAAGCTGTAGGACACGCCGTAAGAGCTGGATACATGTATGCAGGCATGGCCGACATCGCTGCCCTCACCGGCGACACTACTTATATCGCTGCCATTGACCGCATCTGGGATAACATAGTAGGAAAGAAATACTACATCACAGGCGGCGTAGGAGCCACATCAAGCGGAGAGGCCTTCGGAGCCAACTACGAGCTTCCTAACATGAGCGCATACTGCGAGACATGCGCAGCCATAGCCCAGGTGTACCTCAACTACCGCCTCTTCCTCCTTCACGGAGACTCCAAGTACTACGACGCGCTGGAGCGCTCGCTCTACAACGGTGTCATCTCAGGCATATCTATCGACGGAGGAAAGTTCTTCTATCCTAACCCGCTCCAGAGCATCGGACAGCACCAGCGCCAGCCTTGGTTCGGATGCGCATGCTGCCCATCCAACGCAGCGCGCTTCATCCCTTCACTCCCACAGTACATCTACGCTGTGAAGGACAACTCGCTTTATGTCAACCTCTTCAACTCCAACACCGTCAATGTGAAGGTGGGCAAGAAGAACGTGTCTCTCTCACAGAAGACCAACTATCCTTGGGACGGTGACATCACCCTGAGCATCAACAGCGGCGCCGGCAAGTACGCTCTCAACATCCGCATCCCTGGATGGGTGAAGAATGAGGTGGTGCCAAGCAACCTGTACACATACTCAGACACCAAGCGCCTGGGCTACACCATCAAGGTGAACGGCAAGCCTGTGGAAGGCGAGCTGAAGCAGGGCTACTTTGTCATCAACCGCAACTGGAAGAAGGGCGACAAGGTGGATGTGCACTTCGACATGGAGGCACGCACCGTACGTGCCAATGGCAAAGTGGCTGCCGACAAGGGACGCGTGTCCGTTGAGCGCGGACCTATCGTCTACTGCGCTGAATGGCCTGACAACAAGTGCGATGTGCTCTCTGTCCTCATCAACCAGGAGCCCAAGTTCACTCTCGGCTCTGAGGAAATAATGAACACTAAGGTGCAGACACTCACTACCGACGCGCAGACACTCAACTTCTCTAAGGACGGCAAGCTTCAGACTACCGACGAGAAACTTGTTCTCATACCATACTACGCATGGAACCACCGCGGTCCAGGCAAGATGACCGTATGGATTCCACAAGACCTCAACGCAACTACACCAGCCCTTCCTGCGTCAATCGCATCGGAGAGCAAGGTGAGCGCAAGCACAAAGAACCTCCCGGCGCTTACAGCCATCAACGACCGACTCGTCCCAGCCGATGAGAACGACCGCTCTGTGCCTTACACTCACTGGTGGCCAAAGAAGAACACCACTGAGTGGCTCGCATACGACTTCGCACAGGCTGAGACAGTCAGCTCCGCCACTGTATACTGGTATGACGACGCTCCTTGGGGAGGTTGCCGTGTACCTGAAAGCTGGAAGCTCTACTACAAGGATGCCAATGGCGAGTGGACTCCAGTGAAGAACCTCAACAACTATGATGTAGTGAAAGGTTCTGCCAACATCATCAACTTCGAGCCCGTAAAGACTACAGCCATGAAGCTCGAGATAAAGCAGCCAAAAGAATACAGCTGCGGACTCTTCGAGTGGAGCGTGAAGTGATGAAACGCAAGGCATCATCAGGATGCGCTGCCGTTTTTGACATCCAGCACATCCACTGACTTGAATGCACACTAATACCCGGTGAGAAATGCAATAGCTCTCACCGGGTATATTTGTGAATAAAACCTACCTCTCTGCCTTCTATATACGGGTCAGCGGATTTTCCAAGTTGGCAACTGATGGATATGTTGTAAATGTAACGACACACAAGCCTTAGGATAACGATGCGCAAAGTGCAGGATAGCGATACGCAAGCCTTAGGATAAAGATATGCAAATCTTAGGATGACGGATGCGCCAGGCATAGTGTATCGCAAGACCTGAAAAGCAGGGCAAGATATTATGCGCGACAAGTCATCAATTGTCAATGTATGGCGAATGTCGCAATGCCCGACCATCAGACTTTACAGACACGGCAAACTGTCTGATGAATCGGAATCCTCATTGCCATCACGACATCTGCCATATGTCTTGCCCTCCAACAAAAGGCCCAAAAGGAGAAAGGGACAGAAGGGACAAAGGGACAAGGGACATATCCTTGTCAAATTAGTCTAAAACACTTATTTTATTACTTTTTACTATGTTTTGTCCCTTTGTCACTTTGTCACTTCTGTCACTTCTGTCCCTTTGTGCAAGACTAGTGCATGTCCCGCAACACCATTTCCTATGCCTTCAGGCTGCACTTTCAGGGGTTGTCACAGCATGTGGCATGGTCAAGCAGAACAGATTCAGCGCAAGTTTGACGGTTTGAAAATTTCAACCTGTACGGTTAAAAGAACCAGCCCAATCAGCCCAATCCGTATTCAGAAAGAATCATGGCTGCATCCAGGGCAAGCTGAAAGCCCAATGAAGCCACACATGGCCCTGGAAAAACGAAGCGACACCTTGGGCGGATTGACGTGAGGCAATGCATGCCTCGCCCTGCAAAGACAAGAGTCCTGCTTGTTCTGCAGTCGCCAACCGGGAAAATCTGCTGACCCTGTATACCACTGCAACCAAGCAAACATGGAAAGCCAGCAAGCCATACATCCCCATTCTCTACATGCCACTACCACCTCTACAACCCAGCACGCCCCTGAGACTTTTCTGCAAGGATTTTATCAGGTTTATTTGTGTCTAAGCTCGCACACAACATAAATCTCAGCCAAAACAACAGCACTATATATGGAATTTCCCGCATTTAGACCTATCATACATATTTATAAAATAAGGATTCTTTATGCCTTACAAAACAGCCAATCATGTCTTATATCATCGTCCACAATCATGTGTGCGCCCACAAACCTTGATACATATCAACAAAAAGATAGATTTTCGAATAAAAACCAAGAATAATTTGTTATCGTTAGCGAAAGCCCGTAACTTTGCATCGTCAAAAGGAAAAAAGGAAGTCACAAGCGAGTGGCAAGGCCAAGCAAAAACAAAAAAGCAGAAAGGCCGAAAGCTTCCTGATGACATCCATAAAAACGAAAATTATTCTATCATATAGGTTTTGGTAAAGGTATTAGATTTAGGTTAGTAAAAGATTGTTATTTGGGAGTAGGTCCTCGTGAGAGGCTCTCCTCCATTTTAAAAGAAAGTTAAGGTAAAACTCAAAATATAGACCCAAGTGGTCAAGCTGGGCAAGAGATTGGGCTAGCTGATTGCGACGGGAAAAAGTTAGGTTGGTAATTGGTTTAGTTAAACATTGAATCTTTAAGGTATTAATTTTTTTTAATTTAAAAAGAAAGGAGATTGTTTTATGGAGACAATGACTATCATCGCAATTGCTATTGTTGCTGTATCAGTAATCATAAGCAATGTCTCAATCTTCCGTTAAGACACGGATTAAATTGAGAATCCAATGACAGTTCCGTAATACTCAGTGCAATTCGGCACTTGAGTTCCTCGGAATGATGGAGAGAAAATTATTAAGTAATTAAAAATATAAAAAAGGAATGCACCAAGCAGCAATGCTTAGGTGCATTTTTGTTTTTACTGCCTACTCAAGCCTTCAATGGGGTAGCCATGCAGCCAGAACAGGGTTGGATGCGCTGCTGTTCATTACGAAGAAGTCAACTCTTTACCAAGAAGTCAACTCATCACCAAGAGGTCAACTCATCACCAAGAGGTCAAAGCCTCAGTCCCAAGCCATGGGCTGACTTAGGTTACAGCCCAAACAAATGCAATGCCATGTGTTCCGACGAATCAGACTGGACTGTTTATCAACCATACAGGATTTGCAATCCATGCAATGTTGTCAATGGACATATCCACTGACCCCAATATTCCTTTTACGTATCAATAATCTTTTTTATATAAAAGATGTATGACACAGTATCTAAAAGCCGTGAATAATGATGCTGTCAAACAAAAATTCATTAAAAATCAGCTTTTTTTTGCCCGATATGCGTAAAGTCATGAAAATAAGGATTAACTTTGCAAAACGTCATGCCACGCCATGAGCATGGCACGACCAGAAACTCACGAATGCTCTTGCCAAGCAGCCTCATCCCAAAGCTCCGCATTGTGGAGCGACAGCGCACACGAAGCAGCCAGCAAGAAAAGCAGACAAAGAATATACAATAAATAAAATAAAAACTCACAATGAAAAAAATTCTCACAATGGCAGCAGCAGTAGCAATGGCTGCCATGACAATCACTTCTTGCGACAACAATGGCAACGCAAGTCTCAATGATGGAGTGGACTCACTCGCTTACGACCTCGGTGTGGCTCAGTCTGAGCAGCTGAAGCAGTACATGGTAATGCAGCTCGGCGTTGACACAGCCTACATCGACGAGTTCATCAAGGGCATGAAAGAAGGAGCGCTCAACGAAGCAGACCCTAAGAAGAACGCTTACATGAAAGGCCTGGAGATTGGCAACCAGGTTCAGCAGATGGGCAAGGGCCTCTCTCATGAGATTTACGGAGACGACTCCACCCACACTGTCAACGTGAGCAAGATCGTAGCAGGCCTCGTGGCAGGTCTCAAAGGCACAGCAGAGATGGATGCAGAGGCAGCCAACAAGGCCTTCATGGAAAAGATGGAGCCAATCAAGGAAGCAGCCATGCTGAAGACATACGGCGACAACAAGGCCGCTGGCGAGAAGTATCTCGCAGAGAACAAGAAGAAGGAAGGTGTCACCACAACAGCAAGCGGACTCCAGTACAAGGTGCTCGTAGCTGGAGACGGAGCGCTCCCTACAGACACAACAACCCTGAAGGTCAACTATGAGGGCAAGCTCATCGACGGCACAGTGTTTGACTCAAGCTACGAGCGCAACCAGCCAATCACCATCAACATGGCCCAGCCAAACGTCATCGAGGGATGGGTAGAGGTGCTCAAGCTTATGCCAGCAGGCTCTAAGTGGGAGGTAGCCATTCCATACGAGCACGCATACGGCTCACGCGACATGGGACAGATCAAGCCTTTCTCAACACTTATCTTCACTATCGAGGTCCTGAAATAAACAGGCATAAGCAAAAGACAGCACTCGTATAAAAAGAATCATTCTTATAACCAATGAGAAAACTGATCATTATGACAATAGCAGCGTTTGCCATGGCAAGCGCTGCTTTCGCACAGACAGAGGCTAAGGACTCTGTCGCTGCTGCAAAGGCCGCAGCAAAAGAGTTGCAGAAGAAAAACGCAGAAGCCCTGAAGGCCTTCAAGCTCAAGCAGAAGGCAGACCTTGAAGCCTTCATCAAGTCGCAAAAGACAGGCAAGAGCGAATTTGAAATTGCCATGCCAACATTGGCCAACGCTGGCGACACACTGGGCTACGCCTACGGTGTCTCACAGTCTAACGGCCTGGAACAATACGCCACAGGACAACTCGGAGTGGAGAAGAGCCTCATGGGCAAGTTCATGGAAGGCATCATGAAGAGCGCGGCAGCCGACCCAGCCGACAAGGAATGGGCCGCCATGGAAGCCGGCATGCAGATAGGCTCACGAATAGTGCAGATGACCAAGCAGATATCCAACGACTATTACTCAGCCGACCCCGACATGTCCATCAGCCCAAGCATTGTGGCAAGCGGCATCGTGGCAGGTCTGCAAGGCAAGGGCGAATGGACGACTGACAGCGCTGCCACTTACGTGCAGACAATAATGCCAGCGCGCGAACAGGCCAACAAAGAGAAGCTGTATGGCCCTAACCGCGAGGCTGGAGAGAAATTCCTGGCAGAGAACAAAGGCAAGGAAGGTGTCATCACTACAGAGAGCGGCCTGCAGTACAAGGTCATCACCATGGGCGACGGCGCCAAGCCATCTCTGAGCGACAAGGTCACCGTCGACTATGAGGGCCGCCTCATTGACGGCACAGTGTTCGACTCAAGCTACAAGCGCGGCAAGTCCACTTCCTTCGGCCTGACAAACGTCATCAAGGGTTGGACTGAGGTGCTCCAGCTCATGCCTGTAGGCTCAAAGTGGGAAGTGTACATCCCATATGACCTTGCATACGGCGACCGCGCTACAGGCAAGGAAATCAAGCCATACTCAGCTCTCATCTTCACCATCGAGCTCCACAGCATCGACAATGGAGAGAAGGAGGCTACAGCAGACACCAACAAAGCCAACGCTGCCAAGTCTACAAAGGGCAAAAGTTCTGTATCTGCAAAAGGAAAGAAATCAAAGAAATAAGCACACTATAAAGAGCTGCTGAACACTCAACGCTCACAAGCATGGGTCAAGTGCCTGCTCGTCAAACGTGCAATGGGAATATCATTTACAGTGCAAGACTTGCACAAGCTAAATGCAGAACTTGCACAAACGGAATGCAAGGCCGTCACAAGCGCAAGCAGAGCAGCACGAGCCAGCAGCCTATTCTCCCTGCTTATTCCACAACTGATTTTTATCACAGATTTTTTATCATATAGTTTTTATCATACAGTTTACTCAAACAATGAAAAGGTATAAACTGACGAACAATGTGCTGGGCTGGGTAGTATTCCTCATTGCCGCCTACACCTATTGTTCCACCATCGAACCGACAGCCAGCTTCTGGGACTGCCCTGAGTTCATCACCACAGCATCAAAGCTGGAGGTAGGCCACCCGCCTGGCGCACCATTCTTCATGCTGTTCGGCAACCTGTTCTCACACTTTGCCAGCGACGCCTCGCAGATAGCCAGGATGATCAACACAATGAATGCCCTGCTCAGCGCCGGATGCATTCTGTTCCTCTTCTGGAGCATCACCCACCTGGCCAAGAGCCTCCTCGTAGGCAGCAAGGAAGAGCCTACAGTGGCACAGACACTCGCCATCATGGGCAGCGGTATCGCCGGCTCACTCATCTACACATGGTCTGACACCTTCTGGTTCTCGGCCGTGGAGGGTGAGGTCTACGCATTCTCAAGCTTCTTCACCGCACTGGTGTTCTGGCTCATCCTCAAGTGGGAAGACAACGCCGATGCGCCACACTCAGACAAATGGCTGGTATTCATCGCCTACCTGGTTGGCTTGTCTATCGGCGTGCACCTGCTCAACCTCCTGTGCATCCCAGCCATCGTGCTGGTCTACTACTACAAGAGGAGCAAGAACCCCACAGGCAAGGGCTCGCTTGCTGTACTCGGCGTGTCTGTCGTCATCGTGGCAGCAGTACTCTACGGCATCGTGCCTGGCATCGTCAAGATAGGCGGATGGTTTGAGCTTCTGTTTGTCAACGAGCTGGGTCTGGCATACAACACCGGACTCTACATCTATCTCGCGCTGCTCGTCGCATCGCTCATATGGGCTCTTGTAGAGACTGTGAATGTGAAGAGCAACACACGCATGTACATAGCTTTCCTCACTTGCACAGCCCTGCTCGGCATCCCATTCTACGGACATGGAGTTGCTTCCATCATCGTGGGCATCATTGTGCTTGGAGTCATTGGCTGCCTGCTTTTCTTCACTGGCAAAGTAGGCCCACGTGTGCTCAACACCATGATTCTCTGCATGACTATGATGACTGTCGGATACAGCTCATACGCTGTCATCGTGATACGTTCCACAGCCAATCCTCCAATGGACCAGAACTCTCCTGAGGATGTGTTCACTCTCGGTGAATACCTGGGCCGCGAACAGTATGGCGAGCGTCCGCTGTTCTACGGACAGACATACGCCTCACAAGGCGCCATCAAGGACAACGGCGACGGCACGCTCTCGTATGACACGGAAGACGGTGCCGACGTGTATCAGCGCAAGGACAAGGTCTCTCCTGATGAGAAAGACGAATATGTAAAGATAAGGACAAAGTTCTCCATCAAATATCCAAGCGACCAGTGCATGCTCTTCCCGCGCATCTACAGCGACGACTATGCCTCGGCCTACGAGTCATGGCTTGGCAGCGTGTCCACACACACTGTCAACTACGAGATACCTGGACGCGAGACACGCCAGCTTGAGATACCTGGCCAGGTGGACAACATACGTTTCTTCCTTTCATACCAAATGAACTTCATGTACTGGCGCTACTTCATGTGGAACTTTGCCGGACGCCAGAACGACATTCAGGGCAATGGCGAACTGGAGCACGGCAACTGGCTCTCAGGCATCCCGTTCATCGACAACGCGCGCCTTGGCAATCAGGCTAAGTTGCCAACCGACCTGAAGGAGAACAAGGGACACAACGTGTTCTACTGCCTGCCTCTCATCCTCGGTCTGCTCGGATTCTTCTGGCAGGCCTTCCGTGGCAAGAAAGGCATCCAGCAGTTCTGGGTAGTCTTCTTCCTGTTCTTCATGACAGGCATCGCCATCGTCATCTACCTCAACCAGACTCCACTTCAGCCACGTGAGCGCGACTACGCCTATGCAGGCTCGTTCTACGCATTCTCCATCTGGTGCGGACTCGGCATAGCAGCCATCTGCGAATGGCTCGGCACATGGCTCGGGAAGAGGATGAACGCCCGCACAGCAGCTGTGGCAGCAGGCTTGGCAGGCCTTGTGCCAGCTGTGGCTGTGCCACTGCAGATGGTGAGCCAGACATGGGACGACCACGACCGCAGCAACCGCTACGTGTGCCGTGACTTTGGACTGAACTATCTGGAGACAGTGCCTCACGACGGCATCATCTTCACCAACGGCGACAACGACACCTTCCCGCTTTGGTACAACGAGGACACAGAAGGCAAGCGCACAGACGTGCGTGTCTGCAACCTCTCCTACCTGCAGACCGACTGGTATATCGACCAGATGAAGCGTCCTGCATACATGGGCAAGGAGCAGTCAAGCCCACTGCCTATCTCATGGCCACGCTACAAGTACACATCTGGCAAGAACGAGGCCATCGATGTCAATCCAGAAATGGCCACTGGCATCACCGTGAAGGATGTGGTCAAGAGTGTCCAGGAGGAGAATCCCGAGCTTGCCAAGAAGCTGTGGGGAGACGAGCCGTTTGAGCTCACCAACGCCATCCAGAAGTTTGTGCTCCAGAACTACAGCGGACTCACAGACGAAGAGCGCGATATAGCCAATGCCATCAAGCCCTGCCTGCCAAGCGACACATTATATATAAATGTGGACAAGGAGGCAGTGAGACGCTCTGGCATGAAGATAGAGGGCGACTCCATCCCCGACCGCATGTACATCTGCCTTACAGACAAAGACCGCGTGTACAAGAACTTCCTCATGATGCTTGAGATGATAGGGCAGGCCAACTTCTCACGTCCTATCTACATGTCCACGACAGTAGGCGAGAGCAACTATGGCCAGCTGTACAGGCACTTCATGCAGGAAGGCATCGCATGGCGCATCACGCCGTTCACATTCAGCGACAACGCTCCTGCCAACACTGTGTGCGACACAGAGAAGATGTACGACAACATGATGAACAAGTACCGCTACGGCAACCTGAAGCATCCAGACCTCTACATCGACGAGACGACCATGCGCATGTGCTACACACACCGCCGCTGGTTTGCAGTGCTCATCACAAACCTCATAGCCGAGGGCAAGAAGGACAAGGCCCTGAAGGCTCTTGAGAAATGTGAGAAAGAGATACCTGCCTACAATGTGCCGCACGACTTCAACAGCTCGTCGCTCGAACTGGCTGAGGCATACATAGCATGCGGCAAGCCAGACAAGGCTGAGCCAATACTTGATGCCATCATCAAGAACTCGCGCGAGTACATAACATGGTATCTGTCATTGGGCAACAACTACTTCGCCAACAGCCGCAGATATTGCCATGGCAAGGTTTACGCCTTCGCCTCAGCGCAAAACGTCTATGCCCAGCTGGCAGAGAAGTCGGCCGCAGGCAAAGCCAAGTATGGCAAGAAGTCGCAGGCTCTTGAGAACGAACTCCAGTCTCTCTACAGCGCGTATGTGTCAAAGTGCGATGCTGCGGGCATAGAGGCTCAATAAACGAAATAAGTCTTGCCCCCTTTCATCTCCAGGCAGAGCGAGAGGGGGCAAGCTATGTCTGCACTCATGATAATAGAACAACCGAGCAAGTGGCTGAGATGGCTCTATCCCAGCGCTATATGGAGGATGGACCCCAATGACAAGTCGGTGTACCTGACATTTGACGACGGGCCCATACCCGAATCCACGCCATGGCTGCTTGATACCCTCGACCGCTACGGCGTGAAAGCGACATTCTTCATGGTGGGCGACAATGTGAGGAAGTATCCCGAACTGTATGAGGACATACGCCGCCGCGGGCATCGCCTTGGCAATCACACATTCAACCATCTTGGAGGCATCACCGTGTCGAGCGAGAGGTATCTGCGCAACGCCAACAAAGCCGACCAGTACATCCATTCCAACCTGTTTCGTCCGCCGCGCGGATGGATGAAGAACGCTCAGTACATCCACATCCGCCGCCACTACACCATCATAATGTGGGACTTGGTGACACGCGACTACTCCACCCATCTGACAGCAGAGGATGTGGTCAACAATGTGAAGAAGTACGCTCGCAATGGCTCCATCATCACCTTCCACGACTCACTGCGCAGCATCGACAAGCTGAAGACAGCCTTGCCCCAATGCATAGAGTGGCTGCTAAAGGAAGGATATGAGATAAAGGTGTTTGACGAAAAGCTGCAGCATTCGCGCAAGCTGAAATAAGCCCAATGCCCATCTGGCGCACGTTTTCCGTACAGCAGAGGCTCTTGAACGGATTTCAGACAGCTTGCAACAAAGAATATTTGTGCACCACATTCATACATGGCAAAAGACAAGAGAAGTGGATGCGTTCCCGCAGGAGCGCATCCACTTCTCTTTTTTCATGATAAGTCTGATCACATCTTGACGCTTACCTTTGCGCCCTTATACTTGACGACCTTTGAAGAACCGTCAGGCAGCTTGACCGTGAAGGTGCGGCTGGCCTTCATTCCCTTGAAGGAACCCACACGCTTGCCCACTGTGAGCGTACGCGCCTTCTCATTCCACATGAACGGAATCTCCGTGTACTGTCCCTTCTCATAGTTGTAGCCATCGCCCTCGTCCTCATAGAGAGTGAAAGAAGCGTCAGCACCTGGATACACACGTATGTCGAGCGACTCCCAGTCGGCTATGTTGGCATATTCAGAGCCCTTGGTACACATCGGTATGATAGAGCCAGCCTTCACATATAGCGGACAGTGGCTTATAGTTCCGTCAGCCTCAACAGTCTTGCCGCCCTCAACAGCCTTGCCTGTCCAGAAGTCATACCACATCTGCTTGACCGCAGGCGTGTCCGATGGAAGATACACACTGTATGTCTTCTTTGCGCCCCAGTCAGCCTTGAAACCCTCCTGATAGAGCGACTTCTTGTTCTTGTCCCAGCCCGATATCTCATTAGTCTCGTTGGCTGTCTCAGGAGTGTAGAGAGCCTTGACCACAGGAGCCACAAGGAAAGAGTGTCCAAACATGAACTCACGGTTATTGTCCCATGTATTCTTGTCATTCTTGAAGTCCATCACAAGAGCGCGCATGAAAGAGTCATCATTCTTGCTCACCTGCCAGCTCTGGCTGTAGATGTATGGCAGAATCTGATAGCGCAGCTTCACGGCATCGAGAAGAGCGTCATACACTGGCTCGCCAGGCTTGCCGTAGTAGTACAGCTCTCTGTACACCTCTGTGCCGTGGCTTCTCATCATAGGACAGAACGTGCCAAACTGCATCCAGCGCACATACAGCTCCTGATACAGCGGATTGCGTGTGGCGCTGTTGTCGTTCCAGCTCTTGTTGTACGCATTGGCAAAGAAGCCGCCGAGGTCAGTGTTCACATTAGGATTGGCTGTAAGAGTGTAGTTGAGGCATATAGGCACCTGCTTGCGGAAAGATTCCCATGACGAGCTCACGTCTCCGCTCCATGTGTTGGCTCCTGTGCGCTGCTGTCCTGCGAAATAACTGCGTGTGAGGATGAAAGGACGCCTTGTAGAGTCTGCCTTGAGCTGGTTGTCATGAACACCCTCCACACACTGCAGAGCGTAGGCATTGCGCACAGAGCGCCATGAGCCCTCGAAATTCTTGCCTGTCTTAGGGTCGGTGATGCTGCGCACCTGGTCGAGGTCAGAGTCCTTGAAGCTGCTATGGTCAGGGTCGGTAGAGTCCATCCACCATGCGTCGACGCCATCGTTGAACAGGCGCGAGAGGTGCTTCCAGTAGATGTCACGCGCTTCCTTGTCGTAGGCGTCATACACCCTCACACCGCTTGGGTAGTTCATGTCTGGCGGCCATGCCGACAGTCCGCTCTGCGGCCATGTCTCAAAATCATAAAGCAGGTTCTTCTCTTTAAGCTCACGATACTGCAGCGTCTGCGGTCCGAAACTTGACCATATGCTTATGCTCATGTGGGCGTTGGAGTCATGCACATGGTCTATCATCTTCTGGTAATCATGAAAGTCATCGTTGAGGAAGTCCATGGCGTTCCACAGATAGTTGTTGCCCCAGTACTGCCAGTCCTGTATGATGCCATCGAAAGGTATATGCTGCGCGCGGTATTTGTCCACCACCTCCAGCAACTCCTTGCTGCTCTTGTATCGCTCACGGCTCTGGTGAAAGCCGTAGGTCCACAGCGGCAGCATAGGCACCTTGCCTGTCAGTCCTCTCATCTCCTTTATCACGCCATCGGCATTGCCGCCATACATGAAGTAGTAGTCCACCTTCGTGCCCACCTGGCTGGTGAGCGAGAGTGTGCTGCCGTCATTGAGCTGCGTCGGGGAGTAGTTGTCCCAATACACGCCATATCCCTTCACCGACTGGAAGAAATGCGCGAAGTCCTCCAGGTTGGTCTGAATCATGAGCCTGTTCTCGCCTCTCTGCGACATCTTGCCGTTCTGCATAAGGCCCACTCCATAGATAGGCTCATCCTTGTCGAGGTCGAAAGACTGCATGACCTGGAAGCGTCCCTTGTCCGGACCTTTGGCGATAGCGTCAAACTGGTGGTTTCCTTCCTTCATGAGCACATTGCCATTACGGTCAGCAAATGTGACCTTGCCCGTTGACTTGTCTACTGTGACCGTGAGAGCCGACGACGTGTATGTGACTACATCGCCCTTAGTCGTCTTGGCCACCTTCACCTTTCCTGGCGCGGAGTTGACTACAAGCGAGAGGTCGTCACCCACACGCTTCTGGTAGTCTGGCGCGTCTTTCAGTATCCTCACTGTAGACGGTGTGAAGAATGTCACTGACACATCATTTGATTTCATCTGCGCCCATGCCGCCGGACTGAACAGCACAGACACCAACAATAGAGTTTTCTTCATAGATTATTGCTTTTAGTTAGTATCGGTTAGAAATTGCATCGCTAATTTTTTTAATGCTTCGCAAATATAAGCTTTTTATCGCAGAGCATCATGTTGTACCGTCTCTTTTTATTCCACAAAAGTTACATATGGCATTCTACACAACTATTTGGCTCAAATCTTTCCTTCTCTCCAAGCAGCAGCCGCTGTCTGCATAAAAAAGTAGTGCGTGTTCTCTCTTCAAGCAGCCTTCTGTATGGGGGGAAAAAGCACGTGCCTTCTCTCCAAGCAGCCATTGCCGTCTACATGAAAAAAGGAGGACGTGTCCTCTCTTCATCAGACACATCCTCCTCATCTCTTCCAGTCTTGGCACTCTCTGCCTGGACTCATCGTGAAGATATTAGTAACTCCATCATCATTGGGCGCGCCTATTCATCGTCACCCAATATGATTTTAGCTTCTCCTCCTTTTTCTATGCGCTCACTGGGCTTGTCAGTGACACATATAGGCACTTCCTTCTTAATGCTCTGGTCAAGCGAAATGAGAGTCTCCGTAGAGTCAACTCCCGTGATGCCCTGTATGCGGCGGTTGAGCAAGTCCATGAGCTGCTCATTGTCGCGCGCATAGAGCTTGACCATCATGGTGTACGGGCCAGTGGTGTAGTGACACTCCACAATCTCCGGTATCTTGCGCAGCTCGTCCACCACACGTGAGTACATGGATCCTTTCTCCAGGCATATTCCCACATACGTGCACGTGTTGTAGCCCAAGCTCTTTGGGTTGATGATGTAGCCAGAGCCCACTATGACGTTTGTATCTATCAGGCGTTGCACACGCTGGTGTATGGCTGCTCTTGACACTCCGCACACGGCTGCCACATCCTTAAAAGGTATGCGCGCGTTGGCAGAGATGATCTCCATGATTTGTTTATCAAGTTTGTCAATCTTTTCCATCTGTTGTGAATTATTTGCTTGTTGTACTGTTTTTGCCTTGCGCAAATTGTAAACAAATGTAGGAGTTTTTTTTCTATTTGTAAAACAAAAGGCGGAAAATTAAGGTTGTTTCACCAAAAAAACCGTACTTTATATGTTAAAACAAAATATTATGCGTAATTTTACAAAGTGTAAGTGACAAAACATATTATACATCATATTTCATGAAGACATTAGTTTTTGCCAGCAATAATGCTCATAAGCTGGATGAGATTCGCGCCATCCTGGACGGCGCATACGAGATAAAGGGTCTGAAAGACATAGGCTGTGAGGCAGACATCCCCGAGACCGGCTCCACATTTGCGGACAATGCCCTGCAGAAAGCCATGTATGTGAAGGAACACTATGGCATGGACTGCTTTGCCGACGACTCTGGTCTGCAGGTCGAAGCACTCGGAGGCGAGCCCGGCGTGTACTCCGCGCGCTACGCCACCATGCATGGAGTGAACGCCAACGGTGACAAGGACAGCGCGAATATCGATGTGCTCCTCGACCGCCTCAGCCATGTGGAGCCTGTAGAGATAGCGCAGGGCCCCATGGCAGGACAAAAAGCATGGAAGGCATGCTTCAGCACATGTGTGGCACTCCTATGGGAAGGGCAGCGGCACTTCTTCAACGGCAGGGTAGACGGCTACATCATCAGCCAGCGGCGAGGCGAGGGAGGCTTCGGCTACGACCCTGTGTTCGTGCCCGAGGGCTATGGCGAGACCTTCTCCCAACTTGGTGCGGAAGTGAAGAACGGCATGAGCCACCGCGCCAAAGCTGTGGCTGAGCTTGTCAAGTTTCTGAACAAGCAGTAAGACAGCCATCACGGCAAAGCGGGCATTCGTCAGCATGAATGCCCGCTTTGCTGTAGGCCCATGCTTAAAACCGCCCATCTTTTTCATCTTCTCAAAGAAAAGTCGTACCTTTGCACCACGATAAACATAAGGCTCTGGCGCAGCACATGCCATGTCTGTCAGGAGCCATAAGCAAAACGAACAATATGAAAAAACTTTTTTTCCTACCATTGCTGATGCTGCTGGCAGCGTGCGTCAACAAGAAGCAGGAGGCGGCCGAGTATGTGTCTCCCGCTCCTGATTTCTGCGCCGACTCGGCCTACGCCTACACCGACGCCCAGTGCCAGTATGGGCCACGTGTGATGAACTCAGCGGCCCACGACTCCTGCGGTGACTACATCGCCAGCAAGTTCGAGACATTCGGCTGCACGGTCTACAACCAGTACGCCGACTCACGCCTGCACGACGGCACGGCCATCAAGATGCGCAACATCATAGCGTCATTCAATCCAGCGGCTCCAGCGCGCATCATCATATCAGGCCACTGGGACAGCCGTCCATGGGCAGACAATGACCCCGATGATGCCAACCACAGCACTCCCATCGACGGAGCCAACGACGGAGCCAGTTCTATAGGCGTGATGCTGGAGCTGGCTCGCCAGCTGCAACTGACTGCCGACACCGCCAAGCTCAACGTGGGAGTGGACTTCATATGCTGGGATGCGGAAGATGCCGGCGTGTCGGGCATGGAAAACGAGAGCACATGGTGCCTGGGCAGCCAATACTGGTCAGGCAAGCGCCATATAGACGGATACACAGCGCGCTATGGCATCAACCTCGACATGGTGGGAGGCGACAAGACAGTCTTCGCCCGCGAGCAGTTCTCCCTCTCTTATGCGCCATCCATAGTGGACAAGGTGTGGGGCGCGGCACAGCGCATAGGCTACAGCAAGTATTTCGTCTATGACGACGGCGGAGCCATCACCGACGACCATATCCAGGTAAACCAGGGCGGCATTCCCTGCATTGATGTCATTGGCACAGACCCGGAGAACGGCAGTTTCCCTGCCACCTGGCACACCATAGCAGACAACATGAGCAACATAAGCAAGTCTACCCTCAAGGCAGTGGGACAGACCATGCTGGAGGTCATCTTCACCGAGCAATGACCAGCAGCCACCACACAAAGACAACAACAAGAACTTTAACGAAAATAACACCATGACAATAGAAGAGAATCAACAAGAAGTCATCGACGAGTTTGAGGGCTTCGACGACTGGATGGACAAATACCAGATGCTTATCGACCTTGGCAACGAGCAGGAGCCGCTGCCAGAACAGTACAAGACAGAGAGCAACCTCATAGACGGCTGCCAGAGCCGGGTGTGGCTCCAGGCCGACCTCACGCCAGAAGGCAAGATACACTTCCAGGCAGAGAGCGACGCCCTCATAGTGAAAGGCATCGTCACACTGCTCATCAGGGTGCTCGACAACCAGACACCCGACGACATACTCTCAGCCGACCTGCACTTCATCGAAGACATAGGCCTGAAGGAGCACCTGTCTCCCACACGCAGCAATGGCCTGCTCGCCATGATGAAGCAGATGAAGCTCTATGCCATGGCCTTCAAGGCCAAGCAGAGCCAATAAGCGCACGAGCCGACGGCAACACAGCCACGCAAGCCTACAGGCATGCCCAACAAGCACCACAATAACAGCCAATGAAACAATTCTTCAACCAGATGGGCAAGTACTTTGCCCGATACAAAGGATACATTGCGGCCACGTTCGCCATGAACATACTGGCGGCCCTGTTCAACGTCTTCTCCTTCTCCGTGCTGCTGCCTATCCTGCAGATACTCTTCAAGGTGAACACCGAGCGATACGAGTTCATCGAGTGGGGCACTGGCGGAATGGACGACTTCGTGAAGGTGGCCCAGAACAACGGCTACTACTACTCGCAGATGATGGTAGACAGCTACGGCCCATCCACCACACTTCTTCTCCTCGGCGTCATACTCGCCTTCCTCACGCTCCTCAAGACCGGCACATACTTCGGTGGCTCGGCCTTCCTCATGCCGCTGCGCACAGGCATCGTGCGCGACATACGCGTGGACATCTACCGCAAGATACTGTCCCTGCCTCTCTCCTTCTTCTCTGAAGAGCGCAAAGGCGACATCCTCGCACGCGTCAGCACCGATGTCAATGAGGTGGACGCAAGCATCACCTCCTCGCTCGACATGGTGATAAAGAACCCCATCTTTATCCTCATCTACGTAGGCACCATGTTCTGCATGAGCTGGCAACTGACCCTCTTCACCCTGCTGGTGGTGCCGCTGCTGGCAGGAGGCATAGGCCGTGTGGGCAAGAAGCTGAAGCAGCGCTCACTCTACGCCCAGTCCAAGTGGAGCGACGGCATCAGCCAGATAGAGGAGACACTTGGAGGCCTGCGCATCATCAAGGCTTTCATCGCGGAGAAAAAGATGGAGGAGCGTTTCGAGAAAGTCAACAACGAGTTTCGCGACGCTTCCATGCGCGTAGCCATCCGCCAGTCTGCCGCTCATCCTGTGAGCGAGTTTCTTGGCACCTGCATGATTGTCATCGTGCTGTGGTTCGGCGGCTACCTCATCTTCTCAGGCCAAAGCCCTATCGACGCCAGCGGTTTCATCTATTACATAGTCATACTCTACACCACGCTCCAGCCCATCAAGGATCTCTCCAAGGCAGGCTACAGCATACAGAAAGGCATGGCGTCGCTTGAGCGCATCAACAAGATTCTCGGCGCAGAGAACACCATAAAGGAAAAAGCAGGCGCGGAGCTTGTTGACACTCTGCACGACGGCATAGACATCAGCAACGTGGGCTTCGAGTATGTGGCAGGTCGTCCTGTACTGGACGGCATCAACATCACCATCAAGAAAGGACAGACCATAGCCCTGGTAGGCCAGTCGGGCTCTGGCAAGAGCACACTTGTAGACCTCATCCCACGCTACCACGATGTGACCTCAGGAGCCATCAAGATAGACGGCAAGGATGTGCGCGACCTCTCCATACGTTCCCTACGTGGCATCATCGGCAATGTCAACCAAGAGGCCATTCTCTTCAATGACACCATCTTCAACAATATAGCCTTTGGCGTGGACAATGCCACACAGGAGGAAGTGGAGGCTGCGGCCAAGATAGCCAATGCGCATGAGTTCATCATGCAGATGGAGAATGGCTACCAGACCAACGTGGGCGACCGCGGCGGCCGTCTCTCAGGCGGACAGCGCCAGCGCATATCCATAGCGCGGGCCATACTGAAGAATCCTCCGATACTTATTCTCGACGAGGCCACCTCGGCACTCGACACAGAGAGCGAGCGTCTGGTGCAGGATGCTCTGGAGAAACTGATGAAGTCTCGCACCACCATTGCCATAGCCCACCGTCTCTCCACCATCAAGAATGCTGACGAGATATACGTGCTGCATGAGGGACACATCGTGGAGCATGGCACACACGAGGAACTTATTGCCATGAACGGCTATTACAAGAAGCTGAACGACATGCAGGCTCTATAACTTTTGCTTGGCCTGCGCATGCCGTGAGGGAAAAGGTGTCTGCCCAGGTTTCATACAAGCAAGCACTCATAATCGTTATGAAAGCAGGCACTACCAATCATATAAAGGCGGGCGCTCATAATTATTCCAAATTATGAGCGCCCGCCTTTATTATGTGATTCTTCCTTATCGTAAGCATCCGAAAATAGCCGACTTGTATATTACAAAAAAACTCGCAAGTGTTCACTTGCGAGTTTTTTTGTAA
>CAKQRW010000046.1 GCA_934271655.1 uncultured Bacteroidaceae bacterium | reverse complement strand
ACTGTACCAGCCAACGATGTCACTTACACTGCTGTCTGGGATGTCAACAAGTACACCATCACATTCGACACTGACGGTGGAACAACTATCCCTGCCATCACTCAAGACTACGCTACCGCTGTGACTGCTCCTGCTGCTCCGACCAAGACTGGCTACACATTCGCTGGATGGGACAAGGAGATTCCTGCCACTATACCTGCAGAAGATGTAACCGTGAAGGCTCAGTGGACTATCAACCAGTACAGCGTCAAGTTCGTTTCCGACGGCGAGGAACTGAAGTCTGAGTCGCTCGACCACGCTTCTGTCATCACAGCTCCAGAGAACCCCGTGAAGACTGGCTACACATTCAAGGGATGGAATCCTGCTTTCGTGGAGGGAGCTACTGTACCAGCCAACGATGTCACTTACACTGCTGTCTGGGATGTCAACAAGTACACCATCACATTCGACACTGACGGCGGAACAACTATCCCTGCCATCACTCAGGACTACGCTTCCACTGTGACTGCTCCTGCTGCTCCGACTAAGACTGGCTACACATTCGCTGGATGGGACAAGGAGATTCCTGCCACTATACCTGCAGAAGATGTAACCGTGAAGGCTCAGTGGACTATCAACCAGTACACCATCAAGTTTATAGCTGATGGAAAAGTTTTGTTTGAAAGCAATCTGGACTATGGTACCATAATAGACGGCACAATGATTCCTATTGTTCGTGAAAAGGAAGGTTACACTTTCACTGGATGGAATCCTGAATTAGACGCAACTGTACCAGCTCACGATATGGAGTATACAGCAGTGTATGAGGTCAACAAGTACAAGCTGACATACATCCTTGATGGCACAGAAGTGAAGGTCATAGAGGTGGAATACGGCGCTGCTATAGAGGACTTTGTTCCAGAAGTTGAGTCTGGCAAAATCTTTGACGGCTGGACAGATGATATTCCTGAGACAATGCCAGCACACGACCTTGTCATCAACGGCAAGACGGCTGTAGACACATTCATACGTCAACACTTCGCTGAGTCAGACTCTGTAGTGCCTGTCTACACTATCGGCGGCACATATGTGACTACCCTCACAAAGGCTGAGGACATGAAGAAGCTGACTCGCGGCACTTACATCATCAACGGACAGAAGGTCATCGTGAACAAGTGACTTTCTCTGAATCATAGATTCTTAAGTAGGTGTTCAAAATTATTTTATAGTATCAAGGTAGGTCGCTCCCATATTTGTCGCACTCTCTCTCGGTCATATTTTCCTTCTGTTTATCAGTCACTATGCCCGCATAGCTCCTTCAAGCAGAAGAAAAATCTGCCTCAAGATAGAGCACGCCAAATATAAAAATAATTATGAGCACCTACTTATAAGACAGCTCAACATTAAAGGCTGTGTCAAGGAGTCCCACAGACTCCCTTTGACACAGCCTTTTTGTTTGATTGCCTTTAATGTAAGACAAGCATCACAACCACATAATCCTTCCCGCTACTCTGCTGATTTTGTCTAAGCCAAAATCCACACGTCCTGAAGAGAGCCTCATGTCCACCAGATAAAAAAAATCCCCTGTCTCCTTTCACAAGGAAACAGGGACCTATTATGGTTGATTCTAATTATGGATTATTCAAAATGGGAAGTACGTGCGAATGTATTATCTTATCTTTTTGTAGCCATAGCGAGCTACATTGCCAAGCTCCTCCTCGATACGGATGAGCTGGTTGTATTTAGCCATTCGGTCTGTGCGGCTGAGCGAGCCAGTCTTAATCTGTCCGCTGTTGGTAGCCACGGCGATATCGGCTATTGTAGTATCTTCTGTCTCGCCAGAGCGGTGTGAAGTGACAGTAGTGTATCCATGTCTGTGAGCCATCTCGATGGCATCGAGAGTCTCGCTGAGCGAACCGATCTGGTTGACCTTGATAAGTATGGAGTTGGCTGCGCCCATGGCAATGCCCTTCTCCAGGAACTTGACATTAGTGACGAAGAGGTCATCGCCTACCAGCTGGCATCTGCCGCCGATACGCTCTGTGAGCTTCACCCAGTTGTCCCAGTCATTCTCGTCGAGACCGTCCTCGATAGAGTCTATAGGATAAGTGTCTATGAGGTGCTCAAGGAAGTCTATCTGCTCGGCTGCAGAAAGTTTCTTTCCGTTAGGATCCTTCTGCTTGCCATTCTTCAGCTGCTTGTAGTCGTAGTAGTATTCACCATTCTCTACGACAGCAAACTCAGAGCTTGCGCAGTCCATGGCAATGCGTATGTCCTTTCCTGGCTCATAGCCAGCGGCCTTGATGGCATCACAGATAATCTGGAGCGCATCTTCTATGCCGTCGAGAGCTGGAGCGAATCCGCCCTCATCACCCACAGCTGTAGAGAGTCCACGCTTCTTAAGCAGTTTGGCAAGATTGTGGAACACCTCGGCTCCCCAGCGCACAGCCTCCTTGATAGAAGGAGCTCCTACAGGACGTATCATGAACTCCTGGAAAGCTATCGGAGCATCTGAATGTGCGCCGCCATTGATGATGTTCATCATTGGCACCGGCATGGTGAAGGCGTTGCATCCGCCAATATAGCGGTAGAGCGGCAGTCCGAGAGCCTTGGCAGCAGCCTGAGCCACAGCGAGGCTGACACCAAGAATGGCGTTGGCTCCAAGCTTTGACTTGGTAGGAGTGCCGTCGAGGGCAAGCATCTTATTGTCGATAGCGCGCTGGGCAAACACGTCGTCACCCACGAGATTTGGAGCAATGACATTGTTCACATTGTCCACAGCCTGCTGTGTGCCCTTGCCCAGATAGCGGTTCTTGTCGCCATCGCGAAGCTCAAGAGCCTCGTTCTCGCCTGTTGACGCTCCTGATGGAACAGCGGCCCGTCCCATCACACCGTTTTCGAGTGTCACGTCAACTTCTACTGTAGGGTTGCCACGAGAGTCAAGAATCTCACGCGCATGAATCTTCTGTATCTTCATAGTTGTATTGTTTTTTTTGATGTGCATTCATGGTTTCTGGCTTGCGTCTCACGCCACGAATGGCAGTTGTGTGTATTGTCAATAATGTAAAGACTGTTTGTGTGATTGTGTTTGTGTTTTTTCCGTTGTCTTCCAGACAGACACTTTTGTGTTGTCCTCTTGACACTTTCAAAGAGCCGGACTGATAGAGTCAATCCACGCATCGATGCGCTTAGGAGTCAAGTCGCCCTCGTTGTCATTGTCAAGAGCCAGTCCCACGAACTTGCCGTCGACAACAGCCTCTGAATCATCGTAAGTGTATCCAGAAGCATCAACAGCTCCCACTACCGATGCTCCAGCATCCTTGACAGCCTTGTATATCTCGGCCATACCTCCGCAGAACGTGTCGGAATAGCTGCATGAGTCTCCACATCCGAAGATGGCTACAGTCTTGCCTGAAAGGTCGCTGCTGCTGAGCACCTTCAGTCCGTCATACCAGTCATCCTGCACTTCGCCCGCGCCCCATGTGCTGGTGCCGAGCAGGAGGTTGTCATTAGCCGCCACCACGTCGGCTGTAAGTTCTGCTGCATTGATGGCCTCTACACCAAGCTTTGCAGCTATGTCATTGGCAATGCTCTCACATGTTCCTGTGGTGCTGCCATAGATTACTATTGTCTTTTTCATATCACCTGTTTTTTTGATTTCCGCTGCAAAGGTAGATGTTCTTTTGGACATTGGCAATACCTAAAAATAAGCATTTTTCTTTCAGTCAGATGCCTGTTGCAGGCAGGGTGTGCAAGCTCGCGCATACATATTAAAGAGTCTGGTGCAAAAAGTGGGTATCAGAGACGCACGAGCCGCAAAAGTTTCATAGGGGTCAGTCTGCGCCGTTTTCTTCAACCGCGGGGGTCAAGCGCAGCAAGACCTCAAGCAGAGCCGAAAATTCCTTGCCCGACAGGTTGCCCTGGTCGAGCTTCACGGCAGGGTGTGCGCCATGGCTCACCACCACATCGCCGATGATGCCGTTGGCTTCCAGTTCGCGCTTGACACCATCAACATACATTGGCCCGAGCGTGTCCCATTCCATCCACACGCTCACGCCATGATGTCCCTGAAGCGAAAAGTTGCCCACATGCGCTGCATCTGTCGATGCTCCGTCAGTCCTTTCCTTATATCTGTTAAGGTATCTTCCTAAAGTACAAGCCGATATTTTGGAGACATACACCCCAGAGCGTGCCTTTCTTTCCACAATGCCTGCCTCTGCCAGCACGTTTACCGCAGCCTCAACAGTCTTATGGTTCACGCCTATCGACTCTGCCGTCTCACGCACGCTCATCAGCCGCATGCCCCCACGCAGACGACCTTCCATGATAGCTTTCACTATGCCATCTGCCACCTGGAGATACAGGCTTCTGCCAGATGCCTTATCTATCCTTATATCAGAATATTTCATTTCTTTTTCCATCACAACTTCTGTTTTCGTGCAAAGTTAGTCTGTTATTGCCATATTTGCAATACCCAAAAATCAGTAAAAGACACATGTATGGACATAAGTCCATTGGGACTAATGGTTGAAAAAGCATCGTAGATGCGATGTTTTACCGTACAATATCGGCAACAACCCATATCATGCACTATGCCTGGGCTTCAGCAAAGCAAAGGAGGGTCAGCGGATTTTCAAACTGTCAAACTTTTACTGAATCAGTTCTGTTTGACCATGCTACAGGCTGTGCTCCACAAAAAAATATTGCCTGAAGGCATGGGAAATGGTGTTGCGAGACATGCACAAATATTGCATGAAAGGGACAGAAGGGACAGAAGGGACAAAGGGACAAAGGGACAAAACATAGTAAAAAGTAACAAAATAAGCATTTTAGACTTATTTGACAAGGATTTGTCCCTTGTCCCTTTGTCACTTCTGTCCCTTTCTCCTTTTGGGGGAGGCAAGACCTATTGCAGATGCCGTGATGACAATGAGAATCCAGACTCATCAGACAGATTGTTGTGTCTGTAAAGTCTGATGGTCGAGTATTACTGCATTCGTCATGTATAGACTATTGATGACTTGGCGCGCATGATAGCTCACTCTACTTTTCAGACCCTGCAATACACCATGCCTTGCGCATCCGTCATCCTAAGGTTTGCATATCTTTATCCTAAGGTTAGTGCTTCATTATCCTAAGGTTTGTGTTTCGTCATATTTACAGCATATTCATTTGTCACCAACTGGGAAAATCCGCAGACCCAGATAGAGCACGTCAAATATAAAAACAATTGTGAGCACCTATTAAAAAAATAGATGGGCTTATCTCACGACAGACCCATCTCTTTATTAAAAAAAATTCCAACTATATATTAATCGATTATTTCTTTTCCTATTATTAGTCAATCTCCTCGTCAGCCTCATAGCCACCCATCTCGCGGATAGCGTTCTTCAGCATAGTGTACTGCTGGAAGAGGTGGTTGACAGCTTCCTCGCCCTTAGTGTAATCGTGCATTGGAGCCTTAAGGAAGAAGCTGAGGAATCTCTGGATGCCCGAACGTCCTGCACGCGCTGCGAGGTCGGAGAGCAGGCAGAGGTCAAGAAGAAGCGGAGCTGCGAGGATAGAGTCGCGGCAGAGGAAGTTGATCTTTATCTGCATTGGATAACCCATCCATCCGAAGATGTCAATGTTGTCCCAGCCCTCCTTGTTGTCATTGCGTGGAGGATAGTAGTTGATACGCACCTTGTGGTAATACTGAGTGTCCTCGTCGTTGCCGTGTCCATAGAGGTCAGGCTGGTTCTCCGGCTTCAGTATTGTCTCGAGTGTAGAGAGTTTGCTGACCTCCTTTGTGCGGAAGTTGGCAGGCTCGTCAAGCACAAGTCCGTCACGGTTGCCAAGTATGTTTGTAGAGAACCATCCATTGAGGCCGAGGCAACGTGTGCCGATGATTGGCGCAAAGCCCGACTTCACGAGAGTCTGTCCAGTCTTGAAGTCCTTGCCTGCGATAGGGAGTCCGAGCTTCTCAGACATCTCCCACATGGCAGGGATATCGACTGTAGTGTTTGGAGCGCCCATAATGAAAGGCGCGCCCTCTGACAGAGCAGCGTATGCGTAGCACATAGACGGAGCTATGTTCTTTGTGTCGTTTGCCTTCATGGCAGCCTCCAGATGCTCCAGTGTGTCATGCACCTCCATGTTAGGCTCCACATATATCTCTGTTGATGCAGCCCATGCCACAACGATGCGCGAGCAGCCGTTGGCTGCCTTGAAGTCGCGTATGTCCTTGCGCAGAGCCTCAACCATTTCCCAACGTGTGGCGCAGTCCTTGACATTGTCGCCATCGAGACGCTTGGCAAAGTTCTTGTCGAAGGCAGCCTTCATAGGAACAATCTTCTCAAGCTCGTCCTTTACAGGCATGATGTCCTTCTCCTTCAACACCTCAGCGTACATTGCGCTCTGGAAGGCATTGGCTGGATAAACATCCCAAGCACCGAAGACGATGTCGTCCAACGATGCCATTGGAACTATCTCTGAATATGAAAGGTATTTTTTGTCAGCTCCCTTGCCGACACGGATTTTGTCGTACTGGGTCATGGAACCAACAGGTTTTGCAAGTCCCTTTCGAGCCATCAGTACACCTGTCATGAATGTGGAAGACACGGCTCCGAGTCCAACGACAAGAATACCGAGCTTACCTTCTGCAGGCTTTACATTTTTATTTGCCATTTCTTTTTCTTATGTATTTTTTGTATTCTATTTCAGCCGAAGCTCAAAGTGGGCATGCAGATGACACTTTTGGCCCGCTGGAATACAAGTATTAAATTTACTTTTGTTGGCAAAGTTACGGAAAAGAACGTAAAAGAGTGTAACAATAAGGTTGACATTTGTGGCCTAATTGTAAGATTTAACCATCTTTAACCTTACAAACTCTATTTTCTTCATCATTTCTTCTTAAAGGACATTCCTTAAAAGAGTAGCAGGCCACCATCCGAAAGGAGAATAAATCATGCTTGGTATAGAGCGTATTGACAACAAGAAACCGCCATGAGCTATTCCACGTTTGTTTTTAATAAGCAGCCTCTCATATTTATAAGTAGTCTCTCATATTTAAAAAAGCCCTGTTTTTATTTTGTTCATATTGATGTTTTAATTAACTTTGCATATAAAAGAAAAAACATCAATCATCTATGAACAATAGCGACAGTATCGTTATAATACCGACTTATAACGAAAAGGAAAACATAGAGAAAATAGTGAGAGCAGTCTTCGGACTTGAGAAATGCTTCCACATTCTCGTGATAGATGACGGTTCGCCTGACGGTACAGCGCGAATCGTAAAGAAAATGCAGGAGGAGGAGTTTGCCGACAGGCTATTCCTCATTGAGCGCGAGGGCAAGCTCGGCCTGGGCACAGCCTACATAGCAGGATTCAAGTGGGGGCTGGAGCATGGCTACGACTACATCTTCGAGATGGACGCAGACTTCTCTCATGCTCCGAGCGACCTGCCGCGCCTGTACTCGGCATGCGCTGACGAGGGTTACGACCTGGCCATAGGCAGCCGCTACATCACAGGCGTCAATGTGGTCAACTGGCCTATAGGCAGAGTGCTCATGTCTTATTTCGCTTCGAAATACGTGCGCTTTGTCACAGGATTCAATGTGCACGACACCACAGCAGGCTTCAAGTGCTACAAGCGCCGCGTGCTCGAGACTATAGACCTCAACTCCATCAGGTTCAAAGGATACGCCTTCCAGATAGAGATGAAATACACCACATACAAGTGTGGCTTCAAGATAAAAGAAGTGCCTGTCATCTTTGTCAACAGAGCCGAGGGCACATCAAAGATGAGCGGTGGCATATTCGGAGAGGCCTTCTTCGGAGTAATGAGGCTGAGACTCGACGGATGGTTCAAGAAATACCCTAAACCTAAAGAATAACATTCTTTCTTTTACACTCAAAGCATGAAAACAATCATACGCAACGCCACAATCGTCAACGAAGGAAGACAATTCAACGGCTCCGTCGTCATAGAGGACGAAATGATACAGCAGGTCATAGAGGATGGCGATGACCCTTCCCAGGCCTACGACCTGGAGATTGACGCCACCGGACTGTATCTCTTCCCTGGAGTCATCGACGACCATGTCCACTTCAGAGAACCAGGACTGACACACAAAGCCGACATAGCGAGCGAAAGCCGAACGGCTGCCGCAGGAGGCGTGACATCATACATGGACATGCCCAACACCGTGCCGCAGACCACCAGCATAGAGTTGCTGAACGAGAAATTCAAGTTGGCGGAGAACAGCAGCCGCATCAACTACTCGTTCTTCATCGGAGCCACCAACGACAACGTGGACACCATCATGAGGGTAGACCGCACAAGAGTGCCAGGAGTAAAGGTCTTCATGGGCAGCAGCACAGGCAACATGCTTGTCGACAACAAGAGCACACTCCACCGGCTCTTCTCTGCCTCGCCGCTTCTGCTCATGGCCCATTGTGAGGACACGTCCATCATAAACCATAACATCAGCGAGTTCAAGAAGAAGTACAAGGGACAGAACGACTTCCCCGTGAGATACCATTCACGCATCCGCAACGTGGAAGCGTGCTACGCTTCGTCGTCACTGGCCGTGCAACTGGCAAAAGACACTGGAGCCAGACTACACATAGCCCACGTGTCGAGCGCAAAAGAACTGGGCCTTTTCAGCAAAGGGCCCATAGAAGACAAGCAGATAACAGCCGAAGCTGTCATCGCCCACCTTATGTTCACCACAGAAGACTACGATACCCTTGGCACACACATCAAGTGCAACCCTTCGGTAAAGACCCCTGAGGACAGAGCAGCCCTGAGAGAGGCTCTCACCAGCGGACTGATAGACGTGGTGGCCACAGACCATGCGCCACACCTGCTCAACGAGAAGCAGGGAGGTGCCCTGAAGGCGGCCTCAGGAATGCCCATGATACAGTTCTCGCTTGTGTCGATGCTTGAGATGGCCGACGAGGGTGTGCTGCCTATAGAGAAGATTCCTGTGCTCATGTCGCACAATCCAGCCAAGCTCTTCAAGATAGACAAACGCGGATTCATCCGCCCTGGATACTATGCCGACCTCACACTGGTCGACCCCAACGGCAACTGGCAAGTGCGCGAAGGCAGATACTACACCAAATGCGGATGGACACCAATGGACGAGAGAGTCTTCAAATGGAGGGTGAGACGCACGCTCATCAACGGAATAACCGTCTACAGCGACGGCATTGTGGTTGACGGAGTAAGAGGAAAAGAACTCAAATTCAACGCGTAATACACCCATGAGACTTAACTACCGGACCGGCGACCTGGAGGACTACATCAACTGGGTGTATTTTTTCCACGCATGGTCTCTGCCTGGCAAAAGCGACGAGGGGATGAGACTGAAAGAGGATGCCGTGAGAATGCTCAGACGACTGCAACCTTACCTGACGGTAAAGGCTTCGGTGGAGATACTGCCTGCCTACAGCGACGGCGATGACATAGTGGTGCAGAAAACCTATCATTGCGAATGCGGCCAGGACCACCCTATCGGCGACCCTATACGCATACCCATGCTCAGGCAGCAGACACCAGGCAGCGACGGCACATGCCTATGCCTCAGCGACTTCATACGCCCCAAGAGCCCACTCCGCACAGACCGGATAGGCGTGTTCGCCACATCGGCCAGCGTGGACAAGCGGCAGCAGCTACCCGACGACGACTACAGCCGTATGCTCATACAGACCCTCCTGGACCGCATGGCCGAGGCTGGAGCAGAGAAGCTGCACCAGGAGACCCGCACCACTTATTGGGGCTACGCTCCAGATGAGCGGCTCTCCATAAGCGAGCTGCACCAGGAAAAATTCCAAGGCATACGCCCTGCCGTAGGCTACCCCTGCCTGCCAGACATATCCATCAACCGCATCATCGACCACATCATCGACTTTGCCAGCATAGGAGTGACACTCACCAGTTCAGCCATGATGCTGCCACATGCCTCCGTCAGCGGATTCATGATCAGCTTGCCGCAAGCCCGCTATTTCTCTATAGGAAAGGTAGACGAGACCCAGGTGGCAGACTACGCCAAAAGGCGCGGCATGACTGTAGAAGAAATAAAAAAATACATCCAATGTTGCTGAGAATACTCATACTGATCATAGCACTACTGGTGTTGCCCGACACATACATATATATAATGTATGTGAGACGCTGGACCACACGCCTGTGGATGCGGCTGCTGTGGCCTGTGCCTTCACTGGCGCTGGCTGCTGCCGCTGCGGCTATCATCAGCAGCAACGACATGCTGGCAGAGCACCAGGCCTGGGTAAGCATCTACATGCTGGCTCTGCTGGGCATATGCGCTCCCAAGACCCTGTTCATGCTCTTTGACGCGCTTGGACATCTCGTCAACTGGCTTGTGACACGAGGGGCACACAAGGCAAACTTCCTCAAAGAGGGCATGCTCATACGCGCCATGCGCATAGCTGGCATGACCACAGCCCTGTTCGGACTGTCGCTATTGTGTCTCGGCTATTTCTACGGGCGCCACCACTATGTGATACACCGCCGCACCATCTTCTTTGACGACCTGCCCGACAAGTTTGACGGATACCGCATAGCGCAATTCTCCGACATGCACATAGGCACACTCAGAGACGGCAACGAGAAAGACGCACGCACTATCACAGACATCATCAACGACCAGCATTGCGACGCCATAATGTTTACAGGCGACCTGGTCAACCACGAGAGCTGCGAGCTCGACGGCTTCAGACGCGACCTCTGCCGCCTGCATGCGCCAGATGGCGTGTATGCCGTCATGGGCAACCACGACTACAGCATGTACCTGCGCTACAGAAGCGAGAAAGAGCGCACAGCCGATGTCAGAGAACTGCAAAGGCGCATGAGGAGCTACGGATGGACTCTCCTGCTCAACGAGCACCGCATCCTGCGGCGCGGCTCTGACTCGCTGGTCATAGCCGGCACAGAGAACGACGGCAAGCCGCCATTCCCTGCCCTGGCTGACATGCCCAAGACCATGTGCGGACTGAACCGCAACTGTTTCACCATACTGCTCTCACACGACCCCACAGCATGGAGGCGTGTCATACTGAAGACGACAGGAGTGCAGCTCACACTTTCTGGCCACACACATGCAGGACAGTTCATCATCTTTGGATGGTCGCCTGTAAAGAACGTCTACAGAGAATGGAGCGGAGCCTATTCCGAGGGCAACCAATGGATAAACGTGAGCAACGGCATCGGAGCCGTGATGTTCCCGTTCCGCTTCGGAGCATGGCCCGAGGTGAACGTCATCACCCTCAGAAAGAGAGGTGCGCACAGAGCTCAAGGCATGCCATGAGGCAAAAAAAAGCAAGGCTTGCCATGAGGCAAAAGCGCAAGCATGCCATGAGAAAAAACGCAATGCAACTATAACTGGCATCCGACGCAAGACATAAGATACCCATACATAAGAAAAAAACATAAAAACAGCAACAATGAAAATTCTGAACATCCTCTACAAGGCATACTCCTTCTGCATTGCCCTGCCACTCTTTGTGGTCATCACCATCATAGTGGCTACAAGCGTCATCATAGCCAGCTTTCTCGGCGACACCAAATACGTGGCATACTATCTGCCCAAGCTGTGGTCAAAGTCGGCCTTCTGGCTGTTTCTGATCAAGGTAAAGGTGGAGGGAAGGCAAAACATCAATAAGAAAGACAGCTATGTTTTCCTTGCCAACCACCAAGGCTATTATGACATATTCCTCGTGTACGGCTATCTGGGACACAACTTCAAATGGATGATGAAGGAATACCTGAAAAAGATTCCGTTTGTGGGATACGCCTGCCTTAAGTCAAAGCAGATCTACCTTGCCGACGGCATATCAGGCATAGCCAAAGCTGTGCAGCAGGCACGCGAGACCCTTCGCGGTGGAATGTCTATGATGATCTTTCCAGAGGGAACACGCACGCGCACAGGCAAGATGGGCGCCTTCAAGCGCGGTTCATTCATGCTCGCCAACGAGATAGGACTGCCTATCGTCCCTCTCACCATCAACGGCAGCTTTGACGTGTTCAGCCGCAACGCCAAGTCGGTGAGCCGCGGCACCGTAACTCTCACCATACACAAGCCCATTACAGCAGAAGAACGCAAGGGCAAGGCTTCTAAAGTGGTGATGCAGGATGTCTTTGACATCATCAATGCCGACATAGACAAGAAATACCGCTCATAAGCTGGACTGGCAATAACTTGTCGATGATAATTGGACTGGCAACAACAGGCAGACAACAGTTGGTTACCAATATTATTTGTATGTGCAGCACTAAAGCCAGCACGAACGCCAGGTGTTTCTATCAGGCGCACCCCGTAAAATCCTAACTGCTTGAATACGAGCGGTTAGGATTTTCACTTTTATAAAGCTGCCAACATTTTGCCAACATAATTCGTTGCTAATTTGTTTTGGTTGGCAAAAGTTCCCCTTGTTCTTATTCATCTTTCTTATGATTTCATTGTGTTTCACTTGGTAAAGCTCATTTACGAGGCTGACACATAACATCCTATTGTCAGACAGATTGACTTTTACTCTCTGCAAATTGACGTATATATCATCTATTGAATACAAAAATCACTATCTGACATTATATTTCATTGCTTTTATTCGTTATTCTAACAGGAAATCACTACTTTTGTACATTCCAAACAATTAAACGTAAATATGAGTAAAGATATAAACAGGTTGAAGGTCGTTCTGGCTGAAAAGAAACGAACCAACAAATGGCTCGCCGAACAATTGGGTAAAGACCCTGCAACGGTCTCTAAGTGGTGTACCAACACCATACAGCCGAATGTTGAGACATTAGTTGAGATTGCCAAATATTTGAATGTTGAGATACAGGAATTGTTTTGGCCAATAGAGAATATAGCAGCCAAGGATGATACGAATAGATAATAAGATGGAACAGAATAAGAAAGTTTTGCTCTTTGAGCAGATAAATGAAATTAATGAGGTTATTTCAACCATCTCGGAAAATCTCCCGCAAGAAGATGTATGATTTCTTGGAGGATTATACAAATAGTGAATATTTTGAGAAGGACAAAGGAATTAAGGTGTTAGCTTCAATGGTTGCTTAACATTTTCACATTTACTAATCATCAAGAAAACTAACTATGGATTCCAGACAAAGATTAAAAGAAGAATTTACATTTTATCTTTCAAACATCGCAAGATCTTCCCGAAGGACAGACAAAGGTTTCAACTTACAACCTACAGCAGTACAAAGTTTTTTAGCTTTTTTGGAGGTTGACAGACTTTTTGATTATAATCCAGAAATCTGGAAGCATATAAAAAGTATGTATGATGTCACTGTACCAAATGAAGTTGAAAGCATTGCAAATACGCTACTGAATGATGATGATTTCATAAAACACGATAATGAAAAGAACCAAGGCTGGCGGTCTGGCAGCATAATTCATTATGTATGTTTTATTAAGGCTCGTTCGTATTTTATGAACGAAAAATTGACAGAAAGTACAATCTCTCCAGACCAGAAAGGTACCCATGGAATATCGTCTGGCGTGCAGAATTCAAACTATCGCCCCTACATCACCGCCATCAAGTCCAAGCCATTCCTTCTGCTTGCAGGAATCTCCGGCACTGGTAAAAGCCGCATAGTGCGAGAGTTGGCAAGGGCTTGTTGGGAAGAAGGCTCAGATGACTACAAGGCACAAAAGCCGAAAAACTTCCAAATGGTGCAGGTGAAGCCTAATTGGCATGACTCAAGCGACTTGATAGGCTATGTGAGCCGTGTCAGTGGAAAGGCTGAGTTTATAGCAGGAGAGTTTTTGAAGTTCATTGCCAAAGCGTGGGAAGATACCGAAACTCCATACTTCCTGTGCCTTGACGAGATGAACCTTGCACCTGTAGAACAATACTTTGCCGAATATCTGAGCGTGATAGAGTCTCGCAAGAGCCATGAGGATGGCACTGTGACTACAGACCCGATAGTAGAAAAGGCTGACGAAGAGTGGTACTTCAACCTTACGGCATCGCTGACTTCTAACGAGGACATTCGCAAACAATTCAATGAGGAAGGCATCTGCATCCCTCAAAACCTCATAGTTGTGGGTACGGTGAATATGGACGAGACAACTTTCTCGTTCTCTCGCAAGGTGCTCGACCGTGCCATGACCATAGAGATGAACGAAGTGGACTTGCATGGCGGTCTGACCAAACGTCATGAGAGCATTGGCAAGTTGGGCAATGCGGAGCTTGTAGGCTCTGCCGTGGAAGGCGTGGATGTTTACAACGACTACACCGATGTTTGCGACATTGCACTTGGCTATCTGCAAAAGGTAAATGACGCATTGGAAGGCACACCATTCAAGGTTGCCTACCGCACACGCAACGAGTTCCTGCTCTATGTGGTGAACAATTTGCCGTATTGCAAAGATGAGAACGGCAATGACTTGGAGCAGGGCTTTGTCATAGCCCGTGCCTTGGACGAGATTACCAGCATGAAAGTGTTGTCACGCATTGAGGGAGACGACACAAAGATAAGCAACGAGTTTCTTGACCGTTTAAGCAAGACTGTAGAAGATGGACTGAAGGCTGTTTCGGGAGATGAGAATATGATAAACTCCATATCCTTGGCGAAACTGAAGGAGATGAAAGCCAAGCGCGTTTCGGGTTATACAAGTTTCTGGAGCTAAAAAAACAATACGGATGGAACTATTGACTATTGAGCATAAGGATTTCACAATGATTGTCGAATGCACGAAGTTCGACGGCATTTGGAACAAGGCCAAGAGTAATGTGGGAGAAGAAAAACTCTACTCCACTTACTCTTGGTCGGAAGGTGTCGTATCTGTAAAGCGGACATTGGATGCCAACCAAGAGACAGACATCGAACAAGGCGTTCCTGCTCCAGCCACATTCTTCGACAATGCGGACTATCCCATTTGGATAGAGTTCAATGACTATGTGAAAGATGCCCAGTTTGGTTCCATCCTGCAGAACGACAACGACCGCTTCACCTTTCGCCGCCATATCTTGGCAGGATTCATCAACTACAAGAATGAGATAGGGCGAAGTGAGATACAGATTATATATAAGGTTGACAAAGAGACAAGGACTTTCCGTTTTGGCTTTGAAGTTCTGAGTACAAAGCTCGACTATCACGAACATTGGCGAGCCATCGTGGAGGATATAGAGCGAGAGTACCGCATGTTGTCGTTGGACTATATGCGGCGCACGTTTCATGGCTTCTCTCCCGACCAAAACGGTGAGCATCCCGACATCGTTTGGTGGAGTGTGTTTGAGGGAGAGCAACAGAAGTTCATAAAGTCTTGCAAAAGCATTATAGACCGCCCTCGCCACAGGCTTCATGGTGAGGAGATGTATCTGAGAGCCGACAAGCTGAAGCAAACTCCACATAACATAGAGAACCGCTTGGCTGAACATCGCCGAGAACCAGCCTACCTCTATCGTGTGGAACAACAGATACAGTCAAACGACACGCAAGAGAACCGCTTTTTGAAGTTTGCCCTCCAGCAGATAAGCAAGCGGTATGATGAGTTGCGCCAGCGCATAGAGGCTGTAAAGACCGCATCAGGCACGATGAAGGCAGCCATGCATGCCACTTCGGACACACTGAAGCGACTGCAACACCATCCGTTTTTCCGAACCATCGGGCGATTCAAGGGTATGACCCAAGAGAGCATGGTGCTGCAAAAGGCTACAGGCTATAGCCAAGTTTACCGTACATGGAACTTGCTGCAAAGGGCCTACTCCTTGAACGACGGGCTTTATCGCTTGCAGACAAAGGACATAGCCACGCTCTATGAGATATGGTGTTTCATAGAAGTGAGCCATATCGTAAAGGAACAGTTGTACCTTGATGATGAAGATGTGGAGCACCGCAACCGCATGGAGATGAACGGCATCTTCTCATGGGAGCTTGGCAAAGGCGAACACTCGCGCATATTGTTCCGAAAGGATGGTGTGGAGCTGGCGGAGTTGGTCTATAATCCAAAGAATGACGACAAGGTGAATGACAATGTGGGGATGAGAGACCTGGTGGTGCCAACTGTGCCACAGAAACCAGACATTGTATTGCAGCTCACCAAGAACGACTTGCAGCAAGGCATGAAGATGACCTATCTCTTTGATGCGAAATACCGTATAGACGGCAAGGACAAGGGTGTGGATGTGCCCCCAGAGGATGCCATCAACCAGATGCACCGTTACCGTGACGCCATATACTACAGGGACTATGATGCCAATGTCTTGAAGAAAGAGGTCATTGGTGGCTATATACTCTTCCCCGGTGACGGTGAGCCAAACGATGTGGCTGTGTCAAAGTTCTACAAGACCATCAAGGAAGTGAATATAGGAGCTTTCCCTCTTCGTCCAAAGGATGTGGAGAACAGGAAACTCTTGGAACGGTTTATTGCAGAACTCATCCATACCAAATCATACGAGACCATCGCCCATGTCATACCGCAAAAGGGTGCGTTTGTAGAGGTTGGCAACCGTGTGCTCATCGGATTGGTCAAGGAAGACAACACGCAATACAAGAAGTTCGTGGATGGTACAGCCACATTGTATTATACTGGCAAGCAGTTTCCTACAACCATCGCCTTGCAAGATCTCCACTTTTTCATGCCTTACATCAAAGGGCAAGGTGTGCGTGATGTGTATGAGATTACCAAGGTACGGACTATCACTGGCAAGGAAGCCAAGCAAACGGATGAGGACGATACAGAGAGCAAAGCTCTACGTCTTGCCTTTGAGCTAAGATTTGTCCGCAAGCAATACGCAAGCCTCCAGCCGATAGATACAACAAAGATGATTGGTTACACGTTTGTAGACACTACTTTTGACAAGCTGGATGAATGGAAGGCGTAGTTCGCAAAGATGACTCTCTGCAACACAAAGCTGTGCGAGAAGCTGTAACGAACATGATTATACATGCTGACTTTATGGTGAACGGTCTGTTGAGAATAGAGAAATATGATGACCGCATTGTTCTAACAAATACAGGGCTGCTAAAGTTGCCGTTAGAGCAGATATATCATGGAGGCGAATCGAAAGCAAGAAATCAGCGTATGCAGAATATGTTCCGCATGATAGGCTATGGTGAAAACATTGGCTCGGGGTTCCCACTCATTCTAAATGCATGGAATGAAAAGCATTGGATAAAACCAGAGTTATTGGAACAACCCGAACTGATGCAGGTAAAATTGACCCTACATATTCAAAACGAGCCAACAAATGACCCTGTAAATGACCCAATAAATGACCCAATAAACTTGACCGAGAGGCAGAAAATGATTTTGCGGATGTTCTCAGAGGAAAAGAATCTAAGCAGAGAAAGGCTTTGCGAAAAGACCGGCTTGTCGGATGCAACCGCCAAGCGTGAAATAGCGTTTCTCAAAAAGATTGGCTATTTAGAACGTGTCGGCAGTTTCAAGAGTGGATATTGGAAAGTGTTATCAAAATAATTGTATTTTGGCAACGAGAGTGAAACCTAATGCACAATTAAGAAACTTCACAAAACAGGAAAGAAGCGGTAACTACTGATTTTTAATATTTTATATTTTCGGTAAAATTCATAAGATTACATCATAATGTGCCTACAAGGCTTATACAGCAGCAAATACAAGCGGCCGCAAGGACTACACTTCCGTATAGTCCTTGCGGCCGCTATTCATTTCCGGCATTCACTTGCTTTTCGTGCGCTACAGGCTCCAACGCCACAAGACACAGATTCTCTCACATCAAGAAAGAAAAGCCATCAGAATGATTGATGACCATGAGCGCATCCCAAGACACCATTTCTGTCACTTCAGGAAAAACTCATTCCATATCTTAAGCACAGAACTCTCATTGCTCGATATTATTTCCGCCGAGCGAGTGAATCTCAGGTATTCCTTGCGGCGTCTCTGGTCTATGCGCTTCATTATATTTTTCGTGGTGACAGGAAACATCTCACCCCTCACCTGGAAATAAAAGCTGTCCTTCATCGGCAGCGGCTCCTCCTCCAGAATGCGTCCGCCCTGCGTGTCGGCTATCATGTACAGGTTGGCGCCCTGCATCACATTCTGGCTCTTGTTGAGATAGTCCAGATAGGCCTGGTCAAGCGCCTGGCGGTCCACTTCCCTAATGTGAATGACCCGAGCTATCCTGCCGCCAATGGTATCTTCGCGCACTATGCGGCCAAACATGTTCTCGCTGCCTACAGGCATGTAGCGCACGCCATCGGCAAACTCCACCATGACAATGCTGTTGGGCACAGCCTCCATCAGCGTGTCGTTCTGGCTGTACCAAAGCGTGTTTGCGCCCACATGTATATTACATGGCACCACAGTCTTCGACCTCTTGACCACGCCTACATAGACAGTGGCGGCCTTGAAATGCCTGTTGATGAACGGCCAGACTCCCGTTGGTGTCCAGCTGTCATCGCCACTCTGGGCAGATGACGTAAAGCACACACAAAAGACAGCCAACAGGCACAGCGTCCTTTGCAAAAGATTTTGCTTGTTTTTTCTCATACAGGTTGACATTTATGTTAAGTAGGTGCTCATAATTATTTTTATATTTGGCGTGCTCTATCCCCGGGCAGATTTTTCTTCTGTTTGAAGGAACTATGCGGGCATAGTGACTGATAAACAGAAGGAAAATATGACCGAGAGAGAGTGCGACAAATATGGGAGCGACCTAACTTGATACTATAAAATAATTTTTAAGTTCCACTTACATGCAGATGTTCTGGAATACATAGACAAAATAAGGCAAGCATCCTCCGACATGTGGATGCTCACCTCATTATGCCATATAGTTCATCTTTGTCACTTCACCTTTATCACCAGATACTTGCTCACACTCCAGAACTTGGAGGCATCCGTGATGCGGAGAGTGTACTCTCCCTTGCTGTCCTTGAGCAGGGTGTATGAGCCAGCAGGATGGTTGGTGAGAAGCTCTGCCGACTTCGACTCCAACGGAATGACATTGACCTTGCGTATGTCTATCTTTGTGAAATAGTTCCTATTGTAGTCGCCCTGAAGCACATCGCCCTTCTTCAATATGCCCTCTTGCTTCAGTTCCTTAGAAGTGCCGAAAGCATACCAGGCCGTGTTGAGCTGCACGTCCTGATTGCGCGCTATCTCATCGCTCACGTCCTTCTGGTGCCTGACAGCCGCATTCTCATCCTTCAACACGGTGACAGTGCTGTCCAGTTCCACGATTCTCACATTCTTAGCGGCAAGCTGCTCACGCAGGCTCTCTATCTCATGGTTCTTCTCCTCCAGCTGGCTCGTCAGCTTGTTGATGGCCTCCTTCAGCTTGCTGGAGTTGATCGAACTGGAGTTGAGCTTGTTCTGCAACTCCTCTATCTTCCTTTTGTTCTCGATGAGAGTCTCATGAATAAACGTCATGTTCTCGCGGATGTTCTCCACGGAGCTGTTTCTCTCCGTGCTGTTCTTCATCATGTTGACACGTCCCTCCGCCTCGTTGATAAGGTCGAAGCCCTGCTGAATCTCATTGAACGTACCCATGAGGTCATTGATCTCATTGTCTTTCTGTTCAATGACATTGCGCAAAGAGTCACTCTCACCATTAGCGTTGGTGCCATTGCCGGAACCGCCGCTACAAGCAACAAGTGTGCATGCCACCGCTGCCGCCATGAAAATCTTCTTCATAACTATTATACTTTAGAAAATTATTATTCATTTATACTTGTTCTTGCTCCGCCCTGTGCCCATCAGCATCTGCATCGCGTCGAGCGTTCCGTCAGCATTGTCCTCACGTCTCTCCTTCTCTGCGCCCTCACCCTTGCCTGCCAGAATTATCACTATCTCGCCAAGAGGCTCATGCTCCTCAAAATGAGCTACAGCCTCTGCAAGCGTTCCTCTCACATGCTCCTCATGCAACTTGGATATTTCCCTTGCCACACTTACCTGCCTGTCTTCGCCAAACACCTCCGCAAACAGCTGCAATGTCTTCAGCAAGCGACGCGGCGACTCATAGAACACGATGCTGCGCTCTTCATCCCTCAGGCTTTGCAGACGCGACAAGCGTCCCTTCTTCTGAGGCAAAAAGCCCTCAAAGCAAAACTTGTCGCACGGCAGCCCGCTGCTCACCAGCGCCGGAACGAAGGCCGTGGCTCCAGGCAGCGTCTGCACTTCCACCCCACACTTCACGCACTCCCTCACAAGAAGGAATCCAGGGTCGCTGATGCCCGGAGTGCCAGCATCGCTTATCAGCGCGGCAGTCTGTCCGCCCTGCAGCCGCCTCACCACCGGCTGCACTGTCTCATGCTCATTAAACTTATGGTGAGACAGCAGCTCGCCCTTTATCTCATAGTGCTGCAGCAGCACGCCCGATGTGCGCGTGTCCTCGGCCAATATGAAATCAGCTTCCTTCAGCACACGCACCGCCCTGAAGGTCATGTCCTCCATGTTGCCCACAGGAGTTGGCACTACATATAGTTTTCCCACGTTGTATTAACTTTTCTTTTTGGTGCAAAAATAGCAAGAAAAACCATCACTACTATTATTTTATCTTCAAAATCAACATTTTTTATGGAAAGAAACCCGTCGGCCCCCATTTTTTGTGTATCTTCGTGTCCAAAACAACAACTAAGCGGCACTTTTTGTCCGCACAATGACAGCAACTAAAATCACACACAACTTAAACTCCACACAAATGACAAGACGCACCATCACTTTCGACAGTTTCATACGCGCCCTCACCAGCATAGTGCTGGCCGCGCTCGCCTACATACTCATACGCCGTCTCAGCAACGTGCTTATGCCCTTTCTGATAGCGTGGCTGATAGCATACCTGCTCTACCCCATCGTCTGCTTCGTGCAGTACCGCTGCAAAGTGAAGTCGAGGGTGCTAAGCATCATCATCACCCTGCTTGCCCTCGCCGGCATCATCACAGGAGCCCTGTTCCTCATCATACCTCCTGTCATCGATGAGCTCAACCAGCTGCAGAACATCATCGTGAACTACGTCACCACCGACAGCACCGTCACATCCATGTCGGCCGAGGTGGAGAAATTCATCAAGCACAACATCAACCTGCATGCCATCACACGCGACATCAGCATACAGGACATCACCAGTATCATCGAAGAGAAAGTGCCGCAGCTCATATCGCTACTCAGCAACAGCCTCTCCGCCATCATCGGAGCCATCTGCTCGCTCATATCCATCATATACATGTTCTTCATACTTGTAGACTACGAAGAGATGGCCGAGGGCTTCTTCCGGCTCATACCGCCATCCAAGCGCAAAGTGATGCGAGGCGTGATGACCGACCTCAACAACGGCATGAACAGCTATTTCCGCGGACAAAGCATCATAGCCCTCTGCGTGGGCATACTATTCTCCATCGGATTCCTCATCATCGACTTTCCGCTTGCCATACCGCTCGGACTCTTCATCGGCATGCTCAACCTCGTGCCTTACCTGCAGGTGGTGGGCTTCATCCCTACCATCATACTTGCCATACTCAAGTCGCACGACACGGGCGCAAGCTTCTGGTCCATCATACTGGCGGCCATCATCGTCTTCTGCGTGGTGCAAGCCATACAAGACTGGGTGCTCACACCACGCATCATGGGCAAGGTGACAGGCCTCAACGCAGCAGTGATACTGCTTGCGCTCTCCATATGGGGCAGTCTGCTCGGCTTCATCGGACTCATCATCGCATTGCCGCTCACTACCATACTCTTGTCCTACTACAAGAGATATGTGCTTGAAGAGAATGATGACGTGCAGCACGACAAACCGTCTGAATAGCGCAAGACGGATGGTGTCATTCACTTCAAAGCATAAAAAAACACCTACAAAGCAAAAAAAACGCCCAAAAGTTTTGCTGATTCAAAAAAAGTCCCTACCTTTGCACTCGCTTACGAGATAACACAGGCTCAGACAACAATCCTGCACGGATTACTGAGTTATGCAACCGCAAGCTTTTATAGGTCAGATCCGCTAGCTCAGTTGGTAGAGCACAACACTTTTAATGTTGGGGTCTTGGGTTCGAGCCCCAAGCGGATCACGACTAAAACCGCTTGACACTTTCTGAGGGTCAAGCGGTTTTTCTTTTTTCCTGTGAACATAGAGCATTCACAAAAAGTCTCAATTGCAAGAAAGAGAGAGAGTGTGTGTGTACAACAGTCTCAATTGCGAGGGAAGCGCCATCTGCCGCCTTACCATGTGGACATGGCAATCTCCATCCACCATTGCCCATTATGATATGTGGCATCCACACACATGCCAGGATATGTTTTCCCGTCAATGGTACATGTCTTTCCTATAGAATTTCGAGGAAGCTGTTTCAATGCTGCATTCAGTTCTTTTAGTCGTCTCAAGTCGCTTTTGCCAGACAATTCGGGCTTGGTATCATAGGCATGGAGGCAGCCTTTACCATCTGTCATTAATATTAGTTGATACAGCTGCACGCCTTCGTTGTTCCTCTTTGGCATGACAGCTCTCAAGTCCCTTGACAACAAATGTATGGCTTCTTGTGCTATTTCTTCCTCCGAAAAACTCTTAGCATTGCCAAGCGTCACACGATTACCACGTCTGTGGTAATATAGCATATCACAGAAGTCGAGGTATGCGCATCCTTTATTCCTATGTTTTTTTATCAGCTTGCCAGATGATGCATTTTCCCCCTTTGCGAGGAGCAGACTTTTAGGGTCAAAGGTAGATATGTAGAATCCTCCGTGGTATATAGGATTTGAAATAGTAGAGATTGTGCCATTAAGCCATTTGGCAGGAATCAACTCAATAGTGTCTCCTATCATGACAGAGCCGTATGCGTTCTTGAGTCTCTCTCTCGTTTCTTTCTCCTGGATAGCATTTGCAGACGCACGCAACCCCTTCCAATAAACTTTCACGTCACTCGTGTCACGCAGTGAACTGGCATGGGCCACATATATTGACGGAGGCAAAGGTGTTTCAGTGTTCGCCTGCAATCCTTTTACTTTCTGCATGTAGTACACCTCGTCTTTATTTATCTTTTCCAAATCAACACGAAGATCAATATAGCAGTATATTACCACATCGTAATCGTCTAAGGAAAAAGGCTTTTCTTTCTTTACATAGTGCCGAGCGTAGCCACTACACATCTCTTCTAACGTGAGGTCCGCTTGTGCATAAATGCTACCGTATACCGACAGCATCAACATCGCTAATAAAACTTTCTTCATGTTCAATAAAATATATTTAAGAAGTATATGATCATTATCGTTTTTACATTTGGCATACTATCAATTTTACTTCCACAAAAAGCTTGATCATAATCGAGATCATTTGCTTTGACTGATACTATTTTCCCATTTTGGTCAAAGTAATACTCATTACCGCCTCCAACATAGGCAGCCTTCTCAAGTTCTGTTAAGCCCGTATAAGATCTTTCCAAATCTTCCAGGCTGTACTTTTTTTAATTTTGTCATAATTGTTAGTCTTTAAATATTATACTTATGCTTGTTGACGTTCAAATATGAAGTATTCCATTTCAGGCTTATCATTATCCTTGAACATCACAGACAGGGCATGACTGAAGTGGAAACCGTTTAAAGTTGCCTGCGATAGCATGTCATTGTATTCAGGAACGGACATGTATTCGGAATTTAGGCTGACAACGAGACTTCTATTGCATATTTTCAAAAGATTGCCAATGGATTCCGAAAAGCGTTGTTTTGGTATATATGTCAACACATCAAGACACAACACTATGTCATACAGCACATCCCCATCTATTTTTTCGGAGATGTCGGCCACTTCGCACGGAATATCCGAGGAAGGTAATATTAGCTTAGACAACTGAGGTGTATATGGATTGGCGTCATACCCCATCATCGGAAAGCCGCATCGTCTGAGATATGCCACATAAAAGCCGCACCCACATCCGAAATCCACTCCATCCACGAATCCTCCTGCCTTGATATACGAATGCAGTTTGGTTGCAAAACCTATATCAAAAGAGTAACGGAGATAGCCGTCATAGTTCCACCCGCCATTTTTCATGTATGTGCATACGGAGTCGTTCCACAGGTATTTTTGGACGATAGCCTTTAGCCTGTCAGAAGTCCCTGCTTACATTTTATGCTTCTCTCTCACGACAAAGTAAGCTTCTGCTCCTTCTATGATATAAAGTTTCTTAGTTGCCTTATACGCCCTGTCCAATATGTAGAAACTCTCTTTCTCATAGGGAATTAGCTCCATCACTTGAGAATCGTGAACCAAAGCGTCTGTAATGACAGAAAATGTCGGAATGTCTGTCTTCACATCATACAGTTCATGCAATTTCACTCTTCCTTTCACATGATGCAGTTTAGTCCACCAGTATACAGAAAGGCACAATGATATTGTTGAGGAGTCAAACGCATAGACATTGTTCGATATGAAGAAGTTCTTGACGACTCCTCGTTTCTCTCTTGCTATGGAAACCATTTTTTCTGCAAACTCTTGGAATATCTTGACTTCGCGTATTTCATTAGCCT
>CAKQRW010000045.1 GCA_934271655.1 uncultured Bacteroidaceae bacterium | reverse complement strand
TGTTAAATACGCAAGCAAATACTATTATAAAAACTTAATCATCAGTTAGTTGAATATTATTCAGCAAACACTATTTAGTGCATCACACCATGTGGCGGCGTGCCATATCCACAAAGACAGTCCACTCTTCACGGTGCCGTGCCACTTTTCATGGTGCCGTGCCACTTTAATTAACGTGGCGATGCCGTCATTTATTATCCTCAGCCCCCCATTTTCTTGCCATCACGTGTCAGAGCGACACACCCACATTGAAGTATATGTTGCGTCCCTTCTGCGGAATCTTGTTCCAGTCGGAATAAGTGGAATACGACTTGTCCAGCAGGTTTTCCACACCAGCCCTCACCGTCACCGACGTGTCCGTCCACCTGAAGGCGTAGTGTGCGTTAAGGTTCACGATAGCATAAGCAGGCGTGGCAGTCTCGCCAAACTTAGCCCCGTAGCTTGACTGGCGCGCATTGCCCACCAGCTCAGCCTGGGCGCCTATGCCGCCACGCTGCCATTGCAGCCTTGTCTCGTAAGCGAAAGGAGCTATGAGAGGCAGGTTGTCAGAGCCTTCCTTGCCCACGGCATACGAGAGCCTGGCATGCCACTTGAACTGGCGGTTCATCTGCCAGTCGGCAGAAAGCGACGTGTTGACGATGCGCACATCGTCCTCGTTCTGGTAGACCTTCACGCCATCAGCCCCCACCGTCATGGGCGACAGCCTGCGCTCAAACTCGCCAATGATGTAGTTGGAGAAGAGGAAAGCGTCGGCATCGAGCGAGATGGAGAGCGACGACGGGACGGAATACTTCAGAGAAGCGTTAAGCTCCACAGCCGACTCGTTCTTGAGATGCGGATTGCCTATGTAGTCATACTGGTCAAACGTGTTGTTGAGATAATATCCGTAAGCCTCAGTCACCGACGGTGCCCTGCTGCCCCATCCGGCCCCTATGTCCAGGGTCCACCGTCCGGGATTCCACGCATATCCTGCCGCCACACGCCCTGTGGTCTGCTGATACTCTTTCTCCATGCCAGGAAAGAAGACCCTGAGAGCCTCATAGCCCTCCTGGCTGTTGAGCCTCTGCGTCTGCCATGCGAGCTTGGCAGAGAGGCGCACAGACTGGTCATGGCCCAGCAGCACATTGTCATTAAGGGCCAGACCCGTGTTGAGAGTGCCCACATCAGGCCATGTGACCATATACATCGGTGCGGCTCCTCCAGGATACATCGTCATGTCGGCGAAGAGCCTGTTGTAATACAGGTCGTAATTGACAGACGCGTCGTGCCTGCCATTCGTGCCGCGCAGCAGGCTGTACAAGCCTCCCGTCTGGCTCTTGCCAGGCATGTCCATGTGAATCTCCACGTCGGGCCGCTTCGTGTCGTCCATCACATGCGTGATGTGATTGTAGTAAAGCTTTGTCTCCCACGACGGCAGCCAGCCGTTGCGCTCTGGCAGAGCCCATTTGTAAGCCAGCGACCCTATTATCCCTTCCGCCTTCTTTACATCCATGTTGAGGGCAGGATAACCCACATCTGTCGCCTTGTCATATATGAAGGAGCCTTCCAGCGTGTGCCTCTCAGCCAGCCTGAAGCCCACATTGGCAAAGGCGTTGACCTTCTGGAACTGCGAGAAACTCACGCTCCTGCCGCCGCCAGCCTTATAGTTGCCGGCATGGCGGTAGAAGGAACCGAAATTGGTATAGAAGCGGTGAGACGACAGAGCCGCGTCGGCTCCATACACCTGCAGGTGCCCGTTCCATTCGTGTCCCGCATTCACATTGAGACGGAAAGCGTCATTGTCAAAGCCCACCTTGCGCAGCTTCAGGTCGAGGCTGCCGCCTATGTTGCCAGTGGCCTGCGGATTGCCGTCGAGTCCGGAATTGAGGCTGATGCTCTGCAGGTTGCCGCTCTCCACATACGATGTCACAGGATCCATCTTGTCGGTGCAGGCATAGAATATCTTCATGCCGTCGATGGTAGTGGACAGACGCTCTGTCTGCATGTTGTTCACCACAGGCTCCAAGGCATACGTGCCTCGGCGTATCAGGCTGACCTTGTCGAGCTGGGCGAGATGCTCCTCCACGCTCGCCGTCTGTCCCTTGGCGGAACGCTTGCCCCCTGAATGCGCAGCAGACACCACTACTACCTCATCGATGTCTCGATTCAGAGAGAAGGTGGTGTCTGCCGGCGCTATTGCAGCAAGAATAAGTATAGCTGTTGTTATCATATCGTCACGCTTAAGCTTATGTCTGTGGCAACAGTGTTGCCGTCCTTATCTTTCACTGTGAGCTGCAGTTGCCACAGTCCGGTCATCGTCAGGTTGACCACACCCTGGTAACTTCCATCGGCTCTCTTTGTCAGACCCACATTGTCGGGCGATGTGTGTCCGCCCATGTCAGGCATGGTGGGCGTGAAATCGATGGTGAATGTCTCGCCGGCAGGGGCATAAGCCTTTGTGATGTCGGCCGGCTTCTTGGAGACATAGGCTGTGATGGTGTTGGAGCCCACCTTCCAGCTGAGCGGATTGACGAGCGAGATGAAATAAGTGTCGTCGCCCACCCTGAACGACTTCACCCAGTCCTGCCCGTCGGCAAGCGCGCTTACCTCAGCCTCAGCACCCTCCACACTTGCCTTGCTTCCCAGCACCTGCACGTCGTAAGACACAGCCCAGGTGTTGCTGTCGCTTGTAGGCATGAGGAAGGATATCCATCCGCGCTTCACGGCGAGGAAGCGGTTGTCAAACGATTCGACTGTCGCTCCCACTGGCGTGCTGTGCTGCTTGTTCATGGCCGCCATGTTCATCAGCGGCGAGATGCCTGTGACGTTGAAGTTCTTCACATAGTTGCCCGAGCTTCTCTTGGTGGCCACGAAGTAGATGTCGTTGTATCCCACCTGGAACTTGCCTGTCTTGCTATAGGCGAACACATTGTATTTGCCATCCACCACGACCGACATCTCTGGGATGATCTTTACAGTCTGCAAGAATTTGTACACCTGCAGGGCCTCCTCAGCCGAGCAGCAGTCCACATCGTCTGTTATGGTTATTCCGCTGCCTTCCAGTCCGCTGTCTTCTGCGGCATCGTCATTGCTGTTGCATGAGAGCAGGGCGAATGAGACGATGGCTAATAATAATGTGCTTACCTTTTTCATGTTCGTCTTAGTGTTTGTGTTGTTGTGTGTTGTCAGTGTCGCTGTTGTGTGTTGTCAGTGTATGTAATGATGGCAGGGCGTGAGCGTGTCCGTGCCTGATGGAATGTCATGAGCGGCCATGCGACAGCTGTCGCTCCGCATGGCTGCTCATGTCTCGCGGCTCACCGTCTGCCGCCTTGCCATCTGGTGTGTTGCCTGATGAGCACCTGCTTAGTATCCAGGGTTCTGGCTGATGCCGAGATCCTCTCCCGACAAGCCTGTCGGTATAGGCTGGCGATAGTTGCGTCCCTTCACGTTGTTGTACTTGGCATGCAGGTGGTTGTGTATCTTGGTGAAGAACGCAGCCTGGTCAGACGTGTATGTCTGCTTGCTCTGCCAGTCGTCGGCATAGTGCTTGTAGTGTGCCACCTCCTTCACGCTGGCTATGAGATTCTTCCAGCGGTAGCTGTTGAGGAGCGAGAACTGCTCGTAGGTGAACTCATAGTCCCACTCGCGCTGAATGGTCTTCAGGTTGAGCTCGGCCGCCGTCACTCCTGCTATGCCAGCGCGTGTGCGCAGCTTGTTGAATGGTTCCACAGCCTCCGACGCGCGTCCCAGCTGCACGAGTGCCTCAGCCTTGATGAGCAGCACCTCGGCATAGCGTATCTCTATGCGGTCCACAGAGTTTTGTGTTATCTCCAGGTTCTCGGCATCCTCATAGCTCTGGTCCACGCCCTTGCCGTTGATAGGTGTGTAGACAGGAGAGTAATAAGTGTGTGTCTTGCCTGTCTCCGGGTTGACCAGCTTCACGAAGTATGTCTCAGCCAGGCGCTTGTCATTGGGCTGCTCGGCCTTCCAGTCGTCGTAGAGGTCATCGTCGGCCACCTCTGTGTGGTTCTGCACGTAGCCCTGTCCGTTCTCTCCGTTCTGGAATGGGAAGGTCCATGAGCAGTGTGTCTGGTGGTTGCCCTGAGCGTCATACTTGTCGCCGTCATGAGCTATGGTGAACAGATGCTCGTTGGTGCCGCGCTTGTTGCTCTCATACTCGCGTCCCCACAGCTTGTTGTACTCTGGGTCGAGAGCGAGCTTGCCGCTGGCTATGACCTTGTTGGCATATTCCACTGCCTTCTCCAGGCGCGCTGGTGTGGTAGTAAACTCAGGGTCTGTCTGCGTGCTTGCGATGGCTGCCACCTGGTCTTGCGTGAGCGGATTGTCACCCCACACGAGATAGGTGCGTGCCAGGAGTGCCTGGGCTGCCTGCTTTGAAGGGATGCGTGGGTCGCCGTCGTAGTCTTTCAGGAGTGTCTCTGCGTCGGTGAAGTCCCTGACTATCTGCGCGAACACCTCGTCGATAGACTTTCTCTCTGTTGCGCTTCCACCTTCTTCTGTGAAGACAGGCACCTCGCCCCACAGCTGCACGAGCTTCAGGTATGCCAGGGCTCTGAGGAACTTGGCCTTGCCTGCCGCCGCATTATATCCGGCCTGTGTCACCTTGCCTGCCTTGAGCGAATTGCTGAGAGTGGTGAGAGCCTCATTGTCCTGCGCCACTCCGAGGAGAAGATGGTTGAACACTTTTATCTGATACCATGTGCTGGCATTCTGCTCAAAGCGTGAGTTGACAGGACCTGCCTCGCCTTCCTCGCCCTCGAAGGATATGAGCTTGTTGGAGTTGAGCTCTATGATGAATGAGAATGAGCTGCTGAGCGGCTGCCAGTGGCTGTATACTCCGTTGACCAGCGACACTGCGCTGGCATCATCGTTCACTACATTCTTATCTGTGATGTTCTTGTCGTCTGAATTGCCACCATTGTCATCAGAGCATGACGCGAATAATGTTGTTGCTGCGATAGCAGCGAGGAGTAGATGCTTCTTCATAAATGTTTCTCCTTTCTTTTTTGTTGTGTTTTACTTTGTGTCTGCTGGCGGAAGCAGCTTGCCATCCGCAACCAAGCACCGTGTTTGTAACTCTGTTTGTGATTTTTTATTATGGTTTATGTTTTATTTCGAGTGCAAAGTTACAGACTTTCAGCCGCCAGAAGTATCCCCACGATGTGGCATATTGCATACCACAATCATGGTACACCATGCGTATATGACTAATTATCAAATGGTAAGACCCTACGAAAAAAGCTGTGAGACGACACCTGTCGCACGTTGTTTTCTGCTTTTTCATCTATCTGGAGCTTTTCATTTGCCCCCCCGACAAGGCTTGCGCTTATATGGCGGCAAGCCTTGCGGTAGCTGTATATCTTTTCACGTCAACATAATTCGCTACATTTGCATGCACTTAAAAAACACAAAGAACATGAAAACAAAATTATCAAAGCACAGTATTGCTGAGCTCCTTAAAGAGCAGGGAGAGATGAGCGCCGAGGGCACAGTGTATTCAAAAATCCTCAATAAGACTATGTCATTAATCGGTTTTGTACCTTACTATGAGAGTCTTTCTCTGGATTACACAAATCCTGAAATTTTCGCATCAGCCACTTTGGCCTATGCTCCTTATAGAATCAGACTGGTTGATTCGCAACTGACATTCCCTGTCATGAAAAATATAAGGCTGAGCAAAGAAGGCGAAATTTTCACCATGGACAAAAGCTTAGTCACCGCATATGACGGAGAGCATGGTTTTAATCGTTTTATTACATATTACAACGAACTCGAGAAATATATTACAAGTGTGAAGAAAGGCACAGACAGAGATAAGCATAATTTGAATTTATATGCCAACGAAATTGCAAACAGACGCTACAGCATCAGATTATTTGTCAATGAAGATTGCTTTTTATGCTATAAGACAGTTGCAAATGAACTCATCTCAACGAGAACATTGGGAAATTTAACGGAAATCAGCAACAGTTTCCTTTGTCTTTGCGCATATCCCAAAGCAGATACAGAGCAAATCACCTATACCCTGTTTGACCCTGAAGATATTTATTTGGTAGCAGAACAAAGCAGCAATGAGTAGCTTTTATTTTCATCACATGTCCGACATTTTCACATTTGGGAAGTATAAGGGCATGGCTCTTTGCGATGTTATCGCCTACGACCAGAACTATGTGACATGGTGCATAAACAACATCGATGATTTTATTATAAGCAAAGACACACTTAAAGAAATCATCTTAATATTCCCTGGGTTTCCTATAACCCAAGAAGTCATGCAACATGTAGGCGAAGAGAGACTCTTTTGAGGAGCCTCATCGTAAAGCATAGCAGCACATTCGTCAGCCGGAGCAGATGCTATCCTACGCAGCATCTTGCCGACCTACATCGCCCCCCTGGTGCGACCACAGCTATTCCCCTGGTGTGACAGTTGTTTTCACGCTGGTGCGACAGAAATTTCACGCTGGTGCGACAGAAAAAAATTTCTGTCGCACCAGCGTTTTTTGAGAGGTAAAGACACCACTGTAAAAAGATGAGCATAAAGAGATGTGTGGCGTGGCTTTCAGAAGCGCATTTCATCCCTCTGCTGCACCAAAGAAAAAAATGGCAGGATCCTCTCAGACCCTGCCACACTAACAACTTTACAATGTGACGTTAACGCCAAACACTATGCTTCTGCTTGCAGGATAAGCGCCGCTGTCTGTACCTCCTGCCACCTCAGGGTCGTAGCCCTTGTACGGTGTGATGGTGAAGAGGTTGGATGCTGTAGCGTAGACTCTCGCTGCAAAAGGATAAGACTTAGGAATAGGTAGTCTGTATCCCACTGTGAGGTTGCGCAGCTTCAGGTAGCTTGCGCTCTGCACGTATCTGCTGTCTATATATGAGAACGGACGTGAGGTGTCTGCCTTAGGCAGGGTGTTGCCGCCATTGGCAGCAGTCCATGAGTTCTTCACCGTGGTGAGCACATTGTATGAGTCGCCTGTCTGTTCCAGACGGCTGCCCAAGGCATTGTAGAGCTTGCCTCCCCAGCTGCCAGCAAAGGCCACTGTGAAATCGAAGCGGCGATACTGCAGGTTGGAAGAGAGGCCGTAGGTCAGCTTGGGCTGCACGCTGCCAAGAATCTGTCGGTCGCTGCCGTCGATCCATCCGTTGTTGTCGGTGTCGACATACTTGATGTCGCCTGGCTTCAGCCTCTGGCCATTCACAGTAGGCAACTTTGACACGTCCTCGCCTTCCTGCACGATGCCGTCAAACTTGAGTCCGTAGAATGAGCCGAGAGCCTCGCCCTTGCGGAGTATCTGCTGGTTGGCGCTGCCGAGAATGACATTGTCGGTGTTGCCCATGCCTGTTATCTCGTTCTTGTTGTGTGCCACATTGGCGCTGGCTGTCCAGTTGAGATGGCGCTTCTTGGCGAGTGTGCCGCTGACAGCCAGCTCTATGCCCTTGTTGACCACATTGCCCACATTCTGCCACTGTGTGGTGACGCCTGTGGAGAAGCCCACAGGCACCTCAAGGAGCAGGTCGCTTGTCTTCTTGTAGTAGGCGTCAAGGACTATGTTGAGCTTGCCGCGGAAGAAGCCGAGGTCGGCTCCCACGTTATAGCTCGCTGTTGTCTCCCACTTCAGGTTGTCATTGGCCGCGCTCTTCTTGTTGTAGCTTGACGATCCTCCATAGGAGCCTGTGCTGTAGGCTGTGGAGAACGCATAGTCGGGTATCTCCTGGTTGCCCACCACGCCGCCAGAGGCGCGCAGCTTGAGGTAGTCGAGGTCCTTAGCGCTCTGCAGGAATTTTTCCTTGTCCACGTTCCAGCTGAGTCCGAGCGACGGGAAGTATCCCCAGCGGTGGCTCTTGGCGAAACGGCTGGAATTGTCAGCGCGGAAGGTGGCTGTGGCATTATACTTGTCCAGCAGCGTATAGTTGACGCGGGCTATGAGCGAGTTGAGTGTCGACTCGCTTTCGCCTGTCTTAGGCGTGTAGACATTCGAGCCGCCTCCCAGATTGTTGTGCTTCAGGCTCTCGTTGGTGAAGTTGCTTGAGCGCAGGTTGCTGTAGGACGATGTGGAGCTCTGCTTGGTGTAGCCAGCCAGCGCATCAAGCTGGTGTATGTCCTTGAGGGTCTTGTTCCATGTGGCGGTGTACTCCTGCTGCCACACGTCGGTCTGCCTGTTGCCCACGCCTCCTATGCCTTTGGTGGCGAGTCCGAGCGAGGTGTATGCTCCAGAGAAATAGTTCTGCACGAGGTGCTCTGAGTTGTAGCCCACAGAGGCCTTGAGGGTGAAGTCGCCTATCTTGTAGGATGCCCACACATTGGACAGGAGGTAGTTGTTGATGTTCTCCGCCACGCTCTCCTTCAGGTCGTAGACCGGATTGGCTGCGTGGTCGCCGATGGCGAAGTAGGCATACTCGTATGGATTGGTGAAATTGTATGACCCGTCAGCGTTCTTCACGCTGATGACAGGCGGCATGAGAAGGGCGTAGACAAAGCTGTTGGTGATGCCGGCTGAGTAAGGCGACGAGTTGTAGACCTGCTCTTCCGATGTGGTGAGTCCTGTCTGCTTGCTTCTGCCATAGGTGGCGTTGACGCCAAACTTCAGGTCTTTCAGCAGGTTCCATTCCAGGTTGGTGTGGAAGTTGTAACGCTGGAAGCCGGAATTGATGATGACTCCGTCCTGATCTGTGTAGTTGGCGGAGAAGGCATAGCGGCTGTTCTCTCCCGAACCATTGATGCTCAGCTCATGGCTCTGCTGGAAGGCTGTGCGCAACACCTCGTCTTGCCAGTCGGTGCCTTTGCCGAGAGCGGCTATCTGCGCGTCGGTGTATCCGCCTTTGTTGCCGAAATAAGTCTTCTGGTACTGTGCCCACTCGCTTGCGTTGAGCAGGTCGAGCTTCTTGGTGACCTGCGACACGCCTGCGCTGAAGCCGTAGCTGATGTGTGCTTTCTTCTCGCCTATCTTGCCTTTCTTTGTGGTGATGAGAATGACTCCGTTGGCTCCACGCGAGCCGTAGATGGCTGTCGCCGACACATCCTTGAGCACCTCCACGCTCTCTATGTCGTTGGGGTTGATGGTGGCAAGCGGATTGAGGCTGCTCTCTATGGCTCCGAGTCCTGTGCCCGAGTTGTCGGCATCCTTGTAGTAGATGAAGCCATCGACCACATAGAGAGGCTCGTTGCTGGCGTTGACTGAGTTGCCGCCACGTATGCGTATGTTGCTGGCTGCGCCTGGCTGGCCGCTGGAAGCTGTGACATTGAGTCCGGCCACCTGGCCGCTGAGGGCGCCGTCGATGGTGGCAGAGGTGCTGTTCTCAAAGACATCGGCCTTGACTGTCGAGACGGAGCCTGTGAGCTGCGTGCGGCTCTGTGTGCCATAGCCTATGACCACCACGTCGTCGAGAAGCGAGCGTTTCTCCGTGAGCTGTATGCTGACTTCTTCCTCATCGTCGTAAACGGTGAGCGACTGGGGCTTGTAGCCTGCGTAGGAGATGCTGAGCTTGACAGGCAGCTTGGACACGTTTATCTTGAAGTTGCCGTCGTAGTCTGTCACCACGCCCTTGCTCTTGTCTGATGTGGCCACTGTGGCTCCGATGATGGTCTCTCCACTTCTTGAGTCCACCACCTTGCCGGTGATGGTCTGTGCATCGAGCGACAGCGATGCGGCGCTGCTCAATGCAGCGAGAAGGAATATTTTAGTGTTTGTGTTGTCCATTGTTGTGTTGTTGTAGTGTGTTGGTGTGTATGTGTATAGTGTTTGTGCGTGTGCGTCACGCTTGAAGCAGAGCGCCAGTGCGCTCCGCTCATTGCATGGTCTTTTGTGCTTTTATATATTATGGGTATTATTTGGCTTTTATGTTTCTATATAGACAATATGTGTATGCGTGTTGTGTATTATATATATAATGTGTATGCGTGTTGTGTATTATATATATAATGTGTATGCGTGTTGTGTATTATATATATAATGTGTATGCGTGTTGTGTATTATATATATAATGTGTATGTGGTTTGTGCTATATATTATAATATGTGTTTGTGTTGTGCTTGTTGGTGTCGCGCGCGGCTCATCTCTGTGCCAGAGTCTTGAGCTGGGCCTCAACATCTTTTGTGGCGAGCTTCATGAATCCGTTCTGGTTGTTGAGGGCCTGGCCTGAGGTGATGACCCACTCAAGGAAGCTCTCTGCGCTGGCGTTGAGGGGATTGTAGGCAAAGCCGAAGTTCTGCACAGGGATGATCTCCTGTGGCTGCTGCTCCAGCAGACGGAGAGTCTCGTCAAGGTTGCCAGCCTGCAGTGTTTCCTCCACCTCCGACTTCACCTTGAGCGGAAGGATGGCGATGCCCTGCTTCAGACGGCGAGTCTGTGTGTCGTATAGGTAAGCCACATTGTTGAAAGTGAGGCTCTGTCGGTCCTCTTCGATGGCGTTGAGCAGATAGAGGTCATCGCCAGAGATCTTGCTGCCTCTTATCTCAGAGGTCTGGAAGCCAAAATGCTTTGCGAAAGCCGCTGCGCTGCTGCTTGCGTTGGCTCCTGAGTAGACTGTAAGCTTCTCGCGCAGCTTGCCAGCTTTTCCGCTGTTGGCCTCGTCATCCTCGTCAAGGTCTTCGTCAAGACTGGAGAAGTAGAGTTTCTTCAGGTCGCTCACGCTCCAGTTCTTGCCTGAGAGCTCTGCGCTGAGAGGATTGGAAGCAGAGGTGACAGGCAGGATGGCGTAGCGTCCCACATATGCCACTGTCTTGCCTGGGAGCTGAGTGCCAGTTGCCTCGCTGCCAGCCTCGCCATTGGTATATTCGAGGTCGGCGTCAGCGTTTTGCTTACATGTGACATTGATTTTCACCGAACCGTTCATCTGCATATATGTGTTGGCCCACTCCTGCACGAGAGTCTTGCTGGCCTTGCTTGTCTTGATTGTCAATACTGTCTGCGGCGCTTCATTGCCATTGTTTCCCTCGTTTGCGAATGTTGCGCCGCCAAGGAACAATGCTGCTACGATAAGTGTGATAATCTTTTTCATCTGTCTTTATGTTTGTTTATGTTGTTATGTACTCGTGTTTATTTATATGAATCATCAGCGTCAGCTTGCTGTCATTGCGTTGCTTTCTGATTTCGAGTGCAAAGTTACGGACTATTTACCACGCGCTTTCTCCCATTGGTAGGCTATATTGCATACCACATTTATGGTAGAGGCTCTGAGGGGCCGCTGCCGGATGGCAGGCATGAAGCAGCCGATCTTGTGCACACACGTGCTGTGCATGCTTCATGCCAAACATGGGAAAAAGCTAATGTACAAGTTACAAAAGGATTCTTTCTACCTGTACGGTTTATGATATTTGTGCCAGTTAAGTAGGTGTTTTTGTTCGTAGGAAATAATAATGGATGGAAGGGAATTCGAGTTTCGATGAAAGGGTATGTCGACAAGGAACGGATAGGGAAACATTCTCCAGGCAGACAATCAATGCCTACCTTGTACAGACAGCCATAGTGAGACATGGAGCAGCATTCACTCCACATTCACAAGCGTTCACCTCACGTTCACCCCACGTTCATTTGGGTGAACAAAACATTCATGGAAAAGGAAGGCATGATATATGACGATGTGATGCCGTACGACTATGCGCCCTCATGTCGTACGACTATAGGTTGTCATGTCGTACGTTCATAGCACCTCATGACGTACGACATGGCAACCTCATAAAAACAGCTTTTCTTCGGGGTATAAAGCCTGGCAGCATGAGAGGCCACCCAAGTCTCCCATGCCATCATTCACGCTTCCAGTCCACAAGGCTTCTGTCGAGCGAGATGCGCTTGACCTCGCCTCTTTTGCCGTCTATATAGTAAGCTGAAGATATTGATTCGTCAAACTGCGACACGAAGGCCGCGCGCACTCTGGCGCACTTCTCGTTGATGGAGTTGGACAAAGGATCGGTGACACTGAGTATGCTTTGCTGTATTCTCTCTTCCGACATCTGCACCGGCTTGTCCATGCTGGCACGTATATCCTTATATATATCGCATAGCTCGTCGCGGTAGTCGGGCAGCGACTTGAAGACGATGCCCTCCTCATGACGGAGGAAAAGTATGAAGATAGCCTTGACCAGCGGCTCCATCTTGATGACTCTGTTGTGGTAATCGGGCAGCACCACATCATACTTGTCGGTTATGACCAGGCGGCTCAGCTTCTTCTCCGGAAAGAGATAGCGCTTCAGCGTCCATTCGCTCACGCCCTGCAGCTTCAGGTCCATGACCCTGCTGTAGACATCCTGCATCAGCAGCCGCACGTCATCGTCAAACGACTCGTCGGCCGTTCCCTCTTGGGTAGGCAACTCGTCGGCAGGCGGCGTGAAGTTTAGCTCACAATACTCCTCCAAAGATTCATACTGGCTGTAAAGCGCACCTTCACTTCCATGCTCATCCGCTTCGTAGTCTTCGCCAAACATAATCTTGTCCTTCAGCATCCTCATCAGCGGCATCAGCTCATCTTCTTTGTCAATGCTGACAGGATAAGCCTGCACGATGTCGACATCGTCCTCTGAATCAACACAGCGTCCCACGCATGGGGGCACACACATGCCGCTCTGCTCTTTCACCAAGAGAGACAACAGAGCGTCGGACGAGGCAGAAGCCTTCAAGTCCAGACTGTCGAGATTGGGATAGTTGTACTCTACAGCTTCCTGCATGTCATGGAGCAACGTAGGGAAATATACAAACATCATGTCTTCGCGCATGAACATTTCCTTTATCTCATCAAGATGCTTCACTATGGCATCATTGACCACAGGGTCAAAGCCACTTTCCATAAAATACACCACATCCGAGACATCCGGACTTACTTCCGGCAAGCTTTTAAATTTCAAAGATATACTTTTCTTCATTTTATCTTTTGTCCGTTTCTTTTTCTTTTGTGAATGTAAATTTACACTTTTCTTAACAACTGACAAGGCAGCAGCGCATTATTTTATCCATCACAAGGCTTGTGAATGACACAAGACAAGGCTTGTTTGGATTTTTCTCTCGTTTATTACAGGCATAATTGTGATATTTGCAAATTACTACAAACAAGCTATAAACCGACAGACTAATGAAGCTTTCAATTATTACAATAAATTACAATCATCTTGAGGGATTGAAAAATACTGCAGAGTCTATTCTCTGCCAAACATGGACTGACTTTGAATGGATTATTGTTGACGGACATTCTACAGACGGGTCAAAGGAATACATAGAGGAGCTGGCAGACAAACTGCAGAGAGATGGCTGCGGCAAGTCTGCTCCCTGGCATGTGGAGCGATTCTCTCTTCCTGGATTCAAGGCCAGTGAGTGGAAATGGGACAATGAGAATGACAATGCTCCAGACGACGGACGCCGCCGCTTGCAGTGGTGCTCCGAAAATGACAAAGGCATATACAATGCCATGAACAAAGGCATTGTCAAGGCACGCGGAGAGTATTGCCTTTTCATGAACAGCGGCGACTGCCTGTACTCACCCTCTGTGCTTGAGCGTTTCTTTGAACATGAATTTAACGATGACATCATATATGGGAAAATCTGGATGGAAAAGAACGGGAAGAGCATTTCCATACATAGGGAGGTTTGTAAAAAAAATCTTGACTATGTCTTTTTAACAGAGTGGACTCTTCCACATCAAGCATCTATGATTCGCTTGGACTTGATAAAGAGAGTAGGCTTTTATGACGAATCTCTTAAGATTGTGGCCGACTGGAAATTCTTTGCAATTGCCATTGTGTTTGTACAGTGTTCCTATAGGTTTATTGACATACTGGTAGCTCGCCAAGAGGCTGGAGGAGTATCTGATGATGGAAGGTGGGTAGATGAGTTCGAGAGAGTGAAAGAAGCACTTTTCCCGCCAAGACTAAAGGAAGACCTGCTGATAGCGTATTCAACCCGACTGATACGCAAGAACAAATTCATGCGGCTGATATACTCTGTTTTGATAAGAGTGGCAAACAAACTGTATAGGTAAGTGCTATGGACAAGAGTGTATGGCTTTAGAAAGAGCAGGGCAATATCTCTCTGCTTCACTTAAAGACATTCCGAGGTGGCAATACACCATCCAACAAAAACCGCTTCTCAAGAAATTGATGAGAAGCACATTCTACACTATCATCAGCATCATAGACCGTTGCATGGGATGAGATGGACGCGTGACTGGTGCAGCATAAAGGATGCTGCACCAGTCACGCGTCATTTATATACATGCTTGAAAGCACAGCCTCATCCATCCATATCATTCTAAGGCATCAGGCTTTCACAGAAAAAGAACAAAAGCGCACATAAGCTAAAAGAATAATATTCCAAAACTACCACACTTCCATGGTCAATTCATCTTATTGGTGTATCTTTGCATAATATAAGATGGGCCACGGCAATTCAAGCAAGCTTGATTGCGCGCGGTCAGCGCCATCTTGGCTATTGGTTCAGCAGAACCTGCCAATAGGGCAACACTAACAACACTATAATAAAGCACGGCAACTTTACAGCGATCACGCTAAACATGACAGACAAAGCACCATGGACAAAAGACTAAAGACACAGACATTGGCGATAGACACGCCATTCGACAGGCGAGACCCGTACGGGGCCATAAGCATGCCTGTATACAACACTGTCGCGTATGAGTTTGACACGGCAGCAGAAATGACAGAGGCATTTACCGGCAGGGTACTTGCTCCGGACTACTCACGCGTGATGAACCCCACGGTGACTTATCTGGAAAACAAGGTGAAGGCTATCACCGAAGCAGACAATGTGTACGCCTTCAACAGCGGCATGGCCGCCATCTGCAACATACTGCTCGCCATCTGCGAGGCAGGCAAGAATGTGGTGACAAGCCGTCACCTGTTCGGCAACAGCTTTGCCCTGCTTGACACCACGCTGAGACGCTTCGGGGTGGATTCGCGCATGGTGGACCTCACCGACGTGGAGGCTGTGGACAAGGCTGTGGACAAGGACACATGCTGCATCTTTCTTGAAGTGGTGACCAACCCGCAGATGGAGGTGGCAGACCTGAAAGCCCTGAGCGAGGTGGCACACAAGCACAGCATTCCGCTTATAGCTGACACCACCATGATTCCTTTCACCAAGTTCTCCACCAAAGCCCTGGGCGTGGACTTCGAGGTGGTGTCTTCCACCAAATACCTGTCGGGAGGCGCCACATCGCTCGGCGGACTGGTGATAGACTATGGAAACTTCCCTGAAGTAGACAAAATAATCAGGCAGGAACTGCTGCTGAATGTAGGCTCATACATGACTCCGCAAGCCGCATACATGCAGGCGCTGGGCCTGGAGACGCTTGAGGCCCGCTACAGCGCACAGGCGCGCAATGCCTTCTGGCTGGCGCAGAGACTGGACGGTCTGAAGACTATCAAGGTCAACTACCTGGCTCTTGAGACCAATCCGTTCCACAACATAGCCAGAGAACAGTTCAACGGCACATACGGAGCCATGCTGACGATAGACCTGGACAACGAGGAGGCGTGTTACGACTTCATCAACAGTCTGAAGCTCATACGCAGAGCCACCAACCTCTTTGACAACAAGACTCTCGCCATACATCCCTACTCCACTATCTTCGGCAACTTCACCCCGGAACAGAAGGCGGAGATGGACGTGCTGCCGACGACCATCAGAATATCTGTAGGCCTGGAAGACATTGACGACATATGCGAGGACATATACCAGGCGCTGAAGCTGAAATAAGCTCTGGCGCACAACACTAAAACAGCATTGCAAGACATTCACTAACGCACACACAAATGACACACTTTCTATTAGCCGACAATCAGGACATCACTCGGCTCGGGCTGCACATGCTCATCAAGGACATTGAAGAGCAGCCCGAGAGCATTGATGCCACCGACATACATACACGCTCTGAACTGATAGCGCAGCTCAAGGAGCATGAGGATGCTGTGGTGGTGCTTGACTACACGCAGTTTGACCTGTACAGCGTCGACGAACTGCTCAACATATCACACCGCTTTCCTGCCGCAAGATGGATACTGTTCTCCAACGAACTGTCGGAAGGATTTATCCGCCGCCTGTCATTCGAACAGAACATGAGCATGATTCTGAAGGATGCCAACACGCAGGAACTGACTCTCACGCTGAGGTACAACATGAAGGGCGAGCGCTACCTGAGCCAGAACATAATGAGTTTTCTCATCACGGAGTCTTCACACAAGAACGAGGTGAAGGAGAAACTCACGGCATCGGAGATAGAGATTCTGAAACTTGTGGCGCAAGGCAAGTCGGTGAAGGAAATTGCTGCCGAACGCTCGTCGAGCACGCACACCATCACCACGCACAAGAAGAACATCTTCCGCAAACTGAATGTGAACACCGTTTATGAAGCCACCAAATACGCTCTCAGCTCAGGACTGGTGGACATGGCGGAATACTACATATAGCATCTTGAGGCACAGATTATATATGCTTGAGGCTACACATTACATATGCTTGAGGCACACATTATATATGCTTGAGGCTACACATACATGCTTGAGGCTACACATTATATAATATATAGAAAGATAATATATAAGAAAGGCTGCATACATCATTGCCACTTGAGTATTCCACAAGAGCCATACATTTATAAAACAAGAGTCACGTTGCCAAGCATCGCAAGACGACTTACCGACTTTACACATCCGACATTCACGAACAACAAAAACACTATTACAAAGATGTACGATTTCAATAAGGTCATATCGCGCCGCCATACACACTCTCTGAAATGGGACGCCCTGCAAGAAAGATACGGCAATCCAGACTTGCTTCCGCTCTGGGTGGCTGACATGGACTGGGAAACACCTGACTTCATCAAGGATGCCCTGCGCCAGCAAATAGACGAGACACCAGTATTAGGATACACCATCGACCCAGAAGACTGGTGGGACACGACAGCTCGATGGATAAAGTCGCACCACGGATGGGAGGTGAAAAACGAGTGGCTGGCCTTTATCCCTGGCATAGTCAAGGGCATAGGCCTGGTGATAAACTTTTTCCTAAAGGAAGACGAGAAGGTCATAGTGCAGCCTCCTATCTATCACCCGTTCTTCCTCACGCCGCAAGGCAACGGCCGCGAAGTGGTGTGGAACCCTCTCACACCGGTGTATAACGAGGACGGATCTCTTGCCACATACGAGATGGACTTCGACAATCTGGAAAAAGTGTGCGATGAGAAATGCCGTCTGCTCGTGCTGGCCAATCCTCACAACCCGTGCGGCATCTGCTGGTCTAAAGAGACGCTGCAGCGTCTGGCCTCATTCGCCAAGACTCACAACCTCATTGTCATCTCGGATGAGATACATTGCGACATGGCCATCTTCGGCCACCGCCACATCCCGTTTGCCAGCGTGAGCGAGGAGGCCAAGGAGGTGTCCATCACCTTCTCTGCGCCAACAAAGACATTCAACATGGCGGGCATTGTCAGCTCATGGTGTGTGGTGCCAAGCGACAGGCTGCGTGAGCCTTTCTTCCGCTGGCTCCGCGCCAACGAACTGAATGAGCCCACGATGTTTGCGCCTGTGGCCACCATTGCCGCCTTCAAGCACGGAGAGAGCTGGAGAAAGGCCATGCTGGAATATGTGGAAGGAAACATTGATTTCATCATTGACTACTGCAAGGCCAATATCCCGAAAGTGCATCCTGTGAGGCCGCAGGCCAGCTATCTGCTATGGCTCGACTGCCGTGGCCTGGGATTGAAGCATGAAGACCTCATCCGCCTGTTTGAGGACAAGGCCGGGCTGGCTCTCAACCAAGGAGCGATGTTTGGCAAAGAGGGTGAAGGCTTCATGCGCCTGAACGTAGGCTGCCCAAGAGCTACCATCGAGAAGGCCCTGATTCAACTGAAAGGGGCTGTTGACAGTCTGAAATAGACAAACGGCACAAGCAGAGACGCTCTAAATCATTCAAAAGGCGGTTCCTAAAAGCCATCTCAGTCACTTGACTGAACCGACTTTTAGGACCCGCCTATATAATGGCATTCCATGAAAGCTTGCACTCCCTGTTGCCAGCCATTATGCCTATCAGACATCCATTCCGGCCACATCTGTTTCAGTGTTTTGAGATCGAGGATGAGAAAATCTTCGAGACTCTTGTCAATCGTTCTAATAAACTTCAGCATCTTATACAGATTTAAAAATAGCAAGCTAAGGAACTTGCGAAACTTGAGTCAATGAGAAAACGACCTTTGAGATTTGTTACTCGGTGGAATGAAGATATGTTTGTTATCTCAATTTTGTTGGTCTCTCACGAACAGATTTCATGCCATGTTTTCTTAGGTACTCGTCGCGAAATCTCATCGGACTCAGGCCGGAGTACTTCTTGAAGAACTTTATGAAAGACTCCGACGTTGGATAGCCTAAATCATCGGCAATGCTCTTGATTTGTTTGTCTGATGCTACGAGCAAGCGTTGTGCTTCCAGCAGAACACGTTCATTAATCATTCTCAGCGGAGTAATGCCAGCGCATCTCATTGTAATTTCCGACAAGTGTTTTTGAGAACATCCCAAATTCGTGATATAGTCTCTTACATAATGTTTTTCTCTGAAGCTATTTTCAATTAAAGTGCGAAATTCAGAAAACTTTTTCTTGTAGGTTTCAGATACATTTTTTGAGAAGATGCCATCGAATATCCCCACTCGTCTTATGTAAATCAGTATTTCCAAGAGAAGACAAGCCAGCATCTGTTTTTTCAATATTATATCGTTGTCAAGTTGTATTTCTTCAACCAGGGCATCAATACGTCTTCTTAATTCTATGCCCTGCTCATATGTAATTGTACAATATGGGGAAGAGTCATATCGGTTGAAGAGTTCGTGTTTGATAGAATTAGCCAAAGTAGTATCATTGAAGAATGAAAATAATTCTCTATTGAAAGATATTACATAGCCTTGTGGTAGTTCACGAAAACGTCCAGAATGCACTTGACCAGGAGAAAGGAAAAAGATCTGATTATGACCAATTTCATATTCATCAAGATCGACAATATGAACACCCTTTCCGTCATTAAACCACGACAGGATATAAAAATCATGTGAATGAGGTCCCTCAAACACCTCTGGGTGATTATCGGGAACCTGTTTAATCTCGGTGATATCCAAAAATAGGATATCTTTGTCAGTTTGACTTTTTGAGTATTGGGGTACATTCTTTCCGAATCGTTTTACAGTATGCTTGTCGTATTTCCAGGACATATATAGGAGTTTTTAGTGATTTTGCGATACAAAATTACAAAAAAAATCTCGAATTTCTCATAGAGAAGACTGAATTTTCACGACTTAATGCCCAATTCTAACCTCGTAACAAATTGGCAGGAAAGGTGAAATATTAACATCTTCGATTTAGTTGAAATAAAGTAACTTTGCAAACGAAAATAGAATCCACGATTATGGCATTTCAAAATCGCATAGAAAATTTACCTCAGAAGGTAGTCGTTGCAGACGGGGCTGGTTTTATAGGTTCACACCTGTGCAATAGACTTATTGATAATGGTTATCAAGTTGTCTGTCTCGACAATTTGAGTACAGGACGGATTGAAAACATACAGAACTTGTTAGACTTGCCTACTTTCTCATTTATCAAACATGACATCATCACACCTTACTATATTAATGATGTGTCTTTGATTTTCAATCTCGCATGTCCGGCATCACCAGTCCATTATCAGAAGGATGCTATTTATACGACAAAGACAGCCGTTTTAGGTACACTTAATATGTTGGAATTGACGAGGGTAAATCATTGTCCGATATTGCATTCTTCAACGAGTGAAGTATATGGTGACCCTCTCGTTCATCCACAAACAGAGGATTATTATGGTAATGTGAACCCCATCGGATTTCGTTCATGCTATGACGAAGGAAAACGTTGTGCCGAAAGCCTCTGTATGGATTATCACCGTAAATATGGTGTACAAGTGAAAGTGGTTCGCATCTTCAATACCTACGGGCCTCGAATGGCAGAGAATGACGGGCGAGTGGTTTCAAACTTTATCACACAGGCACTTCGGGGGATGGACATTACCATCTATGGCGATGGCAGTCAGACTCGCTCGTTTCAGTATATTGACGACCTCATAGAAGCCATGATGCGGGTTACAAAGACCAGCAAGGCTTTCACAGGACCTGTCAACCTTGGGAATCCCGAAGAAATCACTATAGGAGAATTAGCAAGGAAGGTACTCTCGCTGACAAAATCTGACTCGCAAATAGTTTCAATGCCATTACCTCAGAATGATCCTACACGCCGGTGCCCTGACATCACCCTTGCAACACAGGAGCTTGATGGCTGGAAACCCAAGATACATATTGAAGAAGGATTAACGAGAACCATCGAATATTTTAGAAGCATATGTCAGTAAAGAAGGAATACGACTATCTATTAGTCGGAGCAGGTCTTTTCAATGCGGTATTCGCACAACAAGCAAAGATGCATGGGAAGCTTTGTCTCGTTATAGACAAGCGTCCCCATCTTGGAGGCAATGTGTATTGTGAGAACATTGATGGTATTACCGTACACAAATATGGTCCTCACATTTTCCATACAAGCAACAAGGAGGTGTGGGATTACGTCAACTCCTTCGTGCCTTTCAACAGATTTACCCTCAATACAATTGCCAACTACAAGGGGAAGTTATTCAATTTGCCTTTTAACATGCATACGTTCCATCAGATGTGGGGCATTGTAAGACCTAATGAGGCGAATGCAATGATTCAGCTACAAACATACCAAAGGAAAAGCCACATGGCACCATCCAATTTGGAAGAACAAGCCATATCCTTGGTGGGCGAGGATATATATAAGACATTGATAAAAGGGTATACGGAAAAGCAGTGGGGAAAACCTTGTTCCGAGCTGCCTGCATCCATCATCAAGCGTATCCCAGTTCGTTTTACATACGACAACAATTACTACAACGATTGTTATCAAGGCATCCCCGAAGGTGGCTACAATGTCCTGATAGACCGACTACTTGATGGTGTAGAGCGTCGTACTTGCTGCGACTACAACGATAACCGGAGCACCTTTGAACGTATAGCAGGCAAGACCATATACACAGGAGCCATTGATGAGTTTTTTGATTATCAACTTGGCAGACTGGAGTATCGCAGCTTAAAGTTTGAACATAAAACATTGCCAACAAGTAACCATCAGGGCAATGCAATCGTGAACTATACTGATGTAGAGGTTCCATATACTCGAATCGTCGAGCATAAATGGTTTGACGTTAACAATGCCGATTCGACAAATGCGCCTCACACCGTCGTCACCTACGAGTATCCTCAAAAGTTCACGATAGGTACAGAACCCTATTATCCTATCAATACAGAGCGTAACATATCATTGTATAATGATTACTTGTCAATGGCTAAAATGAGAAGCCCTGATGTGATTTTCTCCGGCAGACTTGGCCGGTATAAATATCTAGACATGAATGAAGTTGTAAAATCGGCATTGGATTTAGCAAAGACATGCATATGAAAGAAAAACTGAGAAAAATAGTGGACTATCTACTGTTGCGAAGTCCGTATATGCAAGACATTGGCCTGTTTCACGGAAAGATGGGAGTGGTTGTTGTCTTGTATATTTACGCTGCAAAATACCATGACGAGCTGATTTCAGAATACGCATGGGACCTTCTGCAACAGATATATGACGGTTTCTATTCCAACATGCCAGTCGGGTTGGAACACGGACTGGCAGGAATAGGCTATGGTACCACATTATTGTATAAACGTGGCCTTGTAGATTGTGATTTGACCTCGGTATTGACTGATGTAGATGGCAAGATTATGGAGTACGATCCAAGACGGATGAAGAATCTGTCAACACGTACTGGCGTAGGAGGACTAATGCAATACATCACTTTGCGTCAAAGTACAGGCGAACCGCTCAGGACATTTGACTCTCTATATCTTTCAGAGCTACGTACCATCGCGGAACCTGTTATACACGCCCGTAAAGAAACGGATATTCTGAGCATTCTGAATGCACCATCATTCTCTATTGACGAATACATTGACAAACCGCTCGGCATAGATGGCGGAAGTGCATATTATATCCTAAAAGACACATTGACATGACGACGCAGGTATTCATCTTCAATAACGCGAGCCGTGCGGCCAGCTACGGCATCGGAACATATGTCAGGCAATTGTCTGACGGATTATTGGCTTTGCTAGGCTTTGATGTGTCTTTCGTAGAGATGTATGCCGATACCAAGGAATTTACTATCAAAGAAGATGAGAGAGGTAGCCTTCATTATCAGATTCCTGCGCTGTCATCAGCCATGGAAAGCGAAGTCTATTGCCGCAGCATCTTTTATTTCCTTGTAAGGAATATCGTGGGAGAAAAAAGTACCAGACTTGTCTTCCATTTTAACTATTTCCAGCATAGGCCATTGGCGGTATTGCTTAAAGGACAGTACCCATACAGCAGAATCATTGTGACAGTCCACTATCTTAACTGGTGTTTTGAGCTGAAAGGCAATGTCAGGTGGATGAGAGAGATTGTTGCCAAAGGGTATGAGGCGAAAGATGAAACGGAACGACATGTCGTGTCAAGTTTCCATGAAGAACAGGCTTTTCTCCACCTTGCCGACGAGGTATTAGTGCTTTCAAAAAAGACAAAGGCCATTCTCGCCAAGGACTATGAGGTGTCGGATGATAAGATGCACCTCATATATAATGGTATCGGGGAGGGTATTTGCAGTAGGACTCTTCCATACAAGAGTAAGGCTGCGCAACGCAACATTCTTTTTGTCGGACGGTTGGACGAGATTAAGGGACTGAAGTATTTGATACTGGCATTTGAGGAGATTGCCAGCAAATATCCAGATACTCGCCTTGTGGTAGTGGGTGACGGAGACTTTCAGCCATATTTAGCGCAGAGCAGGAAACTTCATGGGCAAGTGTCTTTCCTTGGAAAGATGCAGAGTGATGAGGTGGATGAGGTGTACAAATCTGCATATATCGGTGTAATGCCATCGTTCCATGAACAATGCAGTTATACGGCCATTGAGATGATGCGTCATGGCATTCCAATTGTCGGCACCGATTCCACTGGGCTTGGAGAAATGCTTGATGCCACGCCGCAATTGCGAGTTCATATTGACGAGGATTCTTTTGATGAGGAAGCTTTTGTTGCGCAGATTGCTTCATGTATGGATTTGCTCCTCTCTGACGTACTTATATATCGTCAGGCTTCGGATGCAGTAAGCAGACTATACGAAGAAAGGTATCAAATATCGTCTATGACAGACGGCATACAGCAAGTCGTCCTATCATCATTTGACAGGAGTGATTATACGGTTTCCCCTGACTATTTTAGGCACCTGGACTCCCGCATGATGCAGATTATTAATCAGCGACCGGATATTGACACCGAGTTCTTCGGAATGAGCGGCATCGGTGTTTATCTGTGGTGGAGAACTAAAAGTCTTGCAGGCAACCCGAAAGAAGAATACCGACAAATGATGCTGCAGGAGTATTTGATATATTACATTGACTGGTTGGCTGATGCAGCGTTATCATCTTCACTGCCGGAGGAAATGATTGCGGCTCTGATGGATATGCTTGGTAAGGGTTTCTACAAAACGAGGGTTAGATCGATATTGGAAAGACATCAGTATAGCAAGAAGGATGGAGAGTTCTTTTTGACCTCAAAAAATGAAATCATCACTAACAGTTTACGAATATGCAATTGCAAGGTATGAATAGTATAAACACTTCATTCGACATGCCCGACTTGTCGACCCTGTTGACAATCATCATGCCTGTACGCATTGACAGTGATGAGAGGATGACCAACTTGAAGGCCGTTCTACACCATGTCTGCGGTTTGGGATGCCGTGTCATCTTATTGGAGGCTGATGAACACTCTGCATTTAAGGACAGCGACGAAATGGATGCGGAAACGGTAAAATGCATAAGACATGAATTCGTGGAAGACTCTTCGCCGGTTTTTTACCGCACCAGATATATCAACAGGCTTCTCTATGAGGCCGATACAGAGATTGTCGCCGTGTGGGATGCAGACATTCTCATTGCATATCATCAAGTATATGAAGCCGTAGAAAATATTCTCATGGGATGTACTATTGCTTACCCTTATAACGGTGAATATGTAATGCTCTCGGAAAAGGAATCTGACGCCACAAGGCAGAATTTTGACATAGAAAATCTTAATAGTCTAAAACTACAGTCTGTGTTCGGGCGTCCTTTATGTGGTGGTGTATTTCTCGTCCATCGGCAGCGATACCTACAGTGCGGAGGTGAGAACGAGCATTTCACAGGCTGGGGACCAGAGGATGTAGAACGTCTGCGCAGGGTGAGTATTCTTGGGCACAGAGTGAAATGGACGGAGGATGGCCAGGCATATCATCTGAACCATTCAAGGGGCAAGAACTCCGATTTCTATTCAGAAGAGGATGCCATCAGATTGCGAAAGGAACTTGTCAAAGTGTGCAGTATGGAAATATATGAATTACATGACTATATAACAGGAAAATCATGGAGACAACAGAAAAAGAAATGACGATATGGAACTCATATCTTAACGATGCGAAATATGCATATTATATCATTAATTAACTAGGGTGTCCAGTTATATGTTCCGAAAAACAGATGCTGAAATCATCCGTTAAGTTGTTAATATAACGCTCTGA
>CAKQRW010000044.1 GCA_934271655.1 uncultured Bacteroidaceae bacterium | reverse complement strand
GCACTTTTTACTTTACAATCAATTTCCGTACGCCTTTCTCTCCTTTTATTACATTAAGTCCATTATGCAAGTTATCTGTACGGATACCGCTTGCATTGTAAATATCATGCATGTCCGAGACATCGCCATCTACATCTACTTTGCCTACATGTGTAGTGACATTAGTCACTCCATCATTACTGAGGAAAATATCAGACAGATAAATTGTAGAACCTGTACCCTTAAAGCCTGCCATACGAATGTTGCGCGGGTCTATCCTTGTACCCGTTGCTGTAGAAAGGTCGTCAAGATTGATGACAACTTCTTTGCTGTTGCTCATATCGCACTCGTAGGCTGCGGCCCAGTAATTATCTTTATCATAAAGGCAGAATTTAGTTCCAGGCACCTTTGTGACTGTTCTTACGACAAGATACTTATAGTCTGATATGTCTGCGCCATTCTCGCAACGCCATCCTCCGAAGCCATTCTTTCCAGGAATGAAACAGAGCATATGATGCCCTTGCGCCGTCATGGTCCTAACGCTTCCTGTCATATAAATGCTTGGGTCAAAATCTTCCTTAGTGAGAGGGAAAATCGTTGCGGGATCACATTTGGGCGCGACAGGCTTCACAGCCATATCCGCAAGCATGCCTGGAGTGTAGAAGTCTTCCTCGGTGAACTCAGGTTCTGTGGAGAACCAGTCAACATCCACATGCCCTCCAAGAGCTTCTGTGGCATAGTTGAATATATAAAAGCGCTGTCCCACGAAATAATCAAGTGTATAGCCCATATTCATAGTGCATCCCCATGGCTTATACACTTTATTGTCAGTGCTGTAGAGGAATTTGCATGTCGCCGTCCCATAGTTGACAACAGCCTTGAAGTAGACCGTGTCTGAATCCAATGCTATTCCCGTCATGCTTTTCTCCTTTTTCAGGACCTGGCTGTTGAAAGTGCACCGTTCACTATAAAGCATTTTCTTTCCATCCTTCATTTTAACTCCAATAAACGAGAATGGATTCTGGAACACAGCAAGCCCTGCCACATCCCCCTCCTTCATTCCGCCGATGTCCATCTTCACTATGCCGTAGGAGTTTGAGACTTTGGAAGAAGCCGTGCCATTAGGGCTGTAGCCCTGAATGCGCTGCGTGAGCGAGTTGCGCGCGGAGTTCAAGTTGTCAGTCACGCTGGCCGTATACAGCCTCATGAATCCCGGACGCTCTGCCAGGCTCCAGGCCGACTCCACACAATTGTGGTTCCATTGCCATTGCTTGCCAAGAACAGGGCTTGCGAATGGGTCATTGCTGGCTATGCAAGAGGCAGGATAAGTCTTGCCCACATTCGGTTTAGGATAAGCCTTGCCATCCTTGCTCACATCGATGCCGTCGTTTCCTATCACAGGCCATCCATCCACCCATTTCACAGGCTCCAGATAAGGGATGCGCCCTATTGCCCCAGCATCCTTGAAGAGGACAGTCCACCATTCGCCAGTCTGCGTCTGCACGAGCGCCCCCTGGTGAATGAACTGATTCTCAAAAATGCGTTTTTCGCATTCCTCATATGGTCCCATAGGACTTTTTGAGCGGAAGACAGTCTGGCTGGCATTCCATCCGCCATAAGTGGCATATATATAATAGTAGTCACCTATGTGATACATGCGGCACCCCTCCAGTCCGCTGCTCTCCCGTACAATGACCTCCTTGCCTTCCTTCTTAGCCAGAGATTTCGGGTCGAGCCTGTTCACCCAAATATGGTTGATGCCACACGCCACATACACGTTGCCATCACCGTTATCCCCATCATCAAAGAGCCATCCTGAATCATAATAATGGTCAGACATCTTTGTCATGTTCCAGGCTCCCTCTGGATTGGCGGCTGTGAGAAGCACCTGCTGCGTCTGGTCCACTCCGCTACGGCCGTAGCAGATGAAATAAAGATAAAACCTGCCTTCATGGTACTTGAGCGACGTGGCCCACTGTCCCTGTGAATAATGATGCTTGCCATTAAGCAGATTATAGGCATCATTGTCGTCAATCTTCTCAAGAGGATTAGCGCAAAATTCCCAGTTGACAAGATCCTTGCTTTTCAGAATAGTAGCTCCAGGGAAATGATACATAGTAGTGGTCATCATGTAATAAGTGTCCCCAACACGCAGAAGGTCAATGTCAGGAAAATCAGCATTGACAACAGGATTGACATATGTTCCGTCACCCTGGTCGGCCGTCCATTGCTTGGTGAACGCCTTTGCCGGCACAGCCTCTGAAGTCTCCTGCGCCATGCCTGATGTGGCGTTGGTCATGAGAGTCATCGCCACAAGCACAATCTTTGCATACATCTTGTTCATATAGCCTTTGAAAGAAAAAATAGTTTATGACCACAAATATACTTGTTTTAGAAGTGCCATACAGCAAAAAAAATATCAAAAAGTGTAGATAAAACGTCATCAAAGCCATATGTTACATAATTAAAACCGCAAAATACTCAAAAATGAGGATTGTGCATATAAAATGATTGCCGTAACTTTGCGCCCGATTTGCGAACGAACAAACATTATGGAGTAAAAAGATTGTAATAAATAAGAAAGACAAAAGAATGAAGACACTCAAGGTATTAGCTTTAATGATTATGGGACTCTGCTCAATGGCCTCATGCGGAGACAGCGACAATGACGAAAACAATCCCACCCAGGCAGAAGCCATTGCGGCCACATATGCGGGCACGAACGAGGTGACCGTATCGACACCAGCCTCCAATGAGACTTACTCTGCCAATATTGAATACAAGATCACAGCCAACACAAACAACACCATCAATGTCATCGTACCAGAATACTCGCTGCCCAACACCATGATGGGCAACCTGACCCTTGGCTCGTACATCATCAGCAACATTCCATACGATGCGTCCTCCGACTCATTCACCAAAACATACGGCACAGATGGACTGACAATGCATTTCAAAGCTGCACGCCAGAACAACGGAGTAGAAGTGCCTGTGTTTGACAACATATACACCTTCACAGACAACAGCACCATCAGTGTAAAGAAGACAAGCGGCGGACTTTCTGTAACGAACACCTTCCAGTTGGGCAACATGCCTTTCCCTATAGTCACAAACTTCACAACAGGCAACAGATGAAAAAAAACATACTATTGATGAGCCTCGCCTCACTTCTGTCCCTCTCATCTTGCCACGGCATCCTCGACGACATTTATGACGACGCAGACAGCGGAGCCACAGAAGACAAAGATGGCGTGCTGACCGTCGACGCGTCAAGCTGGACAGACTGGCACTACATCGACTTCAGCGAACTGAGAAACAGCCTCGCTTCAGAAAACACGCCAGGCGTGATAACATGCTCCATACCGATAGAAGCCAGCGGAGACACCATCCATGACGAGACAGCGGAGAAGCAAACAGGCATATACCTGCGCTGGTACGACGTGTTTGGCGAGGGACTCTCACGCAATGAGTTCAGGTCATTCTACCCCACTGCTGCACACGCAGAGCCACAAGACTGGGACATAGCCGTACACCGCAACAATGTGCGCACCAACGGCGGCGCTGTATATGAGACACAGCTGACCAGCATGGACGACCTTCCAGAAAGCAGCGAGAGCTATGCCGAGGAACTGTTTGTGAAAGACGAATGGAACACCACAGATGTATGGGCTGTGCAAGACCAGATGCTTCAGGGCATCATCGGCAACCAGGGCACATATATAAATAATGTGCTGTCATCATGGCTAAGCATCCACATCCCTCCCATGCCGCCAAGGTATGAGCACAACAACCATGTGTTCATCGTACGCCTTGCAGACGGAACCCACGCAGCCTTGCAGCTGGCCAATTACCAAAGCACAAAAGGCGTGAAATGCTATCTCACCATCAATTACAAGTATCCATATTGATGCGCAGCAGCATTTGTTCCACAAAAGAGCCTTTCGCAGGCACATGTTTCCAATCACAAAAAAATAAGATATATCCCAACAAATGAATAGACCCAAATATCTGGCAGCCCTTGCCCTCATGAGCATGAGCGCGCCAGTTTGCGCCCAGCAGCCCGACTCCACACAACACCTGATGGACGTGGTGGTGACAGGCACACGCACGCCAAAGCTACTCAAGGATGTGCCCGTGCAGACCAAAGTCATCACAGCAGCAGACATAGAGAAGGCAGATGCCACCAACGTGGAAGACCTCCTACAGCAAGAGATGCCAGGCGTGGAGTTCTCCTACGCCATGAACCAGAAGAGACACATCAACATCAACGGCTTCGGCGGCCAAAGCGTGCTCTTCCTCGTAGACGGAGAGCGCCTGGCAGGAGAGACTATGGACGATGTCGACTTCAGCCGCCTCGACCTCAACAACGTGGCACGTGTAGAGATGGTAAGAGGCGCGGCAAGCGCTCTCTATGGCAGCAACGCCGGAGGCGGCGTAGTGAACATCATCACGCGAGACAGCTTCAAGCCATGGAACCTAAGACTAAACCTCCGCCGCGCCAACCATGGCGAATGGCGTGCAGGAGGAGTGTGGAGCACCAAAGGGAAATGGCTGAGAAACAATCTGTCGACACAATACACCACAATCGACAGCTACGACCTTCACAACGCAGCCGACCCAAAGGCGCAAGTGGCCACATCAGCATATGGCAGCGACGTGGTGAGCGTGAAAGACATGCTCACATGGGCACCATCAGATGGACTGAAGATCGTGGCGAGAGCCGGGTATTACTACCAGCAACTAAACCGCACATACGACTCTCCCGAACGCTACCGTGATTTCAGCGCAGGACTAAAAGGAGTGTGGGAATGGTCTGAAAAAGACAACATAGAGGTGGCCTACTCCTTCGACCAATATGACAAGTCGGACTTCTACCGGCTGACTAACAAAGACGTGCGCGACTACAGCAACGTGCAGAACACCATGCGCACACTTTACAACCATTCATGGGAAGGCACAGGCATACTGAGCCTCGGCGCAGACTTCACCAACGACTACCTGATGAACGCCAATCTCAGCGTTGGAGAAAAAGAACAGCAGTCGTTCGATGTCTTTGCCCAGTATGACTGGACTGTCAGCCCGCGCTGGGAACTTGTGGGAGCCCTGCGATACGACTATTTCTCAGACAAGAAAGAGAACTGCGTCACCCCTAAGTTCAATGCCAGATACCGTCTCACCGACGACATCAACCTGCGCTTCAGCTACGGCATGGGCTTCCGCGCTCCCTCACTCAAGGAGCGCTACTACGACTTCGACATGTCTGGCATATGGATTATCCAGGGCAATCCCGAACTGAAATCAGAGAGAAGCCACAACTTCAACCTGTCAGGCGAATACACCAAAGGCAACTACAATGTGACATTATCAGGCTATTACAACCGCGCAGACAACAAGATATCCACAGGCGCGCCACATTACAAGCCTGGAGACAACAGCCAGCTGTACCTTAGCTACGTCAACCTCGAAGGCTACTCCGTCTACGGAGCTGAAGCTGCCGTGCAGGCCAAATGGAGCAACGGACTGGGAGCAAGAGTATCCTACGCATACACCAACGAAGAGTTGCCACACGACAATGACGGCAACACGACCAACAACCAGTACATTCCCGCACGCAAACACACGCTCACCGCACGTGTAGACTGGGAACACCGTTTCAAAGGCGACTGCCGCCTGCGCCTCTCACTCAACGGACGAGCCATGTCGGCAGTAGACAACGTGGAGTACATAGATTACTACGATGTGAGCAAAGGCTTCCAGAAGGTACACTACCCTGCCTACACCATGTGGAAGCTCTCAGCCACACAATGGATAAGCCAAGGCGTGCGCATCAATGCCGCCATCGACAACATATTCAACTACAAGCCCAAGCACTACTACTTCAACTCGCCTCTCACCACAGGCGCCAACCTCATGCTGGGAGTGGCAGTAGACCTTGACTAAGAGCTTAAAGTCACAATGCCGTAAGCTGTCTGCAAAAGCCGCAATGCCTTTTTGGCAATACAGCTTCGGTATAGCTACTATAAGCAAGCACAGCGCTTTTGCCATGCTATACTTTATGACTGGACAGCTCATGAAATAGCGCATAACAAAACAAGCCTCACGGATAAAAGTCCGTGAGGCTTGTTTTGTTATGCGCATATTTTACTGCTCGGGTGGCGGACTATCCACTGGATCTATAACAGAGCTTGTTTTGCTATCTGCATATCTTGCTGTGCACGTATTTCACAGCGAGCATCCACAGAATATCAAAATATAGGCATACATCCACCGCTGCACCATCTGCAGGTGCCTGCGCGTCCATTGCTTTCCTTCAGCGCCTTTCATTCAGCATCTTTCCTTCAGCATGGAAAGCGTGCGTTCATATGTCATCTCCGTGAAGTCCTTTATAATGAAATGGCACTTGCCAGCAATCTGCTCAGCCGTGAGGCCCGTAGTGAGTCCCACAGTCATAATGCCAGACGACATGCCAGCTTGCAGACCCGTATAGGCATCCTCAAAGACCACACACTCATCGACAGTAGCGCCAAACGTCTTAGCTCCGATGAGGTAACAGTCTGGCGCAGGCTTAGAAGCGGGGAAATCCTCGGCAGTGAGCACGCGGTCGAAGATAGCGTGAAACTCGGGTATCTGACGCGCCACGCTCTGCATTTTCACAATATTGGAGCTGGTCACTACCGCACACTTAACGCCATGTTCCTTCAAGTCTCTCAAATAGTTGAGGGCACCAGGCACAAACTCATATTTCATATTGGCTTCCCATTCATTAAGCCCAGCTGTTATCTCAGACTGAATCTGCGGATCAGGAAAATACGTGTCAAATATCTGCTTGAGCGTGGTACCCTTGATTGCATACTCCAATCCCTCCACGTCAGGACGGTACTTCCGAGCCATTCTTCCCCAGAAGATTGTATACTGCGGTTCTGTGTCAAAAAGTGTGCCGTCAAGGTCAAACAGAGCCGCCTTCAGATGGCTTTCCTTTACGACCTCTATGGCATGTCCCTGCTCATTTTCCTTCAGTTTTGTCCAAGGAGAAACTGCATCGTCATCCTCAGAGTCTTTCTTCTTTGTCCAAACAAATCCCATATAAACAAACGTGTTACTATTACTGTAAATATTTTACCTTTACTGCTAAATGCCTTACACTTTACTGCTAAATGTCTTACCATTACTGCTAAACGCCTTACCATTGCAGCAAGCACTTCATGCCTCACTATCATTTCCACTCCAAGCCACGCTGCCGGAACACACGCCATGCCACATAGCATAACGTCACTTGCGCCAACAGGCATGCCACTCATGCCCTACAGTCGGCACTCGCCATTCCCTATCACCAGCTTCACGCCTCTTCGTGCCCACACCAGGACGACAGCAAAAGCCAATCTTGTCGTCACAAGCAAAAGAGCAGACACCCCGGTAGAAGAAAACACTATAGTGTCCTCCAGAAGCGAGTGATTCATAATGAGGTGGTAGTTTGTGTCGTTAGCCTCCTCAGGAGTGATGTCCCCATTCTTCTCCAGTTCCATCATCACAGCAGCGCCGTAGCTGATGCCAAGCACATTGCCTACGAGCCACAAGTATGCAGCCTTGCGCGGCAAGCCGAACAGAGTCATCAGCGGAGCCAAGAGACGCGAGAGCGGCTGCAGCAGTCCATACACTTCTATCAGCCGCTGCAGATACATCAAAGTGTAAATGATAAGAGCCACAATGACAGACATCTTCAGCTGCGAGACAGCCCACGCCATCATGACATCGCCAAATGAGCTGTCGGCAGGAGCACCCATGTACAAGTACCTATCCTCCATATCCGGCAATATCATATTGAGCAGCAAAGCGCACACAAATGCCATGATGATGCGCAAGACACACATCTTCCAGAAGGAAGAGCCAGTCATCCTGTTGACAGCGCACTCCATAGGCAAAGCATGGCAAAGAGCTATCATCAATGATATGATAGTGGCCTCGCGCATAGAAAGCGGCATGGACATCATAGCAGCGATGCCAGCATAAGTGCCAGCAGCAGCCCCAGAGATAAAAGCCACAGCAGATGCGCCAGGAAGTCCCATATACACGAATACTGGATGGAGGTATCGCGCCATCCATTCCAGTATTCCGAGATATTGCAGCAGAGTCACCCCCAACGATATGGGAATCATGAGCTTCATAAGCCATGTGACACTTTTTATTGAGCCAGGTACAGCTGCGCGCAGGCAATAGGCAAATCTATTCACCATCTATTCATTGTTTAGTCTTGCGCACAGGGTCACACGTGAGTCCGCAGCCAAGCTTCTTGAATATCTTGCGGTCTACCTCACTGAGCATCACCGTGCTGTGCACCTGGCAGCCGCGCAACTTAGGCAACTGAGCCAAGGCACGCTGGCAGTTCTCGTCATGCTGTGAAAGCACAGAGATGGCCACAAGCACCTCGTCTGTGTGGAGGCGTGGATTGTGAGCGCCAAGATAGTCAATCTTAGTTTTCTGTATCGGCTCAATCATGCTCTGCGGTATGAGCTTCACATCATGGTCTATGCCAGCCAGATGCTTTGTGGCATTAAGAATGAGCGCAGCGCTGCATCCGAGCAGCGGGCTCGACTTGGCTGTGATGATAGTGCCGTCCTCCAGTTCAATGGCAGAAGCTGTGTGTCCGGTCTCCTTTTTGTAGTCATTGGCAGCCACAGTAGTGCGGCGTGTAGCTGTGGTTATCTTAGCCTGGTTGAAGAGCAGTTTGATCTTGTTCACCTCGCTGTCATTGCATGCTCCAAGAGCCAGCTTGTTCATGGCATCATAGTATCGGCGGATGATTTCGTCCTTTGATGCTTGGCAGCACACCTCATCATCAGAGATGCAGAATCCCACCATGTTGACACCCATATCCGTAGGAGACTTGTACGGGTTCTCCCCATAGATGCTTTCAAAGAGCGCGTTGAGCACAGGGAAAATCTCTATGTCGCGGTTGTAGTTGATAGCCACCTTTCCGTATGCGTCGAAATGGAAAGGGTCAATCATGTTGACATCATTGAGGTCGGCTGTAGCAGCCTCATAAGCTATATTCACCGGATGCTTGAGAGGCAGGTTCCACACCGGGAACGTCTCAAATTTGGCATAGCCTGCATGCACGCCACGCTGGTTCTCATTGTAAAGCTGGCTGAGACATACAGCCATCTTGCCACTGCCAGGACCAGGAGCTGTGACAATAACGAGTGGACGTGTAGTCTCCACATAGTCATTGCGTCCGAATCCGTCAGGCGATGCTATCAGGTCGACATTATGAGGATAGCCGTCTATGAGGTAATGGCAATAAGACTTGATGCCGAGTCGCTCAAGACGCTGGCGAAAAGCATCGGCAGAGCGCTGGCCATTGTAGCATGTGACCACCACCGAGCCAACCATAAAGCCACGCTTCATAAACTCGTCACGCAAGCGGAGAAGATCCTCATCGTACGTGATGCCAAGGTCGGCCCTCACCTTATTCTTCTCTATGTCCTCCGCGCTGATGGCAAGCACTATCTCTATGCTGTCGCTGAGCTGCTTAAACATGCGCAGCTTGCTGTCGGGCTGAAAGCCTGGCAGCACACGTGAAGCATGATGGTCATCGAAAAGTTTTCCGCCAAGCTCAAGATACAGTTTACCATTAAACTGCGCTATTCTCTGTCTGATGTGCTCAGACTGAATCTTGAGGTATTTGTCGTTGTCAAATCCTATTTTCATAATGTGTAAGTTTAATGCTTTTTCTAAACGGCGGCAAAATTAGTGAAATTTCATGAAATATTTATCATGACTGCCAAATTAAATGCAAAACTCTTGGCTGTAATAAATAATTGATGTACATTTGTGGCAAAATAAATATAATAAGCATCACCATCTAACTATAATAAAGACCAGCATGGAAGAGCTACTTGAAATGTATTCCGACCTTGACGTTTGGATGCGAGTGTATTGGGGTTGCGCACTTGTCAGCTCCCTGTTTTTCATAGTCCAGGCACTGCTCACATTCATCGGCATGGACAGTTCCGACGTGACAGTCGACTTTGATGGCGCCGACACCATGGACTTAGGCGGAGGATTGTCGCTATTCAGCGCAAGAAATCTTGTCAACTTCTTCTGCGGCGCAGGATGGGCTGGAATATGCTTCAACACCATAATCCCCAACCGCTATCTTCTCATGGCCGTGTCGCTGCTCATCGGCCTCGGCTTCGTGTACCTCTTCTTTGTCATAAAGAAACAGACCAAGAAGCTGGAGCACAACGGAGCCTTCGACATAGCAGACTGCAAAGGAAAGACAGCATCCGTCTACCTGCGCATACCAGCCAGCAAAAGCGGAGTGGGCAAGGTGCAGATAAGCATCAACGGCTCCGTGCAGGAAATAGACTCCATGACCAACGACGACAAGGCCATAGCCAGTGGCAGCAGAGTGACTATCACGGATATCATTGACGACCACACCTTTCTGGTCAGCGGCACAGGCATCTGACATTACACTCACACCCGCCTGGTGACAAAGCGACAACACATCGCATTTAATAACCTCTTAAACAATAACAAAAATGAATCCACTAATCCTTATTGCAGTTGTGGCCGTGGTAGCCATAGTGCTCCTCATGTCTATCATCAATCGATACAGAAGATGTCCTTCAGACAAGATTCTGGTAGTGTATGGAACAACAGGCAACCGCGGGTCAGCCAAGTGCGTGCACGGAGGCGGCACATTCGTCTGGCCTATAATACAGGACTATGCCTATCTGAGCTTGACGCCAATAAGCATCGACGCCAACCTGACCAACGCTCTCTCCAAGCAAAACATACGAGTTGACGTGCCATGCCGCTTCACTGTGGGCATCTCCACCGAAGCCGACAGCATGACAGCAGCTGCAGAGCGACTTCTTGGACTCACTCCCGCACAGATACAGGAACTGGCACGAGACATACTCTTCGGACAGCTCCGCCTTGTCATCGCCACCATGAGCATCGAGGAGCTCAACAGCGACCGCGACAAATTCCTTGAAGCCATATCAAGCAACGTGGAAGTGGAGCTGAAAAAGATAGGTCTCAGGCTCATCAATGTCAATGTGACCGACATCAACGACGAGAGCGGATACATTGAGGCCCTCGGTCAGGAAGCTGCCGCAAAAGCCATCAACGAGGCTAAAGTCAGAGTGGCAGAGCAGGAGAAGATAGGCGAGATAGGAAAAGCTGACGCCAACAGAGAGACACGTATCCGCACAGCAGAAGCCAACGCACAGGCTGTGCAGGGAGAGAACGAGGCAAAGGTGCAGATAGCCAACTCAGACGCCGAGCGCCGCGAGCGCGAGGCCGAGGCACAGCGCAAGGCCACCGCAGCCGAGAAGGTAGCAGCAGCCAAGGCACTGGAAGAAGCCTACTCAGCCGAGCAGAAAGCGGAGGAAGCCCGAGCAGACCGCGAGCGCGCCACACAGAGCGCCAACGTCCTGGTCAGCCAGGAAATCGAGAAGAAGAGAAAGATCATCGAGGCAGAAGCTGAGGCAGAGACCATACGCGTCAACGCCAAAGGTGAGGCCGACGCAGCATACGCCAAGATGGAAGCTGAGGCACGAGGACTCTTTGAGATACTGAACCGCCAGGCACAAGGCTACGACAAGATGGTGCAGGCTGCTGGAGGCGACGCCAACAAGGCATACATGCTCCTGCTGCTTGAGAAGCTGCCAGAACTGGTCAAGACCCAGGTAGAGGCTGTGAAGGGCATCAACATCGACCATGTCACAGTCTGGGACTCAGGCAACTCAGCCGACGGCAAGGGCAGCACAGCCAACTTCATCAGCGGACTCATGAAGAGCGTCCCCCCACTCCACGAGCTCTTTGACCAAGCCGGTCTGGCCCTGCCAGAATACCTGGCAAAGAAAAAAGAAGAGGAGAAAGAGGGTGAGGAAACTGCCACACCAGAAACAGAGACATCGGAAAAATAAGAGCCGGCACGGCACAGAACAGATTCTTGTTCCTACCGACACGCCAGCTTCCGTATTCTATAAACACAACGTAAACAAACAGAACTTACTACAACACACAGTGAAGAAACTATTCTACCTAATGCTCACGGCTCTGTCCGTGAGCATTTCATTGATTGCCACAGGCTGCAACGACGACGAGACTTACGCCGATCTGAAAGAGAAAGAGAAGAAAGCCATCAACAGATTCCTTGAGGACAATCCGTTCGTAGGCAAAATAAATGTCATCTCAGAGACACAGTTCTATGCACAAGACAGCATCACCGACACCGCAAAGAACGAGTTTGTGAGATTCAACGAAGATGGCATCTACATGCAGATAGTACGCAAGGGTGAAGGAACATCAATGGTGGAGATGGCAAAGAAGATGGCCGACTCTACGGTCACACGTCCGCTGCTCTGCAAATTTCTGGAATATGACATAGAAAGCGCCGACACCACCTGCAGCAACATCTATACGCCAAGCATCTTCGACAAGATGATATGCACATACTCAGCCTACGGACGCAGCTACACAGCCTCATTCACAGAGGGCATAATGTACAAGACCTACACTTCCTCCGTGCCAAAAGGCTGGCTGAAGCCCCTAAACTTCATCAACCTGACAAAGGTGAGAGGACACGAGGCCAAGGTGAGAATCATCGTGCCGCACGCATCAGGAACCCAAAATGCCTCTGGATATGTGCTTCCTTACTACTACGAGATAACTTACCAGATGCCGCCAAACTATTAGCACAGGCGCCATAATACCAGCACACGCTGCAATATTCAGGAACATTCAAGGCACGCAAGAACATTCAAGGCGCACCATAATGTTCAACACACACAGCACCATAATGTTCAACACACACAAGAACATTCCAGGCGCACAACAACATTCAAGACACACTATAACATCTAACATATCCAACAACAGACAAGCAGGATGCCCACTCATCTGCAAGAGAATAGCGTGGTCACCTGCTTGGCACACACAAAAACACAGCTATACCATGAGCTTAATCAAATCAATATCCGGCATCCGCGGCACCATAGGCGGACACGCCGGCGAGGGGCTTAATCCTCTCGACATAGTCAAATTCACAAGCGCATACGCCACACTCATACGCCGCACCACAAAGGTGGAGAGCAACAAGATTGTCGTCGGACGCGACGCCCGCATCTCAGGCGAGATGGTCAAGAACGTCGTATGCGGCACATTGATGGGCATGGGCTTCGACGTGGTCAACATAGGCCTGGCCTCCACTCCTACCACCGAGATAGCTGTGGCCATGGAAGGCGCATGCGGCGGCATCATCATCACAGCCAGCCACAACCCTCGCCACTGGAACGCACTTAAACTGCTCAACGAGAAAGGCGAGTTCCTCAATGCCGAAGAAGGCAACGAAGTGCTCCGAACCGCAGAAGCCGAAGACTTCGACTATGCAGACGTAGACCATCTCGGCCACTACACAGAGGACAACACATACGACCAGAAACACATAGACATGGTGCTTGGCCTCGACCTTGTCGACGTCGAAGCCATCAAGAAGCAGCATTTCAAGGTGGCGTTCGACAGCATCAACTCTGTTGGCGGCATCATCCTCCCCAAACTCTTCAAAGCCCTCGGCGTGAACGACGTCACAGCCCTCTACGGCGAGCCCACAGGCGATTTCCAGCACAATCCCGAACCGCTGGAGAAGAACCTTGGCGACATCATGTCGCTCATGGCCAATGGCGGAAAAGACGTGGGATTTGTCGTTGACCCCGACGTAGACCGCCTTGCCTTCATCTGCGAGGACGGCAGGATGTACGGCGAAGAATACACACTTGTGACAGTAGCTGACTATATTCTCCGCCACACTCCAGGCAATACCGTGAGCAACCTGTCCTCCACAAGAGCGCTGAGAGACATCACCCGCAAATACGGCATGCAGTACCATGCGGCAGCTGTAGGCGAGGTCAACGTCGTGACCAAAATGAAGGAGACCAACACCGTCATCGGCGGCGAGGGCAATGGCGGAGTCATCTACCCAGCAGCCCATTATGGCCGAGATGCCCTGGTAGGCATAGCCCTGTTCCTGAGCCACCTGGCACATGAGAGAGAAAAAAATCCAGGACTCACAGTCAGCGCGCTGAGAGCCACATACCCCAACTATGCCATTGCTAAGAACCGCATAGACCTCGACGCTAAGACAGATGTCGACGCTATCCTGGCAAAAGTCAAGGACATGTACAGCCACGAAGCAGGAGTGGAGGTAAACGACATAGACGGTGTGAAGATTGACTTCCCAGACAAATGGGTACATCTGCGCAAGTCAAACACAGAGCCAATCATCCGCGTTTACTCAGAAGCCTCAACAATGGCAGAGGCCGACGAGATAGGAAAGAAAATCATGGATGTGGTTTACTCCATGAAATGACAGGCAAGCCAGCAAGCCTGAAGCTTTGCGACACGATACAAAGAGGGCGCAGGGAAAATTTGATTTCCCTGCGCCCTCTTTCTGTCATAGGCAAGGCCACCCCTGCCTCAGCCATCACTCTTCCCATCCCAGAGCAGAAGCTCCGAGCACAGCAGCATTAGCATTCATGAGGCTGCTCAGCAAGAACCTGGCCTTGCCGCGGAAGACAGGCATTACATTCCTGTTGTACGACTCCTCCACCGGCTTCATGATAAGGTCGCCAGCCTTGCAGAGTCCTCCAAAGAAGATGAAAGCCTCAGGAGAAGAAAACGCCGCAAAGTCAGCGCATGCCTCACCAAGCATCTCACCCGTAAACCTGAATATGTCATTAGCCACCTCATCTCCCTTGCTTGCCGCAATAGACACGTCAAGAGCCTCCAGCTCCTCAGCAGGCTTGTTGCGCAGCAGAGACGGGCGGTCTGTAGTAGCAAGAATCTCACGGGCCGTGCGCGCCACACCCGTCGCCGAGCAGTATGCCTCAAGGCATCCCGTGCGCCCGCATCCGCATCGGCGTCCCTTATCTCCACGCACCATGATGACATGTCCCAGCTCACCAGCAAATCCATCATGCCCATACACCAACTGTCCGTTGATGACGATGCCAGAGCCCACTCCCGTGCCAAGAGTGATGACGATAAAGTTCTTCATTCCACGAGCCGCGCCATAAGCCATCTCACCCATAGCCGCAGCATTAGCGTCATTGGTAATCTTCACCGACAGCCCTCCAAGCGCGTCAGAAAACATCTGCGCGAGAGGCACATTGACACTATGAGCCCAGCATATGTTGGGGGCGCACTCCACACATCCCGAATAATAATTGGCATTCGGGGCGCCAATGCCCATGCCAGCAATATTCACCACACCGTCCACCTGCTGTATGAGCGGATTGAGGCACACCATGCACGCGTCAAAAAAGTCCTGCGCCGTGGAGTAAGCCTGAGTCTTCACAGAATTCTCCGCCACAATCTGCCCACGCGCGTCCACTATGCCAAACACAGTGTTGGTGCCACCGAGGTCAACACCTATAACATAAGGTTTCTGTTGTTCCATAAGTTTTAAGCTGTTTTTGATTATATTTTTCCTTTGTTCGGCAAAGATACAAAAAGTTTGGATAATACAAACATCCGACATACAAAAACAGCATTTTTACAACATCCCCAAAGGTTAATGCACACTCTTTCCACTTTTATAGGCAGCCGAAAGCATCCGTCTCTCATTTTTTTTGTAACTTTGCATGCTATATATCAGGATGATTACACATTCTGAGCGCATGAACAGAAGAAAGACAACAAAACAACGAGGAAAGAGACATCACTCCTTCCGCAAAAAACATAAAAGGGTAACAACATGATATTACACACAATGCCACAGATTCCCGTACCCAATTTTCAAGAATGGATGCAGAACGTGGGATTTCTGGAAGAGATATTCAAAGGATTCATCATAGGCGTGCTGGCATCAGCCCCCATGGGACCAGTCGGCATACTGACCATACAGCGCACGCTGAACAAGGGACGCTGGGAAGGCTTCGCCACAGGAGTAGGCGCCAGCATCAGCGACATCATCTACGCTGTCATCACAGGCTACTTCATGTATCTTGTGGTAGACATAATAGAAGACCCCATCATAGCCCTTTGGATAAAAGTGGCAGGCAGCATCCTGCTCTTTGCCTTTGGCGTGTACACCTTCCAGAGCAAGCCCAAGCAAAAGGTAGTGGACGAGGAAGCCCCCGTGGAGACCAAGAACAGGCTCACAGGCTTTGTCATCACAGGCTTCGCCATCACAGCCTCCAATCCGCTCATCATCCTGCTATTCGTAGCCCTATTCGGACAGTTCACCTTCATCCTTGCGGGCAACTGGTTCGTGCAGACCATGGGCTACATATCCATAGTAGCAGGCGCCCTTGCATGGTGGTTTGGGCTGACATGGCTTGTAGACAAGGCCAGAGCCAAGTTCAACCCGCGTGTGCTCTGGTGGATAAACCGCATCATAGGCATAGCCGTGATGGTGGTGAGCGCGCTGATGATTGTCTACGCCCTCACAGGACACACCTTCCACTTCATCCCTTTTGGCGATGATCCTGCGCCAGAGCTTTTCAAATGAAACAAAAAGACCACAGCAATGTTTATAGCAGACCAACTAAAGAAACAAAGCATCTCTGAGTACTTGCTCTACATGTGGCAGGTAGAAGACACCATACGCGCCTATGGCCTCGACGCCGACCGCATGGCCGCCGAATACATACCCATGTTCAAGCTTGACGACACCAGGAGCGCGCAACTGAAAGAATGGTACGAGAGCCTCATCCAGATGATGAGAGAAGAGGGAGTGGCTGAGAAAGGCCACCTGCAGGTGAACAACAATGTCATCATCTATCTCGCCGACCTCCACGCCCAGCTACTCAAGTCGAGCAAGCACCCCTTCTACTCAGCCGCCTACTACAAGGCGCTGCCCTTCATCGTCGAACTGCGCGGCAAGAGCCAGGACAGCCAAGACAAGAACGAGATAGAGAACTGCTTCGACGCTCTCTATGGAGTGATGCTCCTGAAGCTGCAGAAGAAAGACATCTCGGCAGGCACAGCCAGCGCCATCGACAAGATAGCCCACCTCATCGGCCTGCTTTCCGACTACTACAAGAAAGACAAGGCCGGCACACTGGAGCTGTGACGGACTGAGCCATAAAAGGCGTCACGCCGCAAGCGCAGAGGCCGATGGCGCAAAAGCCCACATCCAATGGAAAGCAGCGGCAGTCAGACAACAAAGCGGCAGCTATCTGACAACAAAGCAGCAGCAGTCAGACAACAAAGCGGCAGCAGTCAGACAACAAAGCAACGGCAATACGACAAAGCGACAGCAATACGACAAAGCGACAGCAATCCGACAACAAGATAAAAACACAAGACTATGAACATATTAGTAACAGGCTGCAACGGCCAGCTCGGCAACGAAGTCCAGTTGCTCGCAAAAGAAAATCCACAGCACCACTACGTCTTCACCGACGTGGTCATACCTGAAGGCAGCATAGCCCAGAAGCTCGACATCACAAACGAGCAGGAAGTCAACGAGTTCATCAACGGCAACGAGATAGACTGCGTCATCAACTGCGCCGCCTTCACAGCAGTAGACAAGGCAGAAAGCAACGAGGATTTCTGCAACCTGCTCAACAACATCGCCCCTGGCTACCTTGCCTCAGCCGTAGGCAAGAGAGGCGGAAGCATGGTGCAGATAAGCACCGACTACGTGTTTGACGGCACATCATACAAGCCCGTCACCGAGGAGCAGCCCACATGCCCCAACTCAGTGTACGGACGCACCAAGCTTGCAGGCGAGCAGGCAGTCATGGAAGGTTGCCCCAAGAGCATCATCATCCGCACCGCATGGCTCTACTCCACCTTCGGCAACAACTTTGTCAAGACCATGATCCGCCTCGGCAAAGAGAAGCCCGAACTGGGTGTCATCTTCGACCAGGTAGGCACGCCGACCTATGCGCGCGACCTGGCCGTGGCCATGTTCACAGCCATCAACAGCGGCATCGTGCCAGGCATCTACCACTTCTCCAACGAGGGAGTCATCTCATGGTACGACTTCACAAAGGCCATCCACCGTCTGGCAGGCATCACCACATGCCACGTGAAGCCACTCCACACCTCAGAGTATCCTACCCCTGCAGCCCGCCCGCACTACTCCGTGCTCGACAAGACAAAGATCAAGAGCACCTACGGCATCGAGATACCATACTGGGAAGACAGCCTCAAGGAATGTGTGGACAAGCTGATGACCAACGCATGAATCAAACACAAGCAAGAACATTCTCAACCAACATACATGAACGAAATAGAAAGAAGACGCACATTTGCCATCATCTCGCACCCTGACGCCGGAAAGACCACACTCACCGAGAAGCTGCTCCTCTTCGGAGGCCAGATACAGGTGGCAGGCGCAGTAAAGAGCAACAAGATAAAGAAGACCGCCACATCCGACTGGATGGAGATAGAGAAGCAGCGCGGCATCTCAGTCAGCACATCCGTGATGGAGTTTGACTACCTGCCACCGCATGCCGACCAGAACCAGCCGCCATACAAGGTCAACATCCTCGACACTCCCGGACACCAGGACTTTGCGGAAGACACCTTCCGCACGCTCACAGCCGTAGACTCAGCCATCATCGTCATCGACGGAGCCAAGGGCGTCGAGGCGCAGACCCGAAAGCTGATGACCGTCTGCCGCATGAGAAAGACGCCAGTCATCGTCTTCATCAACAAGATGGACCGCGAAGGCAAGGACCCCTTCGACCTTCTCGACGAAGTGGAGAGCGAGCTTCAGATCAAGGTGCGCCCGCTCTCATGGCCAATCAACCAGGGCGCGCGCTTCAAGGGTGTGTACAACATCTATGAGCAAAACCTCAATCTCTTCACGCCCAACAAGCAGATGGTGACCGAAAAGGTCAACGTAGACCTCAACTCCAGCGAGCTTGACGAGCGCGTGGGAGCAGAAGACGCAGAGAAACTGCGCGAAGACCTCGAGATGATAGACGGTGTCTACGACCCATTCGACGTGAACACCTATCTCGAAGCCGACATAGCTCCAGTGTTCTTCGGCTCGGCCCTCAACAACTTCGGCGTGCAGGAGCTCCTCGACTGCTTCGTGGAGATAGCCCCCAACCCGCGCCCCACTACAGCAGAAGAGCGCCTTGTCAAGCCAGAAGAGCCCAAGTTCACAGGATTCATCTTCAAGATTACAGCCAACATCGACCCCAACCACCGCTCCTGCACAGCATTCTGCAAGGTATGCTCAGGCAAGTTCGTGCGCAACGCCCCCTACCTTCACGTGCGCAACGGCAAGACTGTGCGCTTCTCAAGCCCCACACAGTTCATGGCGCAGAAGAAGAGCACCATCGACGAAGCCTACCCAGGCGACATCGTCGGCCTGCCAGACAACGGCATCTTCAAGATAGGCGACACACTCACAGAGGGCGAGCAGCTGCACTTCAAAGGCCTTCCAAGCTTCTCCCCCGAGATGTTCAAGTACATAGAGAACGCCGACCCCATGAAGACCAAACAGCTGGAGAAAGGCATCAACCAGCTCATGGACGAGGGTGTGGCGCAGCTCTTCATCAACCAGTTCAACAACAGAAAAATCATCGGCACAGTAGGCCAGCTGCAGTTTGAGGTCATACAGTACCGCCTGGAAAACGAGTACAACGCCAAGTGCCGCTGGGAACCCGTGCATCTCTACAAGGCCTGCTGGATAGAAAGCGACGACGACTCCGAGCTCGAAGCCTTCAAGAAGCGCAAGTACCAGTTCATGGCCAAGGACAAGGAAGGCCGCGACGTGTTCCTCGCCGACTCCAACTATGTGCTCCAGATGGCCCAGCAAGACTTCAAGCACATCAAGTTCCACTTCACATCAGAGTTCTGACAACAGCGGCCCTCATAAGCGCCACTTCACATCAGAGTTCAGCCAACAGCGGTCCACATAGCCTACACAGGCAACCGGGCCCACTAATCACAACAACAGGCAAGCCATGGCCAGGCCGCCAGCGCCCGCCAGCTTGCCCCTCAAACAAAGAAAGCAAACAGCCATGTTAATAGACGAAGTAAAGAAAGCGGTGGAGGTGATGCGCGCCGGCGGCGTGATACTCTACCCCACCGACACCGTATGGGGCATAGGATGCGATGCCACCAATCCAGAAGCGGTGAAGAAAGTGTACGAGATAAAGAGGCGCGACGACAGCAAGGCCCTCATCAGCCTTGTAGACAGCGACGTGCGCCTGCAGCGCTATGTGCGCAACGTGGCAGACGTCACATGGAACATGATAGAGCTGTCGGAAAAGCCCCTCACCGTCATCTTCGACAACGTGTCGGGCCTGGCGCCCAACCTCATCGCGGCCGACGGCAGCGCAGGCATACGCATCACGCGTGAAGAGTTCAGCAAGGAGCTGTGCTTCCGTTTCCAGAAGCCTGTGGTCAGCACAAGCGCCAACATCAGCGGCGAGCCCACGCCCCAGACCTTCGACGAGATATCAGACGAGATAAAGGAAGCCGTGGACTACGTGGTCAAGTACAACCGCCAGTGCCGCGAGAAGCACAAGCCGAGCAGCATCATCAAGATGGACGCCAACGGGCAGTTCACCATCATAAGAGAATAGACGCGCTCTTCACACAAAGGGGATGGCACGCTCCTGCCCCAAGGAGCGCGCTCCCCTTTCATCATTTTTCATCCTCAGGCAGATTCCCAGAATCGCCATGCGGCATGAAGAGTGCCCCCGCCTGCGGCAAGCCTCCCCCATGCCGACTCTCTATACCGACAACACATCACACACACAGTCACCTATGAATCTCATCAAACTAAGACGCAAAGAGATACAGTTTTTCCAGGTTGTCACAGACTGGATAAAGGGCGACCACACAGAGCGTCAGATAGTGCTCATGCTAAGCCTCATGGTAGGCGTGTGCACAGGTCTGACAGCCTATGTGCTCAAGTCGCTCATTGAGGAAATCAAGCATTTGCTCACGTCAGGCTTCGTGGCCAAAGACACCAACCTGCTCTATCTGGTGTTCCCGGCCATAGGCATCCTGCTCACCATGCTGTTTGTCCGCTACATCGTGCGCGGCGACATAAGCCACGGAGTGACAAAGATACTCTATGCCATGTCGCGAGGCCGCAGCCGCATCAAGTCACACAACCGCTGGTCGAGCATCATCGCCAGCGCCATCACCATCGGCTTTGGCGGCTCTGTGGGAGCAGAGGCCCCGATTGTCCTTACGGGAGCAGCCTGGGGCTCCGACTTTGGCAAGCGTTTCCACCTGCCCCCCAAGACACTCATGCTCCTCGTAGGCTGCGGCGCAGCGGGTGCCGTGTCTGGTGTGTTCAAGGCCCCCATAGCCGGCCTGGTGTTCGTGCTTGAGGTACTCATGCTCGACCTGAGCTTCTCGTCCCTCCTGCCATTGCTAGTCACCAGCATCACATCGGTCTGCGTGTCATATGCCTTCTACGGCACATCCCCACAGTTCGACTTCAACCTGAGCAAGGCATTCACCATCGACATCATTCCCGGCTGCATACTCCTCGGAGTGGCCTGCGGACTCGTCAGCCTTTACTTCACCCGAGCCATGAACTGGTTTGAGGGCATCTTCGGCAAAGTGAAAAACCGCTGGTACAAGTTTCTGCTTGGCGCTGTGGTGCTCGGTGTGCTCATCTATTTCTTCCCAGCCATGTACGGCGAGGGATACGATGTCATCAACCAGCTCATCAGCAACGCACCCGCCCAGGAAATCATGCACAACACCTTCTTCTTCGGCAACGACAGCAACCTGCTCATATACCTCGGGCTTGTGCTCGTCTTCAAGGTCTTCGCCACCACAGCCACCAACGGCGGCGGAGGCTGCGGCGGAACATTCGCGCCGAGCCTCTTCCTGGGCTGCATAGCAGGATTCATCTTCGCCAATCTGTGGGACATGAGCTTAGGGCTCAACATGGGCGACTCCTGCTACCTCTCCGAGAAGAACAGCGGCCTCTACGGCATGGCCGGACTCATGTCGGGCGTGATGCACGCCCCTCTCACAGGCATCTTCCTCATAGCCGAGCTCACAGGAGGCTACGCCCTTTTTGTTCCGCTGATGATAGTGTCTGTCGTGTCCTACCTCACCATCAACATCTTCGAGCCGCACAGCATCTACGCCATGCGCCTGGCCCGCCGCGGCCAGCTGCTCACCCACGACAAGGACAAGGCCATACTGACCGTGCTCAACCTGGAGTCGGTGATAGAGAAAGACTACAAGCCCCTGAGCAAGGACATGTCTCTCCAGCGTCTGGTAGTGACCATCTCCAAGTCACACCGCAACATCTTCCCTGTCCTCGACCCGAGCGGCCACTTCCTCGGCGTGGTGTCACTCGACTCCGTGCGCCTCTACATCTTCCGTCCGGAGCTTTACAACCAGTACACCGTAGGCTCCTTCATGAAGCCAGCGCCAGCCGTGCTTCTTGAGACAGACTCGCTGAAGGTGGTGGCGCAGAAGTTTGAAGACACCAAGGCCTGGAACCTTCCCGTGGTCGACGCCGACAACAGATACCTGGGATTCATCTCGCGCTCCGGCCTCTTCACCAGCTACAGAGAGACACTCATCAAGTTCAGCCAGGAGTGACAGGCCGGCAAAGCCGCCGGCACGCCAGGCCTCATCCCGCAGACACCCACACCCGATGCCAGCATGAGCGCGCTGCCAGCCGCAGCGTCAACGCCAGCATCGCCATACATTACACATTATATATATAATAGAACATAACATGACAAAAGAAAGCCTCAGAATAGTGTACATGGGCACCCCCGACTTCGCAGTAGAGAGTCTGCGCGCGCTCGTCGAGGGCGGCTACAACGTCGTAGCCGTCATCACCATGCCCGACAAGCCAATTGGCCGCCACGGCAGCCAGCTCCAGCCAAGCCCCGTCAAGATATACGCCATGGAGCATGGCCTCAACATCATGCAGCCAGCCAACCTCAAAGACCCCGACTTCGTGGAGCAGCTGCGCGCCCTCCACGCCGACCTGCAGATAGTGGTGGCCTTCCGCATGCTGCCTAAGGTAGTATGGCAGATGCCGCCACTCGGCACCTTCAACGCCCACGCCAGCCTTCTGCCCAAGTACCGCGGCGCTGCCCCAATCAACTGGGCCGTCATCAACGGCGAGAAAGAGACAGGCGTGACCACCTTCTTCCTCAAGCATGAGATAGACACAGGCGACATCATCCAGCAGGTGAAGATAGGCATCAGCGACACCGACAACGCCGAGACTGTACACGACAAGCTCATGGCCCTCAGCGGACAGCTCGTCATAGAGACAGTGGACAACATCATCGCGGGCACCGTCAAGTCCATGCCACAAGACTGCATCACAGGCGTGGAGCCCACGCCAGCCCCGAAGATATTCCGCGAGACATGCCGCATCGACTGGAACCAGACCTCAGAGCAGCTGCACAATTTCGTGCGCGGACTGAGCCCCTACCCTGCCGCATGGACCACGCTCAACGGCAAGTCGGTCAAGATAACAGAAGCATCGCCCATGCCAGACAGCCGCTCCGCAGCCGAGCCAGGCACCCTGGCTACAGACCACAAGACATACCTGCGCGCAGCCACAGCCGACGGATGGCTCGACATACACGCGCTGCAGATTGAAGGCAAGAAGCGCATGGCCACAGCCGACCTCCTGCGCGGCTTCAAGATAGAGGAAGGATCACGCTTCGAATAAGCCGCCCACCTCGCTGCCGCGCCCCCCAAGAGCCGACAGCGACACAGCAGCAAAGCGAGCCTGAAACGAAAATTTTATACAAATATTGCATCTGCAAGCGCAAAAGGCAACAAAATGTTTGGTGTTTTAAAGTAATTTACGTTACTTTGCAACACCAAACATTTTTTGTTTGCCACACTATTGTTTAATCTGCTAAAAGACATTGCCTATCGGAAAGACATTACGCTGATAAAAATAAAGAGCATAATGAATAAAATCAACAGACTGCCCGACGAGCAGTTGGTGAAACTGTACACCCAAGGCAACAACATTGCCTTCGACGTGTTGCTGAAACGCTACGAAAGCAAAGTGTTTTCATACATCTACAATACGGTCAAGAACCAGGAGCTGGCGGAGGATCTCTTTCAAGACATCTTCGTCAAGGTCGTTGTGCGCATCAAGAACGGCAAATACACAGAGACAGGCAAGTTCAGCGCATGGATAATGCGCATAGTGCACAACCACATCATAGACCATTTCCGCACAGATGTGAGCGGCAAACTCGTGTCCACCGACGAAGAGCCAACCGATGACAACGGCAACATGCGCCACAACAGCATACTCAACAACTCACGCTTCGCCATCAACGAAAACAGGGAGCAGGAGATGATAGACCAGCAGACTATGAAAGAAGTCAAGGAACTTCTCGACCTCATTCCCGACACCCAGCGCGAGGTGGTACTCATGCGCCTTGAAGAGGAGATGTCTTTCAAGGAGATAGCAGAGAAGACCAACTGCAGCATCAACACCGCACTCGGACGCATGAGATACGCCATACTCAATCTCAGGCAACTCGCCACACAGCGCGGACTGGAGATAGCGTGAGGTTCTCCATGCCACAGCAAGACAAGGCATCACACAGACTGCCACACACATATATCGCAAGACATAGGGCTTGGCCATCGCAAGTGCACAACTTACAATGGCCAAGCCCTATGTCATGCGATATATTAGCCTTAGGTCTGCAATACACAAGCCCTATGTCATGCCATATATTAGCCTTAGGTCTGCAATACACAAGCCCTATGTCGCGCAATATGTAATCCATAGGTTTGCATTGTACAATCCATAGGATTGCAACACATAAACCATAGGTTCGAAATGCGTAATCCATAGGTTGGCATCATAGCCAAACAAGGGCTGCGGATACCCTCTGCCAGCCAAGCGCAGTGTGATGCACAGCCATGCACCACTATGAGTTCACCATATCAGCTATAAGCGCGCGCTTACACCCCGATCATCTTTCAGAGCCATTCCTCTCAGCCTTGTCCACCATAGCGCACACGCACGAGTCGCTCCACACATTCTCCGCAGTCTCCACCATGTCTATTATAGCAAAGATAGGCAGGATGATGCCCATGATGCCCACAGGAGCTCCAGGCGTGCCAGCCATGAGCGACAGCGTGAGGAAATAGCATCCCATAGGCACTCCGGCATTGCCTATGGCAGAGATGACAGCCACCAGCAGCCATGTGAGCATGGCAGGAAGAGAAAGCTCAAAGCCTCCGTTCTGCAAGACATACAGCGATGTGACAAGGATAAAGGCGGCGCATCCGTTCATGTTGATAGTGGTGCATATAGGCAGCACAAAGCGCGACACCTCTGGCTTTACCCTCATGTTCTCCTCAGCCGAGCGCATGGTCACAGGGAGTGTGGCGGCAGAAGACTTGGTGAAGAGAGCCATCAGCACAGCAGGCGACATCTTCTTCAGCACATCCAGTGGGTTGAGACCGCGCGACAGGAGGAAAAGCGGAAGCACGATGAAGAACTGCACACAGTTGCTGCCCAGAATGACAGCCACATACTTGCCCAGCGAACCTACTATGACTCCTGCCGACACCTGGGCTGAGAGCTGGGCGGCAAAAGCCACGATGCCGAGTGGCAGCGCCCATATGAGCGCATTGATGAGCGTGTAAAGCAGATCCTGCAATCCCACCACAGCCTTGTACACTATCTGCACATTCTCATTGTCTCCCTTCTTTATCAGGTGCGCCAGGCCCAAGCCCAAGGCAGCGGCTATGATGAGGATGGAGAGCACATTGCCCGATGCGAAAGGCTGCACGATGTTGCTTGGCACCACACCGAGTATGTGGTCATAGTATGACAGTTCCTCCAGATTCTCCGGCACCTCCGCCACGCCTCCAGCCACAATGTCGGAAGGCAGGTTCTCTGGAGCTATCAGCTTGAAGAGCAGCAGGCCTATGCCAGCCGCACACACAGTAGTGAGCAGAGTGTACGTTATCGTCCTGAGAAAGATGCGTCCAGTGTTCTTCTGCGTGCCGAAAGAGGCCAGCGTGGTGAGCACGGCCAAAGCTATCGTGGGCACAGCCACAAACTGGAACAGCTTGGTGTAGACCGTGGCGATGAAATCGAAGAAAGCGTTCAGTCCATGCAGATTGAAGGCTCCCAGCACAGCTCCCAGGATGAGGGCTGCGATCCATAATGTAGTTTTTGACTTTAGTTTCATGTCGTGTAAAGTTGTTGCGTGTTGTTTTTTTACGTTGTTGCGTTTTTTTTTTATGTTATCTCGTCGCTGCCTCATTAAACAGCCATGCCTTTGAAGCGACAGCGGAAAGCATCTCGTGCTGTTTTTATTTAGTGTTTGCTGAATTATCAATAAGCCATTTGTATATCAGAGACCACATGTCCTCTATAAGCGCCGCAAACGG
>CAKQRW010000043.1 GCA_934271655.1 uncultured Bacteroidaceae bacterium | reverse complement strand
CTGGCTATCGTAGCTATAGAGACTATATAGGCTGGAACTATGTCTTTTATCGTTTTCATTCATAGTGGGCCATAGAGTCAAGCGTCTGACCATTGAGTAACAGAAGTCTTTTATCGTTTTCATTCATAGTGGGCTATAGAGGCTATAGTGGCTGCAGATTCTATAGTAGCTGCAGATTTATAGATGCACATTCGGTTCGGGCAAGTGCGACACAGCTACAGATTTTATAGTAGCTACAGATTTTATAGTAGCTACAGATTCTATAGATACCAATACCTCCCAATCTCTTAACCAATGGCTATATTACCTCACGTCAATCCGCTCATGGTGTCGCTTCGCTTGTCCAGAACCGTGTGTGGATCATTGGGCTTTCAGCTTGCCCTGGATGCAGCCAGGACACTTTCTGAATACGGATTTGGCTGATTGGGCTGGTTCTTTTAGCCGTACAGGTTGAAAATTTTCAAACCGTCAAACTTGTGCTGAATCTGTTCTCCTTGAACACGCTACATGCTGTGACATACTCTAAAAGTGCAGCCTAAAGGCATGGGAAATGGCGTTGCGAGACATGCACAAGTCTTATACAAAAGGACAAAAAGGACAAAAAGGACAAACGGACAAAATGCCAAAACATAGTAAAACTATACAAAATAAGTGATTTTGATGAATTATACAAGGAGATGTCACTTGTCCTTTTGTCCTTTTTGTCCTTTTGTCCTTTTGGGAGCAAGACATATTGCAGATGTAGTGACGGCAATGGGGAGCCTGATTCATAAGACAGTCTGTTGTGTCTGTAAAGCCTGATGGTCGAGCATTGCAACATTCGTCATATATTGACTATTGATGACCTGGCGCGCATGGTATCTCACCCTGCTTTTCAGGCCTTGTGATACACTATGCTTTGCGCATCCCTCATCCTAAGGCTTGCATACCTTTATCCTAAGTGTAGGGCATCGTTATCCTAAGGCTTGTGTATCGTTATATTTACACATGTTCATCAGTTGTCAACCTGGAAAATCCGCTGCCCCCCCAATATGCTATACAGATGTAAGTAGGTGCTCATGGTTATTTTTATATTTGCCGTGCTCTATGCCGGTCTGATTTTTATTCTATTGAAGGAGCGTGCTGGCATAGTGTCTAATAAACAATAGTGTCTAATAAACAATAGTAACTTATATACAGGGATAACTTATATACAGTAGTAACTTATATACAGTAGTAACTTATATACAGTAGTAACTTATATACAATAGTAACTTATATACAATAGAGACTTATAAACAGGAGTAAAAGACGGTCAACAGAGAGTGTGACAAATATGAGAGTGCCATACTTTGGAATTATAAAATAATTTTGGACACTTTCTTGCAATAAGATATGTTTTCTTTTCGTTATATAGGCATGCAGTTTTTTGATAGGATACGTAATACCAGATATATGCTGGTTGTGATAGCTGTTGTAATAGCAATAGCGTCGTTGCTTACATCAAATGTTCTTATTAGCGATTTGAAGGAAGAGGAACGCAATAGGATGGAGGTGTGGGCTGAGGCAATGCGCTCTTTTAATTCAGCGGATGTGGACACGGACCTTAATCTTGTGCTCAAGGTCATAAATGGTAATCATACTATTCCTGTTATACTTGTTGATTCGAAGGGAAGGGCTGTCTCTTCAAGGAATGTTCAGCGTTCTTTTGCTGTTGGTGAGGATTCGATACCTTATCTTAGTTCGTTGGCGAGGGAATATGCGTTGAATGGAAGGTATATAAGAATAGACATTTCTGATGTGGGCGGTCGTGAAGATTTTATGGGTGTATGTTATGATGAGTCGTTGATGCTGAAGCGCTTGTCTATTTATCCCTATATAGAATTGGCTGTGGTAGTGCTGTTTGTGCTGATTTCTATTTTTGCTTTGTTCTCTGCGATGCGTGCTGAACAAAACAAGCTGTGGGTTGGACTGTCGAAGGAGACGGCTCATCAGTTGGGCACTCCGATATCCAGTCTTATAGCATGGCATGAGGTACTTGTGGAGTCTTATCCTGATGATCCTTTGTTGTCGGAGATGGAGAAAGATATAAAGAGACTCGAAAATATAGCGGACAGGTTCTCGAAAATAGGTTCTGTGTCTGTGCCAAAGCCTGAGAATCTGAATGCCGTTGTAGGGAGAGTTGTGTCATATATGTCTAAGCGAGTGTCGAGCAAGGTCGCTATCGTGTGTCATTTCCCTGAGCATGATGTCGTGCTGCCTTTGGTGTCGAGCCTTTTTGAGTGGGTGATGGAGAATTTGTGCAAGAATGCAGTTGATGCCATGGGAGGTGTTGGAAGGATAGATATATATGTATGGGATGATGACTCGACTGTGACTGTGGAGGTGAAGGACACAGGCAAGGGCATGCCAAAGTCAAGTTTCACGTCTGTCTTCAAGCCTGGTTTCACCACTAAGGCGCGTGGATGGGGGCTGGGTCTTTCTTTGGCAAAGAGAATAGTGGAGGATTATCATAAGGGTAGGATTTATGTGAAGGACTCAGAAATAGGCGTTGGGACAACATTCTGTATAGAGTTGCCCAGGTAGGTGACATTTCGGATGGCATCCAGTCTGTGCTGTGTTGCTTCATGCCGTTATGGACGTGTAGTGTAAGTAGGTCGTGTAGTAGAAATGGCTGTGTCTGCAAACGAGTTGAAAAAAGGTTGACATGTGAGTTTTACAACGGTGAAAGCTTTGTCTATGTTCTTTTTTTATCCTTAAAGATGAAAAAGTTGTGCTCATGTGTGCCTGTATATAAAATAATTTTGTAACTTTGCATCTCGAATGAGTATAAAGGATACATATAAGATAGATTTGTTGAGTCCGCAACTCGTAGGCAAGACCTTTGAGTATAAAATAGACGATGATTTTTTTGCGTCTATAGACGGGCTCATTCAGCGCGGGGATCTAAACTGCAAGGTGGAGTGTCTCGGCGCTGGGGCTATTGTGAAATTCCGTATACGCAGTATCGGAACAGTCGTAGTCCCTTGCGACCGCTGTCTGGCGGATCTTGATGTGCGGATTGAGACCACGGATGAGCTGAACGTCAAGTTGGGCGACGAGTATTCTGATGATGGTGAATGTGTGGTGGTACCTGAGGCCGATGGTTATATAGACCTGTCACAGTTCATCTATGAATTTATAGCGCTCAGCATGCCTATAACGTGTCGTCATGAACCTGGGAAATGTGACGAGGCGATGATGCGTGAACTCAGCAAGTATCAGTCCACCCGAAGTGGAATTGAGGATGATGAGGCAGCGGATTCAGAAACAGATAACGAAGAGGGCGCGCCCGTGTCTGATGGCGAGGAGTCCGTCGAACCAGTGGACAGCAGATGGGCGGTTCTTAAGCAATTAAAAACTAAACAATAAAAACATAACAAGAAAATGGCACATCCTAAAAGAAGACAGTCAAAGACTCGTACAAGAAAGAGAAGAACACATGACGTTGCAGTAGCTCCAACACTCGCAGTATGCCCAAACTGCGGTGAGTTTTATGTTTATCACACAGTATGCCCTTCTTGCGGTTACTACCGTGGCAAGGTTGCTATTGTGAAGGAAGCTGCAATCTAATAAACCTTTCTTATGGGAAAGATTAATGCTGTTATAACAGGTGTAGGCGGATGGGTTCCTACTTACATCCTCGACAATGAGGAGATGTCTACCATCGTTGACACAAGCGATGAGTGGATTATGGAGCGTATAGGCGTGAAGACACGTCATATACTCAAGCCAGAGGAGGGAACGGGCACGTCGTTCATGATGACTAAGGCTGTCAAGCAGTTGCTTGACAAGACTGGCGCTGATCCGGATTCGATAGAATGTGTGATTGTCGCGACCACAACTCCTGACTATCATTTCCCATCGACAGCTTCTCTTGTTATAGGTAATGTAGGCCTGAAGCATGCTTTTGGCTTTGACATGGAGGCAGCTTGCGCAGGTTTTCTCTTCGCGATGGAGACCGGCGCTGACTTTATCCGTAGCGGACGCTACAAGCGTATCATTGTGTGTGGCGGTGACCACATGTCGTCGATGACCAACTATCAGGACCGCAACACTTGTCCTATATTCGGTGACGGTGTTGGCTGTGTGATGATGGAGGCCACTGAAGAGGAGGTTGGACTTATGGACAGCTACTTGAGGGTGGACGGCACCGGATACGAGAACCTTCACATGGCGGCTGGCGGTTCGGCCAACATGCCAAGTCATGAGACGGTAGACCAGCGTCTGCACTTTGTGTACCAGGAGGGACGCACTGTGTTCAAGCATGCTGTGACTAATATGTCGAACGCAGTGGAGCTTGTGGCTAAGCGCAACAACCTTACAAAGGAAGATATAGCTTGGGTGGTGCCACATCAGGCGAATGTCCGCATTGAGAGTGCAGTAGCTCGCCGCATTGGTGTGGAGGAAGATCATGTGATGATCAACATTGACCACATGGCTAATACTTCTGGCGGCACTCTTCCTCTTTGTCTGTGGGAGTATGAACCACAGCTGAAGAAGGGTGACAAGCTCATCTTCACTGCTTTTGGCGCAGGTTTCTCATGGGGCGCAAGCTACATGATTTGGGGCTACGACGGCAGCAAGTTTGCTGACACTCCAGCTGAGTTCTACAAGGAAGGCGAGATAAGCCGTGAGGAGTGGTACGCAAAGCGAAAGAAGGAAAAGTAAGAAAAGACCATGTGTCTTTTGTGATGTCTGGCGGATGATGGGTGCAGCGCGCGTATAGCGGCGTGCGGCTCAGGGCTAAGTCCCGGTTCGACAGGCATGATACAATAATGAATAAATAAGGGAGCGCATCGCACATAGAACGTTGCGCTCCTTTTTTCAAACATAGAGCATTGCACATAAATGCAGCATTATGGTGAAGGCATGGCCCTTTGTAGTGCCGTTTCCTGTATTATCAGTCAACCGCAAGAAATATAACTCAAAATATTCCGAACTATGCACAAATCCGGTTTTGTAAATATAGTTGGTAATCCGAATGTAGGAAAATCAACCTTAATGAATCTCTTGGTTGGTGAGCGCATTTCCATAGCCACATTCAAGGCTCAGACGACGCGTCACCGCATAATGGGCATCATCAATGATGATGATGCGCAGATAGTGTTTTCAGACACTCCAGGTGTGCTGAAGCCAAACTACAAGTTGCAGGAATCGATGCTTGCATTCTCGGAAAGCGCGTTGGTGGATGCTGATGTGCTGCTGTATGTGACAGACCCTGTGGAAAAGGTTGACAAGAACAATGAGTTTCTGCAGAAAGTGGAGAGCCTTTCTGTGCCTATCATTGTTTTGATCAATAAGATAGATCTTACGGATGAGAAGAGTCTGGGCGAGCTTGTTGACATGTGGCATGAGATATTGCCAAAGGCAGAGATTGTTCCCATCTCAGCTCTGCACAAGTTTAATGTGCAGCCTGTGCTGGCCAGGATAAAGCAACTGCTTCCAGAGTGTCCTCCTTATTTCGAGAAGGATCAGCTGACAGACAAGCCAGCCCGTTTCTTTGTGACGGAGATTATCCGTGAGAAGATATTGCTGTATTATGACAAGGAGATACCTTACTCGGTGGAGGTGGCAGTGGAGAGTTTCAAGGAGGACAAGAACCACATTCACATCAATGCTGTCATCTATGTGGAACGTGACAGCCAGAAGGGCATCATCATTGGCCATGGAGGCAAGGCTCTGAAGAAGGTGGCCACAGAGGCCAGAAAGAGTTTGGAGAAATTTTTCGGAAAGAGCGTCTATCTTGAGACATTTGTCAAAGTGGACAAGGATTGGAGAAACTCTACCAAGGAACTGAATCTGTTTGGCTACAATCCAGAATGATGTCATCTCCTTTGTGTGTGACAGCGGAAAAGGCATAACGTCTGCCCTTGCCCATCCTGAAGGGGTGGGAGAGCCATCAAGGTGTCGGGCGAGTATTAACCCAAAAGGTGATTATGGCTCTCAGTTCGTGAGAACTCTTGTATTAAAACATTAATTTATTTATGGCAAATTTGGTAGCTATTGTGGGCCGTCCCAATGTAGGCAAGTCCACTCTTTTCAACAGGTTGACAAAGACCCGTCATGCTATTGTGAGTGACGAGGCAGGTACTACCCGCGACCGCCAGTATGGCAAGTGCGAGTGGGGAAACAAGGAATTTTCAGTAGTGGACACAGGCGGATGGGTGGTCAACTCAGACGACATCTTTGAGGAGGAGATACGTCGCCAGGTGTCAATAGCAATAGAGGAGTGTGATGTTATTCTGTTTGTCGTAGATGTGCGGACAGGCGTGACAGACCTTGACATGGCTGTAGCAAACATATTGCGCCGCAGCAAGATACCATCATTCCTGGTGGCTAACAAGGTGGACAGCAACGAACTCCGCTACGACGCAGCGGAGTTCTATAGCTTGGGCCTGGGAGAGCCCATGTGCATCAGCTCGCTTACCGGAAGCGGCACAGGCGACTTGCTCGACGCTGTGGTGGGCAGTTTCACAAAAGTGATGGACGAAGTGATAGAGGAAGACATACCACGCATCGCTGTGGTTGGCCGTCCTAATGCGGGCAAGTCGTCAATCATCAATGCATTCCTTGATGACAACAGGAATGTGGTGACAGACATAGCTGGCACAACGCGCGACTCCATATACACGAAGTATGAGAAGTTCGGCTTCAATTTCTTCCTTGTCGACACTGCCGGCATCAGAAAGAAGAACAAGGTGACGGAAGACCTGGAGTATTATTCTGTGATGCGAAGCATCCGTGCCATAGAGAATTCTGACGTGTGCGTGCTTATGGTAGATGCCACACGAGGCATAGAGGGCCAGGACATCAACATTTTTCAGCTGGTGCAGAAAAACCAGAAGGGACTGGTCGTAGTAGTCAACAAGTGGGACCTGGTCGAAGACAAGAGCAATGAGGCTATCAGATATTTTGAGAGGGCCATTAGAGACCGCTTTGCTCCATTCACCGACTTTTCCATCATCTTTGCGTCGGCCATAACAAAGCAACGCATCTTCCGTGTGCTTGAGGAAGCGCAGCGTGTGTATAATGTGCGCACCAACAAGGTGTCTACGGCGAAGCTCAACGAGGTGATGCTGCCTATCATTGAGTCTACGCCTCCACCATCGCTCAAGGGCAAGTACATCAAGATAAAGTATGTGATGCAGATACCTGACACCCGTGTGCCTTCATTCGTCTTTTACGCCAATCTGCCACAGTATGTGAAAGAGCCGTACAAGCGCTTCCTGGAGAATCAGATACGAAGCCATTGGGATTTCAAGGGTACACCTATCAATGTGTATATAAGGCAAAAGTGATGAGCTTGTCTGCCGCGGGATTTTCATGCGGCAAGCAGTACGCTTTGTTAAAATTCATGTTCACATGAAGAGATTGAAAATATATATAGCAATGATTCTGTTGGTGACGTGCATCCAGGCATGCCACCAACAGATTGTTTATCCTGAGGAGGCTCCCAAGGCAGCTCTGCGAGAGGCTCTCGAAGCGCTTAGTGCCGGTGACTATGATGCCTATATGGCTCACCTTGACTATGGACGGAAACTTGACTCGCTCGAACTCCTTACTATGAAGGATGTGCTGCGCCGCCATGAGGAATGGAAAGAGGCCGAGCGCGAAAAGGTGGTTGGCACCCAGGTGGTGGATGTGCAGATGCACAGCGACACCGTGTGTACGGTATATTACCAGTACATCTTCGCCGACAGCTGCAGGGAGACTGTGGCGCAGAAGATGGTGGCGCACAATGGTGTGTGGAAGATGAGAGTCAGGAACTGATGACGCATGATGTTCTTCGGCAAGTCTACAGAAGGTTGCGGATGGCTTTTCGGTTAGTCCGCGACTTTAGGCTTCTGCGCAAGCATGCGCTGAGGCCATCACAAAAATATGGATATGAAACCAATACTAACATAAAATGAAACAATCAGGAGAAAAAAAAGGCGGAAACAAAAACATGTTTGCCTCCAAACTTGGAGCTATCTTGGCAGCAGCAGGAAGTGCTGTTGGCCTTGGCAACGTGTGGCGTTTCCCCACAGAGGCTGGCGCCCACGGTGGAGCAGCCTTCATACTCATTTACGTATTCTTCATGCTGTTCCTTGCTGTGCCCATCATGGTGGCGGAGTTTGCCATAGGGCGTCATGGCGGCAGCGATGTGGCCAGTTCCTTTGAGAAGATGAGCGGTGGGCGCAAGGCCTGGAGGCTCATGGCGCTTGACCCGGCCATAAGCGGCTTCCTCGTCTTGAGCTACTATGCCGTGGTGGCTGGCTGGACACTGTATTACGCTGTTGAGGCGGTGTGTGGAGGCTTTCTGGGAAAAGACTCGGCAAGATTCGCTTCCGATTTCTCGACATTCGTGTCAAGTCCTGTGCAGCCAGTGGCGTGGACGTGCATCATCATAGCCTTGACATGTGCCATAGTAGCCCTCGGCGTGCAGCGCGGCATAGAGAAAGGCGCCAAGATCATGATGCCATTGCTGTTTGTCTTCATCGTGGTTCTGATGATATGCTCTTTGTCTCTGCCTAATGCAGGTCTCGGCCTAAAATTTCTGTTCAAGCCCGATTTCTCCAAGGTAGACAGCTCTGTGGTGTTAGGCGCGATGGGTCAGGCCTTGTTCTCACTCAGCGTTGGCCTTGGTTGCCTGTGCACATATGCGTGCTATTTCCGCAAGGATGTCGACCTGATGAAAGACGGCTTCAGCGTGGCGGGCATAGACACGCTTGTGGCCTTGTTTAGTGGTATCATCATCTTTCCAGCCGTGTATTCTGTGCCCGGACTCAGTCCTGACGCAGGGCCATCGCTGGTTTTCATCACGCTGCCAAACGTGTTCCAGCAACTTTTTGGCGACATCCCGGTGCTGGCCTATGTGCTCTCGCTCGTGTTTTATCTGCTGCTGGTCATGGCAGCCCTGACGAGCAGCATCTCCATGCTTGAGATGTCGGCAGCTTTTTTCACCAAGAGATTTGGCATGTCACGTCCCAAGGCTGCGGTGGTGGTGAGCCTTGTCTGCATGGTGCTCGGCACTATCTGCTCCCTGTCCTTCGGCGTGTGGAGTGATGTGAAAATATTTGGCATGACCTTCTTTGAGCTGTTCGATTTCCTTGTGGCCAAGTTCATAATGCCGTTTGGCGGCATGATGATGTGCCTGTTCCTCGGGTGGGTGGTAGACAAGAAAGTGTTCCGCGACGAGATGACCAACTATGGCACAATCAAGAGCCCGTTCTATCCGGTGTTCCGTTTTGTGGTCAGATATGTGGCTCCAATATGTGTGCTGACTGTCTTCCTGAACGAACTGGGGCTTTTCAAGGCTTGGTTTGGTTAAGCCATAGTCTCAAATGCTCGGCTTGTGGGAAATGTTTCGGCATATCTCCTTGCTTGCGTCTTTGTGGGATAGATAAAGGTTGTCCATCAGTCAGCCCATGTTCAGTATTGCTATATTTAAAAGGACTTTAAGCTGTCCCCCAAAAACAGAGCAAGTGTATAAAAGTCGTTTCTTAGCCACAGCCAAGTAGTGCCAGTCAGACGCATAAAGCTGTAAAGAGCATGATGTTTGGCGGCAGCAGACTGAAAAAACAAAATTTATTTGTCAATAAAATTGTATAATCGGATGGAAAATTGTAACTTTGCAGCCGATTTTGGTTTATTCTGTGCCTTCAGTACAAAAGAGGAGCGCATGATACGCCACATTATATATATAAAATGGCAACATTGAAAAATATATACTAATAAATAATTATGAATATAACATTAGAGAACATTGACAAGGTCAATGCGGTTATTACAGCCGTTGTGGAGCCTTCTGACTATACAGAAAAGTATAACAAGGCTTTGAAGGATGCAAAGAAGAAAATCAACATGCCAGGCTTCCGTCCAGGAATGGTTCCTGTTGGACTGGTGAAGAAGCAGTTCGGACTGTCAATCCTTGCAGAGGAGGTCAACAAGGTCCTTCAGGAGGCACTCTTCGGATATATCCGTGACAACAAGGTGAACATGCTTGGTGAGCCACTTCCTACAGAGGACAACAACAAGGTTGAGCTCAAGGAGGGCGAGAGCTTCACATTCAAGTTCGACCTCGCTATAGCTCCAGAGTTTGAGGTGTCTCTCTCAAAGGATGATAAGATCAACTACTACAATGTAGAGGTTGCCGACTCTATGGTAGACACTCAGGTAGACATGTATCGCCAGCGCGGCGGTAGCTATGACAAGGTTGACTCTTATGAGGACAATGACATGCTCAAGGGCGTTATCACAGAGCTCAACGCAGAAAATCCTGTGTCGGTAGAGGACGTGGTGCTCCTTCCAAAGTATTTCAAGAACGATGATCAGAAGAAGATCTTCGAGGGCGCAAAGGTCAACGATGTCATCACATTCAATCCTTCTGTAGCGTACGACAACAACGAGGCTGAGCTCACTTCACTCCTTAAGGTGGAGAAGGCAGACGCTCTCAACCACAAGGGTGAGTTCACATTCCAGATAACAGAAATCACACGCTTTGTCCTTGGCCCACTTGACCAGGAGCTGTTCGACTCGGTGTTCCCAGGTGGCGAGGTGAAGACAGAGGAAGAGTTCCGCTCACGTGTCAAGGATCTCATCGCAGAGCAGTTTGCAAAGGACAGCAACTACAAGTTTGTTCTTGATGTGCGCAAGTATGTCACAGACAAGGTAGGCAAGCTCGAGTTCCCAGACGAGAAGCTGAAGAAGATTCTTCTTGCCAATGCAGGCGGCGACCAGCAGAAAGTTGACGCTCAGTATGAGAGAAGCATCGAGGAGCTGACATGGCATCTCATCAAGGAGAAGCTCGTAGAGACTTACCAGGTAAAGGTTGAGGATGCAGACGTGAAAGAAATGGCCAAGGAGGTCACACGCATGCAGTTCGCTCAGTATGGCATGCTCAACATTCCAGAGGAGTACCTCGAGAACGCTGTCAAGGAGATGCTCAAGAAGCGTGAGACTGTTGACAACCTTATCGACCGTTGCATTGAAATCAAGCTTGGCGCCGCTATCAAGGAGGCTGTCACAGTGGAAGAGAGCACAGTCAGCGCTGAGGATTTCAATAAAATGTTTGAATAAAATGCCAAAGGTGCGTTTTTTTGAATAAAAGACATATTATATAAAATAGATAAAAAAAAGTGGTGAGAATTTTTGTTCTTACCACTTTTTTTATAACTTTGCATAAGATTGCTGTTTCGGCATGGCGGCTGTAACGGGCATTGTATGATGAACCAAAAGCTCTGCCGCGCTGCAATGGCCGTATAGACAAACAGAAAAAGATAAAACAAAAAGAAATGATAAAAGACTTTCGTGATTTTGCGACAAAGCATCTCGGCGTGAATGGGATGGTTCTTGACGATGTGGTGAAAGCTCAGGCAGGTTACCTGAACCCTTATATACTTGAAGAACGCCAGCTCAATGTTACCCAGCTCGATGTGTTTTCGCGCCTTATGATGGATCGAATCATCTTCCTTGGCACAGAGGTGAACGACTATACAGCAAATGTGCTTCAGGCTCAGATGCTCTATCTTGACAGTGTGGACAACGCAAAGGATATAAGCATATACATCAATTCTCCAGGCGGCAGCGTCTACGCTGGACTTGGCATCTACGACACTATGCAGTTTGTCAACAGCGACGTGCAGACCATCTGCACTGGCATGGCTGCAAGCATGGCAGCCGTACTCCTCGTGGCTGGCAAGGAAGGTAAGCGCAGCGCCCTGCCACACAGCCGTATCATGATCCACCAGCCTATGGGCGGCGCTCAGGGACAGGCCAGCGACATCGAGATAACTGCCAGGGAAATACAGAAACTGAAGAAGGAACTGTACACCATCATCAGCAACCATAGCCACCAGGACTTCGACAAGGTGTGGAACGACAGTGACCGCGATTACTGGATGACAGCGGCCGAGGCGAAGGAGTATGGCATGATAGATGAGGTGCTCGTCAGAAAAGGCTAATTGCCTTGTGATAAAAGTAATATGCTCATGAGGCGAATGTGAAGCCTCCTGTGTTGGAAGGGTTGCCTGATGCCAGAGACAAAATCTCTCATGTGAGGGAATGACAGGCTTCCAAAGGCAAGGAGCAGATTCGAGAGACTCCTTCAAAGAGGATATTCAAGATTCTCTTCAAGAGGATATTCAAGAGATTCCTTCAAAGAGGATATTCAAGAGATTCCTTCAAAGAGGATATTCGAGAGATTCCTTCAAAGAGGATATTCGAGAGATTCCTTCAAAGAGGATATTCGAGAGACTCCTTCAAAGAGGATATTAAAGATTCTCTTCAAGAGGATATTCAAGCGACCCTTTATGTATAAATAATCATATAGTAAAAATATCAGTGGCAAAATTGAAAAAATGCTCATTCTGCGGACGCAGCGAAGATGAGGTCGGCTTCCTCCTGTATGGAGAGAGTGGATGCATCTGTGACAGCTGTTCGGAAAAAGCACACGAGATAGTGATGGCACAGATGGCCCAGTCTTCCAAAACACAAGGCTTGGACCTGAACAATATACCCAAGCCAAAGGAGATAAAGGAATATCTTGACCGCTACGTCATAGGCCAGGATGCCGCCAAGGTTACACTCTCAGTAGCTGTGTACAACCATTACAAGAGGTTGCGCAGCCTGGCAGCAGGCGGCGGAGCCATGAACAACGACAACGACGATGATGTGGAGCTTGAGAAGTCGAACATCATCATGGTTGGCAGCACAGGCACAGGCAAGACCTTGCTTGCCAAAACTATAGCCAAGATGCTTGTGGTGCCGTTTGCCATGGTAGACGCCACGGTGCTGACGGAGGCTGGATATGTAGGCGAGGATGTGGAGAGTCTGCTTGTGCGCTTGCTGCAGGCAGCAGATGGCGATGTCGCTTACGCAGAGAAAGGAATAGTCTTCATAGATGAGATAGACAAGATAGCTCGCAAGAGCGACAACCCGAGCATCACGCGCGACGTGAGTGGAGAAGGTGTGCAGCAGGGACTCCTGAAACTTCTTGAGGGAAATGTGGTCAATGTGCCGCCACAGGGCGGGCGCAAGCATCCCGAACAGAAATTCATCCAGGTCAACACGAAGAACATCCTCTTCATATGCGGCGGAGCCTTCGATGGCATAGAGAAGCGCATCGCACACCGTCTCAACACGCATGTGGTCGGATTTGACGCTGCTAAGAACGCGTCTAAGCTTGACAAGTCGAACATGATGCAGTACATCTCTCCGATGGACTTAAAGTCGTTCGGACTTATACCCGAAATCATTGGCCGATTGCCGGTGCTGACCCATCTCAACACCTTGGACCGCAAGGCGCTTCGTTCCATCCTCACTGAGCCGAAGAACTCAATCGTCAAGCAGTATGTGAAGATGTTTGAGCTGGACGGCGTGCAGCTTACATTCGACGAGGAGGTGCTGGACTATGTGGTGGACAAGACTCTCGAATTCGGTCTTGGCGCTCGAGGCTTGCGCTCGCTCATCGAAATGATCATGAGGGACGCCATGTTTGAGGTTCCGTCAGAGACCGACATCAAGGCATTCGAGGTGACGCTCGACTACGCTAAGGCCCAGGTGGAAAAACTCGACATGAACGCCCTGAGGGAAAGCAACGCTGACTGATGGCCTGTTTAGGCTTTCAGGACTGATATGTGCTCGTGGCGACAAGCGAGATAAGCTTGGCAGTACAAAAAGAAGCTAACTAACAAACATGCTCTGGAAAGATGAATAAACCTACCTCACTTCAGCAATCGCTGAAATATTACTTTGGCTTTGACACGTTCAAGGGAGACCAGGAGGCTATCATAAAGAATCTCCTGGCGGGCGAAGACACCTTCGTGCTGATGCCTACAGGCGGTGGCAAGTCGCTTTGCTACCAGTTGCCTGCGCTGATGATGGAAGGCACAGCCATAGTCATATCACCGCTTATAGCCTTGATGAAGAACCAGGTGGACGCTGTCAAGCACATTAGCGAGGAAGATAGTGTGGCTCATTTCATTAACTCTTCGCTGAGCAAGGCCAACATAGAGATGGTCAAGGCCGACATCATGGCTGGAAAGACCAAGATGCTCTATGTGGCTCCTGAGTCGCTGTCCAAGGAAGACAACGTGGATTTTCTCCGTCAGGTGAACATATCGTTTTATGCCATAGACGAAGCGCACTGCATATCGGAATGGGGACACGACTTCCGTCCGGAGTACCGCAAGATACGTCCTGTCATCAACTGGATAGCCCTGGCTCCAGTGGTGGAACTGTTCCTGCCAAAGAGCAAGGTTCCTGCACTGAAGTCGCTTACTGATGTCTACAGGAAGAAAAAAGCACGGCTGGAGGAAGCCGCGCGAGAGTTCAAGCAGCAGTATGGCAGCAATGTCAGCCAGCAGGAACTCGACAGCCTGAGCCAGCGCGTTGGCAAGCTGGCGGAGATGCTGAAGTTTCTTACAGAGCTCAAAGACCTCATAAAGGAAAAGTCGGACAAGTGTTCACGGCTAGACGACAAGTTTGTGGAGGCGCTGGTGAGTGCCTTGCCGCCTGTCAGGAGGGACTATGCCAAGTTAAGGGAAGAGTTGGCCGACGAGCCGGCAGTGACGGCACTGCCAGAACTGCCATCTGACGACGCCATCAGGGAGGCTGCCAAACGTATAAAAGACGTTCCTGTCATAGCGCTGACAGCCACAGCTACCGACAAGGTGCGCAACGACATAAAGAAGACCCTCGGCATGCCAGAAGCAGCCGAGTACAAGTCGTCTTTCAACCGCCCCAATCTCTATTATGAGGTGAGACCCAAAACGGCTGAGGTGGAGAAAGACATCATACGCTTCATCAAGCAGAATCCAGGCAAGAGCGGCATCATATACTGCCTGAGCCGCAAGAAAGTGGAAGACCTTGCGGAGGTGCTAAAAGCCAACAACATAAAGGCTGCGGCCTACCATGCAGGCATGGACTCCAAGGAAAGAAATGACACGCAAGACGCCTTCATTATGGAGAAGCTTGATGTCATCGTTGCCACCATAGCCTTTGGCATGGGCATAGACAAGCCCGACGTGAGGTATGTGATACACTACGACATCCCCAAGAGCCTTGAGGGATACTACCAGGAGACTGGTAGGGCAGGGCGCGATGGCGGAGAGGGCAAGTGCATCACGTTCTATTGCCACAAGGACCTGGAGAAGCTGGAGAAGTTTATGAAAGACAAGACACCGGCAGAAAAGGACATAGGCAATCATCTGCTCAGCGAGACAGCCGCCTATTGTGAGACATCTGTCTGCCGTCGCAAGATGCTTCTCCACTATTTCGGTGAGGAATATCCACAAGACAACTGCGGCAACTGTGACAACTGCCTTCATCCCAAGCAGGAGGTGGATGAGCGGGCCAATCTCAAGCTGGCTCTGGAGACCATCCTGGCAGTGAAAGAGAAGTTCAGAAAAGACTACATTGTCAATGTGCTTCGCGGTGAGGCCGACGAGAACATCTTCAGCCATGGGCACGACAAGCTTGAGCAGTTTGGTGCGGGCGCCGATGTGGAGCGCAGTGTGTGGGAGGCTGTCTTCATACAGGCAGGGCTTGACGGATACATAGAGAAAGAGATAGAGGCGTATGGAGTCATCAAGCTGACGAAGCTTGGCAAGAAGTTCCTTAAGAAGCCAGTACCTTTTATGGTAAAGAAAAACAATGATTTCGATGGCGACTTCGACGACTCCAACGAGCAAGGCGGCATCAGTGTGATAGACTCTGCTCTCTACAAGATTCTGCAAGACCTCCGCAAGAAAGTGGCGCGCAAGCACAATGTGCCACCCTACGTGGTGTTCCAGGACATATCGCTCGAGTCGATGGCCACGTTGTATCCTGTCAGTGACGAGGAGATGCAAAACATCCCGTGCGTCGGTGCTGGAAAGGTTAAGAGGTATGGCGCTGAGTTCTGCAAGGTGATAAAGCAGTATTGCGAAGATAATGGCATAGTCCGTCCGACGGACGTGCGAGTTAGAACTGTTGCAAACAAGTCTAAAGTGAAAGTAAAAATCATACAAGCAATAGACCGCAAAGTGAGCCTGGAAGAGATAGCCAAGGCTAACGGGCTCGACTTTGATGAGCTTCTCGATGAGATGGAGGCCATTGTGTACAGCGGCACGAAACTCAACATAGACTACTATTTTGAGGAGCTGGAGATGGACGAGGATGTCATAGATGAGATATATGACTACTTCCGCCACAGCGACACGGATGCCATAGACGTGGCACTTGACCACCTTGACGGCGACATATACGAGGAAGATGTTCGCCTGGTACGCATCAAGTTCATCAGCGAGATGGCCAATTGAAAGAGTGCGTGATGTGCAGAAGTTCTGCTGCCTCGGTCGGAATGCCGCCAATAGTGCGGCTGATGGAGCGCCAGTTGGGTGACACTGCTGCAGAACCAGTCATGCAGACGGCAGCAACGTGGCGTGAATGTATGAAATCTAAAGCGGACTGTGGATAGGCTATAGGGCCTTCCGCAGCCCTTTTTTTTGCTGTTTGAAAAAAAACTTCAGTCATTATTGCTTTAGTTAGATTAAAATTCGTACCTTTGCATGCAATAAAATTCAAAATCATTATGTCATCATTTATTGCAGATAAGGTTGTGATGGAAGGACTGACATTCGACGATGTGCTGCTCATACCGGCATATTCAGAGGTTCTTCCGCGTGAGGTTTCACTCAGTACTAAATTTTCAAAGAACATTGAATTGAAGATACCGTTTGTGACAGCTGCCATGGACACAGTCACAGAGGCACCGATGGCTATAGCAATAGCGCGTGAGGGCGGTATAGGTGTCATTCACAAAAACATGTCCATCGAAGACCAGGCACGCCAGGTAGCAATAGTGAAGCGTGCGGAGAACGGAATGATTTACGACCCTGTCACCATCAAGCGCGGGTCTACTGTTCAGGACGCTCTTGACATTATGGCAGAGTATCACATCGGCGGCATCCCGGTGGTGGACGACTCCAACACGCTGGTGGGCATCGTGACCAACCGCGACCTGCGCTTCCAGAAGGACATGGGCCGCAAGATAGATGAAGTCATGACAAAGGAAGGCCTCGTGGTCACACACCAGCAGACCGATCTGGAAAGTGCTTCGCACATCCTGCTTGAGCATAAGATAGAGAAGCTCCCAGTGGTGGACAATGACAACAAACTCATTGGCCTTATCACATACAAAGACATTACCAAGGCTAAAGATAAGCCTATGGCATGCAAGGATGCTAAGGGCCGCTTGCGTGTGGCTGCAGGCGTGGGTGTCACAGCTGACACGTTCCAGCGCATGGAAGCTCTGGTGAAGGCTGGAGTAGATGCCATCATCATCGACACTGCTCACGGCCACTCCAAGGGTGTCATCGACAAGGTAAGAGAGGCCAAGAAAGCATTCCCTGATGTGGACATCGTGGTGGGCAACATCGCTACAGGCGAGGCTGCCAAGGCACTGGTCGAGGCTGGAGCAGATGCTGTAAAGGTGGGCATAGGTCCGGGCTCCATCTGCACCACACGTGTAGTGGCAGGTGTAGGTGTGCCACAGCTGAGCGCGGTCTACGACGTAGCCAAGGCTCTTGAAGGCACAGGCGTTCCATTGATAGCCGATGGCGGCTTGCGCTATTCAGGCGACATCGTCAAGGCGCTTGCGGCAGGCGGCTTCTCGGTGATGATAGGTTCGCTTGTTGCTGGTACAGAGGAAGCTCCAGGCGAGACAATTCTGTTTAATGGACGTAAGTTTAAGAGCTACAGAGGAATGGGATCGCTTGAAGCTATGGAGAATGGTTCAAAAGACCGTTATTTCCAGAGCGGCGTGACTGAGGTGAAGAAACTTGTGCCAGAGGGCATAGCTGGCCGTGTGCCTTACAAGGGCACGGTGCAGGAAGTCATCTACCAGCTTGCAGGCGGCCTTCGTTCAGGTATGGGCTATTGCGGAGCAGCCAACATAGAGCAGCTGCACAATGCCAAGTTCACTCGCATCACCAATGCTGGTGTGCTTGAGAGTCATCCACATGAGGTCATCATCACAAGCGAGGCTCCTAATTACAGCCGTCCGCAGTAAAAATAAAAGGTCTAAAGTGTTAAAAAACTATTATATAAGCGATTGCTGCAAATGCAGCAGTCGCTTTTTCGTTTGTTTTTCGTAACTTTGCATAATGGCTAATGCGGAGGCATGCTCGTGGAGCCATAGACAGGCATTCGACATGAGATGAGAAGCCGTCATCATGAGCTGAGAAGTCTCAATACCATGCCGTGTGCACGTAGTGTATAAGTTGTGCGCGTATCTTATGTATGCCATGCGATTTTGTTGTATAAGTCGTGCGAATGTCTTATGTAAGCCGTGCAAACTTATTGTATAAGTTGGCTCATATCTTGTGTGTGCTCTGCGAGCTTATTGTATAGGCCATGCGCATGTATTGCGTAAGCCGTGTGGGCATCAAGCTTATTTAAATAATAAAAAACAGACAGATACATAAAATGAAGAAAATAGCGTTAGTGGCAGCATCGCTGATGTGCGGTGTGGCAGCGATGGCACAGGCGGGCAGCGACCCCGTGGTCATGAGGATAGATGGCAAGGCTGTCACTCGTGGAGAGTTTGAGTACTCGTACAATAAGAACAACGCTGACGGTGTGCTGGAAAAGAAGACCGTAGAGGAATATGCGCAGCTGTATGCCAATTTCAAGATGAAAGTGGCAGAGGCTTTGCACCAGCGTGTAGACACGGTAGCCTCTGTGAGGAAAGAGCTTGATGGCTACAAGGAGCAGTTTGTCGTTGGCGGCATCGTTGACTCAGCGTACATAGAGCGCGAGGCGCGTCGCACATACGACAACACAGCCGCCCGCTTTGGAGGCGAGGACCTCCTGGAGGCAAGCCACATCCTTGTGATGATGCGCCAGGACGCCACCCCTGAGCAGCAATCGGCAGCCAAGACACGCATAGACTCCATCTACGCTGTCTTGAGGCAAACGCCGGGTGACAAACTCGCTGAGAGATTCGCCGACATGGCGCGCTCTCTCAGTGACGACAAGGGCAGCGCCATGCGTGGCGGTTCGCTCGGGCAGTTTGGCAAGGGCATGATGATTCCAGACTTCGAGAAAGTGGCATACTCGCTAAAGCCGTCCGAGATGTCAGCACCGTTCAAGTCGCCCGTAGGCTATCACATCATCTATCTGAAAGACCGCCATCCGTTTGAGCCATATGAGTATCACCGCGAGGCCATACTGAAGTTTCTCGACCAGCGTGGCATACGCGAGGCATCGGCCAATGCGCGCATCGACTCGCTCGCCAGCCTGAATGGCGCCACCCGTGAGAAGGTAGTAGACGAGCTTCTGGCAGACATCCTTGCCAAGGATTCCGCAAAGCGTTACCTCGCCCAGGAATACCATGACGGAACCCTCATGTATGAGGTGGCCAAGAAAGACGTGTGGGACAAGGCGCAGGCAGATACGCTCGGGCAGGAAGCCTTCTTCAAGGCAAACAAGAAGAGCTATGCGTGGAAAGAGCCTCGCTTCTGTGGAGTGGTGGTGCATGCCAAAGATGCATCCGTGCTTGCCAAGGCAAAAAAGCTGCTCAAGGGCGTAGCCGTAGATGATTACGCCACCGCACTTGCTGGCGCGCTCAATGCCGACTCAGTCAAGCAGGTGCGCATCACGAAAGGGCTCTTCAAGCAGGGAGATGACAAGTTTGTGGACAGGGATGTCTTCAAGCAGAAGGTGGAGCCTGCGGCTCTCAAGGATTATCCTGAGACAGCCGTGTATGGCAAGAAGCTGAAGAAGCCTCGCTCGCTGAAGGATGTGCGTGGCCAGGTGCTCACCGACTATCAGGACAAGAAGGAGCAGGAATGGGTGGAGCAGCTACGCAAGAGATATACTGTAGAGATAGATGAGGCTGTGCTGAAGACTGTGAACAGGCATTGACGGCTGGCCAAAGGCAGAAGAAGTGTCTGCATGCAGGTAAATGGCCGCCTCTGTGGCCGCCGCCCCTCAGGCAAGACGCCTCTATGGCAGTCATCAGCAACCCGGCGGATCCCGAAGTAATCCCGAACACAAGGCAGCAGCTGGCTCGCCTCTTCATGTAGAAGCCATTGGCGCGCGGACGTGAGAGGCGCAGGGCAAGGCTCACATGACCAAACAAAGAAAAGAAATAAACAAAGGAAACAAACGTAAAAATAGGCAATGAACAAGAAGACAATAATCTCGGCATTCATGGCATCGCTGTGCGGACTCAGCGCCATGGCCCAGGGACGCAGTAATGTCATAGATGAAGTGATATGGGTAGTAGGCGACGAGGCCATCTTGAAGTCGGACGTTGAGGCCACTCGCATAGAGGGACAGCAGCAGGGACAGCATTGGGACGGTGATCCCTATTGTGTCATTCCTGAGCAGCTGGCCGTGCAGAAGCTGTTTCTCACACAGGCGGCCATAGACTCGGTGGAGGTGTCGGACGCAGACGTGTTCGCAGATGTCGACGCCGACATACAGTCGATGATAATGCAGGCTGGCTCAAGGGAAAAGCTGGAGGAATACATGAACAAGAGCATCTCAGAGATTAGGGAAACCATGTTCGGCAACTACCGCGACAAGATGAAGGTGACGGAGGTGCAGCGCAGCCTGATGAAAGACATAAAGGTGTCGCCAGCGCAGGTAAGACGCTATTTCAAGGACCTGCCAGAGGACAGCATCCCGTTTGTGCCGACAACGGTGGAGTGCCAGATTATCACAAGAGAGCCAAAGATACCGCAAGAAGAGATAGACCGCGTCAAGAACGAGCTGCGCGACTACACCGACCGCATCAACAAGGGTACGGCGCAGTTCTCCACATTGGCGCTCCTCTACTCTGAGGACAAGGGCTCCGCACAGAACGGCGGCGAACTCGGCTTCTCGAGCCGCACAACATTCGTGCCTGAGTTTGCCAATGTGGCGTTCAACCTCACAGATCCGAAGGCTGTCTCGAAGATTGTGGAGACAGAGTTTGGCTTCCACATCATCCAGCTCATAGAGAAGAGGGGCGACCTGGTCAACTGCCGCCACATTCTCCGCAAGCCGCGCGTGACCACAGAGGCTCTGCAGCAGTGTATCAGCGACCTCGACTCCATCAAGGCAGAGATAGGCAAGGGACTCTACACCTTCGACGAGATAACGTCTGTCGCATCCTATGACAAGGACACGCGCAACAATTACGGTCTGCTCTACGACAAGAACGAGGGCACATCGGCCTTCGAGATGAAAAACCTTCCGTCAGAAGTGGCGAGGGCCGTGTCAGGAATGAAGGTGGGCGACATCTCAGCGCCGTTCATCATGGTGAACAGCAAGGGCAAGGAGGTTGTGGCTATCGTGAAGCTCAAGAGCCGCGTCAACGGACACCGTGCCTCTATGGCCGACGATTACCAGGTGCTCCAGAACGTGGTGCTCAACAAGCTGCGCCAGGAGAAGATAGACAGCTGGATACGTGAGAAGCAGAAGACCACATACGTGCATATCAATGACGAATGGAAAAACTGCGAGTTCAAGTATCCTGGATGGATCAAGTGATGCGGCTTGCCGACGTTACGCTACGGATTACTTGAAGGAACGATTGACACACATAGAACGATATACATATACAGACAGATGAAGATTTTGGGTAACATGCGGGTGAGAGCGCTGGCGGCAGGGACTGCGGCCATGCTGGCCTTGTGCGCGCTGTCAGCATCCGTCCCCGATGACACTCAGCGACAGAGGTCGAAAGAGGAAGTGAAGCTGCTGCACAGCGACGTGCTCTACAAGAAAGGCACCGACGCGCGCGCCGACGTGCTCGTGGGACATGTCAAGCTATACCATGACGGCATGTATCTTGACTGCGACAGCGCCCGATACTACAAGGACGAGAACACATTCGAGGCCTACGGGCATGTGAGGATGGTGCAGGGCGACACGCTCACGCTCACCAGCGACACGCTCATGTATGATGGCCCGCTGATGCAGGCTCATGCCAAGGGACGTGCTGTGCTGACACACCGCAAGACCCGGCTGGTCACATCGGTGATAGACTACGACCGCATGGAGAACATCGGCTTTTATCCGTCGCACGGCACACTCTACGACGCCGACAATGTGCTCGACTCTGACTACGGACAGTACACGCCGCCGCTCAATGAGGCCATCTTCAAGGACAATGTGGTGCTGGTCAACCCTAAGTTTGAGCTGAAAACCAACGAACTGTATTACTATTCCAACACAAAGGTGGCGCGCATCGTCTCGGAGACCAACATAGTGTCGTCCGACAGCACCTTCGTCTATGCTGTGCGCGGCGACTACGACACGCAGACACGGCAGGCCTCGCTCATGGACCGCTCGCACATCTATAAGGACATGCGCGACGTGGTGGGCGACAGCCTCTACTGCGACGACAAGACAGGCGTGAGCGAGGCTTTTGGCAATGTGGTGCTGACCGACGTGGAGAACCAGTGCATGCTGACAGGCAACTACTGCCGCTACGAGGACCACACTGGCGTGGCCCTGGCCACCGACAGCGCCGTGTGCTATGAGTTCTCCAGTCCCGACACACTCTTTGTCCATGCCGACACGCTGAGGATGGTCACCTTCAACCAGAAGACAGACTCAGTCTACCGCGACCTCTTCGCCTACCATAAAGTGAGGATGTACCGCCGCGACATACAGGGTGTGTGCGACTCGCTGGTCACTCATGAGCGCGACTCCTGCACCTACATGTATGGGCAACCCATACTCTGGAACGAGGAGCAGCAGGTCTTCGGAGAGGAGATAAGGGTGTACAACAACGACAGCACCATAGACTGGGTGCATGTCATCAACCAGGCCATGACGATAGAGAAGATAGACTCCGCGTCGTACAACCAGGTGGCGGCCAAGGAGATGTTCTGCTACTTTAAGGACGGAGCGATAGACCGCAATGATGCCAAAGGCAATGTCTACCTCAGCTATTTCATGGATGAGTCGGACGGATCGCGCATAGGCATGAACTATACGGAGACACCAGAGATGCACATCTTCATGAAGGACAAGAAGGTGGACAAGGTGTGGATGCAGACACCGTCTGGCACTATGTATCCAGCCTTCGCCATACCTGAGGACAAACGCTATCTCTCCACATTCGCATGGTTCGACTACATACGCCCTAAGGACAGATACGACATCTTTGAGTGGCGCTCCAAAAGTGCGGAGCAGATGCTGAAGAAGTCGGTCAAAAGGCACGTGCCAAAACAGAACCTCGACAACATCAAGTGATGGCGCCGGGCGTGTCTGTAAGGTTGAGGCTGATTCTGAAATGCTTTTTTCCGGATCAGCCTTCGTGTGAACATAAGCGGATACATGCTTTTCCATGGGCATGGAAAGACCTTGTCACAGGCTAAGGCTTGCGATCCTTAGGATAGGGTAGAGAAACCCTTAGGATAAGGAAGGAAAATCCTTAGGATAAGGAATGGAAATCCTTAGGATAAGGAATGGAAATCCTTAGGATAAGGACGAACAATCCTAAGTATAGTGGCATGCAATCCTTCGGATAAGGAAAAGCATGGTCATAGACTGAGACGTGCGCATTGGCAAAAATGAATATGAACATTGAAAAACAAGAATAAAGGCTATGGGACTGTTCACAGCAAGGAAGCCACGTGGCTTTCAGCATAATTACATCTATTACGACCCTCGCAAAGAGAAGTTGAGGGAGATTGACGAGAGAGCAAAGCGCGAACTGGGAAAGCTGCCGCCCAAGGAGTTCTCTCCTGAGGACATACGCGGAAAGTTTGTCGGCGCCACCAAACATCTGAAGCGGCGCAAGGACAGCGGCCGAAAGCCTGTCTCGTATGGAGTGCTCATCATGCTCATTGTGGCGCTGCTGATGCTTATGCGCTGGCTAGCTACAGGCTATATATTCTGAAAAGAGCAGGACCGCGCGAGAGAATGTTGGTCGCAGGCCTGCCATACAGCGTCATTGGCGCGCATGCTCCCTATGTGGCAAGAACGCAGGACAGCACGTCATAATTCGGTGTGGCGGTAGGGCGTCAGGCCCATGAGATTGTTTCACAAAAAAGAGAAAAAGAATTGAAAGACATAATACATCTTCTGCCCGATTCGGTGGCCAACCAGATAGCCGCGGGCGAGGTAGTGCAGCGTCCGGCATCCATCATCAAGGAGATGGTGGAAAACTCCATTGACGCCGGAGCCGAGCATGTGCAGGTCATAGTGGTGGACGGCGGCAAGACCAGCGTGCAGATCATTGACGACGGAAAAGGCATGTCGGAGACCGATGCGCGCATGGCATTTGAGCGTCACGCCACGTCTAAGATCCGCCAGGCTTCCGACCTGTTCAGCCTGTCAACCATGGGCTTCCGTGGCGAGGCTCTGGCAAGCATAGCGGCTGTGGCCCAGGTGGAACTGAAGACCCGCCGCCCGGAGGATGAGTTAGGCACGATGCTGACCATCTCCGGCTCGAAGGTGGAGCGCGAGGAGCCTGTGGCTTGCCCTGTCGGCAGCAATTTTTCTGTCAACAATATCTTCTTCAATGTGCCAGCCAGACGCAAGTTCTTGAAGTCTAATCAGACTGAACTGTCTAATGTGGTGGCCGACTTCCAGCGCATCGTGCTGGTGCATCCCGATGTGTCTTTCACGCTCTACAACAATGGGGTGGAGATGTACAACCTGCCGCGCGCCTCTGTGAAGCAGCGCATCATAGAGGTGTTTGGCAAGAAAATCAACGCCGACCTGCTGCCTATTGATGTGGAGACATCACTTGCCCACATCACAGGCTATGTGGGCAAGCCTGAGTCTGCCAGGAAGAAGAATGCCCACCAGTATTTCTTTGTCAATGGCAGATACATGCGCCATCCCTATTTCCACAGCGCTGTCATGAAGGCCTATGAGGGCATAGTGCCTGTGGGCGAGCAAGTGCCGTATTTCATATATTTCTCCGTTGACGCATCGTCCATCGATGTCAATGTGCATCCCACCAAGACAGAGATAAAGTTTGACAACGAGCAACCGATATGGCAGGTGCTCTCAGCGGCTGTGCGCGAGACTATCGGGCAGTTCTGCAACGTGCCTATGATAGACTTCGACATAGACGGCAAGCCAGACATACCTGTCATGGGCACGGGCGCGTCTATACCGCACCAGCCTAAGCTGTCTGCCATCACGTACAATCCTTTTGCCTCGTCACATGATGATTCCAGCCATGGAGGGGCGGCGCGCCCGGCAGGCGGCTATTCGGCATCGAGCGGATGGGAGAAACTGTATGAGGGAGCCTTGGCTCAGCGGCAAGAAGGCAAGCCTCTGCCTGTTGAGGCCAGTGTCATGGGGAAGGAACTTCTGTCGCCGGAGGACGCGCCTGCTGTAGAGGTGCCATCTGCTGCATTCCGCGATATGGCTGGCGCAGCCGTGGAAAGGTCATCGCTTGAGTTCCAGAAGGCCGGACTTATGTTTGATGGCGGCGTGCCTGAGAAGAGCGACCTGCAGGCTTCCCTTTGGAACGAGTTGACTGATGAGACAGCGAGCCGCATGCCTTTCGACATATCTGTGCCCAAGTTCCAGTATAAGGGGAAATATATCGTTCTGCCCACATCGGGAGGACTGATGATGGTCAACCAGCATCGCGCCCACGTGTGTGTGCTCTTTGAGAGAAACATGCGCAGCATGGCCGACCACAAGCGGCCGTCGCAGAAAGAGCTGTTTCCTGTGGTGGTGCAGTTTGACAAGCGCGAGGCCATTATGCTTGAGGACATGATGGACGATATGACGAGTCTGGGCTTTGACCTGTCCAATCTGGGCGGAGGCTCTTATTCAGTCAATGGCATACCGGCAGAAGTGAGCGGGCTTAATGTGGACAATCTTCTTCATGACATGGTGGCGTCGGCTATGAACGAGGTGAACAGCGTGAGGAAGGACGCGCAGGAGGCCATGGCCCTCACCATGGCAAAGAGGTCGGCCATAGTGTATGGGCAGGTGCTCTCGCATAAAGAAATGGATCAACTGCTCACAGACCTGTTCGGCACAGTTTCTCCGGCTCGCACGCCAGATGGTCAAGTGGTGTATGCTGTCCTGGATGAAAAAATAATATCCAACATGTTCTGAAACATAAAAAATCATGGTTGTTGATGCTTAGGTATGGCAAAAATGCGCTAATGTTTGAATAAAATACGCAGACAACATGAAATTTTTATATTTTTTACATAGAGTATAAACTAAAAGTTGTAACTTTGTAGCAAAAAGAAGCTTGTACCTCGTGCAGACTATTGCGGCTTGCGGAAAGATTGCAGTGCTATATATATATAATGTGTAGCGTTCTTCATGAGTGAGAGGGAAGGCATAACGGATAAAAGAGAAATAATTATTGTTTACTTAAAAAAAAGTGTATTTATGAAAAAGTTTATGATGGCTCTGGCCTTTGTAGGTCTCGGCGCTGTTGCAGCAAACGCTCAGTGCGACGAGTTCGCAACACCTACTACAAGCAAGTACAGTGTTGCAACTAATTCATTCTGGTCAAACTGGTATGTTCAGGTAGGCGTGGACATGGCTGTCCAGAATCCTTACGGAGCAAACTTCCTCGATGACATGTGGCACTCAGGCCGCACTTACGGCCTCAACCTCGCAGTGGGCAAGTGGTTCACTCCAGGCATCGGAGTTCGCGTAAAGGCTAACTGGGAGAATGGAGCGTTCCCACACGCATTCCGCACTCAGGGCTGCATGGCTGATGTAGTGCCAAACTGCGAGGACGGCGGCGCTGGTTCTATCTACTTCGACACTCAGTTCAACCTGAGCAACCTCATCTGTGGCTATAGCGACACTCGTGTATGGAATCTTTCTGTATTCCCACGTGCAGGTATCATCCGCCGCTTTGACGAAGGTTGCAACGCACCACTCATCGGAGCAGGTATCAACTCTTCTTGGAAGATTTCTAAGCTCATGAACATCTATCTCGAAGGTGCATGGAACTTCACTGACTCTCAGTACTATCCATATGCTGGAAGCAGCAAGACTGCTACAAACGGCATCATCACTGCTGACCTCGGTGTGACATTCAACCTTGGCAAGACAGGATGGTCAAAGGCTGTCTCTCTTGACGACTACGAGGCTCTCTCTAACGAGGCTTGCTCTAAGCTCGCTTCTCTCCGTTCACAGCTCAAGGCTGAGCAGGACGAGAACGCTGACCTCCGCAACCGTCTCGCTCAGGCATCTAAGAAGCCAGCTACAGACAAGATGGTGGCAAGCAGCGCTACTTCTGTATTCTTCAACATCAACTCTTCTAAGATCAACTCTAAGAAGGACCTCATCAATGTTGAGGCTATCGCTACAGCTGCTAAGAACTCAGGTGCTAAGGTCGTTGTGACTGGTGCTGCTGATAGCAAGACAGGTTCTTCTGCTTACAACCAGAAGCTTTCTGAGGCTCGTGCACAGGCTGTTGCTGACGAACTCGTTAACCTTGGCGTAGACCGCGCTAACATCGAGACTCGCGGTATCGGTGGTGTGAGCGATGTTGCTCCATACAACCTCAACCGTCGTGCTATCATCGAGCTCAAGTAATGTCTTTGGGTATCGATACTACACACATAAGCAATTTGCAGTAATGTAAATAATCAATACGGGCATGTCCTCAATAGGGGCATGCCCGTAATTTTTGTTTTGGCGCATGCCTGTTGCTTTTGCTTTGAAGCATGCCTGTTTTTTATTAAGTAGGTGCTCATAATTATTTTTATATTTGGCGGTAACCATCCGAAAATAGCCGACTTTCCCACCACATTTGAATTGCATAACTTTGCAGCAAAAAAGTCATGTTCAA